>DIBR01000059.1:0-191 GCA_002415025.1 Spongiibacteraceae bacterium UBA5047
GCCATGCCGATACCGTCGCCGGTATTGATATGAGCGTTGGTGGTTGAGGCGTAGATACGGCCAGCACCGCCAGTGGCAAATACCGTTGCCTTGGATTTAACGTAAACCACTTCACCGGTTTCGATACAGATGGCGATAACACCGACCACCGCACCATCCTGGTTTTTCACCAGATCGGTGGCGTACCACTC
>DIBR01000059.1:480-683 GCA_002415025.1 Spongiibacteraceae bacterium UBA5047
AGGGTGTGCAGCAGCGCATGACCGGTACGGTCAGCGGCAGCACAGGTGCGAGCGGCCTGACCACCCTCACCAAAATTCTTGGATTGACCACCGAAGGGACGCTGATAGATACGGCCTTCTTCTGTGCGCGAAAACGGCAAGCCCATGTGGTCCAGTTCGAATACCGCTTCCGGCCCGACCGAACACATGTACTCAATCGCGTC
>DIBR01000059.1:945-34205 GCA_002415025.1 Spongiibacteraceae bacterium UBA5047
CCGATATAGTCGGAGCCCTTGACAGTGTCGTACATGTGCCACTGCCACTGATCCTGAGGATCGGCACTGGCAATCGCACAGGTAATACCACCCTGGGCAGATACAGTGTGTGAGCGGGTCGGAAATACTTTTGAAATCACGGCCGTCTTGTAACCAGACTGGGCCAGCTGCAGTGCTGCGCGCATACCGGCGCCGCCACCACCGACGATAACGCCGTCGAAAGAAATGGTTCGAATATTAGTCATTGATCAGCTCCACAGAATCCGCAAACCCCAGATGAGGTAGGTGAACAACACCGCCGCACACACGGCCTGAAAGGCCAGGCGGATCACATTACCCTTGGCACCCATGAGGCGCTCGGTGAAATAGTCTGTGGATATTGCCCACATGCCGATCCAGCCATGAGCTACCAGCGAGAGTAGCGCCGCGGTTGTCAGCACCTGCATGCAAATGCCGTCAAAAAATGCTTTCCAGCTCTCATAGCTCAGCTCACCACCACAGGCCAGTTTGACCACCATCGTGATTGCGAAAACCAGCAAAATGACGCCGCTGACCCGTTGCACCAGCCAGTCGGACAGGCCGCTGCGTCCGAAACTTGTAACCGCCCTTACCATATCCACAACCCCGCAATAACAATCAGCAGCCCGGACACAACAAACACCAGTTGCGCACCACGTATGCCGCCTTCCATGGTCTCGCCGATGCCGGCGTCCATAATCAGGTGCTTGACGCCTGCTACCGAGTGGTAGATAACGCCGGACAGCGTTCCCCACACCAGCAGTTTCCCTATAAAGGAATTGAGGCACTCTTGCGCAGCGGCAAAGCCTTCCGGCCCACTGAGACTTTGCCCCAGCAAGGCAAACAGAATGGCAACGGCGAAGAAAATGAAAGCCCCACTTGCACGATGCAAAATGGAGGCAATAGCGGTGATGGGCAGGGCCATCGTACCGATATCCAGGTTTACGGGTCGTTTATCGTTCACGGTTAATTCACACTTTTTCTGGCCTGACTAGCGCAGGCGATTCAAAGGATGTGGAGCATAACTGTATTCCGGCATAACCCGTTAAACGGGCCGCACTAGCACTATATATAGTGTGAATACTGTGCATACTGGAAACGCCGCGCATTATAGGGCCATCAAAGAGCAATTACAAACCGCTTTAGGCCGCTTCAAAGCGGTGCAAAAAAAAGTTTTTTCAAGCGCTTAGCGACTTTTCCGCACCAAAATATTGCCGCAAATCGACGCACTGTTCCGGCGTTTGCCTCATTTCAATGCAATACGCCAACTATGCGGCGAAAATGCCTAATATTTAACCGATTTTCGCGACCTGTAACGATAAAACGCGAAAGTTTGCAACGTTGACAAAACATTTCGAGGCTCTATATTTGTCGCTCCGGCTAGAGTCCGATTCCATATACAAGTTGCCTTTCAGCGCAAATCGAAATGCCAGGAACAGGACGCTACGTTCAAAAGACAGTAACAGGAGCTCGTCGTAATGAGTGACAAGAAAGCCAGTCTGACGATTGATGGCAAAACCATCGACCTGAACGTGTATTCAGGTACTATCGGCCCAGACGTGATTGAAGTAAGTGCATTGACGGGCGAAGGATATTTCACCTATGACCCAGGCTTTGTATCCACAGCAGCCTGCGAGTCCAAGATAACTTATATCGATGGCGGCAAAGGCGTTTTGCTGCATCGTGGCTACCCTATCGAGCAGCTGGCCGAAAGCTCTGATTTTCTGGAAACCTGCTACCTCCTTCTGTACGGCGAACTCCCCAGCAAAACTGAAAAAGAAGCTTTCACCAAAAATGTGGGTATGCACACCATGGTGAACGACCAGATGAGCACCTTCTTCAAGGGCTTTCGTCGCGACGCTCACCCTATGGCCATTATGTGTGGCGTGGTGGGTGCACTATCTGCCTTCTACCACGATTCACTGGACATCAGCGACGAGCACCACCGCGAAATATCAGCCATTCGCCTGATGGCGAAAATGCCAACACTGGCGGCCATGACGTACAAGTACACCATTGGCCAGCCCTTTATGTACCCGCGCAACGACCTTAACTACGCGGAGAACTTCCTGTACATGATGTTCGGCAACCCCTGCGAGGAGTACAAGGTCAACCCGATTCTGGCAAAGGCCATGGATACCATCTTCCTGCTCCACGCCGACCACGAACAAAACGCTTCAACGTCAACTGTGCGTCTGGCAGGCTCCACCGGCGCCAATCCCTTTGCCTGTATTTCTGCCGGCATTGCAGCGCTCTGGGGACCGTCACATGGCGGCGCCAATGAAGCGGTACTGGAAATGCTGAACGAAATCGGCGACGAGTCACGCGTAGATGAGTGCGTTGCCCGCGCCAAGGACAAAAATGACCCCTTCCGGCTGATGGGTTTCGGCCATCGCGTCTACAAAAACTTTGACCCCCGCGCCAAAGTTATGAAGAAGGTTGCCGACGAAGTACTGGGCGAGCTTGGTATTGAAGATCCCCTGCTGAAAATCGCGACTCGCCTGGAGCAAATCGCACTGGAAGACAGCTACTTCATCGAGAAAAAACTCTACCCGAACGTCGACTTCTACTCAGGCATTATCCTCAAAGCGCTGGGCATTCCGACATCCATGTTCACCGTAATCTTCGCCCTGGGCCGCACACCCGGCTGGATTGCACACTGGAACGAAATGCACGAGGACAATTCACGAATTGGTCGTCCGCGTCAGCTCTACAAAGGCCCGGCTCAACGCGACTTTGTTGCTGTAGACAAGCGCTGAGCTGATTAACTCCCGCCGCCAAGCCCTCACCATGGTGAGGGCTTGGCGGCGGGAGGTTCGCTACAAGACTATTTCAGCGGAACAACAATCCCCACTTCACCGCCGTCCACGTTCTCAATCCGCTTTTCCGCCGTAGGCTCGTCTATCATATAGAGCTTGCCCTTTAGCTTTACAGATTCTTTCTTTTCCTTTGTGGACTTAAAATAGTTTGGCCCTTTGTCGCTGTCGGCAAACAGGTGGTCCACCTTCTCCTTTCCCTCTTCCGGCAAGGCAAGATTCAGCCTGAGTATTTCGCCACTGGCGGTTTTCGCCTCCAGCTCATCACCGGATTCCAGCCACGCCGGCTCGCTGCCCGCAGAGCGGCCCGCCGGCTCACCTGCGGCCGAGTAACTGGCTTGCTGCACTGAACCGCCTGACGGCGAAGTCTGCGCGCCAGCCGGCGCTGCAGCGCCCCCCACTGACGGAGCGGCAGCACTGTCTATCGATGTGACATCTGTAGGGTCATCCGCCACGGTAGCGGGGTCGGCCGGAGGTGACTGCTTTACACAACCGGCAAGGAAAACGACTGACAACACAACGACAATCAAACTTCTATTCAAGACCATTCTTTCATCCAGGACACAGACAAGCGGCGCCGGTTAATACGCCATATTTCGCCTGCTTTGCTAAGTTCATCGTGATAGCAGCAACCCACCAATACGGTTGCAGTGCTGCTGTGCAGCGGATTAAAACATTCTGTGCGGCTCTTTGCTGTAGCGCCATCGACCTCGATCACAAAATTACCAAGAAGGTGCTGCCACGTATCAAACTTGGACATTGCCTCACCCAACCAGTTCACCAATTCAACCGGATTTCCCTCTATGCCTCCGGCTGCGCTGTAATCAAGCTCGGCGTTTTCGCTGAACACCTCCGTCAGCAAGCGCTCTGGCTGGAAGGAGTCCAATGCATTGGCGTAGGCCGTCAGCACTTGCCTGATCGAGTCGCGTTCCAGCAGGTCTTCTATTTTGCTCATGGGTTACCGCCCCTTTTTGAACTGCCGGCTAAAAGTTTGTGCCGGTGGTTGATCCCATTTCATCACAGCGATTAAATGGCTGCACTTTTACTGGCGAGAATACTGGTGCGTACTTTACAGGCGCCAATTTTACAGGAGAAAACTTGATGGGACGACTAAGTGGAAAGGTAGCCATAGTCACTGGCGGCGCACGCGGCATGGGTGAAACCACAGCCCGGCTCTTTGCTGACGAAGGCGCAAAAGTTGTTATTGC
Organism: Spongiibacteraceae bacterium UBA5047; assembly: GCA_002415025.1. Lineage (GTDB taxonomy): Bacteria > Pseudomonadota > Gammaproteobacteria > Pseudomonadales > Spongiibacteraceae > Litorivivens. Next base: position 4,988 of record DIBR01000059.1, read on the forward strand.
CGACGTGCTCGACAAGGAAGGCGAAGCCGTTGCCGCCTCCATAGGTGAAAACGCACGCTATATCCACGTCGACGTCAGTCAGGAAAATGACTGGCAAAGCGCGGTGAACCTGGCCACTTCATTGGGCAGCTATCAAATATTGGTCAACAACGCCGCCATCCTGTATGCCGCCGCCATCACCGAAGCGACACCCGACGACTACATGCGGATTATTCGCGTAAACCAGCTCGGCCCTTATATCGGCATGCGCGAATCCTTTGCTGCCATGAAAGCGGCTGGCGGCGGCTCTATCATCAACATTTCCTCAATTGATGGGCTGCAGTCCAAAAATGGACTAAGCGCGTATTCATCAAGCAAGTGGGCACTACGCGGCCTGAGCAAGTCGGCGGCAATTGAATTTGGTCCTCACAATATCCGGGTAAACACCGTTCACCCCGGCGGCGTTTTCACTGCCATGCATAGCGCAGGCGACAAAACCGAGCCCGGTGACGAAGACAATGCCTTTTACACCCAACACCCACTGCCGCGCGTAGGCCTGCCGATAGAAATCGCCAAAATGTCTCTGTATCTCGCTTCAGACGACAGCAGCTATTCCACCGGCGCCGAGTTTATTGTCGACGGTGGCTGGAGTGCCGGTATGCGCCTGGACTTGCTGCCCAGCTCTTGAATCCGGCGTCCTTCGGCAACCGAGGGGCAATAAAAAAGGCTGGAGATCGCACAGATCGCCAGCCTTTTCCTGTCAAATGGTGCTCGCTAGAGGCTTTCGTCCTCGCCGATGTAATCAATACGCGGGTAAGCAACCCATTTAAACATCTGTTCGTGGCCGCAAATCATGCATTTATGCGGGGTTTCTCCGGTTTTCGGGTTCATGTCGCCGGATTTTTCCACCATGCCGTGGGAGCATTTATCGCAGATATAATTCACCTCGACGGTTTGCACCTTGCGCTTGATTTCGCCCACTCACGTTCTCCTGTCAGTTTTATCTCTAGTCAGCACCGGAATCCGGCTTGGCCGATCGTTCACGTAAGGATTTCTCCGCCTTGCGCAATTCCATTTCCAGCGCATCGAGCATACTGTTCCAGCCCGCTACCAAAGCTTCACTAGCGCCTTCAACCATGGCGCCCACGTCGTTGCTGCGCAATTCCGCCAATTCGCTTTCAAGCCGTGCGTTGTCTTCGCGGGCCGCTTCCAGCTCCGTTCGCAGCGTCGCCAGTTCCTGAGCCATATCCCGCTGAAAGGTCTGGTTGCTGCGCAGCTGGTAAATTTGCAAGCTCACGACGGCAGCCATTACCAGGCACATCAAAACACTTAACCATCGATTCATAAACGTCTCTCGCCCTCGCTTCGGCAATTGTATTTAGCGTACAAGCGCACTACTATTTTCACAATCACTTTTCTTGCAACCGTCACTTTCCCACAAAAAGAGTGCCGGAATTACATCCCTCAGCGCCCAGACGGAATTCGATGAAAATACAACTATTGTTAACCGGCAACGAACTGATGGCGGGCGATATCGTCGATTCCAACTCATCGATGATGGCAGACTTCCTCGGCCAGCACGGCTGGCGCATAGAGCGCAAAGTAACGGTGGGCGACGACATTGAGCTGCTCGTATCAGAGATAAAGACACAGAGTGAAAGCGCCGACGTACTCATTATCAACGGCGGTCTCGGGCCCACGGTCGACGATCTCACGGCACAAGCCCTCGCACTAGCCGCCGGAACGCGATTAGCCGAACATCCCGGCGCAATAGCCCACCTCAACCACTGGTGTGAGCGGCGCAACTTTGTACTTAATCAGGCAAACCTGAAGCAGGCAGTACTACCCGAAGGTTGCGGCATACTTGCCAACGAATCCGGCAGCGCTGTGGGTATCCATATGGTGATAAATAACTGCCAGATCTTCGCAACGCCCGGCGTACCCTCTGAACTCAGAGCCATGTTTCGCCATGAAGTTTTGCCCAAACTACAAAGCGATTTCAGCTCCGACAGCATCGAGACCCGGCGCCTTCTCGTTTTTGGTCGTGGCGAATCCACTTTGCAGGAGTTGATAAGCGCGCAGTATCCCGACTGGCCGGTTGCTATCGACCTCGGATTTCGCGCTTCCATGCCGGCACTTGAGGTTAAGCTTACCGCCAGCGGCGACGACACGGCCCTTCTCGACGAGTGGCAGCAACGCTTGATTGACGATATTTTCCAGGACACCTACGTCGGCAACGCCCCTTCGTCGCTCGCACAGGCGACCGTCGACGCGCTATACGGCGAGCAGCTCCGCCTCGCCAGCGCCGAGTCTTGTACCGGCGGCATGATTGCCAGCCAGATCACTGACATCCCCGGCGCATCGCAAGTATTTGAAGCAGGCTGGGTAACCTATTCCAATGCAATGAAAACCGCCTTGCTGGGAATCGACAACGAGCTGTTGAGCAGCGTTGGCGCTGTGAGCCGCGAAGTGGCGGAGGCCATGGCCGAATCTGCCCGTCAACACAGTGGCGCCGATATCGCGATTTCAGTAACAGGCATTGCCGGCCCGGACGGCGGTACAGACAGCAAACCGGTCGGCACTGTCTGGATAGCGCTGACCTTGCCGGGCGACACCCACAGCTACGCCTTGCACCTGCCCTACGGACGCAGTTTTTTCCGCACGTGGGTGAGCGCGATATGTCTGGACCTGGTGCGCCGTGCTGCGCTGGGTTATACCCTGGAGCCGGCGTACCTGAATAGACATCGGGCTTAGGTCGGGCTACTGCGAAAGCGCATTGCTTTACTAAGCACTACCCTGCAGTTACTGATGCCCAACCACAATTATCCCGCCCGCAACGCGATGCTTATGCGGGCCTACGAAGCCCTCGCGTAGGCCGGAATAAGCGCAGCGTTTCCGGCTTTGCTGCTTATGCGGGCCTACCGGAGCCCTCGCGTAGGCCGGAATAAGCGCAGCGTTTCCGGCTTTACTGCTTATGCGGGCCTACCGGGAGCCCTCGCGTAAGCCGGAATAAGCGCAGCGTTTCCGGCTTTACTGCTTCGGGCCAACCGGAGCCCTCACGTAGGCCGGAATAAGCGCAGCGTTTCCGGCTTTACTGCGCCTTAAGGTGCTCGTCCACCCACTGCAGCAACATGGTGTAAAAACCTTTGATGATTTCCGCCGCTTCATCATCGCTCACCCCCACCGGCGTGGCGGATCCCCGCCAATCCACTCGGCAGCTATCGGCACCAGTGGGCACCACTGTCGGACCTGCCGTGTAGTCGGTCACCGGCATCGGGATGCCACTGGGGATGGTGTAGGTAAAACTCATCGAGGCGTGATCCATGTCTTGCAATACCTCGTCGATCGGGTCCATACCGGGCATGAATATGCGCCGAATCATGCCGGGACCGTCGCCAATAACTTCCACTTTATCCATACCCGGCGCCCAACTAATGTCACCAAAATCAGATAACAGGGCCCACACTGTTTCGGCGGAAAATTCGTAGTCGCGTTGCAGCAGCACTTCTGCCATGTTGATACTCCTTTTATGAGAGTTATAAAGTAATGGTTCTTTCTACGGCTATTTCGCTATCGCCGCAGTGTCCGATTCGGTCAAAGGGCGGCCGAAAATTGCTAATGCCCACCCTGTCAAAGCCTGATAGGCTTGCATAAATTCGATTAACTGCCGGTTACTCCCCGTCATGACCCAGAAGACTAACAGCCGTCCCGTGTGGCTTTTCAGCATGGATTCGGATCAATTTTACGCCGCGCCTACCACTACCGGCGGTTTAAAAGCCTACTTTCTCGAATACAGCGCCCGACCGGAGTCGGCCAACATCGAACTCATTCATTTCCGCGACGGCGACGCTGCGCTCGAATGGCCTGCCCGCTGGCGCAGCGAAGCGCTTCCCCTGGCCCGAGAAGCCGTCTCCCAGGGGATCACCCCTGTTATCGGCTTCAGTTTCTACACCTGGAATGCCGCCGAATTTTTGACTCTGATCCGCGAGATGAAGAACAGTTGCCCGGAGTTATTGGTCATCGCCGGTGGACCTCACGTCCAGCAGGCTGAAGATTACCTGCATGACGACCCGATTGACCTCATAGTTATGGGTGAGGGCGAAGAAACTTTTCAGCAGGTTCTGGATAACCCAGCCCGCGATAATTGGGCAAATATCAACGGCCTGGCTTTTCTGGACAAGGGCGACATCGTTAAAACCCCCGAGCGCGCACGCCGGCTTGACCTTGATGCACTGCCCTCGGCATTGAATGTTGTGCCGCTAACCGACAAGAATGGCAAGGCTCTGTACGATTCCATTTCTTACGAAACCAGCCGGGGCTGCCCTTTTAAATGTGCCTTTTGCGAGTGGGGAACGGGGGCTATAGGCACCAAGATGTACCAGTTTTCGATGGCGCGCATAGAGCGCGACTGGCGCCATATAGTCGACTCCGGCATCAAGGACATCTGGCTGGCCGACTCCAACTTCGGCGCCTTGAAAGACGACCTGGCAAAAGCACAATTGATTTGCGACCTGAAAGCCGAAACCGGCTACCCCAGTACCTTTGCCACCTCCTGGTCGAAAAAGCACAGCCCGCGTGTTCAGGAAATCGTATTACTGCTGAACCAGCATGGTCTGCTCCCCCACTATCAGCTTGCCCTGCAAACACTGACGCCACTGGCACTGGAACTCAGCAACCGCACCAATATGAGCTCCAACAAATACGAACCCATTGCCAAGGAAATGGCTGCTGAGGGGGTACCCATTGCCGCCGAACTGATCTGGGGCCTGCCCGGCGATAACTTGCGCGACTTTGAAAACAACCTCGATACCCTGCTCGCCACCTTTCCCAATATCAATATTTTTGGCTACACCTTGCTGCCGGGCACCGAGTTTTATCGCCGGCGCGAGGAATACAAAATAGACACTATTCCCGTTGCCGGTTACGGGAAGGCGAAGGGCGAATATGTGGTTGGCTGCCATACTTTTGATCGCGACGAAGGCTTTGAGGGCTACTTCCTAATCAGCTCGCATATTCTGTTTGTTCATGGTCATTTACTGCCATTAACAACACGCCTTCTTGCCCTCTCCGGCATCCAGGGCATTTCGTCACTGCTGCGCGCCTTATCGCGCGCGGTACTCAAAGAGTACGCTGATGAGCTAAATGATCTCAACGACAGCAATCGCATAGAAATTTACGAACGACGCTCGGCCATTTATCTGGCCATGCTGAAAACACCCCAAAAAACCTATGCTCTGCTAGAGCGGGAAATTCTCGCCTGGCTGAGAGCCGAGGGGCACAGTGACGACTTTATCGAGAAATTGCGCTGCGTCCTCGCGCTCGACAAAACCCTCAGCCCGCGTATGGGTGCCAAAACCAGCGCCTGGCAGCACTTTGAGTTCGACGCCGAGTCTCTGTTAAAAAGCCTTGGCGCGATGGAGCTACCGGATTGGAGCCGCATCCTTGATCAACAGCAAGACGTATTGATCGAAACACCCGGCGGCGTGGGCGATATTCTCAAAGACCCCGATGGTGGAAGCTGGCTTAAGGCCAAAATACTGCGTAGCGCTCTTAGCGTCGATAGAATGCCTGCATGACCATCGGCGCCGGCAGCTGCTCTACTCGGCGACCGCAGTGTTCCCCGCGGCTTTCAGGGCCGCACGCAACTTCGCTGCCTCGCCCGCCAGTTCTTCCGGCGCGGCCTGCCGTGCTCTGCTAAAGCTCGCATCTTCCATCGAGTTGATGGGTACCAGATGCAAGTGAGTATGCGGCACTTCCAGACCGACAATCTGCAAGGACACGCGATTACAGTCGTAAACCGACTTGATGGCTTTCGTAATGCTGCGCGCAACATCCACACAGTGCGCTGCCAGCTCTGGCGGCATGTCGTCCCAGTGATCTATCTCGGCGGTTGGTATCACCAGCACATGCCCTGGACAAATAGGAGCGATGGTCATAATGGCCACAGCCCTGTCGTCACGCCAGATAAAATGCCCCGGTAACTCACCCTCAATGATTTTACTGAAAATACTGGCCACTCTACGCTTCTCCTTCTTCCTGAATTGACAACAGCAAGCGTAACCCTTGCCGTAAATGATGTTCTACCTGCGCGCGACCGCGCAAATCAAATTCTTCTGCAAGCGCCGACCATGTGCGCCCCTGCAGCACTTTCGCGATGACAATCGCAATGTCAGTACGCGCTTTCAGCTTTCCTTTTCGCCACCCCAGCAAGGTTTGGCAGAGTGCCGGGTACGCATGTTCATAGCCGATCTCCCCGCTAACGTAACGCCTTAATTCAGCGGCGTAGCGTTGAGGTAGCGTCATATCATCGAGGCTGTTCAGCAACAGCAGGGCCAGTTGCCACTCCAGTTGCTGGAAGGTTTCACGCAACTGCAGCGGGAACAGTTCACTGAACCGTGTGTAAGCGCTGTCCAGCATCCCGGCGGCCTCTGCCGACAAGGGCTTGGCGACCAGTAAGGCATGACCACCACTGCAGGGGTCGCGGCGCACGCCCAGACGCAACGGCAAATAGTCGGCCCCCAGCCAGAATGGCAGCACGTCTTTGTCGGCCGAAAAACTGGAGCCGACATAGTCCAGGCCATCTTCCAGTGCAATGCGCTCTATCGCCTCAAGCAACCTTCGCCCGTAGCCCCGACGTCGGTGCGAGGCGTGTACAGCAATGCGGCTGATGCGCGCACAGCGCAATGTCAGCCCGGCATCAAGGCCCAGGTGGTACACAAGCGATTGCGGCAACAGGTGCCCGTGAAGGCGCCTCTCGCCCTGCTGAACTGCATCCAGCCAATCGTCACTTATACCGCCCTCCTCCAGTACCAGCGCTGCGGCGAGTAGCTGCTCACCGTCATCGCGCAGAACATAAACAGCGCTTGCCGGCGAATCCAGCAACTGCTGCAAATCAGCGGGAGTGGTTTGGTAGTGCGCGACGACCAAAAGACCGAATACCTCGCGCAACAAGGCTTCGTTTTGAAAGAGCGTTAGTTTGTCCAGCACCACAACGTCACAGTTCCGCGTTGCCGGAGAACCCTCTGCGACATCCGCATCAAGCATAAAGGCGCGATTGATCAGTTGCTCAACAGGGTCTCCCTCATTCCAGCGCACTGGCTCCTGCAATTCGCATCGCTGCCATTGCGGGGTGAGTTCATCCAGTACGGCGCTAAAACGAATATCAAACCCACGCCCTGAACCCTCATAGCCGTGAACTGTGGTTGCAAATACCAGGCGCGAATAGACCCGCAGCATACGCTCCAACAAGGCCGGGGGAATAGCGGCGGCCTCATCTACCAGCACAATGCGCGCAGATGGTTTGTCTCTCAGCAAGTGATCAGGGGCCAGAAAATGCAGACGGCTTTCGCCGTAACGAAGCTCCTCATCGGCACCCAGCCCCAAGGCCTCGCGGGCGTGCTTGAAGACGGCGGCAACCGCCTCCCGACGAGGTGCAGTCAGCACGATGTCACCCCGGTTTTCCTGTAAAAACTCGGCACTACACAAGCCGAGTAATGCAGATTTACCGCGCCCCCTGTCTGCCTTCAGCACCAGCGGTCGCCGCCTGTGCCCATGCAAAACGCGACGCACCCGCGCCATGGCCTGTAACTGGTCAGCCGTGGGCAAGGTAGCATCGGCCATCTCGGCCGGGCGCTGCGCCCGCGGCGACTGCATACCATCGCGCTCAGACATCCAGGCAAGCGCAGGGGATTGTTCAATACTGCGCAAAAAATGTTGCCAGAAGTATTCAGGGTTCCCGTCGGCTCCACAAAAATAGTCTGACCACTGTGCCGGCGGCGGCGCCAGCATAATCAGCAGCCCGCCGCGACGCAGGCAGCCACTCGCGGCGGCCATGCTATTCACATCGGGGCGAGACCACAGGTCTAGAATGAGCGCATCACACTCGCCACCGAGCAGCTGCCTGCGCTCGGCTGGAACAAGGGCCGTGATATTTCGGGTAGATATCAGTAAAGGCGCGTCTGGCTCAACGAGATCGACAAGCTGCTCAAGCGCATCTCGCGTCCAGCAATCTGCCCCCACCACCAGCAGAGCTTGGCGATGGCCGCGCTCGGTGGCATCGCCCAACAAACGGTCGATAAAATCCGCTAGTACCTCAGCCACCGGGGTAAACCGGCGCGCGTGGAGTGTGACTGTGCAACATTATTCTGTCTTGCTGACGTTTGTACTGAGCAGCGGCTTCATCACCGAGAATGGCGGAGCAGGCCTCAACGACAAGGGTTTGCGCATCGACGAAGCTCATTTGGCCCGCATCCAGCAGGGCTTGCAGATAGCCTTCTATGAAGTAGCGCCGCGCCGGCGGAACGTCCATGCCACCGGCAAACGCCGAAAAATAATCGGTCAAGGCCTGACTCGCTATGCCCACGGCGTCCGTTCGAGCGGTATTCGGCATGACCTCAATCTGTCTCCTGCACCAGCACCCAGGGCGCGATAACCAGCGCCCACAATTCTGTATTCGCATCGTACCAACGCTGCGCGCAATCGGCGTCGGGAACCGTTAGCCGCTCGTTATCGAGCAATTCCTGAACCCGCGCGCTGTCGTTGTCGATAATAGCTTTGCCAACGAGAACCAAATCTTCTCCTCCGGCAAGCTGTCGAATAACACCACTGGCAAAGTATCGCTGCAGTTCGTGCCAGTGAATTTTCGCGGTTTGACCGTTAAGGCGGGTTTCAAGGTCGACATCAGCCGGGTATTCGTTGGGGGTCGTCACGGGTGCGCTCTCATCTTGCTTTGAGGATGTTGTTCAATTGTTTATTCGCTATGGGGTTCAGTTTTGGCGCGAGGCCAGGCCAGCTTCCAGGGCTCACCCAATTCGGCCAAGCGGCTACGGCACTGCCCGCTCCGGTACAAATCGCCATCCTGAGGCTCACAGACTATCTGATGTCGCTCTCCTGCGAACGTAAAGCACAAGGCGTAAGCGTGCAAATAGCAGCGATCCGGCGCAGGCCTTTCGCTCGCGGCCTGCAAACCATAATAGCGCGAGTCTCCGATAATGGGAGCGCCCAGACTTTTCATCACCACACGAAGCTGGTGAGTGCGCCCAGTTAAGGGCCTGAGCAGGAATAGTCGCAGCCCCCCATTCAAACCGTAACTGAAAAACTGGGTGCGCGACCAGGGCTCGCCCTCTCGAGCAAGCCGGTAGCTGCCGCCTCTGGCCTTAAGGATTGCACCCTCTACACTGCCCTGCTTTTTGGCGGGCTTGCGGTCAGCTAAGGCTAGGTAGTATTTGTCCACAGAGCGCCGGGCAAACTGCTCACTCAACACGGCAGCGGCCGGGGCGTTCTTGGCCAGCAACCATAGACCGGAGGTAAGCTTGTCCAGCCGATGGACCGGAGCCAGATAGTCAAGATTGTGCGCTGCCCGAATCCTGTCCAGCAACGACTGCTCTGCCCCATCCCGGTGCACCGAACTTCCGGATGGCTTATCTACCAACAGGTAGTCTTGAGTGTCCAGAGCAATGCGGTAATTTTCGTGCGTACTGACTGTGGATAACATAATTGTCGTGGATCCAGCTGAATTTGCCGTTAAATCACACATTTGCCGTTATGTGATAATTACGTCATAAGCAAAGTCAAAAATGTGCGCGAGTACCCTTTATTATCGGTAGATTCAAGGATTATTCGTGAATATTGTCAAAATACTGTCATGCATCGGCGCACTATGACACAAAGTTTTCCCCAGATTCAGTGCACAACCCTGTGGATAAACTGGTGTACAAGCGCGCCAGCGGAGTGACTTTGGAGCCGTCAAAAACCTGTCTATTTTTTGACCAATTCGCGAGCGTCACTTCCCAGGTTCCAGACTGCCGCTAATACCATCACCATCACTCCGGCCGCAGACCAATAGGGCAGCGTCGGGTCGAGCCGATACAGAAAACCACCCAGAATCGGCCCCACAACAAACCCCATGCCGGCAGCCGAGCCCATCAAACCAGCCAGTGCGCCCTGCTCATGCGCGTCAACAGCCAAGGTCGCACTGACCGTATAGCCCGGCCCGGCCATGCCCATTCCCAGACCGAAAAATGCCATCGCGCCGAGTAGCATTGGCAGATTCTGCGCGTTGGCCAACACCAGATAACCGATCAGACAAAATGGCAAACCAAAGCGCACCAGGCGTATAGGCGGGCCGTTGTAGCGCTGCACAATACCAAATTGCGCCACCAAAACCGCGACTGACGAAACAACCATGGCGGTTGAAAAGAGCTGCGCCGAGCGCACACTTTCGAGCTGCAAAATATCCTGATAGTAAAAGCCCAGTGTTTGCTGAACCATACCCATCATGCTGAATATCGCAAAGCCGATAAACACAAACGTCCGGTAACGCGGATCAAACGCACTCAGCTTCTTCGCCGGCCCGCTGGGCCGGCGCTTGTGCGATTCGGTGGGCGGCAAAAAGAACACCACCAGCAATGCTGCGGCAAACGTTATGGCCGCCTGCATATACATTGGAGTCAGAAAGCTGATTGACACAAACCAGGCCAGTGCAGGGCCGATCATCGTACCCAGCTGATTAAATACCCCGAGCCTGCTAATCCCTTTCGTGCGCTCCTTCAGATTGGTGACGTCGACAATATAGGCTGAAGCCGCCGGATGTGTTGCCGACATAATGGTCGCGTGAAACAGACGCGTCACCACCAACATAAGATACAGGCTCACACCACCAACCACACCGATAAGGCCAAAATGGGCGGCAGTATTGAAGGTTAGCGTGCCCACCGAGTAGCCTACCAGGCCGAAAATAATAATCGGCTTGCGGCCAAAACGATCACTCAATCGCCCCCAGAAAGGCGAGGTCAATGCGAACACCAGCGCGGTCATGGCCGACAGCGACGTAATCGCCATTTCCTTTGGGGCAAAACTGATATTGAGGAGGGGTAAAGTAAAGATAATCTCGTCGAGCTTCAGCTCCCGACCCAGCATCGGCAGAATTGCGAAGACCACCGTCTGCCCCATGCCTACCGTCATCATGGCGAAATAAAGGGTCAACATACTGCGCATGGGCGCAGTTACCTTTTCAGCACTCTTCACGAAAACCCTTTATTCATTGGCGGGAACTAACAGTTGATTGACAGACGCGAGGGGATTGGGCTCGCGACGGTCAATGTTACACTATTGCGATAACCCACGAATAATTCTGGTGTGTCATTTTGGCCAAATCGAACGATTTTTCCCTACGATTTCTTAATGCAGTGGAGCGCGCCGGCAACCGTTTGCCCCACCCTACCCTGCTGTTTGTATACCTCTGCCTGCTGATTGTGCTGTTGTCCGCATTGAGTCACTGGCTCGGTTTGGCGGCCCAGCACCCGGTAACCGGCGAAACCTTGCAAAGCCAATCATTACTTTCCGGCTCAGGGCTGCGCTGGATGCTGACCAACACGGTAAGTAACTTTGTCGGTTTTGCGCCAGTGGGAACGGTACTCGTGGCCATGCTGGGGATAGGTGTGGCGGAACACTCGGGCTTACTCGCGGCGGTCCTCTCTCGCGTTGTCGCGGCGGCTAATGGCTGGGCATTGTCAGCCAGCATCGTGTTTGCCGGCGTGCTTTCCAGTCTCGGCGCTGATTCAGGTTATGTCGTACTGGTGCCGTTGGCCGGTATGGCCTTTGCCAGTGCAGGCAGAAATCCATTGGCAGGTATTGCGGCGGCATTTGCGGGTGTATCCGGGGGCTACAGTGCCAATCTCGCTATTGGTCCACTCGATGCCATTCTGGCAGGCCTGTCTACTGAATCGGTGCAACTGGTTGCCGCAGAGGTCAGCGTAAACAGCAGCGACAACTACTATTTTATGCTCGCCTCTACAGTGCTGATTACCGTGCTGGGCACACTGGCAACCGAGCGCTGGGTTGAACCAAAACTAAGCCCGCATTCCCGGCCCGAACCGGCAAAACCCGCTCCTGCTGAAAGCAGCGGACAGGCGAGGTTCGGCGGGGTGCTCCTGTACAGCCTGATTTTTATAGCTGCCGTGCTTGTTGCCTCTGTTCCCGCAGAGGGCGCGTTGCGCAATCCCGATACCGGCGGACTCATCCAGTCACCACTATTGTCGGGTATCGTTACGCTTATAGCCGTCTACGCCGCCGGTGCCGGTATGGTGTTCGGCTACAACAACGGACGCTATCGTAAGGCTGACGACTGGATTGCCGGTATGGAAGACAGTATGAAAACCATGGCGTCGTATCTGGTACTGATGTTTTTTGCTGCCCAGTTTGTGAACTATTTCGCCTGGTCGGGCCTGGGGGCAATTCTCGCCATCAAAGGCGCCAACCTGCTAACCAGCGTGGCCCTGCCCAGCACCGGCTTGTTACTGGGTTTTATTCTGGTCTGCGCGTTTATCAACCTGCTGATTGGCAGCGCCTCGGCCAAATGGGCCCTGCTGGCGCCTGTATTTGTCCCCATGCTCTATCTGCTCGGCGTAGCGCCCGAAGCCACCCAGCTGGCCTACCGAATTGGTGATAGCAGCACCAACATCATCACGCCTTTGATGCCGTACTTTGGTGTCGTGGTGGCATTTGCACAGCGCTACGACAAAAACCTGGGCGTTGGTACCCTGATGGCAATGATGCTGCCCTACTCGATACTGTTTCTGGTGGGTTGGTCAATCATGCTGTTGCTGTGGATGTGGTCAGGCCTGCCGATAGGACCGGCAGGCGCGGGGTTTGCGGCCTAGCCTTCACGCTAGCCCTTTACTTCGGCTTCCATTTCCTTCAGGCCGACGTGGCGAACGTCCTTGCCTTCAACGAGGTAGATCACATGCTCCGCGATGTTGCGAGCGTGATCACCTATGCGCTCCAGTGAACGCAGTGACCACATGACATTCAACACGCTGCCAATGCTGCGCGGGTCTTCCATCATATAGGTCACGAGTGTACGCATGGCAGTGCCATATTCCATGTCCACCGAGTTGTCTTCCTGAGCCACATTCAGCGCCAGCGTGCTGTCGAAGCGCGCAAATGCGTCCAGAGAATCGCGCACCATCGCGGCCACGTGATCTCCGATATGGCGGATTTCAAGGTAACTGCGGGTTAACCCGCCTTCATTGGCCAGCGCCACAGCATGCTTGGCAATTTTAGTCGCCTCGTCACCCATGCGCTCCAGATCATTCAACGTCTTACTGATAGCCAGTACCAGACGCAGGTCGCTGGCAGCCGGTTGTCGACGGGCCAGAATCAATGTGCACTCTTCGTCAATCGCCACTTCAAAATCATTTACATTGTTGTCGCGCTTGCTGACTTCCTCGGCAAGACCGCTGTCGAGTGCCATAAACGCGGTAATGGCATCTCGCACCTGCTTTTCCACCAAGCCGCCCATCTCCAGCATGCGGGTTTTTGCATCGTCCAGCTCGGCGTTAAACTGCTGGGAAATATGGTGGGAATGGCTTTCTCTGTCACTCATGATCCTGTCCTGTTGTCGGGGTTGCGCCGGTGCTATCGAAAACTGCCTTAGCCGTAGCGGCCGGTAATATAATCTTCTGTCTGCTTTTTGGTCGGATTGGTGAACAGTGTATCGGTGTCACCAAACTCCACCAACTTACCCATATACATAAAGGCAGTATAGTCAGAAACACGCGCTGCCTGCTGCATATTGTGGGTAACAATCACGATGGTGTACTTGGACTTGAGCTCGTAGATCAACTCTTCAATTTTCAGCGTTGATATCGGATCGAGCGCCGAAGCCGGCTCGTCAAGCAACAGCACCTCGGGCTCCACCGCGATGGTGCGCGCAATAACCAGGCGCTGCTGCTGGCCGCCCGACATGCCAAGGGCGTTGTCCTGCAAACGGTCTTTCACTTCGTCCCAGAGCGCGGCGCCACGCAGCGAACGCTCTACCGCTTCATCAAGCACGCGCTTTTTGTTAATGCCCTGAATTCGCAGGCCGTAGGCAACATTCTCATAGATGGACTTCGGGAAAGGGTTGGGCTTCTGAAACACCATACCCACGTTGCGCCGAAGCGCGGCGGCATCGACCCCCTTCTCATAAATATTATTGCCGTCGAGATGAATCTTCCCCTCAATTTTGCAGCCATCAACCAAGTCGTTCATACGGTTGAAGCAGCGCAGCAAGGTTGATTTACCGCAGCCACTCGGGCCAATGAAAGCCGTCACCCGCTTGTGCGGAATTTTCATTTCAATATTGTAAAGTGCCTGCTTGTCACCGTAGTACAAGCTCAGGTCGTCAACCGTCAGCGCAATATCTTCGTTGGACAGCGACTTGTTGCCGCCACTACGGCCCAATGAATCCATCTTTATCGCGTGCGTTCTGGTTTGCGGTGCATCAGCGGCCATGATTAAACCATCCTGTATATAACGTTCATTGGTGTGCACCCAACCAGTGTGCGGGCGCAGTGCAGCAATTAAAGTTCAAGCGCTTTGTATTTCTCGCGCAATCTGTTTCTCAACGCGACAGCGCTGAGGTTAAGCAAAGCAATTATCACCACCAGCAACAAGGCGGTGGCATAAACCAGCGGCCGCGCCGCTTCAACATTCGGGCTTTGAAAACCCACATCGTATATATGAAAGCCCAGATGCATAAATTTCTGGTCGAGATGAAAATAGGGGAAATTGCCATTCACCGGCAGGGTTGGCGCCAACTTGACAACACCAACCAGCATCAACGGTGCCACTTCACCTGCGGCGCGCGCAACGGCGAGAATCAAACCGGTCATCATCGCCGGGCTAGCCATGGGCAGAACAACTCGCCAGAGGGTTTCGGCCTTGGTTGCGCCCAGAGCCAAGCTGCCTTCACGCAGCGCTTTGGGGATACGCGACAGCCCTTCTTCTGTTGCCACAATAACAACCGGCAAGGTTAACAAAGCAAGCGTCAGGGAGGCCCACAACAAGCCAGGCGTACCAAACGTTGGCGCCGGCAGAGCCTCGGGGAAGAATACCTGGTCTATTTCAGAGCCAAGAAAGTAAATAAAGAAACCGAGCCCGAATACACCATAAACAATGGAAGGGACCCCTGCCAGATTGTTAACTGCAATACGAATTATCCGGGTCATTAGCCCCTGCTTCGCATACTCACGCAGATAGACTGCCGCGACCACACCAAAAGGCGTCACGATAATCGACATAATGATAACCATGATCACCGTGCCGAAAATAGCAGGGAAAATACCGCCTTCGGTATTCGCTTCTCGAGGTTCATCGCTAAGAAACTCGGCAAACTTGAAGAGATAAAATCCGGCCTTGTCCATCAGGCTCATCGCATTGGGCTTGTAAGCATGAACAATTTTGGACAGGCGCAGCTCGACAATTTGCCCACTCATGACTTCGGCGGTAATGCTGTCGCGATGTATATTGGTATACAGCTCGGTCAACCGGGATTGATAAGCGCTATATTCACGATCAAGTTCAGCGCGCTCTGCCGCGATCTGTGCGGCTTCGCGAGCGCGCCGGTCGGCAGGTATACTGTCGTCCAGCGCCAGACCGCGTTCACGCAGCCGCAACTTCTCAATCTTGTAATTGATGGCGCCAATCTGCTTCTTCTCTATATTTTCTATTTGCTCAAACAGCGATTCTGCCCGCTCAAGTCGCTGCTCATAAGCAGCCCACAATTCAGCAGGCGACTGCGATTCGTCAGCAACAACAAGATCACCCTCTTTGACCGAGCGCAAATACCCGTAGAAGTTCCCCCACTCCCGGCGCTCGACCACCATCAGGTCTTCTGGATACGTCACCTCCGACAGGTTGCGGCTAAGCACCCAGGTGAAGTCAAGACCATTGACATCGCGATTGCCCTGCTTGATCAACTGCCGGTCAATAAAAGTTTCGTTTGTGTCGAGTGTAAAACCGGCGCTGCGCAGCTGCTCAACCGGCACCGATTCGGTCTGCACGCTTTCACCAATCAGCCGCGTAGGTTTGTCGCCGGGGAGCGCATACTGAGCCTGCATAACATCTGCCGGCCAGAAATGGCCAAAACCACGCACGGCCAGCAGAACTAGCAGGCCCACCACCGCTATTGCGCTGATACTGACGGCGGCTGCGTTAATCCAGATCATGGGTTCGCCACGACGGCACCACTCCAGGAAGGAATGACGTTGCTGATTATTCACGGGCATAAGCTTTCCTTCTACCTACAGATTGCCGTAGCGGTTTCGCAGTCGCTGACGAATGATTTCAGCCGCGGTATTCACGACAAACGTAAACAAGAACAAGACAAAGGCTGCTAAAAAGAGCACGCGATAATGGCTACTGTCCACTTCGGTTTCGCCAATTTCGACGGCGATATTGGCCGCCAGCGTGCGCATGCCTTCAAATATATTCATATCCATAACCGGCGTATTACCGGTAGCCATTAACACAATCATGGTTTCACCTACAGCGCGTCCCATGCCGATCATCAGTGCGGAGAAAATGCCGGGGCTGGCTGTAGGCATGACTACCCCCACCAGGGTCTGCCATGGCGTGGCGCCCAACGCCAACGATCCGTAACTCAAATGCTTGGGAACCGAAAAAATGGCGTCCTCGGCAATCGAAAAAATTGTGGGAATAACAGCGAAGCCCATTGCGATACCCACTACCAGTGAATTGCGCTGGTCAAAGGAAATACCGAGGTCTGCCGTGAGCCAGGAACGCATATCGCCTTCGAACAGCCAGAGTTCTACCGGAGCACTCAGCCAGACACACAGCGCAACGGTGCCAACAATCACCGGTGCCAGCAACAGCGGATGCCAGCCGTCGGGGATATGTTTGCGCCACTTCATTGGCAGAAAATTCCAGCACCAGGCAAAAGCCAGCACACTCACAGGCAAGAACAGAAAGATACTGAAGACCGCAGGCAAGTGTTTTTCAACAAAGGGCGCCAACCAGAGCCCCGCGAGAAAACCGAGAATGACAGTAGGCAGGGCCTCCATCAGCTCTATCAGGGGCTTCACCTTCCGGCGCATGGCTGGTGCCATAAAGTAGGCCGTGTAGATAGCGCCGCAAATCGCCAACGGCGCGGCAATAATCATGGCGTAAAAAGCGGCCTTTAAGGTACCGAAGGCCAGTGGAGCGAAGCTGTACTTTGGTTCAAAATCGTTGTTTGAAGCCGACGACTGCCAGGTATAGTCCGGCTCGGGATAACTTTCGTACCAGACTTTCTCCCACAATACCGACCAGGAAATTTCCGGGTGCTCGTTCTCGACCGACCACACCAGAAGCTTGCCGTCTTCGGCCTCCATCAGCAGAGCATTCGCTCGTGGCGAAATTGCCATCCTGGTCACCACCTGCCCCAACTCTTCGCTTGCCAGATGGCGTTGCGCGGTGCTGTGGTACAGATCGAGCTGCCCGGCCTGATTGACGGTAACAAAGCCCTTGCGCCGATGTTCCGGGCTTACCGTCATAATGGCGGCGTTGTCGTTGCTGAAACTACGAATTTTATGAAGGTGAGTAACACCCTCTGTGTTCACATTAAACCACTGCGACGTTACCCCTTTGCTGGTCGATATCAGCAGGGATACTCCGCCCAGAAGAAAGCGGGCATCCGCCAGACTCGCATTGTCGAAGAGTACGCCCGCATCTACGATTTCCTCGTCACCGACATTGATTAGTCGGTACTGGCCTTTCTGCGCCAGCGCATACAACCAGCGCTGATCAGGCCCCAGCAGCAGGCGCTCAGGCTTGATATCCAGATCCGGCAGGTTGAGCTCTTCCTCCACCAGCGTTATCTCTTCGCTGAGAAAATCCTCTTCCTTAACCCAGCGCCGACCTTCCAGTTTATTGGTGGCGGTATAAGCCACCGCAACCAGTGCCTCATCGGTATCCCGAACGGCTATGCGTTGCAGTGCGTGCCGGCTTAAGCGGATGGGACCCGTGCCGTAAGGATATTCCATCACCGGCGTAATCAAGCGTTTGTCGTTCGGGTAACTAATTTTGTAGTGGTGCTTGGCGATCAGCAGCCGGCCATCGTCAAGGCCGACGGTGAAAATACGGTTGGTTTCGGAGTCGATGGAAAAACTGCTGATTGTTGTACCGGCCGGTAGCGGAAGCTCGCCATTCAGCAGTTGCTCACCGGACTCAAGCCGGAAAAAGACATAGCTGCCATCTGCCGCTAGCCGGAACCCGACTTCAGCCTGCTCCTCTACTGCAAGGTGCAGCGTAGCGGCCGATGACCCGATTTGCTCGTGCTGCTGTTGCTGCTGAAGCTCGGCAGATTGGAACAGGGGCATGATTTCATAGAGCAGGTAAAAAAAGATAAGCAAAATAGCGCCTAGGACACTGGAGCCGCCTGCCGTAATACCGACGGCCGCGGCCTTGTCCTTGAATTTGCGCCAGCGTGCAAAGCCGCTGTTACTGCCCGAAAAAACCGATTCGCTCACCGCTGGCTCCACGCTCAAATTACTCGACGACTATGGTATGACTAAATTGTTACACAATTGTTACAAATAAAAGCGGCTGCAGAATAAATCCTGCAGCCGCCTTCTTTACCCGGTGGTACGGGCTTTTACTGCACTTATATACCCAAGGCTTTAAGTGTTTTCTCGGCAACCTTGGAAGGCAGCGGGATATAGCCGTCTTTCACGACCACTTCCTGACCCTGCTTCGACATGACCATCTTGATGAACTCTCTCTCCAGTGGCGACAGGGCTTTGTTTGGGGCCTTGTTCACGTAAACGTAGAGAAAACGAGCCAGCGGATAGTTACCGGACACGGCATTTTCCGGGGTCGCTTCGATGAAGTCACCACCTCGCTTGCTCAGGGGCAAGGCACGCACGCTGGAGGTCTGATAGCCAATGCCCGAGTAGCCAATGCCGTTAATAGAGGTCGCCACGGCCTGCACCACCGCCGCAGAACCCGGCTGCTCGTTCACCGTATTCTTGAAGTCGCCTTTACACAGGGCCTGCCCCTTGAAGTAGCCATAGGTGCCGGATACTGAGTTGCGACCGAACAGCTGAACATCCCGCGATTGCCAGGCACCGCTCATGCCGGCCCCTCCCCAGGTATCAATGCTGCTGTCCGCACCACACTTGCGAGTGCTGGAGAATATGGCGTCGACCTGCTCTATGGTCATGCCCTTGAGGGGGTTGTCCTTGTGGACAAATACGGCCAGGGCGTCAATAGCGACCGGCACAGCGGTTGGCTTGTAGCCAAAGCGGCTTTCGAAAGCCTCAATTTCCTTGTCTTTCATCTTGCGGCTCATCGGCCCGATGTTCGAGGTGCCCTCGGTCAGTGCCGGAGGCGCTGTTGACGAACCGGCCGCCTGAATCTGAATATTGACGTTAGGGTACAGGCGCTTGAACTCCTCCCCCCAGAGCGTCATCAGGTTGGCGAGGGTATCTGAACCAACACTGGACAGATTGCCTGACACGCCCGATGACTTCGCATACTGAGCCAATTTCGGGTCAACGGAGTTGGCTGTCGCCACGTTCACCGTCATCGCCGCCGCGACAATCGCAGCCTTGCCTAACCATGTAGTAAATTTCATTGATGTCTCCTGATAGTCGGTCACGGCTTTCACCTGAGCCCACATTAATACACATTTGTGACATTTCGATGACAGTTAGCGCTTTACTGAAATATTTCGGCAAATCATGTCGCCCCACGGCCAAAGCAACGCGGCAAGCGCGCCTATGCGTCGCGCCGGGTCACCGCCGACAGGGGAAATACACAACAGAAGGTGCTACCGCGCCCAGGGTAACTGCGGATGCGCAGTTCGGCGTGGTGTCGCAACAGGATATGCTTAACGATAGCCAGGCCCAGGCCGGTACCGCCCGTTTCGGTAGAGCGGCTTTGATCAACTCGATAAAAGCGCTCCGTTAACCGGGGCACGTGCTGGGGCTCTATACCAATTCCCGTATCCTGAACCTCGAAATAGGCGTGGTCGCGGTCCGCGTACCAGCGCAGCGTTATCGAGTCACCCGGGCCGGTATAGCGCGCAGCATTGCTGGCGAGATTCGAAAAGGCACTCTGGATTTCAGGGAAATCGCCCTGCAGGCGCAGTCCCTCATCACATTCGATTGATAGCTTCCGCTCACCCACCGCAGCCAGCTGTATTTCATCGCGAATGGAATCCATAAGAGGCTTCAGGGCAATACTGTCGGCATGCCGTGCGCTGGGTACGGCCTCAAGTCTGGACAGCGTCATCAAATCCTGAATCAGGCTTTGCATACGGCGGGATTGTTCGGACATTTGATCCAGCGCCCGCGCAACCGGTACCGTATTGCCGGGCTGGTCAGCGAGCATTTCCAGATAGCCGGTAATCACGGTTAGCGGGGTGCGCAACTCATGGGACACGTTCGCCACGAAATCCTTGCGCATCTGCTCCAGTTGCACGGTGCGGGTAACGTCCCGGGCAAACAGCAGCCGGCTTGCCTGACCGAACACCGATACCGATATGCTGAGCTTGATCTGACCGTTTACGGGCGAGGCGATGGACAAGCGCTCCCGGTAGTCGCCCGATTCAAAGAATCTGATAAATTCCGGCTCGCGCAGCAAATTGACCAACAGGCGGCCATTGTCGTCCGGGTGACGCAAACCCAGTAAGGTGTGGGCAGCCTGATTGCTCCACTCGATATTGCCATCGGGGGTTAGCATAACCACGGCGTCCGCCATTGAGGCAAAAGATGAGCGAAGGTGCTCGATACTGGCGCGCAGCCGCGCGGTTACGCGCTCGTTCTCTCGCTGCATTTGTGACAGGGTATCAAAGACCTGCCCCCACAAACCGGCAGCTTCAGGAGGCTCTTGCCCCCGCCCCTTGAACAACCAGCGGTTCAGCAGCCGCAATTGATTTATGGACCACAGCGCATAGGCAAGCACCGTTCCGATCATAAACCAGGACAGCAAATCGAGAATCAGACCAAAAAAGGCGGCAACGACCAGCAGCAATCCCAAGCGTGCAAGTTCAGTTTTCCAACCCCGTAACGGCATACTTGGCTGCTATTCCAGTCCGGCTGCTGAAAAGCGGTAACCCGTGCCACGTACAGTCTGAATCAATGTGCCGTAGTCGCGGATGTCAGTTTCAAGTGCCTTGCGTAGCCGACGAATGTGAACATCGACAGTTCGCTCTTCAACATAGACATTGCTTCCCCAAACCTGATCCAGCAGCTGACCTCGGCTGTAAGCACGTTCCTGGTGGGTCATGAAAAACTTCAGAAGCTTGTACTCCGTCGGCCCCATTTCCAGCGGTCTGGATTCGGCGAACACGCGGTGGCTTACCGGGTCGAGCATCAGGCCGGAAACTTCTACCGCATCGCCGTCTTCCGGGTCGGCGCTGCGGCGCAGCACCGCTTTAATACGCGCCAACAATTCGCGCGAGGAAAAAGGCTTGGTAATGTAATCATCGGCGCCGACATCCAGCCCCTGAATTCGATTGTCTTCATCGTCTTTGGCCGTCAACATAATCACAGGGATGTCGCGACTGACATCGTCACGGCGTAAACGCCGCAGCAATTCCAGCCCGCTGGTATTGGGCATCATCCAGTCGAGCAGGATCAGATCAGGACGCGCGTCCAGGATTTTGCCATAGGCATCCTGAGCATCGGCAGCTTCCATACAATTAAAGCCGGCCATTTCCAGGCCAATGCGAACCATTTCCCTGATTGCGCTCTCGTCATCGACGATAAGGATTTTACGATTTGCCATAGCTATTCCAGTCACTTTTTCGAGAACCTCAGCTAGGCATTAAAAGACTTTTTTGTGACATTATTGTTACAAACGCTCGCACAAGTCGTGACAACTGTCAAAAGCAAACCGTGCCGGTTTCGCCACCCGCACGGCATTTCTCCAGCAGGGCCTAACGACTCAAAATGCCGCGCACAGCTTCCGGCAAGTCTGCCGGGAACACAACAGTCTTGGCGTTAGATGACGACGCTAGCGCCTGTATAGCCTGAATATATTTTTCACCCAGTAAAAAGGTAACAGGGAGCTCCTCGCCCTTGATCGAGTCGGTAACCACCTCTATGGCGGCCGCGCTGGCTTTCGCCAAAACAACCTCGGCCTGTGCATCGCGGCGCGAGGCTTCGAGGCGGCCATCAGCCTCCAGAATGGCGGCTTGCTTTTCGCCTTCGGCCCGCGTAACCACGGCACGCCGCTGACGCTCGGCGGCAGCCTGCTCTTCCATCGCATGCTGCATTGTTGGAGAGGGGTTAATATCCTGAATTTCGACGGTTTTCATCGTGATACCCCAATCGGAAATATCATCGGAAATGGACATCTTCAACTTGGCTTTAATCTGATCACGTGACGACAGTGCCGAGTCCAGTGACATTTCGCCAACAATGGCACGCAGCCCCGTCTGTACCAGGTTTTGAATGGCAATGGTGTAGTTTTCAACACCGTACACCGCCTTCTCCGGCGAGACGATATTGATATAGGCGACTGCGTTGGCAATGATAACCGCGTTGTCCTGAGTAATAACTTCCTGCGACGGAATATCCAGTACGATATCCTTAGTCGTCACCTTGAAAGCGACCTTGTCGATAAACGGCACAACCCAGTTCAAACCGGGATTCATCGTTGCATGGTACTTACCCAATCGCTGCACGATATGCTTCGACCCCTGCGGTACAATTTTGACGGTATTGGTCAATACAACGATCGCGACAATCGCCATCGTGACGACTATGCTCAAGCCTTCCATTTTTTACTCCTGTCTCAATAAGCTGTTTTTAGGTTATGCCAGCCTGGAAACCACCAGGGTATTACCGGAAACATCGGTGACGCTAACGCGATCGCCGACGCTGACCGCGTCCTGACAAATAAACGACCACTCATCACTGCCCAGTACCGGCATGGAAAAGCGGAGCCTGCCGCGCTCTCCACTATTGGCCTGAATAACCATACCGGTTTGCCCCACCACCGCCTCACGTGACATACCGGACAGGGTCTTGTTCCGAAATCGAGGCTGGATAAATTTAAACCACACAAACAGGTCAGACACAGACAGAATCGTCCAGATCAACAGCTCGGCAGTAAAACTGAGGGCAATGACATAGCTGAGTACACCCACCATCAGGGCGCTAACCCCCAGCCAGAGCAGCACAAAACCGGCGGTAAATATCTCCAATGCGATCAGCACCAGTCCGAATACCAGCCAGTGCCAGTAGGCAATCGATGAATCGAACCACTCCATCGTCAATACTCCATTCATGGATTTTTGTTATCAGCGCCCTATTTAGCCGGCTGCCGCGCCTGCAAGCAAGGATTTTAACAGCGCGATAGCGTATAATCCGCGCTTACTTTCAGCTCTGTGCGCCGTGCCCTCATGTCTCAGGAAAACCCTCCCAAACCATTGTTCAGCTACCGCAAATACTGGGCGGAGTGCTTCGGGCCAGCGCCCTACCTGCCCATGTCCAGAGACGAAATGGACCAACTGGGCTGGGACAGCTGCGACATTATTCTGGTCACCGGCGACGCGTATGTGGATCACCCCAGCTTTGGCATGGCCGTCATAGGCCGCGTCCTCGAAGCACAAGGATTCAGGGTAGGCATCATCGCCCAGCCCGACTGGCAGTCGGCCGAGCCCTTTAAAGTCCTCGGTGAGCCCAACCTGTTCTTCGGCGTGGCCGCCGGCAACATGGACTCCATGATTAACCGCTACACCGCAGATCGTCGCCTGCGCCACGACGATGCCTACAGCCCCGACAACGAAGGTGGCAAACGCCCGGACCGCGCGGTAGTGGTCTACTCCCAGCGCTGCCGCGAAGCCTACAAAAATACGCCTATTGTCGTCGGTTCAATTGAAGCGAGCTTGCGTCGTATTGCCCATTACGACTACTGGAGTGACAAGGTACGGCGCTCCATTTTGCTGGATTCCCGTGCAGACCTGCTGGTGTTCGGCAATGCCGAACGCGCTATCGTGGATATTGCCCATCGCGCAGCCAATGGCGAGAACCTGCGGGAAATCCGCGACCTGCGCGGCACGGCCTTTGTCAGAAAGCGCGTACCGGATGGCTGGACCGTCATAGACTCCTCGTCAATAGACACCCCCGGCCCGGTAACACCGATGACGAACCCCTACATCGATACCACCGAAACCGCAGAGTGCAAAACCCAGCAAAAAGAGGAAGAGAACCCGGACGCTGTTCAGGCCGTCAAGATCATTGACCCCCTGAGTGCGCGCAAACAGGGGGTAGACCGCCAGAAAAGTGTAATCCGGCTGCCAGCCTACGAAACCGTTAAATCAGACCCGGTGCAGTACGCCCATGCGGCCAGGGTGCTTCACCTGGAAACCAATCCCGGCAATGCCAAACCGCTGATCCAGGCCCATGGCGACCGCGAAGTCTGGTTGAACCCGCCGCCGATCCCGCTGAGCACCGACGAACTCGACGCAGTATTTGAACTGCCCTATCAACGCAAGCCGCACCCACACTACGGCAATGCCAAAATTCCCGCCTACGACATGATCCGGTTTTCCGTGAATATCATGCGCGGCTGTTTTGGCGGCTGCAGCTTCTGTTCCATCACCGAACACGAGGGGCGCATTATACAAAGCCGGTCGCACGACTCTATTGTGCGGGAAGTCGAATCCATGCGTGACAAAACACCGGGCTTCACTGGCGTGGTGTCTGACCTGGGCGGCCCCACGGCCAATATGTGGCGGCTTAACTGCAAGAGCAAAACCATTGAAGAAAACTGCCGGCGCCTGTCCTGTGTTTATCCCGGCATATGCAAAAACCTCGATACCAACCAGTTGCCACTAGTAGACCTTTATAGAGACGTTAGAAGTGTCGAAGGCGTTAAAAAAGTCCTGATTGCTTCCGGGCTACGCTACGACCTCGCCGTGCAAACCCCCGAATATGTAAAGGAATTGGTCACTCACCACGTGGGCGGCTACCTGAAAATAGCGCCGGAACATACTGAAGACGGCCCGCTGTCAAAGATGATGAAACCTGGCGTGGGCACTTACGATGCGTTTAAAAAGCTGTTTGACAAATATTCCAAAGAAGCGGGAAAGGAACAGTTTCTTATACCCTATTTCATTGCTGCCCACCCCGGCACAACCGACAAAGACATGATGCACCTTGCGTTGTGGCTGAAGCAGAACGGCTTTCGCGCAGATCAGGTGCAAGCCTTCTACCCCTCACCCATGGCCAATGCCACAGCCATGTACTATTCGGAGCGCAATCCGCTGAAAAAAGTGGGCCGCGATACAGAAAAAGTCTTCACAGCGAAAGGCCTGAAACAGCGCCGCCTGCACAAAGCATTTCTGAGATACCACGACCCGGAAAACTGGCCAATACTGCGTGACACTCTCAAACAGATGGGGCGAGCTGACTTGATAGGGTTCAGCAAAAAGCATTTGATTCCACCACGCCAACCCGCCGGATGGCGTCCGAAGAATGGGAAAAACAGAATGCTGACCCAGCACACCGGCCTGCCGCCACGTCGCCAACGCTGATTGCACTCTGTGAACGGCCGGAAAATTCGACTTTAAAGTTTCATTTCGCCTGTGTATATTGAAATAGCTGGCAATTTAAGCAGCACGGTTTTATGTTACAAGGCATCACGAAGTGGCGGTAAGTACCTCGTTCTGTTTGTCATAACTCCCCTGCCAAGCTCAGCATAACAATTTAAATAGGCTAAACAGTTCGAGGTTCGCAATGTCAAAAGCAACAGGTAAAGTGAAGTGGTTTAACGAGACTAAAGGTTTCGGATTTATTGAGCAGGATTCCGGCGCTGATGTCTTTGTTCATTTTTCAGCAATTCAGTCCGAGGGGTTTAAAACCTTAGCCGAAGGCCAGGAAGTCGAGTTTGAAGTTCAAACGGGACAGAAAGGTCTGCAAGCTGCCAATGTAACACTTCTGTAAGCTCTTCAGCTTCGGCGGGCACCGCCAAAAATGTACTTTAGCGCCGGCATTATTGTCGGCGCTGTTGTTTCCAGCGAGCCATTCCCGGCTAATTTTTCCTTCGGATAAACCAGCAGTAGTGAATGGGCTTGCCGTGGCGTTTTACGTCCATGTCCAACGACCACTCGGTTCTGTCTTCAAGGTGATAGCGCTGCGCTACCTCCCCTGCCAATTTAAAATCCCGACGATTGGTCGAAAATATCAGCAAGCCATCGGGGTTGAGCGATTTGATCGCCAGGTCGATCAAGCGCACATGGTCGCGTTGGGTGTCGAGCACCGTGTCGGTGCGCTTGGAATTTGAGAAAGTGGGAGGGTCAAGCAGAATCAGGTCAAAGCCCTTGTCGTTGGCCTCAAGCCACTCTACACAGTCAGCCTGTATCGTATGGTGCCGCGCCTCGCTCATGCCGTTAAGTGACAG
Organism: Spongiibacteraceae bacterium UBA5047; assembly: GCA_002415025.1. Lineage (GTDB taxonomy): Bacteria > Pseudomonadota > Gammaproteobacteria > Pseudomonadales > Spongiibacteraceae > Litorivivens. The sequence goes on from DIBR01000059.1 coordinate 31,142, forward strand.
GTTCTCTCTTGCCCATTGCATATAGCGCGGCGACAAATCAACGCTGGTTGTCCACTTTGCCCCGGCTATAGCCGCCTGTACCGTCGCCGCACCGGTATACGCAAACAGATTAAGGAATGAGGCACCTTTTGCGCGTGCCGCCAACTCCAGACGCACCCGGCGATGATCAATAAACAACCCGCTATCCAGATAATCCTGAAGATTCACCAGCAGTTTAGCCTGCCCTTCACGCACCGTTATCATCTGATTGCTGCGCTGCTGTCGCTGGTACTGTTCTTTGCCGCGCTGGCGCCTGCGTTGTTTCAGCACAATACGCTTGTCGGGAACACCGGTAGCACCCGGCAGCGCCGTCATAATGTCGCGCAACCGGGCTTCGGCTTTTTCGTCCGAAATCGTTGCCGGCGCTGCATACTCCGACACCATCAACCAATCTTCGTAGCGATCAACAGCCACCGCGTATTCGGGCATATCGGCATCGTACAAGCGATAGCAGCTAATACCCTCCTTTTTTAACCACTTATCCAGCTTTTTCCGGTTTTTGACAATACGATTGGCAAACATCCTTGCGCCTGCCGACAAGGGTAAGGCACTCGCAGGAGAGTCGCCGCCGGGGTCGCCTGAGGAGCGCTTCTGCACGCGGTTGCCTTCACTCAGGTCAAACAGCAATAAGCGCGACTCAATAGACCCGTTAAGCATCTTGTAATGTTGGTGGCTGTGCCATTGCATGGCTTTGCCCAAATGGGGGTTGCCCGTAAAAACGCCAGCACGCCAGCCGATAAAGTCTCGACTAAAGGCGTCCCCGAGATAACGGTACAGATGTACCAGCGAGCTCTCGTCGCCCAGGCGCTCACCATAAGGCGGATTGGTGAGAATGAGGCCAGTGCTGATCTCGGCGTGGGTGGGTTTGACGAATTCGGACAACTCCTTACGCAGAACCCGCACCCGCCCTCGCAGCCCGGCCCGTTCGATATTCTCCTCTGCAGAGGCAACCGCACTGGCGCTGGCATCGTAGCCACGAATTTCGGGCCACTGGCGGTCGAAGCCGGCACTGCGACGCTCTTTGGCTTCCTCGCGCAGGCGCTCCCACAGCGAGGCCTCGTGACCCAGCCAGCGGTCAAAGCCCCAACGGCGGCGCAGCAGGCCCGGAGCGATATCCATGACCATCCACGCACCTTCAATCAACAGCGTGCCAGAACCGCACATGGGATCTATCAATGCACCGCCGCGCGCGGCCATGCCGGGCCAATCTGCGCGCAGCAAGATCGCTGCCGCGAGGTTTTCCTTCAGCGGCGCCAAGCCACCCTTACTGCGATAGCCACGCCGGTGCAGGCTTTCTCCGGACAGGTCGAGCGCCACCTGCGCACTGCCCTTTTTTACCCGGACATTAAGGCGAATATCCGGCTGATTTTTTTCAATATCCGGACGCCGGTTCTGGGTGTCACGAAAGTAATCCACGATGGCATCTTTACAGCGAAACACCCCGAACTGGGTGTTGTTCAGCCAGTGGGCTTTGCCGTTAAAATCGATGGCGAAACTACCGTCACCCTTCAGGTGCTCACGCCACTCAACGGCGCGAACTCCGGCGTACAGTTCATCGGCACTTTCGAGTTGAAACTCACATAAAATCAACAGGATACGGTTAGCTAATCGCGACCACAAACAGCAGCGGTAGCCACATTCCAGTGTGCCTCTAAAGTAGACCGCGCCCACCGATTCGCGCGTTTCCAGCGCACCCAGCGCAGTGAGTTCGCCGGCCAGAATGCCTTCCAGAGACTTGGGGCAGGTTGCCTTGAATTCGAAGGTGGATTGTGGTGATTGTGACAAAATAGAGACCGCCTATTGGGGCCGGTCAGCCAGAGCGCCCACCAACCGTGACTTATACAATTTCCGCCTAAGTAAACGGCAGCATATAAACAATTGATCTTCGTATCAGACGCTGGAATCTGGTTAGATCGAAGGTCTGCGGGGGCGATTTTAGCACCTCCTCCGGGTGCAGACACAGCGTGTAAACTGTCAGGCCAAGCCCCCGCAGCACCTTTTCACACCTCAAAGTGTAAGCCGAAATCAGGGAGATTCATCACCTATGAGACGACAGAAACGCGATATGTCCGACCGTGCTTTTCAAAAAGGTTATCAGGCCGGATTTTCTGGCAAAAACAAAGATATGTGTCCTCATCAGCAACTGGCAACACGGCAAAATTGGCTCACCGGGTGGCGCGAAGGTCGCCACGACGCCTGGGATGGCTTTACTCAGGTAGAGGCCCTGCAGAAAACCTACGTCAACTAGCACTCGCAACTCTCCTCCACGTGCCAGCAGTAGCTTAACCCGCCCTTCGGCGGGTTTTTTCTGTCTGAAAGAAACCCGGAGAATCTAATCTACCGGCCTTTTCGCGTTGGCGGCGTACGCGCGGATTTGCTGGCCGCCCGCCCCTGCGGTCTGGCCCCGGATCGACCCTGAGGCTTGGCTTCAGGCCGCCCCCGGGAGACATTCTTGGGTTTGCCTTGAGGCTTGCCTCGCGACTTTGGCTCAGTTTTGGAAGCAGCCTTGATCTCGGCCTTGGCGGGCGCCGTCAAACCAGCCATTTCGTAGACTTTAATCACTTCGTCGGGGGGCAGCTCCATCCACTGCCCCGCCTTGAGTTTGGGTGGTAGAAATACCTTGCCGTAGCGAACCCGCTTGAGACGGTTCACCTGCAGGCCCTGCGACTCCCACAGCCGCCTCACTTCGCGGTTGCGGCCCTCCATGATAACGACGTAGTACCAACGGTTTATGCCTTCGCCACCACCGTCGACAATATCGGTGAACTTGGCTACCCCGTCATCAAGCATGATGCCGTCGATCAAACACTGCATCTGGTCTTCGGTGGCCTTTCCCATCACCCGGCAGAGGTATTCTCGCTCAATGGTTGATGAGGGGTGCATCAGCTTGTTAGCCAGCTCACCGTCAGAAGTAAACAACAGCAAACCGCTGGTGCTGTAGTCCAGACGGCCAACAGATATCCAGCGCTCGCCCCGCGTTTTCGGCAGGCTTTCGAAAACCGAGCGGCGCCCTTCCGGATCTTTG
>DIBR01000059.1:34399-34707 GCA_002415025.1 Spongiibacteraceae bacterium UBA5047
GGCGCCCTTCCGGATCTTTGCGGCTGCAGATTTCGTTATCCGGCTTGTTATAAATCAGAACACGACCGCGCACACTGTCGGCTGAAGTTAACTGAATGGGGCGCCCATCCAGAGCAACGCGCGCGTCATCAGTAACGCGGTCACCCAATGACGCCTGTTTGCCATTGACGGTTAAGCGGCCATCGGCAATGGCCCGTTCCATTTCACGACGCGACCCCAGGCCAGCCCGTGCCAGCACCTTTTGCAGCTTTTCATCGCTCATCGTAAGGTATCTTCGCCGGTTTTTGCCTCGGTTTCTGCCTCGGTTT
>DIBR01000002.1:0-79308 GCA_002415025.1 Spongiibacteraceae bacterium UBA5047
GAAGGTAACGACTTCTACCACGAGATGCAGGAAGCCAACGTTGTAAACGTTAAAGACTTCAGCAAATCCAAAGTGGCCATGGTTTACGGCCAGATGAACGAGCCGCCAGGTAACCGTCTGCGTGTAGCACTGACCGGCCTGACCATGGCTGAGAAGTTCCGCGACGAAGGTCGTGACGTACTGCTGTTCGTCGACAACATCTACCGTTACACACTGGCCGGTACCGAAGTATCAGCACTGCTGGGCCGTATGCCTTCAGCGGTAGGTTACCAGCCAACACTGGCGGAAGAGATGGGTGTTCTGCAGGAACGCATCACCTCAACCAAAACCGGCTCTATCACGTCTATCCAGGCGGTATACGTACCGGCGGATGACTTGACTGACCCCTCGCCCGCAACCACCTTTGCTCACCTCGACTCAACCGTTGTACTGAGCCGTGATATCGCCGCAAAAGGTATTTACCCTGCGGTTGACCCACTGGATTCTACCTCTCGTCAGCTGGATCCGCTGATCATTGGTCAGGAGCACTACGACGTGGCTCGCGGTGTACAAACCGTACTGCAGCGTTACAAAGAGCTGAAAGACATCATCGCCATCCTGGGTATGGACGAACTGTCAGAAGAAGACAAGCTGGTGGTAGAGCGTGCACGTAAAATCGAGCGCTTCCTGTCGCAGCCTTTCCACGTAGCAGAAGTATTCACCGGCAGCCCCGGCAAGTACGTTTCCTTGAAAGAAACTATCCGCGGCTTCCAGGAAATCCTGAACGGTCAGCACGATGATCTGCCCGAGCAGGCGTTCTACATGGTGGGCACTATCGACGAAGCGATCGAGAAAGCCAAGAAACTGTAAGGGCCGTCTTTGCACGCTCAAAATGGGCACCGCAAGGTGCCTTATCGAACTGAGGTTAGACAATGGCTATGACCATACATTGCGACATCGTAAGCGCGGAAGAAGAAATCTTTTCCGGGCTGGCGGAAATGGTCGTGGCGCACGGATCGTTGGGCGATCTGGGCATTAGCTACGGTCATGCACCTCTGCTGACATCACTGGAACCCGGTCCCGTTCGCGTTATCAAAGATGGTGGCGCAGAAGAGGTATACTACGTTTCAGGTGGTTATCTGGAAGTTCAGCGTGGCGCTATCAGTATTCTGGCAGACACAGCCGTTCGCGCGGGCGATCTGGACGAGGCCTCCGCGCTGGAAGCACAAAAAGCAGCCGAACACGCCATGCACAATCAGTCTGGCGAGCTTGACTACTCTCGTGCAGCCGCGCAGTTGGCAGCCGCGTCCGCGCAGCTTCGAACCCTGCAGCAGATTCGCAAAAATCTTAAAAAGTAATTAGTACCGAACAGCTCGCTGAAACTTCTGAGCGTGTGAAAGTACCAACAAAAGGGTAGCTTATAGCTACCCTTTTTTGTTTCGGATACCATCACACACTCGATAATACACAGGACGGACCGTGAAAACTGAAGTCGTGATTCTAGCTGCGGGCAAGGGAACGCGTATGCGCTCAACCCTGCCAAAAGTGATGCACCCCATAGCCGGTAAATCCATGCTTGGGCATGTAATTGATGCCGCCCGGGCCATCGAGGCAGACGCGATTCACGTCGTTGTCGGACATGGCGCAGAAAAGGTCACTGCGGCCTTCTCCGGGGATAAACTTTCATGGGTTCAGCAAACCGAGCAAAACGGTACCGGTCATGCGGTCCGGCAGGCGCTTCCGGATCTGGCAGACGACAGCCGCGTGCTCATCCTCTATGGCGACGTACCCCTGATTGCCGCAGACACACTAAAGCGGCTCGGTGATCTGTGCGACGGCCAGCGCATGGCCTTGCTGACCACCAATATGAACGACCCGACCGGCTACGGGCGCATTGTTCGAGAACATGACAAAGTCGTCGCTATTGTCGAGCAGAAAGACGCCAACCCTGAACAGCTCTGCATCCAGGAAGTGAACACCGGCATGATGGCAGTCAGTGCCAAGCACTTGAACAAATGGTTGCCCGCACTAAGCAGCGACAATGCCCAGGGCGAGTACTACCTGACCGACATTATTGAAATGGCAGTAGCCGACGGGGTGGCCATCGACGTCGTGCAACCTGAAACGGTCTGGGAAGTGCAGGGCGTAAATGACCGCGCCCAACTCAACGAGTTGGAGCGCTATTACCAAAGCTGCAAAGCCAAAGAGATCATGTCAGAGGGCGTAACGCTGGCGGATGCAAACCGCATCGATATCCGCGGTAAACTGAGTGTTGGTCAGGACAGTTATATCGACGTCAATTGCGTGTTCGAAGGCGAGTGCCGTATCGGAGCTAATGTGACGATAGGCCCCAACTGCGTTATCACCAACAGCTCTATTGGTGACGGCAGTACCATCAAAGCCAGCTCCGTGCTTGAAGACGCGGTTGTGGCTGAAGACTGCGACATCGGGCCCTTCGCACGTCTGCGACCGGGAACGGTACTGGCTGCACGGGCCAAGATAGGAAACTTTGTCGAAACCAAAAAAGCCGTGTTGGGGGTGGGTAGCAAAGTGAACCACCTGAGTTACATCGGCGATAGCGAGCTCGGCGAGAACGTAAACGTTGGTGCCGGCACAATAACCTGCAACTACGACGGCGTGAACAAGTCCAAAACCGTCATTGGTGATGGCGCATTTATAGGCTCGAACACATCCCTCGTGGCGCCCGTCACCGTTGGTAGAAATGCAACGGTTGGCGCCGGCTCTACCATCACCGGCAATGTGGCCGACGAAGAGCTTGCCGTGGCACGTGGAAAGCAACGCAATATTTCCGGCTGGAGCCGGCCACAAAAGAAAAACTGAATTGAAATTTCGGGGATAAAACATGTGTGGAATTGTAGGCGCAGTTGCCGAACGCAATATTAGTGGCATCTTGCTTGAGGGCCTCAAGCGCCTTGAATATCGCGGTTATGATTCCGCTGGCGTTGCCCTGATAGATCAGGGTGCGTTGATAAGCTGCAAGCGCGTTGGCAAAGTCGCCGCGCTCGAAGAAGGCTTAACAGCAGACATAAAGGGTGCAATCGGCATCGCTCACACCCGCTGGGCAACCCACGGGAAACCCACCGAGAAAAACGCCCACCCCCATTTTTCCGGCGACAAGCTGGCGGTTGTCCACAATGGCATTATTGAAAATCACGCGGAACTGCGTGAGCGACTTTCCGCCAAGGGTTATGCTTTTGTATCGGAAACCGACACAGAAACCATTGCCCACCTGATCAATGACCTGATAAACAGCGGGCTGGATCTTGTGGCGGCAGTAAAAGCCGCTATTCCGGAGCTGGAAGGTGCATACGGCTTAGCGGTGATACATGCAGATGATCCGCAGCGAATAGTTTGCGCTCGCAGCGGAAGCCCCCTGGTTTTAGGTTTGGGTTTTGGTGAAAATTTTCTCGCTTCCGACCAGCTGGCATTGCGCCAGGTGACCGACCGTTTTGTTTATCTCGACGAAGGCGATATCGCCGAGATCACCACAAACAGCTATAAAATTTGGAATAAATCCGGTGACACCGTTACGCGCAAAGTCGAGCGTATAACAGGCAAGGCCGACTCAGCCGACAAGGGCGGGTATCGTCACTTTATGCTCAAGGAAATTTACGAGCAGCCCCACGTTATCAAGAACACCCTGCAAGGACGTCTGGGCAAAGACCATGTGCTCGAACAATCTTTCGGTAGCGGCGCAACAGAGTTGTTCGACAAAGTCAGCAGCGTTCAGATTGTTGCCTGTGGCACCAGTTATCACTCCGGTATGGTGGCTAAGTACTGGATTGAAGGTATAGCCGGCATTCCCTGTCGCGTTGAGGTTGCCAGTGAGTTTCGCTATCGAAAATTTGTCGTTAGTCCGGGAACGTTGTTGGTTACCATCTCCCAGTCAGGCGAAACGGCAGATACATTGGCGGCCCTGCGACTTGCTAAAGACTTGGACTACACCGCTACGCTCACAATCTGCAACGTTGCCCAAAGTTCGCTAGTGCGCGAGTCGGACCTTGCGCTGATGACTGAAGCCGGCCCCGAAATCGGGGTGGCTTCCACCAAAGCCTTTACCACGCAACTTACAGCGCTTTTACTGCTAACGGTAGCGCTTGGCCGCCGCAATGCCATCGACAAGGCGACTGAAGCCAGCATCGTAAAAGCTTTGCACATGCTGCCCGAAACCATCGCCAGTGCCCTTGGCCTTGATGCCGAAATTCGCCAAGTGGCCGAGGCCTTTGCCGATAAACATAACGCCCTGTTTTTGGGTCGCGGTGTGCAGTGGCCGGTGGCAATGGAGGGCGCCCTTAAGCTCAAGGAAATTTCCTACATCCACGCTGAAAGTTATCCGGCGGGCGAGCTTAAACACGGCCCGCTCGCACTGGTTGACGACGATATGCCGGTTGTCGCCGTAGCACCTAACGACGAACTTCTGGAAAAACTGAAATCGAATCTGGAAGAAGTGCAGGCCCGCGGTGGTCAGCTCTTTGTCTTTGCCGACAAGAATTCAGGCTTTAAAAACGAACCGGGTTTAACGGTTGTACAGGTGCCGCACAGCGACGAAGTGATCGCGCCCATTCTATATACCATCCCGTTGCAGCTTCTGTCTTATCACGTTGCGGTCTTCAAAGGCACAGACGTCGATCAGCCGCGCAATCTCGCGAAATCGGTGACTGTAGAGTAGAGAAACAATCTGAATAAACTTCTGATAAAGAGCAATATAAACGGTCTATTGGAAATATAACTTATCCCATAAGATTCTAGCAATCATCGTAGCTCGGCGTGGAAAGCGGTAAAGCTCAGTGCTCGGCGATAGACGCATAGGGCGGGGCCTCTTTTGGCCCGGCAGTCTTTGGTATTTGCAGCGCGGCTCTAAAAGAGTCCCGGGAAAAAGATAGTTCGGGTGGATATGCCTGTTGGCGAGCGGGATCTAAGCAATCGATCATTCTATCCTGGCAATCAAGCGGCTGACCGATCGAGCCTCGGCGTATCCTAGGCTTTCCGCCAGTTCTTCCAGCGAACAATCTGAAGACTGCCTGACGATATTCAGTCTGGCGCGCTCTGTAAGGGAGCGGATTGTAACGCCTTCTTTACACAATCTCCGGCGTAGAGTTCGTTCGGATAACCCGATGTCATCAGCGATATTCTGCATTGTCGGGCAAGTGCTTTTATTGATCAACGTATCGACAATGATCATCTCTATTTTCGTTGTTAAAGTCATAATTGACCTACAGTAATCTTTTCCCGAGGTTGAGTTTCAACTCTGATAGAGTGTCACCACCGCTGCACCGCCAAGGCCGAGATTATGCTGCAAAGCCGTTCGAGCCTGTGGTACTTGTCGCGCACCGGATCGACCTCGTAGTTGCGTTACCAGCTCGCAGCATTGGGCCAGACCGGTGGCTCCAAGTGGGTGGCCTTTTGACATAAGGCCACCAGATGGATTGACAACTACACTTCCACCATAGGTATTGTCACCTGCAGCAACAAATTTTTGAGATTCACCCTCCGGACAAAGCCCGAGCGCCTCGTAACTGATAACTTCATTTACGGTAAAGCAATCGTGTAGCTCAACGACATCAATCTCGTCCGGGCCGACACCGGCATTTTCGTAAACGGCGGCAGCAGCTCGTCGTGTCATCTCAGAGCCGATGAGGTTTATGGGCGAATCCAGGGACTCTTTCGTATCGGTCGTCATTGCTTGAGACAGTATAGTTACCGTTGACGATAATCCTTTGCGCTCCGCAAACGCCTTGCTGCATAGAATCGCAGCGGCCGCACCACAGGTCGGAGGGCAGCACATCAGGCGAGTCAGGTATCCGTGATAGACAAGTGAAGATTGCATTACTTCATCCCGACTCAGTGGCGACCTGAACAGTGAGCGAGAATTGTGCAAGGCATGGCTTCGGCTTTTTACAGCGACGTCTGCAAAAAGCGTTGGGGCGACGCCATAACGCTGCATGTAGTGATGTCCTGCCGCCCCAAAAGTGCGGAGAGCCAGCGGCGCGTCGGGATAGCCAAAGGCGTCGAGCGTTTTGTTAAAGAGATCAAAGGGCGACTCCCGGTCTTCCCAGTGACTCGCAAGGGCGCCGGGTTGCATTTCCTCGAACCCGAATGCGAGAACGCAATCTGCGGCCCCGCTTTCGATCGCCTGGCGAGCAAGATAAATGGCGCTGGAACCCGAAGAACAGTTGTTGTTTACGTTAAAGACAGGAATGCCGCTCATAAATGCATCGTAGAGAGCGTGCTGACCGCAGGTGGAGTCGCCATAGACATAACTAGCAAAGGCCTGCTGAATGTCATTGGCGATGAGCCCGGCATCGGCCAGGGCACCCGTAATGGCTTCCCCGGCCGTCACCCGAAATGGCCGCTGGGCGCCGGGCTTCACAAAATCTGTCGTGTAAACGCCGGCTACATTCGTGTTTGACATCGCTTTATCCTGAAGGAGTTCGAGGGTTCAAGATTACAGCGGCATGCTGCAGCAGAATACTGCCTGTTCGGGTGGGGTTTCGTCGGGCTTTGTTCCGGTGAAGGAGGCGTTTCTACAGGAGGTTAAGGGAGTGGGCCGAACTGATGGCCTGGGTCCGTGTTGTCACGCCGAGCTTGTGGTAGATGTTCTTAAGATGAAATTTTACGGTATTTTCCGAAACAAACAGCAGCTTTGCTATGGTTTTGTTGGAATCACCTTTGGCCAACAAGGTTAGCATCTGCATTTCGCGCTTCGTTAATGGTTCCAATGGCTCGGTCGGTTTTGATGTGGCTAATTGCCCACGCGATGCGTTAATCGTATCCATCAGAGTCGTGGCGAACCGCCTTAGGGCCAGCGGCCAGTCCGCGAGATTGACTTGTTCCAGTAGAGTGTGAATTATAGGGCCTTCATCGCAAACCGTTCGATGAAATCCGTAATCCTGGGCCAGGGTCAAAGCGATATTAAGTTCCTTTTGGGCGGCCTGCTTGTCGTCCGCATTGTGCTTGAGCACAGCTTTAAAAAGCCGGAGTTTTACTTCTCTTGCGATGCGGTTGCTGTGGCGAGCTTGTTCAATTTGTTTGGATAGCCTCTCGCCAGTCGCTGAAACTTCGTCGGCTTCAGCCGTATGGGCTTCTAGGCGCAGCCTGCCAAGAGAGGGGTCTTCCAGAGCATTGATAAATGTCAGGTAGTTTGTCCCTGCCTCTTCGGGAGCGCTTCTTGAAAGATAAACCGCCTCGCTGATGTTACCCGCATAAAGAGACCGCCTAACGCGCTCCCAGGCGCATAGTGAGATCAGCCTGGGCCAGTTCGCACCGATGGCGATCTGTTCCAGATCGTCAAGCAGATTCCCGGCGTTCTGGCGTTCGCCCAGACCATCGTAAATTCGTATGACGGGAAGGTAGCCCGCGGCGACGAAATCCAGCAGCAGGCCAGTGTCAATGTCGCTCCGGTGCCGCTCGAAGGCCGATAGCACCGCTGCTGCGTTGTTAATTTCGTAGAGCGGAAAGAAGGCACAGCAGACGGCTGATGCAGCGGCGTAGGAATCCTTGGTTGCGAAATCCTCAGCTTTAATCGCGGTTGCTGCTTGCTCTGCCGCTTCGCTGACCCGTCCCTGCAGGTAGCTGTTCATCACTGAAAGCCCGACGTTATAACCGGCAGGAAAAGCTGCATTGGCGTGTTGGCTGTGATTTCGTCCAATGGCAATATAGTAGCGGGCATCACTGAAATTACCGAAAGCAATTTCCCGGAATGCCTGGATATTGGCCGCTGCCCCCAGTTCGAATGCCCAGAAGTCTTCGGCGGTATGATCGCCGGTGTCGACGACTTCAGTGATTGCGAACGAGGACTCAAGGTTGTCCAGCGACAATTCAACAACTGCCTTGGTAATTTCCAGCTCAGTGCGGAATTGGTTATCCAGTGGCGTTTGTTCAATTTTCTTAAGAATATTCAGATAGGGAACCAGATTTTTTCGGTTTCGCAGAAATGTCAGTGCCCAGGTTACCTTGACCGCCAGTGTCGGCTTCTTTTCGATGTGTTGCAGGGGAATGCGTTGGGCTATTCTCACTACGGATAACAGGCAGGCGCTGGCAATTTGGGTGCTGGCCCAGACGTCCATGGCTTCGCTGGCCAGGGAAAAATCTTGCGCACGAATCGAGTGAAAAAGGCAATCTTCAAAATGACTGTTGTCGAAATACCATTGAGCCGCATTTTTGTTAATAGACAAACCGATCTTTGGGAAGCGGCGATCACATAGTTTCTGCAGATACCGTGAAAAAAGGCCGTGAAATTGAAACCAGTTTTTTTCACTGTCGAGAGAATTGAGGAACAAGCCCTCATTCTCCAGGCGGACTAGAATGTCTCGGGAGTCCTGACGTCGAAGAACATGATCGCACAAGGGTGGCGTTAACTTGCGTAGATGTGACGACTTCAGGATAAATTCCTGTAGGTCATCGGGTTGCGACTGCAGGACGTTTGTTGTCAGGTACTCGGTGATTTGAAAGGGAGTGTAAGATTCAAGACTGTCGAGAGATGCTTTTGCGCCATCTTTGGCAAGTGACAGCCTGAACAATTGTAACGCGGCTGGCCAACCTTCTGAGCGACTGTGAATGGTTTTCAACTCGGCTTCATTCAATTGAATGGATTCGCGTTGCTGAAAAAATTCCCTGGCTTCGTCGAGACTGAATTTTAGTTCATCGTAGCGAAGCAAGTGCATCCGCTCTCTCACTTGCAGTTCACTGATTCCAACATTCGGGAGCTTTCGTGTTGCGATAAAAACCGTTGTCGTATCTGGCAGGTTGCGTAATACATCAGTAAAGAATGACTCAACGTCTCGCTCTTCGATACTGTGGAAGTCATCAAAGAAGAGATGAGTAGGGTTTCCAATATCGATGATCCGCGACACAAAGAGGTCGGCCCAGGTCGCAGGTATACTGGCGCTTCCCCGGCTTGATAATGGTTGGCTGTCGCAACTCTCCTCGAGTGATCCCAGCATTTCATCGAGATGTGCCAACAGACGATGAATGTCGTTGTCTGCCTCGTCCAGGGTAAGCCAGGCCGAACTGATGCCTCTCTCTTCACTGTGCGTAACTAACTGGCTTAACAGCGTGGTCTTCCCGTGGCCGGCTGGTGCTTGAATGATGACGCACCGCACGCCTTCGGTGGTGGCGATCTGTTGTACCAGGGATCTTCGTTGAACAGATGTCTGGCCAGGTTGTGGCGCAAGGAGCTTGTGCTTCAGTACATTGGTACTTTCAGTCACTTTTTCGGTCATCGTATTCGCCACACCTTGTACATGCCGATACGAAATGCACATGGGAAGATTTTATTGCAATACGAGCCCTTGGTTGATACAAAAAATAATTCAGTGCGGATCTGCAATTTTGACCAGTACTTTGCCATCATTCATCCCGGTGTAAATTTTTTGTAGCGCCGCCGGTGCCTGATCCAGGCCTTCGGAAATATTTAGCTTGAACTTCAATTTTTCATCCAATAACCAACTTGTAAGTTGGCTGCAGATTGCAGGCATTTCAGCGGCATGATCCAGAATTACAAAACCTTCAATCTTGAGACGTTTCATAATGGTATTGTGAAACATGGTCGGCCCCGGGCTGTTCTCATTGGAATTATACATGGAGATCAGACCACAGATGACGACACGGCCGTTGTTGTTCATGTGGCGCAAACAGTGATCGAGAATATCGCCGCCGACGTTCTCGAACTGAACATCTATCCCGTCAGGGCAGGCCCTGGCCAGCTCGGCTTCGAAATCATGGTTCTTATAATTCAATGCAGCGTCGAATCCCAGCTCATTAATCAACCATGCGCACTTATCGTCAGTGCCGGCGGTGCCTATTACACGGCATCCGGCTAGCTTGGCCATTTGGCCGGCCAGCGCTCCGACAGCGCCTGAAGCTGCAGTGACAACAACGGTCTCGCCCGGCCTAGGTTGCCCTATATTGAAGAGTCCGTGATATGCCGTGGGTCCGGCTATGCTCAGAACGCCGAATGCCTTGGCCAGCTCCAGTCCAGCAGGGCAGGTGAACGGCTGCACTGCCGTCGCATCAAGCACGCTAAAGTCCGACCACTCCGTCAAAGAGGTAATCAAGTCCCCGGGCTGGAACATTCGACTTGAGGACTCAACCACCTGGCCGAGGCCAAAGCCCTTCATGCTGTCGCCGAGTTTTACCGGTTCCATATAGAGCTCTTCACGCTCACTTAGCCACAAGCGGTTTGTGGCATCCATGGAAATAAGCAAATTCCGAACTAATAGCTGGCCTTCCTCAAGTGCTGGAAGGGCCTGCTGATCCAGGCGAAATGTCTGCTCGTTGATGGTGGTTTCCGGGCGATCTACGAATCGCCAAACACTGGCATTGCTCGTTGTCACTTCTGCTACTCCGCCTGACTTATTGCTGGGCAACTGTTTTAGCGCATCGTACCTGAAGCGTCATCTACCCTTCCGGGTAGTGTTCCGCTCCCGTGGTAATGCCGACAATCAACAGCTGATGGGAAAGTGTACAGCGGAGGCTAAGAGAGATTGTTGAATAACTGCACGTATGGGTAGTTCTGCTGATCCTCTTTCACGCACAGAATAATCACAATCACAGTTGATGAGAAGTTGATATGGGCAAATTAATCAACATTGATAATGGCGGGACACTAACCGACATCTGGGTTCTGGACGGATCGGAGTCTTACCATACCAAGACCATTACCACCCCCTATGACCTTAGCAAATGCTTCTTTGAGGGGCTGCGCAAGGTTTCGGAAGAGATATATGGAGTTGAAGACCTGAAGGCGCTGCTTCAGTCAACCGACCATATTCGCTACTCCACCACCCAGGGCACCAATGCTTTGGTTCAACGCAAGGGGCCTGCGCTGGGATTGTTGGTCGATAGTCCTGATACACAGTGGTGCTGTATTGATGAAAACCAGAGGGATTTGTTCAAAGCGCTGGTGGGGGAACGCATTGAAATTCTGTCGCTTGACGATGCTGGCGATGTCTCGGGTGCAGCGCTGACAGAAGCCATGAATCGCCTCTCATCCTCCGGTGCCTCGCGTATCGTAGTCGCCTGCAGTGGTGAAAATTATGTCGCGCTGGAGGCGTCGCTGCGCAGGGCGATATTGAAGGCCTATCCTCGTCATCTGCTGGGCTCTGTGCCGATGCTGTACACCAGCGCACTCTGCCGAAATCCCAGCGCCAATACCCGCCTGTGGACAGCCCTCTTCAATGCCTACCTTCACCCTGCAATGGAGCGCTTTCTGTATACCACCGAAAACGAGCTGACCCTGTTTCGAACCCGGAATCCGCTGCTGGTCTACCGAAATGACGGATACTCCGGCCGGGTTGCCAAGACGGTAGCGCTTAAAACCTACAGCTCAGGTCCTCGCGGTGGTGCCGAGGGTGCACTGGCTTATGCCCGTTACTACGGTTACTCCCGCGTAATCACCATAGACGTCGGCGGCACGACGACTGACATCGGGTTGATTGAGGACCATAAGGTCGCCGAAAACCGCCGCGGCGCTGTTGAGGGCGTGCGGTGCAATGATGCCCTGGCTGAAATTGTCAGCGTTGGTGTCGGGGGCGGTTCCATTTTTCGGGTGCACGATGGTCGACTACGCGTCGGGCCCGAGTCTGTAGGAGGCGCGCCAGGGCCAGCCTGCTTTGGAATGGGCGGCGAGGAAGCGACGATTACCGATGCCTTACTGGTGCTCGGGCTGCTCGATCCGAAGACTTATTTTGGCGGAAAGCTAAAGCTCAATCTTGATAAGGCCGTGGTAGCTATAGAACAACATGTCGCGCAGCCGCTCGCGATCGAGATCGATGAAGCCTGTGTGTGCATGTTGTCGGAATGGGCCGATCGCATAGTAGACGGCATACGTAGCTACACGGAGATCACCGAGGATTCGGTGCTAATGGCCTTTGGTGGTGGTGGGCCTATGGGCGTTACAGCCGTTGCCGACTCGGCCGGTATTACGACGGTGCTGATACCGAAGTTGTCTGCCGTGTTCAGTGCTCACGGAATTGGCTTTAGCGACATCGCCCACGCGATGGTAGACATGGCAGATACGAGTGACGTCGGTGGCATATGCTCGAAAGCTGCTGCGTTGCTTGAGCGGGTAGCCAGAGATCTTAAAACTGAAGGCTACGACATCAATGAATGTGAAATAGAAGCCTGGATAGAGCGCAACGATGAAAGATTCAGTATTTCGATTGAGAATCTTCTCGCGGGCCAATTGCCAGAGACAATAACCGGTCAGATTGAACTGGGTGTGCGCGGAATCAAGCGAATACACCACGCAAAGCTACCTGATCGATGCTCTCTTGAACCTGCTGACGCGATCTCAACGAACTCGCGCTCTGTAAAGAGCATGGCGGGTCAGCGCAATTCCATTCCGGTATACGGAGTAGAGAAGCAATCGCCAGGGGCCGTCGGCGAAGGACCATGCGTGCTGGAAGAAGACTTTTGGACGTGCAATGTAACGGCCGGATGGCGTTTTCTTTTCACTGAAAATACAGACATCGTGCTGACCAAAGATTCCAAGAACAGTCCCGGAGCAGAATCATGAAAGTTAGAGTGACGGAATATCTTCGTGTTGATTTATCTACAGAGCGATGGGAGTGCGATCGCTGCGATGAATCGCTGGGCTCTGCGCGAGACAACTACAAACACTTTCTCCTGATTCATGCGCGAAATCCGAGAGAAGTTCACCAGCCTTTGCTGGACCCGAACAAGTATGAGTTTTGTTTCTCGCCGGATCCGAAAGTCTGTTCTATCTATGAATTCTATTGCCCGGGGTGCGGAGTAATGATGGACGTTGAATACACGATCCCGGGACATATGCCACTGCATGATATGCAAATTGATCTTGATTCATTGAGGGAAAAATGGAGTGGATCAGCAATTGTGGTTGAGCAGTAGGGAGCGGCATAGCGATGAAAAGAATAGCAGTTGATATTGGCGGTACCTTTACGGATTGCTTTGTAAGCTGGGACGGGCAATTTGTTCAGACCAAGGCGCTCACTACACATCACAATCTGGCGATAGGCTTTAATGACGCACTTGATCAATCCTGCAAGATTCTCAGCGTATCGCGAAGCGCCTTGTTGAAAGAAGTCGACTCAGTCAGGTATGCCACTACCCTGGGTACCAATGCGCTTATCGAAAGAAAAGGACCGAGAGTTGGTCTGCTGATCACCCAGGGGTTTGAGAGCACGGTCCCGCTATCGAGAGGGCGCGGGTATGGCGACGGGATTCCAGACGAGAAAGCAAAGGATCTATCACGCGCCGAGCGCCCTAAACCGCTGGTGCCGATATCTCTGATTCGCTCGGTGAAGCAGCGCATGGATTATCGAGGCAAGGTGTTGATGGATCTCGATGAAGAGGATGTGCGCGAAAAGCTGAAACAGCTGGTTGACCAGGGTGTTCAGGCGATTGTGGTCAATATGATCAACTCGGTTGAGAACCCTGACCACGAAATGCGGATTCAGGAGATTTTTGAAGAAGAGTTTCCGTCCTCTATGCTCGGCTCGATCCCGATGGTGCTTTCCCATCAGGTGGGGGGGCGCAAGGGTGAATACGTTCGCAGCTCCTCAGCAATAATAGATGCTTACCTGCACTCCACCATGTATTTCGCGATGAGCTCGCTGGAGCAGAACCTTCGCGAGAATGGCTACCTGAAGCCGATGCAGCTGGTCCACAACTCCGGCGGGATGGCCCAACTGAATTCAACCGACGCGCTCAAGACGCTGCATTCTGGCCCGGTGGCAGGGATTCATGCGGCAGAGCAGCTTGCGGTGCAGGGCGACGTACAGAACATAGTCTGCGGCGATATGGGCGGTACGTCCTTCGACATAGGCCTGATTACCGAGGGTGGAACAAAGCATTACGACTTTACCCCGGTAGTAGACCGTTGGCGTGTCACCTTGCCCATGGTTCACCTGGTGACACTGGGAGCGGGTGGTGGCTCCATCGCATCCTGTGATTCGATTTTTGAAACGGTGAAGGTGGGGCCGGAATCAGCAGGGTCTGATCCAGGGCCAGCCTGTTATGACCGGGGGGGCATCAATCCCACCGTCACCGATGCGGATCTTGTGCTGGGCTACCTTGACCCGGACAACTACGCCAAAGGTGCAATTACCCTCAATAAGCGGCGTTCCTACCAGGCCCTTGAGGACATCTGTGACGAGATGGATATCAGTGAGGTCGATGCGGCGCTCCTTATCAAGTCGATGGCAGATGGCGAAATGGCTGCTGGCCTCCGACGTGAGCTTAATGGCGGAGGCTACAACGCCGAGTCGTTTGTATTTCTTGCTTACGGTGGCAACGGGCCTTTGCATTGCTGTGGCATTGCCGAGAAAGCCGGGATAAAGAAAATTCTGGCGCCTCCGTACAGCAGCGTTTTCTCGGCCTGCGGTGGAGCAGGGTTGAATCAGATGCACATTCACGAAAAAAGTGTGTCTCTCGGCTTTTACAACAAAAATACGCGTTCTCTATACGATGACTATCCGACCTTCAACGCTCTGGTCAAATCATTGGAATTGAAAGGGCAGAACGATCTGTTGCGGCAGGGATTTTTAGAAGACCAGATCCAGTACGCGCTGGAGCTGGACATGCGCTACGGGATTCAGCAGATGGAGATCAGTATTGCGCTGGATAATCGCCGTCTGAGCAAGCCCATTGAAGTACTTCGAGCGATTGAGGCGATGAATGAAGACTTCGCGAAACGCTATGGACAGGAAATCGTCTCACCAGAATCCGGAGTCTGGGTGACAACCGTTCGCGTGGTAGCCAGGGTCGAAACAGAAACGGTAGTCTTTCCGGATTTAACCCCCCCGCAGCATCGACTGCCAGCGCCCGCTGCGCACAGCACAAGAGAGTGCTACTTCAATGGTGTTGAGGGCCCGGTGGAAACCCCGATTTACGGGACTGAGGCCCTGGAGCCGGGCATCGAAATTTACGGGCCAGCCATCGTTAATCCCGGCGAGACCACCTACCTGATTGAGCCGGGCTGGGCGTTTATCGCAGCGGCCCAGGGTGCAGCGTGGTTTCTACATCAAAAGAGCTGAACGACGTTCCAAGAAGAATCCAGGAGTGGAATTATGATAAATGACAATTGTGCGTCGAACCCGGACGTAGCGACGGACCAGGATCTCGTCAGCAGTTTCCTGAGCAAAAACCGTGCTTTTCTTGGGCCAGACCCGGAAATCCAGCGCAACCACCATGTGGCACCGCGTACTGATCGCGAGGAGCAGGTGCTTGCCCGTGGTACGGACAGTAATTTGCTGGCTGAAATTCGCTCAGGCCTTCGCGCAGCACTCGATGAAACGTTCAATATTGCGCAGATGACGGTTGCGTCGCCAGCGGCGCAGTGCGCGGATATGTCGACCGGATATTTCACCGCTTCGGGTGACTTGTCTCTTGCCTCTACCAAAGGTGTGGCCGGATTTACGGTAAGCCTGCACTATCCAATTCGCTTTATCCGGAAATATTTTGAGAATGATCCGACCGTGGGTGTGCGGCCGGGAGATGCCTTTCTGCTGAACGATGCCCACTACGGAGGTATCCACAGCCCTGATCAACACCTGTTTATGCCGATCTTTCACGACGGTGAACTGGTTAGCTGGTGTGTTTGTGCCATGCACGAGGGAGAAATTGGTGCGCGAGTGCCGGGCGGCATGGGCCCTACCATCGAGTCACCCTGGGATGAAGGATTGCGCGGATCACCCATGAAGGTTGTGGAAGAGTACGCGTTGAAAACTGACCTGGTGACCTTTCTGCAGAATAGTTGCCGAGAGCCCCAGACGATGTTGGCCGACTTGAAGGCACGGCTTGCGGCCTGTTGTCGGCTGGAGCGGCGGGCAAAGGAATATATCGCGAAGTACGGTGCCGACGGAGTGATAGGTTTCCTCAGATCCAATGTGGAGTATATGCAGGAGGAAGGTCGCCGACGTATTGCCGAACTTCCCGACGGCACGGTGCGTACCCAGTTCTTTATCGACGACACGATGAGAGAGCCGGCACTAATAAAGATTGTTTACGATTTTACGATCAAAGGCGACAAGGTAATGGTTGATCTGACGGGTAGCTCACCGGAGCTATTCAATCGTCCGATCAACAGTCTATTGTCGACTCAGGTATTGGGGGTGGCTATATCTTTGGCACACCAGGTTTGGCCGGACATGCCCTGTGCACAGGCAATTATCGATTGCTTTGAGTTTGTGACTCAGCCTGGAACCATACCCGATTGCACCGATCAGGTTCCCGTGGCTCTGTGCGTGCAGCCGATGTTCAAAATCATGACGGCGACGGAGATTGCCTTTTCAAAATTCTATTTCGGTTCACCGAAGCAGTACGGAAAAATCAAGGCAGGCTGGTTTAATCAACCTGCCGCGATTATTTACGGCGGGATCAATCAGCACAATGATTCGTGCGGGAATATGTGCGGTGATCTGAACGGTATGGCCGGCGGCGCGAAGTCTGATGGTGATGGCGAGCACAGCATTGCTCCCTGCTTTGGCGCGAATGTAGACATTGGAGAAAGCGAAGAAGCCGAAGAAAAACTGCCGTTTATCTACGCTATTTCCAAGCGAATCTGGCCCGGTAACTGCGGGTTTGGAAAATACCGTGGTGGGGCCGCGTACGAGTACGGCTTAATGCGGTTTGGCGAGCAGCCTTTTGGCTTCCAGACCTTCACCGCGGGATCCTATTTCCCCTCAACACAGGGGCTCTTCGGTGGCTACGCCTGTCCTACCTATGGCACAGCCAGAGTGCGTGGCAAAAACCTGTTTACGGTCATGAAGGAAGAGCCAAAACTCTTCGAAGCGTCCATGGCGAAAATTATGAACGACCAGGCTATAGAAGGAGCCGAATACAGCAGTCATTCCATGGCGGTTGCATTTGAGCTCTACCCTGAAGGCGAGCTGTTTATGACGAGCCAGGGCGGCGGCGGTGGCTATGGCGATGTCCTCGACCGAGAGCCGGAGCTGGTCATCAAAGACGTCGAAGAGGGCATTATTAATCACCAGACTGCACAATCGCTTTACGGTGTTATGTACGACGAATCAACACTGGCGGTAGACGTCCTTGCTACCGAGAGCCAACGTGACGCCATTCGCAAGGGGAGAATTCGGCAGGGGAAAACTTGGACGGAGTTTGTCGCAGATCATGTTAACCCGGAACCACCTGAAGGCGTGCCCTTCTTTGGTAGCTGGAATGGTTCAAAGGAGCTCTATTGTGGGCCATTTGGCAAGGCCCTCCCCGGCAACCTTCCTCCGATAATGCTGCCGGATCCCAAAGACACGGAGATTGCGGCATTGAAAGCGAAGATTGCTGCTTTGCAATCCGCTGGTTAGAACATCCTGAGAGGTAATCAATATGCAGGTATCGCAAGGCTACCAAACGTTGAAATCAAAGTTATGGCTAAACGGACATGCCTTCGCCGAGCATGTGTTATGTGATGGCAGTCCGCTCTCCTGGGGCAAGCCCGCGGAATTTGCCGGCCAGTATCGTTCCTTGCAGGGAATAGTGACGGCAGATCGGTTGAATTTGCCTGTGCTGGGTTTTTTTGACGACTGGATACTACGAAATCCTCATATAGTTCAGCGCATGTCAGGCAAAAGCCGACTGCGGTTTGCGTTGAAGAAATTTTTGACGGACGAAGCGATGCGCGCTGAGCTCATCGACTTTGTCGCCGCCGTGTGTGCAATGGTGGAAGCCGAGATCTTTCTTGAGCTGCCGTCAAACAGCTCCCTGATAATCTGGGCTCACTCACTGGCTAATCCAGGCGTAAATGTCAACGAAATGACAGACGTTGATATCGATTCGACATCGGTTTATCTGGCCGATACGGTGCGGCAGCTGAAGGCAACCGGGCTTGATGGAATCGTAGCGACGATCGCTGAAAAGGATGTCGAGGCTGGTGCTGAGGTGGAACTCTATAAGCCGCTGATAAATGTCGCAGAAAACTATCGCTGGGGATTTGCGTTTCGGCGACCGGGCTCCTCTGAGCAAGCATTCGATGGAGGTGACTATTGTGTTCTGGGTGCGTCGAATGGTGCGGATTCGAATAGTACCGTGCGCATGCTCGACCCGGGCTTCTGGCAGGCGCCTGTAGAATTAACGCTCGGTAGAGCAGCGTATTTTTACGCTGAGTTGCCGGCCTTTGTAGAGCCTGAAATAGTGCGTCGCGCTTTAACCATGCTGCGCTAATCCTCCTATTGATCAAATAATACTAGCTCAGGAAACAGGATATGACGGTATTGGAAGGCGAAAAGCTATGGGCGCCGAGCACTGAATTCTTGCGCAGCAGCAATATGGCTGCATTCATGACGTGGCTGGCTGAAAATGAGGCGCAGGAATTTAGCGATTACACAAGTTTGTGGCAATGGTCAGTCGAGTCACCCGAAGCATTCTGGGGTGCTATCTGGAACTACTTTGATATCTGCTCGGATCAACCTTTCAGCCAGATTATGAGTTCCCGCTCAATGACACCCGGCGTCAGCTGGTTTCAGGGCAGTCGGGTAAATTTTGCGGAACATATTCTGCGTCACGGCGGAGATTCATCCGCAATTACGTCAATGGCCGAAGACGGGGAGATTCACAAGCTATCCTGGGATGAGCTCGCTTCCAAGGTCCGAAGAGTCGCAAGCTATTTGCGGACCATGGGCGTCCAACCCGGTGATGCGGTGAGCGCTATTCTACCAAACAGGCCGGAAACGGTGGTTGCGATGCTGGCGACTATCAGCGTCGGCGCCATCTGGAGTATTGCAGCGCCGGAGTTTGGCAGACAGGCCATAGTAGATCGTCTTGGTCAGGTAAAACCCAGGCTGATGTTTATCGCAGATGGTTACCGGTTTGGTGGCAGTGATTTTGATCGCACGGGATTGGTTACCGAGATTCTGACGGACCTGCCCTCGGTGGAGAACCTGGTGATCCTCGACTTTATCGGGCTGTCAGAACGCTACGAGGCCTCCATTCCAACTCATACCTGGGGCGCGGTGGTGGCCCAGGACGATCCCGGGCCGAAGGCTTTTGAATTTGAGCGCGTCGAAAATGATCATCCTCTATGGTATGTGTTTTCGTCCGGTACTACGGGTTTGCCGAAGGCAATCGCACACTCCCATATAGGGGTGTTGGTCGAAATGCTTAAATTCATGTCGCTGCATATGAATCTAAAGCCCGGTGACGCCAGTTTTTTCTACACCACAACAGGTTGGGTGATGTTCAACCTGGTTGTTGGAATGCTGCTGTCGGGGGCCGGCATAATTCTTTACGATGGGCACCCGGCGTATCCTGCAGCGGATGTGCTTTGGGCTCTTGCAGACAGGAGTGGGGCGACGCACTTTGGCGCGAGCCCTACCTATGTGCAGTTGATGGAGAAGCAGGGGGTTGTGCCCAAATCGAGCTATGGGCTGGAACGCCTTAATACCATACTCGTAGGTGGTTCACCTTCCCTGCCAACGACATTTAACTGGTTTTACCAAAACGTTAAACAGGACCTTTGGGTTACCTCCCAGAGTGGCGGGACCGAGATTGCCAGTGCGTTTGTCGCTGCGACGCCGACGCAGCCGGTTTACGCCGCCGAAATTCAGGCCAGAGCACTTGGCATGTCTGTTTATTGCTCCGACGACTCGGGAACGCAATGTTTGACAGGGGAGGTGGGTGAACTCGTCTGTGATCTTCCTTTCCCGTCGATGCCTCTCTATTTTCTGGGCGATGAGAGCGGAGAGCGTTATCAAGAGTCTTACTTCGCGGATTTTCCCGGGCTCTGGCGGCACGGAGATTTTATCAAGATCAATGAGCGAGGAGGTTGTTACATCTATGGTAGATCGGATGCAACGCTTAACCGCTATGGCGTCAGAATTGGCACTTCCGAAATATACAAAGCGGTAGAGTCTATCGAATCCGTTGAAGACAGCCTCATTGTCTGTATTGAACAACCTGATGGCAATTTCTTCATGCCCCTGTTCATTCAACTTTCGCCGGAACAAGAGCTGACGGAAAATTTTCGCAATCAGATAAACGACATTCTACGAAAAAATTGTTCGCCCCGGCATGTCCCTGATGAAATTCATCAAGTGCCGGATATTCCTTACACACTTACGGGAAAGAAACTGGAAGTTCCTGTTCGGAAAATACTCATGGGAGCCGACCCTGAAAAGGTGCTCAGCACCGGCTCGATGAAAAATCCGGATGCGATGGGTTACTACCTACAGTTTGCGAACGCCATGAAGCAAGGCTGACAGTATGACTCAAACCCCGAATTCAAATACTGCTCAATCGGGTAGTGCCTATCCGGTTGGCGGCTGGCTAGGATAAACATATGGATGCGTCTCGAAATGGTATCAGGGCGCGGGCTAAAGAAAAATAAAGTGGAGAATAATAGCGTGGAACCCAATCATAAGAAGTTTGTGGTGCGCAGGGCGGCTTGCTCGTTAGCGCTCCTGATGGTGACAGCATCAGCGTTCTCTCAAGCTAATGGATCTCTGGAAAAGCCCAATCGGGCGCGCAATGCTCTGCTGGAGGAGGTTGTTGTTACCGCCCAGCGGCGTGAGGAAAACCTTAACGACGTGCCCATCGCAGTCACGGCTCTCAATAGTGATCAGATGGCTACCCTGGGTGTCACCGATACACGGGATCTGAACATCGTCGTTCCAGGGTTTTCGGCATCGCCGGGAGGCTATGGTACGCCAGTTTATACTTTACGCGGTGTGGGCTTTCCTGACTCTACGTATTTCGCCAGCCCGACGACCGGGGTGTACATCGATGAGGTTAGTTTGCCTTACTCGATTATGTCCAAGGGGCCCAATTTCGACATGCAGCGGCTGGAGGTGCTCAAGGGGCCGCAAGGAACATTGTATGGGCGAAGTACCACGGGTGGCGCTATTAATTATATAGCCGAAAAACCCACTCAGGAAAATGCTTTTGGCGTAACCGCGACCTACGGTAAGTATGATCTTGTGGATATCGAGGGCTACGTCAGCGGGTCGCTTACAGACACGCTTTCCTTTCGACTGGCTGGACGTAGTATCCGCCAGGGCGAGCCATGGCAGTACAGCAATACAAACCCCGACAACGAGCTGGGTGAAAAAGACCGGTATGGCATCCGCGGCATTGTTGACTGGGAGGTGACAAGCAGACTCTCGGCAAGGCTTATGCTGGCAATGTGGCGGGATACCGGAGATAGTCAGGCGGGACAACCCGTGTACTTCAATGCACAGAACCCGACAAGCGAGTTGCTGACGTCGCAGAATGTGCGGGATTATCCCTTTATTCCAAATAGCGATGATCCGCGAGCTGCCGAATTTTGCAAGGGCCATCCCAGTTGTGTTGACGTCAACGGAAACCCCTACGATTTTACCAACGATGAAACGTTTCGACAGGCGTCAGTCCGGCTGTCGTGGCTGATCTCCGATTCTGTGGAGGCAATTGTGCTCGCTTCTATTAACAAGTTTGAAGCTGATGGCACCGAAACCTCTTCATCCTATAACGAGCGCCACATTGAAACGCAACTCTTTTCTAATATCGAGAACATCGACGTCGAATTTCGGCTCGCGGGAACATCTGAGTTGATGGACGGCGCCGTAAACTGGATGGTAGGCCTGCACGCCACTCCGCACGAAGAGGGTTCCGATTATCGTCTCTTTGGCGCCAGTGACAACAACAGCGTGTTTTATGTTGTTCCCGGCGTGGGGGTTTTGCCTGGCTTTGATGATGTGAGTCTGCTGGGAAGCTATTACTATGGCGATGGTTATATGGACTACGAATCAAAGTCGGCATTTGGCAACTTTGAATGGCAATTTACCAGCACCCTGAAAGTGACTGCCGGTGCACGCTATACAGATGAAGAGCGCTCTTTCAATGGCTGTTTGGGTGATGATGCTCGCGACAACAACACCAACGTCAACTTACTCTTTAGCGCACTTTCCTTGCAACGTGCGCTTCAGACCGGATCGCTCCCCGATATGACAAGTCCAGGAGAATGTATATCCCTGTCGCGTGAGGGCAGTTTTGATCGCTTTAGCGATACGCTTGCAGAGGACAGCCTTTCATGGCGTCTCGTGGGCGACTGGACGCCCTCTGACAGCGTGCTGGTCTATCTGTCGCGTTCGCGCGGATTCAAGTCCGGTAGCTTCCCTGTGACAAATACTACTGACCAGAGTCAATACGAGCCAGCGGTGCAAGAGCAAGTAGATGCTTACGAGGTTGGCGGGAAATTGAGTTTCTTTGATCGGCGCCTGCAGATCAACAGCGCTGTGTTTTACTATGACTATATTGATAAGCAACTGTTTTCCAGAATCCAGGATCCATTGTTTGGCTCCTTACCGCAGCTCCAGAATGCGCCGTCTTCGGTTGTTCGTGGTGCAGAGCTGGAAATATCAGGATCGCCCTTCGAAGGGCTCTACCTCTCAGCAGCCGGGGCCTATATAGATACCGAGGTGAAAGAGTTTCCGGGCGCTTTTAATACACGCGGCGAACCTGCAGACCTTACCGGCAGAGCGTTTAATTACTCACCGAAGGTATCCTATACGCTGCTGGCAGATTACGGTTTCCCGGTTGGTGATCACTACACGGCAGGATTTGGGATTGATTACAGCTATAAGGATGAGACCAACTCCACGCTCGATGGTGATCCGTTCTTCCAGCACAATGATTTCGGCATTCTGAATGCGAGGCTGAGATTTGGTCGAACTGATGGGATTTGGGGCGTGACACTCTACGGCCGGAATATCAGGAGTCAGTACGCGATTACCGGCCATGCGCAGGTCGTCAGTGACATTGTCACCCGCTATGTTGCAGAGCCGGAAATGTATGGTATTACCCTAGACTACCGCTACGACTAGACGACATGTTTGGCCGATGTTGGTTGGAAGGGGCTTCAGGATCGTTACTGTAGTGTTGTTGCTTGCCCGGTTTGCGCCGGGCTTTTTTGCGAATACCCTCAGGCTGCGCTTTGGCTATATCCATAGCTTAGGTAATTGTTAGCGACATTTGCCACCGCGCTAAGAATTTTCGCAGAAACGTCTGGAATATTTCGTAGTCTTCCCCGTCAAGTAGACAGTTCAAAAGTAGAGTTTCCAGCAATTTTTTGCCGCGCTTCCAGCGGCGTCATATTGTCGAGCGACGGGGTCAGGTTATTGATCTTTCATTTTATAACGGGAGTAAGGTCGGCTCCCGCAAGCGAAATGGCGCCACTCTTGCTCCTCGGCAAATAGAAGACGGAAGATTTTTTAAAAATAGAACAATGGTCCGGGGCGACAAATAGTTTTGCAGAGGTAATACCCTGCCGCATCAAGCAAAGCAACGAATTGCCGCGTACAAAGGCAGAATTGCGCTACAGCCGCGTGAACCCTGAAAATCTGTTACTGTAGAATTACCTCAACGTTATGGAGAAATGATCATGTCCAACGAGGGCTATCACGAACCAATCGATGAACTTAGCGATGCAACCCGGGATATGCACCGGGCCATTACCTCGCTGATGGAAGAGCTTGAAGCGGTAGACTGGTACAACCAGAGAGTTGATGCCTGTAAGGATAAAGAACTAAAGGCAATACTTGAGCACAACCGGGATGAAGAAAAGGAGCACGCTGCAATGGTGCTTGAATGGATACGGCGGCAAGACCCGCGGTTTGACAAAGAGCTGAAGGACTATCTTTTTACTGACAAATCCATTGCCCACAAGTAAATAGCAGGTCGCCCCTTTTTGTTTTCGCCGGGGTAATGCCCGGCACAGGAGGAGTTACATGGTTGTAAGAAAAAAGTACAACCGGGAAGACTTGGTGATACGCAAAGCCAAGGATGATGACCTTCCGGTGCTCGTGGATTTTCTCGTCAAACTGGCGCTTCATGTGGCTGGCCCACCCTCGCAAAAGCTAAAGAAAAAAGAACGAAAACGCCTGCTGGATTTTCTCGCCTCGGCCTTGTCAGATAAAGACAAACTGGTGGTGGTTGCCGAACTCCCCGATGCCGGTCTGGTAGGTATGGCCTACATCTATATCTGGCGCAGCCAGGGCATATGGGAACAAGCGGGCGATCACGAGTTCAGCTCTGGCATTATCGATGATATCTGGGTGGAGCCAGCCTTTCGCAAGTTGGGTATTTTCAGTGCCATGCTACGGGAGCTGATTGCATTTGCTGAAAGCAGGGCTGTACCGGAGCTCATTCTCGAGTACGCTATTTCCAACAAGGAAGCCGACGCTACCTGGAAGCGCCTGGGCTTTCAGGTGACCGGCGTGCGCGCTGCGGCCTTTACCAGTTTGGTAAAAGAAAAGCTGGAAGCGGGCGCGTAGAGCGAGCGAAGATACGCTGGAAATTGTGGTCGGGCAGGAGGTGTTCAATGTTGGGTGATCGCAGCGTCACGGTTTTTTATGATGAGGTCATGCTCGGCCATAATCCGGAAGTAGATTTGCCCTTTCTGCCCAGCCGGGTAGAAAAACGGGTTAGAAATATTCTGAAGGAACTCGACTTCAAGTGGAGCTACCCGGAACATCCGGGGCGATTGAGCGCTATCAAGGAGTTGCTGGACGACGAGCCGATACCCGGCCTTCAGTTTAGAGCAGGCCCTCATGCAAGCTACGATCAACTGGGCCGTGTGCATACCACCGCTTACCTTGATCACATCTTTTCTCTGGAAGGAAAGCCTGCCTGGCTCGACAGTGACACGACCGCGGTATCGCCTAATTCCATCAAGGCAGCTACATCGGCTGCGGGCAATGCCATCGCCGCCGTAGAATGTGTGGTCAAGGGCGAGTCGCAAAGTGCATTTGCGATCGTGCGGCCGCCGGGCCACCACGCAGACCCGGTGAGAGCGCGCGGGTTTTGCCTGTTCAACAACGTCGCGGTGGCAGCGGCTCACGCCCAGGCGAAGCTGGGCTGTGAGCGCATACTCATCGTTGACTGGGACGCCCACCACGGTAACGGAACTCAGGATATCTTCTGGGCCGACCCCGATGTGCTATTTTTTGACACCCACTGTGCAGCACCTTTCTATCCCGGCTCGGGAGATTTGTACGAAATAGGGGGCGGGCTCGGCGAGGGCTACAACATCAATGTGCCGCTGCCGGAAGACGCCGGAGATATCGCCTTTGAAAAGGCGTTCCGGGAGATACTCGTTCCCGCCGCCGATCATTTTAAGCCAGACCTGGTGCTGATCTCTGCGGGCTTTGATCCCCACCGCAACGATATGGCGCTGAACCTGACGTATGACGGCTTCGCCATGCTCACCAGCATCGTTCAGGAGATCGCCGATAAGCACTGTGAGGGTCGGCTGGCCTTTGTGCTTGAAGGCGGTTACAACCTCAAATCCCTGTCTCGCGGTGTTCACACGGTGCTGCAAATTCTCGCCGGTGGAGAGCCTCCCGAGCAGTTGGTGGAGTGCGGTCTGCGTGAGGTGGATGAGGCTGCCGAGTTTCATCGGGATGCCTTTACCGACGACTGAGGCATGCCGGGTGATGATTCCTATCCGGGCTGCAAAATGACACACCCGTAATTTCTCCGCCGCGCATGATTGCTATGCTCACTGCATTGGTGTGAAAACGAATGCGAGAGAGCGATGTCGGCAGAAACGATCCACTGGCACACAGAAACCGACTTTATTGTTGTCGGCAGCGGCGCGGGTGGCATGACTGGCGCCGTTGTTGCCGCCGCCAGTGGGCTTGAGGTGTTGCTGCTGGAAAAAACCGATCAATTCGGCGGCACCACGGCGCTGTCGGGTGGTGTGGCGTGGATACCCAACAACCCTTCCATGAAGCGCGGCGGTATCGATGACAGCGAGGCCGACGCACTGGCCTATCTGAAAAACGTGGTCGGCCCTAATGTGCCGGAATCCAAGCTGATCAGCTACATTCGCCGCGGCCCTGAAATGCTGGCCTTTATGGAGCAGCATGGCGACCTGCCTTTTGAAGCAGCGCTGCAATACTCGGACTACTACCCGGATGCGCCCGGCGCAAAACCCGGTGGCCGCTCCATGGAACCCAAGCCCATCAGCCGGCGCCGCATTGGCCGGCATGCCGACGAGCAGCGCTTTCCCGATTTTCTGAAAAGCGGCTTTATGCGCTTTGCCATTACCGTCAGGGAAAGCCGCGAGGTCATGGATATGACCCTCAAAGGTAAGTTCTACATGCTGCGCAATATGCTGTGTTTTTATCTGGATATTGCCAGCCGCCTGAAAGGCCTGCCCGATAACCGCCAAACATTGGGCCGGGCTCTGGTGGTGCGACTGCGGCGCGCCATGATGAACCACAATATTCCGCTATGGCTTGAAGCACAGGCGCAAACGCTAGTCACAGAAAACGGCCGCGTGGTTGGCCTTGAGGTAAATCACAAAGGTCAGCGAAAGTGCATCCGCGCACGTCGCGGCGTGCTATTTGCCGCTGGCGGCATGGGGCAGAACGTGGACCTGCGCCAACAGCACGGGCAACTTCCCACCGGCGAAACTTTCAGCAGCGATGCGCCGGGCAATGTCGGTGACGCCATTCGCATGGGTCAGGAAGTCGGCGCCGAGCTGGCCTTTATGGGCAGCGCCTGGTGGACACCTTCAGTGAAGTTTCCCGACGGTTCGGTACTGGCACTGATTTCCGGCAAGTCCTTGCCGGGTTCGGTGTTTATCGACGGCAGTGGGCGCCGCTTTTGCAACGAGGCCGCGCCCTATGAAGATGTCATCAAAACCCTGTGGGCCAATCATCGCAAGGGCATCAACTCGGTTCCCTGCCATATGGTGTTCGATGCCCGCGCCCGCCGCGAGTATTTAATGGGGCCGGTAACGCCCGGCAAGGTGCAGGGCGACGCCCAATTGCCAGAAGACTGGTTCAGCAGCGGCTTTTTATGCAAGGCCGATACGCTGGCCGAACTGGCGGCGCAGATGGATGTCGACAGTGAGGCGCTGGCCGCGTCGATAGAGCGGCACAATCGCTATGCGCTGGAAGGCAAAGACCCCGATTTCCATCGCGGCGAAAAGGCGATTGATCGTTACTATGGCGATGAATCCATCAAGCCCAACCCCAGCCTTGCACCCATTGTGAAAGCGCCGTTCTATGCGCTGAAAGTTTACCCCGGTGATCTCGGCACCAAGGGTGGCCTAAAAACCGATGAGCTGGGCCGTGTGCTCAATACGCAGGGAGGAGCGATTGCCGGTCTCTATGCTACCGGCAACTGTTCCGGCGCAGTGATGGGTGACAGTTATCCCGGCGCCGGTTCTACCATCGGGCCGGCCATGACCTTTGCCTATATTGCCGCACGCCACGCCGCAGGATTTTTGAAGGAGACAGGCCATGACTGATACCCGTTACGCTTTTGAACAACCCGGAGTGTTTGCCCGCGGCTGGCACATCGTTGCCCTGTCGCAGGAGCTGCCGCTGGGCGGCGTGAAGGCCCTCAACTATTTCAATGAAGAGTGCGTGCTGTTTCGCGGTGAAGATGGCAAGGCCGTGATTCTTGACGCCTATTGCCCCCACCTTGGCGCGCATCTGGCGGGCACCGGCAGCCGTGTAGTGGGCAACACCATTCGCTGCCCCTTTCACGGCTGGCAGTTTGATTGCACCGGTTCCTGTACGGCGATTCCCTACGCCAGCAAAATTCCTGACCGCGCCCGCAATGCCTTGCGCGTCTGGCCCATTGTCGAGAAAAACGGCTTTATCGCCATCTGGTACGACCGCGAGGGCGGAGATCCCAACTGGGACTTGCCAGAAATTCCCGAATGGAATCAGGGCGAGTGGGGCGACTGGCGCTTTAATCGCACGATTATCAAATCACACGGCCGCGAAATTATTGAAAACATCGTCGATGCCGGTCACTTTCCTTCGGTGCACGGCGGTATTCCCCTGCAATTCGACAATGTGTTTACGCCCTATTCTGTCAGTCAGGAATCGCGCATCCAGCCCGACATCAACCTGCCCATCATCCAGCCGCGCGGAATTGATTTCGATATCAACGCCGCCAGGCAGGAGCGCGGCGCCATGGAGGCAGACGGTTGGGGCGTAGCCACTTATCACGGCCCCAGTGTTATGTACTACTACACCACGCTGAAAGGCCCCGAGTTTTCCTACGCCAGCTGGTGGCTGAATTACCACACGCCCATCAATAACGAAGAGGTGGAACTGGTGTCCGGTGTGATTGTCGCCAGCCTGACCGACGAGCCGCTGCCAAAAGAGTTTTACGATACCTACCCGATATCGGCCATAGCCGCGTTTGGCTCGGATGTAGAAGTTTGGGAAACCAAAAAATACCGCAACGACCCGATATTGTGCGACGGCGACGGCCCCATCAACAAACTGCGCAAGTGGTATGAGCGCTTTTACCTGCCGCGTTCGCAGGAAGCCTGGGAAGAGCCGGCGCGGGTGATCAGCAGCGTACGCGATGTTTAATTTGAATTAACCCGTAGGCCCGTCGTCACGCTGATAACTCGCAAATAAATGCCTGCGAACTTCATCGGTCACGGGCTCTGCGCCAGTCACCACCGGCTTTACCTTGTCGATATCCAGTAAAAACCCGCGCTGCACGGCGTCGCGCTCAAACAGTCGCTCCATCCAGGCCTCAAGGTTCGGGTAGGGCGCCTGATTGGGGTAGCGAAAGCTGAACATTTTAAACCAGGGCAGGCAGGCGATATCGGCTACCGAATAGTCGTCAAGAATATACTCCCGGCCCTCAAGATGCCGGTTGAGCATGCGCCGCAAACGCTCGGTTTCCTGTGTGTAGCGCGCAATCGGATAATCGAGTTTTTCCGGTGCGTACTGCACAAAATGATGCAGCTGGCCCATCATCGGCCCCACGTAACTCATCTGCCAGAATAGCCACTGTCGTCCAAGTGCCTGCTGCACCGGGTCGTCGGGCCACAGGCCAGCGGCCTTTTCCGCCAGATACATCAGAATCGCTGCCGACTCCCACAGCACCAGCCTTTGTCCGTTGGGCCCGTCATGGTCGACAATAACGGGCACCTTGCGGTTTGGGCAGAGCTCGGTGAAGGTCGGTTGATTCTGGTCGCCGGCAACAATGTCGATCGGGTGTACCTGATAGGGCAGGCCCAGCTCCTCCAGCGCAATGGAAACCTTCTGGCAGTTGGGGGTGGGGCAGTAGTAGAGCTCTATCATGTAGCGACGCACCTTGGCATTGTGTCTATACGCACCATCTTACCCTGCGCCTTCACAGAAGTGGTGCTTGCGGGGTGCATTGCGATGCCGATTTTAAATAGTGTACTATATTGGCTCGCCTGTCCGCGCTGCACTCGGGCGGGGCTGGTTGCGACTGATCTGGCCAGAAAATAATGACAACAAAAGCCCGCATTGCCGTGGCCGTGCGCACAAACCCGAACGAGGGAGCTGAATGAGCAAGCGATTTCCCTTCCCGATACCCTTTGGCTGGTTTGCCGTTGCCCATGCGGATGAACTCAAGGCAGCCGAGCTGAAGTCGCTACAGTACTTCGGACGGGAGCTGCTGCTGTTTCGTGGCGAGTCGGGAGTGGCGGCCACGGTCGACAGCTATTGCCCACACCTCGGCGCGCATCTCGGTCGCGGTCGCGTCGTGGCCGATCATATTGCCTGTCCCTTTCACGCCTGGGAATTTACCGGCGAGGGACGGCTAGCAAAAATTCCCTACTGCGAACAAATGCCGGGGCGCGCCGAAAAAGAAGCGCCGCTGCGCGCCTACCCCACGGTTGAGCGCAACAACATGCTTTACGTTTGGTATCACCCGCACGGCGAGCCGCCGGCCTGGGATGTTGAAGCCTTGCCACAAGCCGGCGAAGGCGACTGGGCGCAAGCGCGCCGACAGGAATGGGTGGTTAAAACCATCCCCCAGGAGCTGATGGAAAACGTAGCAGACCCGATTCACTTCCTGTATGTGCACGGCACCAAAACACTGCCAGACGCCACAATTCGCTACGAAGGCAGAAACTACTACAGCCGCCAGAATGCCGACATGCAAACCCCGAAAGGCATCGTGCCCGGCAGTATAGAAATACAGGGCACCGGGCCTGTAGGCGGTTGGACATTATTTTCCGGTATCTGCGACACCTTTCTGATGTCATTCACCACACCCATTGATGACGACCACACCCATATGCGTTTTGTGTTCTACAAAAAGAAGGTAAAGGGCGAGATTCCCAAGGGCGGCGTGGCCGATGCCATTATCGCCGACATCATCAAACAGTTCGAAGAAGACACGCCTATCTGGGAAGAAAAGCGCTACTGGGAGCAGCCAATGGTCTGTGCGAAAGACGGCCCCATTAACAAGTTCCGGCGCTGGTATTCCCAGTTCTACCCGGATGCGTCACCAGAAAACACGTCACCAGAAAACAAGGCAGGGTAAAGACGATGCCAATCAGCGGGCATGACCAACTTAAAGCCGACCCCGCCTATCAGGCACTTACGGGCCTCGGAGCCGAGTTCGAAATTGTTGAAGAAACAGTGCTTGGCCAACGCTTGCCGGTATTCAGGCAGCGGCATCAATCGCTGATCGAATTATTGCTCGACAGCCAAAAGCACGGCGACAGAATTTTTATGGTGGATGGCGAGCGCCGTCTGTCTTACCGCCAGCATTTTGAACAGGTAAAAAGTGTTGCGCGCTATCTGGCAGAAACTCACGGAATTGCCAAGGGCGACCGGGTAGCGATATTTGCCGACAACAGCATTGAATGGGACGCCGCATTCTGGGCGGCGCAAAGCCTTGGCGCGATCGTTGTCGCCATGAATGGCTGGTGGACCGCGCAGGAATTCGAGCACGCCTGGCAGCTCACCCGCCCGGCACTGTTGCTGGGTGACAGCAAGCGACTCGCGCGCCTTGCGTCACTAAAAATTGATGCACCGGTAGTCGAGTTAGACAGCGAGTTTGCACGCGTCTATGCGCAGCCGTCGGAGTTGCCACAAACAGCGATAGATGAAGACGATCCGGCGCTGATTATGTTCACCAGCGGCACAACCGGCCGCGCCAAAGGCGCGTTGATCTCCCACCGCACAGAGGTCGGTTTCACCCACTGCAATCGCTTTGCCACCGCTTTTGGCATGGCCCAGTGGGGCATGAAACTATCCGACCGTCCGAGCGGTGTGACACTCGGCGTAGCGCCCTTCTTCCATATGTCGGGTCTCGGCGGACTCATGCTGCAAACCCGCGTTATGGGCGACACGGTGGTGCTCTACAAAGGGCGCTTTGAACCGGAAAAATTACTCGGCATGATCGAGCAGGAAAAGGTCAGTACCTTCACGGCTCTCGGCGGTATGGGCCCGCGCATTATCAACTGCCCCTCAGCAGATCGCTATGATTTAAGCAGTCTCACCACGCTGATCTTTGGCGGCTCGCCGGTTCCCCACAGCGTACAGCAAGGCCTGCGCAAGGTATTTCCTAACGCACAGGCAACACCGGCCATTGGTTATGGCACCACCGAAACCGGCTCGGTGCCGGTGGGCTTTTCGGGTCAGGGCTTTATAGAACACCCCAGCGCAACCGGCGATATGAACGTGTTGCATGAGTTGGAAATTCGTGACGAAAACGGCACCGCATTGCCAGATGGCCAGGACGGACTGGTATGGGTGCGCAGCGCTTTCAATATGCTCGGCTACTGGAATAACCCTGAAGCGAGCGCAGAAGTTCTCGACCAGAACCGATGGTTGTGCACCGGTGATATCGGTCGCATCGAACAGGGCTTGCTGTATATCAACTCCCGCGCCAGAGACATGATTCTGCGCTCGGCTGAAAACATTTATCCCACAGAAATAGAAAACCGGCTTGATGCACATCCGCAAGTCAAAGAATCGGCAGTGTATGGTGTAGACGACGATGTTCATGGCCAGGCAGTGAAAGCGGTTGTTGTGATAAGCGAGCCGGAAGCTGCTACCGAAGCAGAACTCGCCGAATGGGTGGGTGAGGCGCTGGCCGCCTATAAGGTGCCCGCTCATTGGCGTCTAACGGATGAAGCACTGCCGCGCAATGCCACAGGCAAAGTATTAAAAGACCAGTTGCGTGCGCAGGATGCCTGATACGCTGCGCTTAATCAGGCCTACAAAGCCTATTGCGCCAAATTATTGTAGGCCCGAATAAGCGCAGCGTTTCGGGCGCTAGAAAACTTACGGAGCAATGACATGGCAATGCCCGGCAATATCGGTGTCATCGACTTGATGATGAACATCCCCGGCGAAGACCAAAGCGCCTGGTACGAATTCATGAAGCCGATGCTGATGGACGAAGAAAGCCGGCAAATGTTCAAAATGCCCGTGCAGTATATGTTCAAGGATATTCCGGACAACGCCCAGTCCGATGACTACATTGCCTACACCATTGCGCAGATGGACAAGCACGGCATCGAACGCGCGATGCTTAATATCAACGACGATCGATCGAGTACCGCCGAGGCTTTAAAACGCTACCCGGAACGATTTTTCGCGTCCTACGAATGTAATCCCAATCGCGGTATGGACGAGGTTCGTAAGATAGAACGGCTACACCGCGACTACAACATCAAGGCCGTTACCGGATTTGCATCGGGCTTGTGCCCGCAGGTGCCCTACAACGAAAACAAGTGGTATCCCATTTACGCCAAGCTGGTTGAGCTGGATATTCCCTTCTGCCCCTGCGTCGGCGTACCGGGGCCGCGTTTTCCGATGGCGCCGCAAAAAGTGGAACTACTCGATGAGGTTTGCTGGTTTTTTCCCGAGCTGAAAATTGTCATGCGTCACGGCGCGGAGCCCTGGGAAAAACTTGCCTGGAAGCTGATGCTCAAGTACCCGAACCTGTACTACATGACCAGCGCCTTCGCGCCCAAACACTACCCCGAAGAAATTGTAAAGTTTGCCAACAGCCGGGGCGCGGACAAAATCCTGTATGCGGGCTACTTCCCCATGGGCCTGTCACTGGATCGTATTTTCAAAGACATGCCAAACGTTCCCTTCAAAGACCACGTGTGGCCCAAATTCTTACGCGAGAACGCGATAAACGTGTTCAAGCTTGATAACTAGCGCAGAAAACAGCGCGGAGGTATTTCATGCCTTACGAACTTAATCGCCGTCTGGCCGCACGCCGGCCAGCGCTTCCTACCAACGCCGAGGTTGATACCGTAACCGCCGGTATTGTTCGCGGTGCCTTTGAAACTATCTGTTTTGAGGTCGCCACCCACGTTGCCCGCACCGCTACCTCGGCCATGATCAACCAGTCCAACGAGCGCAACGCCAGCATTATTGATGCTCATGGTCGCTTGGCCGGACTGTCGGTGGGCATCCCCCAGCTGATGTTTATCTCGCCGCTGTCGGTGCGTTATGCACTGGAGCATAAAGACCAGGACGACTGGGGGCCGGGTGATGTATTTGTCGGCAACGACCCCTACGCCGGTGGTGGCCACCTGCCGGACTACAACGTATTTGCGCCGGTCTTTGACAACAGTGGCGAGCTGCTCATGCTGCAGGCCATTCAGTGTCATCAGGGCGACACGGGCGGTAAAGATCCCGGCGGATTTTCTCCGGATGCGCTGGATCTATGGGCAGAAGGCCTGATTATTCCCGGCCTCAAATTGCTCCATCGCGGCAAGCCCCGCCGCGACGTGATGGAGCTGCTGATTCGCAACAACCGCTTGCGCGAGTTTTCCGGCGATATCTGGTCCATGATCGGCGCAGCGCAATTGGGCGCGCGCAAGCTGCAGGAGCTGGTCGAGCAGTACGGCGCCGATGTAGTGAAGGCCGCCATCAACACCAATATCGATATCACCGAAAAGCGTTTTCGCGAGCAAATCAAACAGTGGCCCGACGGTGATTACGAAGCGGACGTGTATATCGACCACGACCCGGCGGGCAACAAAGATATCCATGTGCACGTAAACTGCAAAATTGCCGGTGACGGCTTGACGGTCGATTTTACCGGCACAGATGCGCGGCCGGAACTGGCCGCCGTATGGAATACCTTTTCCAACACGCGCGGTTACGCGGCGGCGCAACTGGCCGCCATGATTGACCCCTCCATTCCGAAGAACGAAGGCCTGTTTGACGCGATAAATCTCGTGGTGCCCGAAGGCTCCATTCTCAACCCGCCCGACAACAAACCCGTGGTCCTCGGCGCCTTTCATCCGGCGGTGGAAGTGGGCGAGGCCATTTGCATTGCACTGTCGTCCATTGTTCCCGAGCGCGCATCGCCACAGGTTTACAAAATAGGCATGCCCAATGTGGTATTCGGTTTTCGCAACGACGGTTCCATGTGGATGGACTCGGGTGTGGACGTGCGCGGCTCCGACGCCTCGGCGGTGCAAGACGTTGATGGCTGGGGCTCCATGTGTAGCGCACTGGGCAACCTGATTTTGCAAACCGCCGAAGAGGGCGAGAGTACCTTTCCCGTTCGGCACCTTGGTCGTGAGCTGACCACCGACACCGGAGGTGCCGGCAAATGGCGTGGGCAGCCCGGCACCAAAAATATCAAGCAACTGCTGGAGCCGGGTAACGCCTCCTGCTGGATGGTGTCAATGGCGCACCCCCTGCGCGGCATGCAGGGTGGCCACGATGCCGCGCCTTATGGCAACCGTTTTATGGTGGGCACCGAACAGGAATATGCTATCGACAATGCCGCCTTCAATGTGCCCATGCCGGCGGGCGCCGTCATGGCGTATCAATACGGCGGCGGTGGCGGTTTTGGCAACCCGCTGGAACGCGATCCCGAGGCGGTAAAAGAAGATGTGCTCGATGAGCTGGTGAGTCTGCAGGCGGCGCGCAGCCAATACGGCGTTGTGCTGGTCGGCGAGCTTGCAGATTACGATCTGAAAGTAGATCACGCAGCCACCGACGCGCTGCGGCGCGAGATGGCAACCAGCCAGGAGAGCGCTTGATGAGTTACCGCATTGGCATCGATATCGGTGGAACATTTACCGACTTTGTTCTCTACGACAACAGTGCGCCATCGCATTCGGCGGTGAGCATTCACAAGGAACTCTCCACGCCGGACGATAACTCTCGCGGCGTAATGAATGGTCTCGAACAGCTGGCAAAAAAATCCGGGCAGGATTTGCGAACTTTCCTGACAAATACCGAGGCCCTGATTCACGGCACCACCGTAGCTGACAACGCGCTCATTGAAGGCAAGGGCGCAACGGTGGGTCTGCTCACAACCGAAGGCTTTCGCGACGAAATAGACTTGCGCCGGGGCTACAAGGAAGATATCTGGGATGTGCGCCTGGAGCCGCCCAAAGCCATTGTGCCGCGTCGGCGCAGGCTCACCGTTAAGGAGCGCGTTGCCGCCAGTGGCGACATTGTAGCGCCGCTCGATGAAAACGCAGCGCGTCTGGCTATCAAACAACTGGCCAAACAGGGCGTCGATTCCGTGGCGATTGTGACCCTGTTTTCCTTTGTAAACCCATCCCATGAACAGCGCCTTGCCGAACTGGTGCGCGAGGAAATGCCCAGTGCTGCGCTGTCACTCTCGCATTTGATTATGCCCAAGGCGCCGGAGTTTGAACGGGCCAGCACAACCATCGTCAACGCCTTTGTGAACCCGCGTGTTACGGCCTATCTGGACAAGCTCGTGGATAAACTGCACGCCGCCGGTTACCAGCACGAACTGCTGGCCATGCAATGCAGTGGCGGCGTGATGTCGCGCGAATTTATTCGGCAAAAGCCCATTGTGGTTCTCGCTTCCGGCCCCGCCGGTGGTGTGATGGGTGGCGCCGAGCTGGGCAAAAGCAAGGGCGCCAGCAACCTCCTGTGTGTGGATATGGGCGGCACCAGCTACGATGTATCGGTTGTGAAAAATGGCATTGCCCCGGCTGAACCCGGCTGGAACTGGCACCACCGCTATCTGGTGGGTTTGCCCATGGTCAGTGTGGTGACCGTCGGCGCCGGTGGCGGTTCCATCGCCAGTGTGAAATCCGGCATGCTGCAAGTCGGCCCGGAAAGTGCAGGTTCAGACCCCGGCCCGGTGTGTTATGGCAACGGCGGCACGCGGCCAACCGTTACCGACGCCAACCTGGTGCTCGGTTTATTGTCTGACGAGTCGGAATTTGCCGGCGGCAGTTTTTCCCTGTCGCGCAAAGGCGTAGACGAAGCCTTTCATGAACACCTTGCCGGGCCAATGGCCTACAGCATTGAAGAGGCCGCCTTTGATGTGTGGCGGGTGGTCAATGCCAATATGACCCAGGCTGTGCGCCGCGTTACCGCTGAAAAAGGCACGCGCACCAGCGAACTGACCATGCTCGCTTACGGCGGCAACGGGCCGGTGTTTGCGGGCGTACAGGCAAAAGAACTGGGGATAAAGCGCATACTGGTGCCGCGCACCTCACCCACCTTTTCTGCCTCGGGCGTGTTGTCGGCCGACCTGCTGATTGACGAAGAAAAATCCTACTTGCGACCGGCAGGCAGCGCCAGTACCGATGAACTTGCAGGCCTATGGCAGAGTCTGGCGGAATCAGCCACCGGGTATTTTGTCGGCGCTGAGGTCAAGGCCGACAACATTCAGTACAGCTACTTGTTGAATCTTCGTTACCCCGGCCAGAACTGGAGCCTGTCTGTTGCCGTCACCGAGCAGCAAGGCGTCAGCAGCACCGGGTTTATTACGCCGGAAAAACTGGCCGCCGTTGTCGACGGATTTCACGCCCAGCATGAAGCGGAGTACTCCTATGCCCGCCGCGAGGAGCAACCCGAAATCACCGGCGTCAGGTTAATCACGCGCGCCGCGAGTCCAAAGCCTCCCTTGGGGCAAGGCAAAATCAGCGAGCAGCGTGTCTGCAAAGCGAGCAGAAGCCGCCGCGCCAATCTCGGTGAAGGCTATGCCGACACGCCCGTTTTCACCGGGCCGAAACTAGTGCCCGGCGATGTTGTTCAGGGCCCGGCCATTATCGAAGAAGTGTTTACCACCATTGTGGTCTACCCCGGCTGGAAAGCGGTACTGGACGACGCCGGCGACTATGTGTTGATTTTCCTGTAGGAGCCTGCCGAGCAGGCGAGCAGAAGGAGAACCATGAACCTGTTCGACATGAGCGGCAAAGTGGTATTAATCACCGGCGGCAGTCGCGGCCTCGGTCGCGCCATGGCGCTGGCGTTTGCCAGTCAGGGCGCCGACATTGTTGTCGCCAGTCGCAAGCAGGATAACTGCGATGCGGTTTGTCGCGAGATAGAAGCGCTGGGCCGCAAGGCACTGGCCCATGCCTGTCATGTTGGCCATTGGAACGAACTGGAAGGTCTGGTTAACGCGGCATTTGACACTTTCGGCAAAGTAGACGTGCTGATCAACAACGCCGGTATGTCACCGGTCGTACCCACTTCACTGGATACCAGCGAAGCCCTGTTCGACAAAGTTGTGGGGCTTAATTTCAAAGGGCCATTTCGGTTGATGGCGCTGGTCGGCAGTCGCATGGTGCAGGGTGAAGGAGGCTCCATCATCAATATCAGTAGCAGCGGGGCGCTGCGCCCGCGCCCGCATTTTGCGCCCTACGCCGCATCCAAAGCGGCCTTGAATACCCTGACCGAAGCCTTTGCCCAGGAGTTTGCACCGAAGGTACGCGTCAACACCATTTCGCCCGGCACCTTTCGCACCGACATCGCCAAAGCCTGGCCGCCGGAGCTGGAAGAAAAAGTTCCCGTGGCCATGGGGCGCTACGGCGAGCCGGAAGAAATTGTCAGCACCGCCTTGTACCTGGCCAGCGATGCATCCGGTTATACCACCGGTGCGATTATTCGGGTCGATGGCGGGTTGTTGTAATTATTATTCGCCTGCAGGGCAGGCTCCTACATGCGCCGGTGAGAGATTTTTTAGTAGGCCCGTATAAGCGCAGCGTTGCGGGCATCGCGGAGCTGCCTGATACGTTTCACTTAGTCAGGCCTACAGAAAACTTCACGAGCAGGACTTGCTAAAGTAGGTGCCATCATTCGGGTTGATGGCGGGTTGTTGTAATCATTATTCGCCTGCAGGGCAGGCTCCTGCATGCGCCGGTGGGAGATTTTTAGTAGGTCCGTATAAGCGCAGCGTTGCGGGCATCGCGGAGCTGCCTGATACGTTTCACTTAATCAGGCCTACGTAATCAGGCCTACGAAAAGCTTCACGAGCAGGGCTTGCTAAAAATAGGTGCCATCATTCGGGTTGATGGCGGGTTGTTGTAATTATTATTCGCCTGCAAGGCAGGCTCCTACATGCGCCGGTGGAAGATTTTTTAGTAGGCCCGTATAAGCGCCGCGTTGCGGGCATCGCGGAGCCGCCTGATACGTTTCACTTAATCAGGCCTACAGAAAACTTCACGAGCAGGGCTTGATAAAGTAAACATACAAGCCTGCCCTGCAGGCGAACGAAAAAAAGGAAAAACCATGGCCATAGATTTTTCCATCGACCCTGACTTCCAGCAAAAGCTCGACTGGATTCGCGCGTTTATGCACGAAGACATTGAACCCTTTGCTTCGGTCTTTCGCGACGTCTCTCCCTACAACAAACAACACGCCGTGCAAGACGCCATCGTTCGTCCGCTGCAGAAAAAAGTGCAAGAGCAGGGCTTATGGGCCTGTCATCTCGGGCCGGAACTCGGTGGCCAGGGTTATGGTCAGGTCAAACTCGCGCTGATGAACGAAATACTCGGCCGCTCGCACTGGGCGCCATCAATCTTTGGTTGTCAGGCTCCCGATTCTGGCAACGCAGAAATTCTGGCGCACTACGGCACCGAGGCGCAAAAACAAGAGTTCCTGCGACCGCTGCTCGATGGCGAAATTGTGTCCACTTATTCCATGACCGAACCCCAGGGCGGAGCCGACCCGTCACTGTTTACCTGCCGCGCTGAGCGCGATGGCAGTGACTGGGTGATTAACGGCGAAAAATGGTTCGCATCCAATTACCGCTACGCCAGCTTTCTGATAGTGATGCTGGTAACAAACCCTGATGTGGATGTGTATCGCGGCTCATCCATGCTGTTAGTGCCAGCGGGTGCGCCCGGCCTGGAGCTAATCAGAAACGTGGGTGTAGAGGGTGAAAGCGAAGGCGACCACGCCTACCTGCGATTCAACAATGTGCGCGTACCCTCCGAGAACCTGCTCGGAGAAGAAGGGCAGGGTTTTATGGTTGCGCAAACCCGCCTCGGCGGAGGCCGCCTGCACCACGGTATGCGCAGCGTGGGTATGGCACAGCGCGCGCTGGATATGATGTGTGAGCGCGCACTGTCGCGCACCACGCGCGGCAAGCAACTGGGCAAGCATCAATCGGTGCGCGAAAAAATAGCTAACACATGGATAGAGCTGCAGCAGTTTCGCCTGCAAGTACTCTACGCCGCGTGGATCGTTGACCAATACGGCGGCAACAGCGAGCAGGCACGCCTGCATATTGCCGGCGTCAAAGTGGAAACGCCGAAAATACTGATTGATACCATTGGCCGCGCCATGCACTTGCACGGCGCACTCGGCATAACCTCGGAATTGCCGCTGGCGCGTAGCTGGTTGATGGCGCCGTCGCTGGGTCTGGCCGACGGCCCGACCGAGGTGCATGAGAACACGGTGGCGCGTCAGGTACTAAAACAGTACTCGCCGGTCGATACCTTGTTTCCCAGCGAGCATTTACCTTCGCGCATGGAAAAATACAAAGCGCGTTACAAAGATCTTCTGTAAACCACAATAAAAAGAGGTCTTACCATGACCGTGTCATCGGCACTCCCGGATTTTGATGGCCTGCTAAACTGGAACACGCTTCACGACTGGTTGCTGTCGCGCAACTTGCCCGGCACTGGCCCCATTCTGAAAGTCGATGAACTGCCCGGCGGCTCCCAGAACCACCTGTTCCATATGGTTCGTAAAGACGGCGAGTTCGTGTTGCGCCGCCCGCCGCGTCACCTCAGAAAAAACAGCAACAAAACCATGCTGCGCGAATCGCGTTTGCTTAAGGCACTGGCCGGCAGCGACGTGCCGCATCCGCAGTTTTACGATGTGTGTGAAGACACCGATATCATCGGCGCAAATTTCTACCTTATGCAACCGCTGGCAGGCTTTGCCCCGCGCGGCCCGCTGCAGGGCCGCTATGCAACGGATGCCAGCTGGCGAACCGCCATGGGAGAGGAAATTGTTCGTGCGGCAGCGGCCATGAATGCCATCGACTACAAAGCCGTAGGTCTTGAAGATTATGGCAAGTCCGAAAACTGGCTGGAACGACAAGTGCCGCGCTGGTTGAGTCAGCTGGAAAGCTACTCGGAGATGGAGGGCTACGATGGCCCGCAGTTGCCTCATGTAGACGCCGTAGCGAAGTGGCTGGACGACAACCGCCCCGGCGAATGCCGTATCGGTGTGATACACGGCGATTTTCAGTTTCCCAATTTAATGTTCCGTTTGGATGAGCCCTGTGTGTCCGGGATCATCGACTGGGAATTGTCGACCCTCGGCGACCCCATGCTCGATCTCGCCTGGGTGCTAACCAGCTGGAGTGAGGCGGGAGACCCGGCCGGCAGCCCGCCCATGGTCGAGCCCTGGGACGGCTTTCTTACGCGCCAGCAGCTGATCGACCTATACGGCGAACTCACCGGCCGCGATATGAGCGTAACCCCCTGGTATTTTGTTCTGGCCTGCTTCAAATTGGGCTGCGTGCTTGAAGGCACCTATGCCCGCGCCTGCGCCGGCCTTGCGCCGATGGAATATGGCAAACCGATCCATAACTATGCGACCTGGCTGTTTAACAAGGCAGCTCAGCTAATAGGGAAAAACTAGGGCTGCGCGCTATCGATAAGGATCGAAGAAAGAGTGGTTGCGGGTCGGCAAGTTAACCGAATGTCTAACCAGTATGGCGACAATCTGGGTCATGGCCTGCACCACGCCCATCTGCTCGAATTTTCGCGCATCGGTAATCACCTGCAAAGGCAGCATAACCGGGCGAACCTGCTCAAGCAGGCGTTGGCTGAACAGGATATCTTCCAGCAACTCTTCCGGAAAACCATCCAGTTTTCCGAACAGATCGCGACGTACAAACATGGCCTGGTCGCCGTAAATGATTCCGGTGATATGAAAGCGGATGTTGTGGGCAAGCGACACCAGCCTTAAGCGCCAGTCCTGCCCGGAGAAACGGTGCTTGAAGCAACCCGCCTGAATTTTACGTTGTTCGGCGCTTTCTAAAATAGCGGCCAGACCATTCTCCGGCAAAAGCGTATCGGCATGAAGGAACAGCAGCCAGTCTCCGCTTGCATGGCGGGCACCGGCATTCATCTGCCTGCCTCTGCCTCGCTCCGACTGAAGCAACTGCAGGCACGGCAGGCGGCTGCGAAAGGCGGCGACAATCGCAGCAGTGGCAT
The DNA here is from genome assembly GCA_002415025.1 of Spongiibacteraceae bacterium UBA5047. GTDB lineage: Bacteria > Pseudomonadota > Gammaproteobacteria > Pseudomonadales > Spongiibacteraceae > Litorivivens. Next base: position 41,147 of record DIBR01000002.1, read on the forward strand.
CATCACTACCGCCATCAACGACGATAACTTCACGCAGATTTGGCTGTTTCTCCAGGCAGTTGAGTGTTGCGGGAAGAGCAAGCTCTTCGTTAAGTGCCGGAATTACAACGCTAATCATTACGATTCCAGCAGCGCGAGGTGATGTAATGCCGGCAAAAGTTGCCTGCGACATGCGGGTTATTTCCGAGCCAGCCAATCAACCGCACAATCGCTCTCCCTGCCAGATGAGCAGCGGTGATCGCCAGAATCACCCGCGCTCTAGGTAAGTTATAGGGTTTAGTTGGGCGGGAAGGCAAGAAAGTTCCTCAGTCAGGCAAAGCGAGGCACGACCGCCGCAGCGGGGTCATGCAGAACCTGCCCAAAAACCACGCCCGGCAGACGACCTGCGATAGTGGCATTTGCAGCTTTTGATAAATAGTGTACTATTAGTGTCAGTCACTCATTCCTATCATAAAAAAGAGATTGGCCTATGCAGTCATCGGCACAAACAGCCGACGAAGCGATCGCCCGGGAGATTGAGCGGGTCATCGCGAGCGAAGTGGACGAGCCGCGCCTGAAAGCGCTGCTGGAGTCCCCGGCCAGCTTTGACTTACCCTTGTGGAAACTTGCGGTAGAGCAGGGCTGGCCTGGTCTGTCTCTGCCTACCGACATTGGCGGCCTTGGCCTTGGCTGGCGTGATCTCGCCGAAGTTGCTCAGGTGCTGGGGCATGCGACCGTGTCGTTGCCCCTGATACAAGCAACGGTTGTAGCGCGCGTGTTAATGGCAGCCGACAACGCACAGGCTTTGCGGCCCCACGCAGACACGCTGGCTAGCGGTAATGCCATCGTCAGTGTGGCCTTGATGGAGCCGGGCGACGCCGGGCTGGCCCCCGTTCCAAACCTGACCCTGAAAGGCGATACGCTCACTGGCGCAATTGCCTCTGCCCCCTTTGCGAATGTCGCGCAGCTTGCCCTGGTGCGGGCGCAGCGCAATGGCAAAGCCGTGCTGGCATTGGTCGAGTTGAACGAGGCAGTAACCCGCCATACCGCAGCGCTGATCGATAACGCCCGCGCAGCCGCCAGTCTGGAATTCACAGAAGCACCGGCCCTTGTTGTGGAAGGCGCAAGTGCGCTTGGCGATGTGCTCGCGCTCAGCGCGCTCATGACCGCTTTCGAGCAAATTGGTGGCGCGGCTGCCTGTCTGGAGTTAGCCAAATCCTATGCCATGGAACACAAGGCCTTCGGTCAACCGATAGGCGCCTTTCAGGCCATCAAACACAAAATGGCCGATATCTACACCGCCATCGAAATTGCCAGAGGCTGTGCGCTCGAAGCCCTGCAAGAACTGGAACAGGGCTCGCTGTCACTTGAGGCCACAGCAGCGGCGCGCATCAGTGCGAGTCGGGCCTACGATTTTGCGGCGCAGGAAGCCATTCAGACACACGGCGGTATGGGCATTACCTGGGAGGGCTTTTTGCATCATCACTATCGTCGTGCCCGCAGCCTGGCGCTGGAGTTGGGGTCTACCGCTTACTGGCGCAACCTGCTGATCGACCAACTGGTGGCAGGAGCAAAGGTATGAACCCGGAACTGGATCAATACCGGGAGGAATGTCGGGCCTGGTTAAACGAAAACGCCCGCCACTGCCTCTTGCAAGACGGCATGACGCTGGATGAAGAAATAGCGCTGGCAAGAAAGTGGCAGGCACTCAAAGCCGACGCCGGATATGCGGCCATTACCCTGCCATGTGAATACGGCGGTGCCGGTAAAAGCGAGTTGCATAAAATTGTTTTCAGCGAAGAAGAAATGCAACACCGGGTGCCGCGCCAGTATTTTATTATCAGCCTCAGCAATGCCCTGCCCACCTTTTTGCATTACGGCCAATCCAATGAACTGAAATGCGAGCTGGGGCCAAAAGCGGTGCGCGGCGAGCAACTGTGGTGCCAGATGTTTTCCGAACCCGGCGCGGGCTCCGACCTCGCAGCGGTGCGCACCAAAGCCGAGAAAGACGGCGACGACTGGATAATCAACGGCCAGAAACTCTGGACAAGCTGGGCGCAAATAGCCGATTGGGGGGTAATTCTCACCCGCACAGATCCAACCGTGCCCAAGCACAAAGGCCTCAGTTACTTTTTTGTGAATATGAAATCGCCGGGCATAGAAGTGCGCACGCTCAAGCGCTTTACCGGTGACCAGGATCTGAATGAAGTCTTCTTCAACGACGTGCGCATTCCCGATAGCCAACGCCTTGGCGAGGTGAATGGCGGCTTTATGGTGGCCATTCACACCCTGATGATGGAGCGCTACGCGGTTAGCAGCGTGAACGCACCGTTAGACGAGATTATCGAACTCGCAAAAAACACAAAGGTCGGTGGCGAACCCGCCATCCACGACAGTGCAATTCGTGAAACCATCGCCGACACCTTTATTGAACAACAGGGGCTGCGCAATATTCACCGCCGCGCGGTGCAAGCCATTTCCGACGGCGGTTCGCCCGGCCCGGAAGGCGCCATTCGCAAATTGTTAATGGGTGAGTCACTGCTGCGCGCCGGCAAGCTCGCCATGGATTTGCTCGGCGCAGAAGGCTTGCGCGCAGGCAGCTACAACCGCTTTGCAAAGTCCTGGTTGAATGCGCCGGTACTGCGCATTGCCGGCGGCACCGACGAGGTGCTGAAAAATACCGTAGCAGAAAGAATTCTGGGTTTACCTCAGGAAATGAGGCCAGACAAAGGCAAAGCTTTTAACGAATTGCCTTAGATATTACCCCTTCTCCCTCTGGGACAATCCCACCGGGTTTGGGCGCCGGAGCTTGCGACGGCGGGGCACAGCCCCGAGCAACGCGAGTCAGAAGGATGGGATGAGGGTAGCGCAATTCCCTCACCCTGACCCTCTCCCAGAGGGAGAGGGGATCGAAACGTAAAGAACCTAGCAGGAGATCTGTCATGAGTGCTGCATTGAAGCAAAAACTGAACTACCCCGTGTATGACGCGGACAACCACCTTTACGAACCGCCCGAAGCATTTCTGCGACACCTGCCCAAGCAGTTCAAACGCGATTTTCGCTACGTTGAAATAGAAGGCAGAATCAAACTGCTGGTCGACGGTATTCTCTCCGAATACATTCCCAACCCCACCTTTGAGGTGGTGGCGGCGCCCGGTTCCCACGAGAGTTATTACCGCGCCAAAAACCCGGAAGGTAAAAGCCTGCGCGAAATTACCGGCAAGCCGTTGAAGCCGGTTCCCGATGCCTTTTTCCATCCCAAAGACCGACTCAAAATCATGGACGAGCAGGGCGTGCATGCGGTTACGATTTTCCCGACCCTTGCCTCAGTGGTGGAGGAGCGCCTGAAACACAAACCGGAATCCATAGCGGCGCTGTTTCATTCAATGAATCAGTGGATACTCGACGAGTGGGGTTTCAGCTATCAGGACCGTATGTTCCCGGTGCCCTTTGTGAATCTGGCTGACGTCGATGCAGCGGTGGCCGAACTGGAATTCATACTGAAAAACGGCGGCAAGATGGTTGGCATTCGCCCGGCGCCGGTGCCCGGTGTTCACGGTGGCCGCTCACCCGGCTTCAAGGAGTTCGATCCGTTCTGGGCGCGCGCCGCCGAGGCGGGCATCCCTGTCATGCTGCACGCATCGGATTCAGGCTACGACTTTATCAGCCGCCTGTGGACCAGCGGCAACAAGGAATACCTGCCCTTTGAAATGGATGCCTTCCGCAGCTGTGTCAGCCCCGGCGGGCGCGCTATATCCGATGCCATTTCCGCCATTATCTGTCACGGCGTTTTTGAGCGGCATCCCAATGTGCGTATAGCCTCGGTTGAAAACGGCTCGAAATGGGTGGCGCCCTTGCTCGACACCTACAAGCACGCACACGGCCAGATGCCGCAGGCCTTCAAGAAGCATCCGGTGGATCAGTTCCACAAGCATGTGTTTGTGGCGCCGTTTTATGAAGAGTCCATTCCCGACTTGCTGAAGTGCATGCCGGCAGAGCGCATTATGTTTGGTAGCGACTTCCCTCATGCAGAAGGTTTGGCAAACCCGCTGGATTTTGTGAATGAACTGGAAGGTCTCGACGATGCGACCATTCAGAAAATCATGAGCAGCAATATGAAGGGCTTGCTCGAAGGTGTGCGCGACTAGTACCGTATATTCGCCTGCAGGGCAGGCTCCTACAACGCTCGGCTGATCTTTGTGGGAGCCTGCCCTGCAGGCGAACCCACTATCATTGCACGCACATGTAAAAATTGAAGGAGCAATCATGGAACTGAAAGACAAAGTCGCCATCGTTACCGGCGGCGCGTCGGGCCTCGGCAAGGCAACGGTCAAACGCCTGATCGGCGCTGGCGCCAAAGCGGTTATTTTCGATATCAACGAAGAAAACGCGGCCAAAACCATCAACGAAGTTGGCGAGAACAATTGCCTGTTCGTCAAAGTGGATGTCACCAGCGAAGAGTCGGTGCAGGCGGGCATTGCTGCCGCCAAAGAAAAATTCGGCGGCATTCACATTTGTGTCAACTGCGCCGGCAGCGGCGATGCAGCGCGAACCGTCGGCAAAAATGGCCCCTTTCCGCTCGACCGCTTTGAGTGGATTATCAAACTCAACCTGATCGGCACCTTTAACGTATTGCGTTTGTGCGCTGCAGAAATGCAGAACAACACGCCGGTTTCGGCTGACGGCGAGCGCGGCGTGATTGTGAACACCGGGTCGGTTGCCGGTATCGACGGCCAAATCGGTCAGGCGGCCTACTCGGCGAGCAAAGCCGGTGTTATCGGCATGACCCTGCCCATTGCCCGAGACCTAGGCAAAATCGGTGTGCGCATCAATACCATTTGCCCCGGCATTATGGAGACAGAACTGTTTGCACTGGTGCCCGATGATATGCGCAAGGGTCTGGAAGCCAATGCCCAGTTTCCGCATCGACTCGGCCAGCCCGACGAGTTTGCGCATCTGGTGCAGCATATCTGCGAAAACGGCTATATGAACGGCGAAACCATTCGTCTCGACGCCGCCATGCGTATGCCACCGCGTTAACCTGTTCTACGCGGGCGCAGTGCGCCCGCGCCCTTCATCCGGCTTCGGGAATACTCAATGGCGAACTCCTATGCAATGGGCATTGATCTGGGTGGCAGCGGCATACGCTGTCTCCTGCTCAATCTTGGCAACGGCGATGTACAACATACATCGCGCCCCTGGGTCTTTCCCAAATCCGACGATGACACCGGCCTTGGCTACAATATTGATCTCGCACAATTGTGGTCGCTGCTCGGCGAAGCCAGCCGGGAGCTTATCGCCAAGGCCGGCATAAACAGCCAAGACGTTGCCAGCGTGGCGGTTTCGGCCATGCGCTTTTCTACCGTAGTGATTAATGCCGAGGGCGAGGCCCTGTTCGCCGCACCCAATCGCGACGCGCGCGCATCCATGGAGTATTTTCTGCTGGCCGAATCCCACGGCGAGCAACTGTTGCAAGCCAGCGGCTTGTGGCCGCTACCCATTCAATTTGCACCGCGCCTCAACTGGCTGACAGCCAACCAGCCGGAGGTGCTGAAATCTGCAGACTGTATATTCTCCCTGTCCGACTGGCTCAACTTTCGCTTGAGCGGCGTTCGCGCAACAGACTTTAGCCAGGCGGGCTGCAGCGGTTTGTTCGATCTGAAAGAACAACGCTGGTGCGACGAGCTTATTAACGAACTCGGCTTCGACAGAAAACTGTTTCCGGAGGTGCACGCTGCCGGTACAAGCCTTGGCAGGCTCAGTAGCGACGCGGCGGCACACCTCGGGCTGTCTGACTCCACGCAAGTCGGTCTCGGCGGCGGCGATACCCAGTGCAGCCTGTTGGCAGCCGGAGCGGTTAAGAGCGGTGATTATGCTGTTGTCGCCGGCACCACCGCGCCTGTGGTTGCCGTGTTAGACAAGCCATTGATTGACGCCGAAGGCGCCTGCTGGTCCGGCCAGCATCTGCTGCCCGAGCGCTGGTTGCTCGAAAGCTCTGGCGGCCCGATGGGCGAAACCCTGCAATGGATGGCGCGGCTGCTATTTCCTGACGCACCGCAACCGGAGTTGCGCCTGTTCGCCGAAGCTGAGCAATCCGAATATGGGGCGCGTGGCATGCTTTCCAGCCTCGGCGCAGAAATTATGAATGCGAAGGCGCCGTCATTGCCTGCAGGTTTGCTGGCAATGACGCATTTAAGCTCCAGCGACGACCCCAATCCAAGGCGGCATGTATGCCGTGCGGTGGTAGAGGGTTATGCTGCCGCCGTGCGTGCCAATATAGAACGGTTGAACAGTATCAGCGGAGCGACGGTAACAAGCCTGCACCTGACCGATGGATTGTCGCGCAGCAAGGTCTTTGCGCAACTGCTGGCCGACTTCTGCGGCCGGGAACTGGAATCTGCCGCACAAGCCATGACCGCCGCCACCGGCGCGGCCTTGTGCGGAGCCGCCGCCGCAAGTGGTAAAACATTGGCGTCGATTACCGGCGAGAATACTCGCGGATTTGTCAGCACCCCGGATGCCGGAGGGCAGGCACAGGCGCAGCAGGTCTACAGCGATTGGTGCGCACTGCGCGAAGCGGCGGCACCACAAACCACACCGCGTATAGCCGACCATATGCTGGGCCACGTATTCAAGCCCGCCGCGCACACGGCTCAAGAGACCCTGTTACAACAGGACAAATACAGCGCACTTGTTACCGCTTCGTTCGACGAGCCTTCCCTCGCAAGATTGCGCGACGTTATGGACGTGAAGTATGCGAGTTTCCGTGAGTCCGGGCGGCTGCTTACCGGATCCGACATGGTTAAAGCCATGCAAGGCAAACAGATACTCGTCACCGAAATCGACATTGTTGATGCGCGCGCCCTGCAGCAACTGCCAGAACTGCGCGTTGTGGCAGCGTGCCGCGGCAATGCGGTGAATATTGACGTGGATGCCTGCACCGCCTTCGGGGTGCCGGTTATTTCTGCGCCGGGGCGCAATGCCGTTGCGGTTGCGGATATAACCGTCGCCTTTATTCTCGCCCAGGCGCGCAAACTCACTGCCGCAGCCCAATTTTTGAAAGATGAATCCGTTACCGCCGGCAATATGGGCAAGATGGGTCAGGCCTTCGGTAGCTTGCAGGGTAACGAACTGTGGCGCAAAACCATTGGCCTTGTAGGCCTTGGCGCGGTCGGGCGCATGGTGGCCGAACGGCTCACAGGGTTTGGCGCGCGATTGATTGCCGCCGACCCCTTCGCAACGCCCGAGTCGGCGGCGCTGGCCGGGGTCGAGCTGGTCAGCCTCAATAGCCTGCTGCAGCAATCAGACTTCGTCAGTCTGCATGCAGCCGTCACGCCGGAAACCACCGGCATGCTGGGTGCAGCAGAATTTGCGCAGATGAAACCCACGGCCTTTCTTATCAATACCGCACGCGCGGCACTGGTTGATGAACAGGCGCTGATTGACGCCGTTCAGCAGAACACCATAGCGGGCGCCGCGCTGGACACCTTCGATGAAGAGCCACCCGGCTGGGATCACCCGCTGGTGCAACACCCCAATGTGTTATCGACGCCGCATGTTGCCGGCAATACCGTTGAGGTGGCAGCCCATCAGGGCGAGCAGGTGACGGATGCCCTGCTGCAACTGCTGCGCGGTGAGCGTCCGCGCAACTGCCTCAACCCGCAGGTGCTCGAACAGTTCTCTTTTGTCGCGCCGCGCAAAACCCTGAGCGAGAGCGACATTGAGGCGCTGCTCGCCAAACCGCCGCCAGCGGTTACCGATCTCGAAAAAAACAAGAAACAAAAAGCGCGCAGCAGCGAGGCTAGGGCTGAAGGTATGGCCGCCAGTGCGCCGCCAGAAGTCATTGATAAAATGTCGGCCATACTCGCCGCCTTCTGCGAGCGCATGGCCAGCGATGACAAGGTCGCGGCCTTTTCAGAAGACAAGGATGTGTGCCTGGCCTTTACCGCACCGGATATAGGCGTCAGCTTCTACTTTGGCTTGTACGGCGGCAAAGTAGAGTCGGCGCTGGGTGAGAACGACAAGGCCGAAGTCATGCTGACCATGCGCGCCGAAATTCTCAACGGTATGTTTTCCGGTAGTATCGATACCATGAAAGCCGCCATGAACGGCGATATTGCCTTTGTGGGCGATGCCGCCAAGGCGATGACCATCAATCAACTGTCGCGGGATATGAAGCGCCTGTACACGGCCGTTATTGAAGAGCTGGGTTCACCCGGTAACCTCTCCGCCATACCCCAGCCGGGCAAAACCGAAACACCGGCGGTGGTGGTTGCCGGGCCGCAAGATGTGCGCCATGAGCTGGTAGACATCGTTAACGAGCTCTACGAGCACTACATTATTACCGCCACCGGCGGCAACGTGTCCGTGCGCAACCCCGACAACCCCGACGAGTGCTGGATAACACCGAGCCAGATGTTCAAGGGTGACCTGCGCCCGGAGCTGATGGTGCGCATTAATCTCGATGGCAAACCACTGGATGCCGGTGCACGCTCGCCCTCATCGGAATGGGGCTTTCACACCCAGACCCTACGCAAGAAGAAAGCCGCCAACGCCGTGATTCATGCACACGCACCCAACGCCACCATACTGGCGAACTGCGGCATTCCCTTTTTGCCTATCTCGTCTGATGCCGCGTTTTTTGGCGACATTCAACGCATTCCATTCACCATGCCTGGCTCCAACGAACTGTCTGAATTGGTATCCGAGGCGCTGCGAGACGAGTGGGCGGTATTTATGGTGAACCACGGTATAGTGGTGGCAGGCAAATCCCTGCGTCGCGCTTGCGATATGGCACAAATTATCGAGCGTACCGCCGAAGTGATATTGGGTTGTTACAAAGCCACGGGCGGCAAGCCGCCTTCAGTCTTGCCCGATGAGGCCGTAAAATTGTTCCGCTCAATGGCAGATATCATCGCCTAGAGTGAGGGTAGTTATTGATGGCAGTTAATCCAAGCAATACGCGCCCTCTCCCTCAAGGAGAGGGCCGGGGTGAGGGGCGCCATAAACCCATAACAGCAGGCATTCACTAACAGGACGGTACTGTGGCAGAAAAACAGGGCGGCGAACGCGGTTCGGGCAAAGTCAGCTCGCACTCCGTGTACACCAGCAAGGAAATTCCGCCGCCGCGAGACGAATACTGGGCAGCGCGCCGCAGCGTTGCCAATGCCCTGCGCGCCTTGCAAGAAGCCGTACAAACCACCGGCCTCAGTACACAAGATCTGCTGAGCCTCAGCGAAGGTTTAAACGCACAGTTCGACACCGTACCCAAAGAGCCGCGTCTTTTCGGGCGCAAAGACTGGCTGGCCGCAAAACAGTACGGCGGCTTTGGCGTAATGCACACCGAGGTAACGCCCATTATGGGCCCCTGCAACCCGCTCAGCCCCGGCCTGAGTGTGTGGTTTGAAGGTGACAAGGTGTACGGCTCGGTAAGCTACGGCTGGATGTACGAAGGTGTAGACAACATCGCCCACGGCGGCTGGGTGGCTGCGGTGTTTGACGAGTTTATGGGCGCCGCCCAGGCCTTGTCGGGCAAAGTGGGCATGACCGCCAGCCTGACAACCCGGTACCACAAACCAACACCGCTCAATAAACAACTGTCACTGGTAGCTTGGCTCGAAGAACACGATGGCCGCAAAACCATTGTGAAAGCCGAAATGCGCGACGGAGAAACAATTACCGCAAGTTGTGATGCCTTGTTTGTATTGCCGGGGCATAAAAACGTTAGCCATGTGTTTGACTAAGCGAGAGCGAATCTCTAGCCGCAGCACTTCTTGTATTTCTTTCCGCTGCCGCAGTGGCAAGGCTCATTGCGTGCGGGCACCTTATCCAATTTAACCGTCTCTTTCTTGTTCAGGAGAGCCGTTAACCCGGCAATAGATTCAACCGCGCCTTCGCTGAGGTCAACATCCACCACGGCATACAATTGCGCGTCAGCAACCAAACCTTCGACTTCGCGCTTGCGCGCCTCGCTGGTTACTACCAGCGACAGCGGATATTTTTTACTGCCCGCTTTCGAGCTTCCCTTCGCTTCATAGCCATACTGAATATGGTTCTCGCGCGCGTCCTGACGACCTTTGAAAAAGAATTTATCTGACATGAACTGGCCCAATTGGCGGTAAGGCAGTGGCCATTATTGTGCAGGCCACTGCCAAAAGGGCGGAGTTTAGCACGTTGCGGTGTTTCTGCTTGTGGTTTGTTTACAAGCTGAGCGGGAGGCGTGCACGCTATGATTTTTCGACAAACTCATACTCTGATATTTCTTCCTGCGTCGGGCAGGATACATTTTCCATCATGAATGTTGGCACCATGTTACCGACAATGGGAATGAGTATGGCGCCCAACGACTTTGCGTTAGGCCTTGCTTTGACACAAGTAGTTTGGCCTGGCAGTAAATCCAGTTCTAGAGTTGAGGCTGGGCTTCCACTCGCTTTTGCTTGAAGAAGGTGGCGGCCAGAGTCTATAAAGAACTGGGAATATTGATCATTTTTAAGTTTCAGAAAATATTGTTCGTCTTTTCCAACGTAAAGGCTTGCTCCTCCAGCGTGAAATGAACCTTCTCGATATATAAGCACTTTTGAAGGCTCAATACCGTTGCTAGTGAGAGCAACATTCTCTGATAGAGAAGCGCAGCCAGACAGGACTATGGTTGCTAATACGAAAATCCTTTTCATTGTTTCTCCGGAGTTTTAAAAGTATAGAGATTGTAGGGGGCAGGTCTTCGATTTATGATTTCTCTCAAAATAACGTTCTAGCCACGGGCCACAAGTCAAAAGCCTGACCTCGTCTTCGACCCTATGTTTGAATAAATCTCAAACCCGAATGATCTTTTTGGCAAAAGGAGAAATCACAATGGCTAATGATACCCAAATCAAAAGAAAGTAACGAGCCGTATCTGTTGGCAGCTCTATTTGAAGGGACCTCACCAGTATGGCTAGCACCATCATGATACCCAGACTTATAATTAGTGACCCAGCAAAGTACTTTAATAGTTTCATATTAATGAACCAGTTGTATAAGTTCTGTATTGACACAGCGCCAGCCGCAACCGGCCGCTTTGCCGGATATTGCTAAAATTTACTCGACCTCTCTGAGCGTAGCAATTTCGCTAACCGCAATTTCCGACGGAACTTCGCCGAAGAACATCTCTCCGGTCGTGTAGGGGACTACGGTTGACCCCGCGACACCGACGTTCATTTGTGTGGAACCACTACTCAAACGAATGTAACTTTTGCGTTTCGGTTTAACGCTGATCGATACCTCCTGCCCTTTCCCCCACCGAAAGCTCCCAATAGTTTTTACGATGTATTCTCCGGGGGGAACCGCGCGGTATATATATCCTGAAACTTTGAGCGTTCCAATTTTGCTATCGTTAATGCTAACTTTAGGAGCCGCAGCCGAACCAGCAGCTAACCAAGGGCGGTAAACTACTACTGCGCTTTCTTCTTGAGAGTACGCTGCATCTTCATATAGTTGGCCATTGGCAGTGCATCCAGCCAGGAAGGCTGCAAGCACTAACAGCAGTGGACTCTGGAATTTCATAAAGTGGGTCCTTGTAACCTTAACGCCGCGGTGATTGGTCTTGTTATGTTTCATTTTCTTCCAGAGCCTTTAGCTCTTTCCCATCAGTATTTCGCCAGTTTGTCAGCCCATTAGTGTTGCCGCCACAAATAATTCCCGCAGCAATGCTTGGGCTAGAAAACTCGATATCCTCAGTGAACAGAAGATGATCGCATTCCAATTTCAATGCACCAGTCGACAGCAGCTCGGCTCGACGTTCTCTAGACCATGCGGCTGCGGACGGCCGATCATTTGGTACGGCTTGTGATCCTGCGTAGACGACAAAACCTGACTCTGTTCGGTTGCCAGTGGCTTTCAAACCCTTTACATGACAGTAGAGAAGGGAATGCTTCTCAGCCACCCGATTCACTGGCTTACTGAGATGAGAGATACCTAATACGGGAAGGAGTTGAAGTACTTTTTCCAAAAATACGTCCATCTCGGCAGCATCTGATTCCGGTAGGCGAGCTCCTCCGCTTGAAACGGAATTCACTAAATGAACTCTAAGCTGCTGGGCTCGTTCGATAAGTTTGCCTTCTAGGTACCGAATGTGCGCCTTTGTAAGGTTTTCATCCTTTGAGACAAATGCTGCAACCGAAACCCAAAAATCTTTACTGGCATGACCGGGCAGTCGTTTGACTACCGACTCTGCCTCACCAATGTATAGGGCATCTTTCCCTGTTTCGGGATCAACTCCGGTGAGGAAATAAATACCAGGGCTTTTCAGTTCTTCCCGTTGAGCAAATTCCTTCAGCTCAGTTCGCGGTGCTGCAACTGCCTTCCCAGTCCAATTGGAAATTTCCGCTGTCCGCAAGCCCGCAGGCTGTCCGTGAACCAGGAAGAGCCTAATTGTTGCCGGAATAGTCACTGAGCCTCCCATGAACGCCTACAGCACTGGCGCCAAAACCAGGGCGACGCGCGGTTTTGGCGTCCAGTGCCTTTACTTGATACTAAGTAGCAGATTCTCTCCGCTGCGATAATGCTGTGGCGAAAGCCTTTTAAGTTCATGAAATTGGTCTTTGTATTCTTGCACGGGCCACGCCCATGCTTCTTCGATTTCATATTCTTTAGTGTATAAGAGCCAAACTAGTATATCCCATTCATAGTTTTTGGCTTTTGGCACAAGAGTAACCTTGCTTCCTGGCTTTCCTGATGGCCGATTCGCCTTCACTTGGTAGCGAATACCGTTGTATATAAAGTCGTGGCCGCGCTGCACGGCAGTTTGAGACTGCATAAACGTGGAGTACTCGTGCTCAGCCATGCCAACGAGCAGCGCCGCATCTAGCTCTGATATAGCAGATGTGATGGATGGAGCTACGCCAAAGCTCTCTTGCCATTTCAGCGCCGTTGCTACAAGTTGCTCTCTTATCTCACTCACTGGGTTGGCTTCTTAACGCCAAAAGCAGGCGCGCCGCTTTTTGGCGTCGCCCTGCCTTTTCTTGTTATGAGTTCTAGCTATCTTTGAGATCTTCAATCTTTTTTTTCTCTTCTAGGGCTTTGCGCCTGAAATATAAAGCCAACCATGAATCTTCAGTATTGGCGAATAGCGCAACCATATTCAGTATAGGGGCAGCTGTCATAGGAATAAAAAGCATCCATTCTTCACCATTTGGCATTCCTTGTTCATAAAGGATATATGCCACCAAAATGAGAAGTGCGATATTTGCCAATATTGCTAGGATTTTCATTAGTTTCTCCAAAACTCATAACAGCCAAATAGACGGCAGTGTGAGGTGATATAACACGACAAAGTGCTGCATATCGCTGGCGGGGCATGATGGGCCATTTCACTACTTCCCTGTAAAACATAATTTTTATTCTTGTTGGCAGTTTATGCCGATGCAGGATTATTGCAAGACGGGTTCTATCCGGGGCAATAAGGGCAACAGGGCGGGGCTACAACCTCGCTAAACCTTCAACTGCCGCTCAAAATAGTCCAGCACCGTGCCAAGCGCCTCGCGTGTTGGGTGGCCGTCTTCATCCACAAAATCCAGAGTCAGCACCGAGTGCCCTTTGCCGGGCAGGGTATGAAGGTCAATACGCTGCCGGTCTTCGTTGAAGTGCCGGTCGATACTGGCGAATTTTTTGGCAGTACACATTGGGTCGCCGCCAAAACGAAAGGCGAGCATGGGCGCAGTCTCGTCAATCCGTTGTCGTGTAGAGGCAATTTCATCCGCGCTCATATGCAGTGCGTCCTGGCTGTGAAAGGGCATGGAGGGCTGCGAGGCAACGGCGGCCAATACGCTCTCGTCACCCATCAGCGAGATGGCAAAGTTGCCGGTCAGGCACATGCCGATAACACCGACGCCGGGCATTCCGGTGTCTGAGCAAACCTTGCGACACAGGGCGCGAAGCCAATCTACGATGGGGCTGCTTTTGCCGGAGCTGAAAACGGAAAACTCCCGGCGCAAACAGAACACGCGCGCCATATTCCCGACCATCGAGGTTTTACCAATGGGGCCGAACAGGTGGGGCAGGTAAATAGAAAAGCCCGCCTCAATAAACTTGTCTGCCAGGCGCAGTGTCTCTTGCCCTATGCCCGGTAGCTCCTGAATCAGAACGATGGGCGGGCCGTCGCCGCGATGATAAACGTTGTGCTGTATCGGCTGGCTGTCAACAGAGGCACTGAAGTTGTACTGCTGGTACGCGTCTATCTGTGTCGCGGGCATATTATTGTTGTCCTGTGGGGTACGGGGCCATGTTGCGCCTTAATCACGGTAATGAAATCACAGCCCGCGAATCATTTATACCCTTGCCTGCCGGTATTGCCGGAAGCCATTTCTCCAAAGGGGATGCACGGGTCTCGCTGCGCTTTGCGTCGGGAAAGGCAGAATATGCGCACGACGCCGGCCTGCCCGTAGAGAGCTTCCGGTTTTGCGGGGTGGGGCGGCTACTTGCTAGCCCGGAATGGCGACGGTTTTTGTTTCGAGGTATTCGTCGATACCTTCCGGCCCCATCTCGCGGCCTACGCCGCTTTGTTTGTAGCCGCCAAAGGGGGCATCGGGGCCGAGAAAGATACCGCCATTGATATTGACGGTGCCGGTGCGCAGGCGCCGCGCTACGTTTAACGCGCGCTCGGTGCTCGCTGAGGCAATGGAGCCCGACAGGCCATAGTCGCTGTCGTTGGCAATGCGTATGGCGTCGGCTTCGTCTTCATAGGGGATAACGACAAGAACCGGCCCGAAAATTTCTTCCTGCGCGATGCTCATGTCGTTAGTGACATCCACAAACACGGTCGGCTCAACATAGTAGCCGGGCAGGTCGGGTTTGCCGCCGCCGAGCAACAGGCGCGCGCCTTCCTGTTTGCCCTTTTCAATATAGGCGAGCACGCGCTGTTGTTGCTTGGCGTTGATCAGCGGGCCCATGATCTGGTCTTTGCTGTCGGGGTCGCCGTATTGAATCATGGGGAAATAACTTTTGAGCAATTCTTCGGCTTCGGCCTGCCGTGCCTTGGGAATCAGCATGCGGGTGGTAATGGCGCAGCCCTGGCCGGCGTGAAAACAAACGCCGAGACCTGCAAGCAGAGACGAGCCGAGGTCGGCA
Organism: Spongiibacteraceae bacterium UBA5047; assembly: GCA_002415025.1. GTDB lineage: Bacteria > Pseudomonadota > Gammaproteobacteria > Pseudomonadales > Spongiibacteraceae > Litorivivens. The sequence goes on from DIBR01000002.1 coordinate 56,228, forward strand.
TCGTCCAGAATAATGTGAGCCGATTTGCCGCCGAGTTCCAGAAAGACTTTTTTCACGGTTGCGGCGGCGTTTTGCATGATGTGTTTACCTACGGCCGTTGAGCCCGTAAACGAAATGGCGTCTACGCGTTTGTCGCGGGTCAGAAACTCGCCAATCTCGGCGGGGTCAGACGCGGTAAGCACATTGAATACGCCGGGCGGCAGGTCGGTGCATTCGGCGGCGATGCGTCCCATCAGGGCTGCTGTCCAGGGGGTGTCGGGCGCGGCTTTCAGCACGACGGTACAGCCTGCGGCGAGTGCGGGCATCACCTTGGCGAGAATAATCTGGATGGGAAAATTCCACGGCGTAATGGCGGCTACGACGCCCGCTGCTTCCTTCCATACAAGGCGGCGGCTGTTGCTGCCCATCATTTCGCGGCAACCGATATCGCGGTCCCACTCAAAGGTTTCCATATAGTCGAGCAGCCAGTCTTTCATAAAGGTTATTGGCGTGTCGCATTGAATACCTTCGGCAAGACAGCGGGTGGCTCCCACTTCTGCCTGCGCCGCCTGCCGCAGGAGTTCGAGATTGTCCATCAGGCCCTGATGAAACTGGCGCAAACACTGATAGCGAAAAGCGTGGTTGCGTGACCATTCGGTATTGTCAAAGGCGTTGCGCGCGGCGGCGAGTGCCAGTTCGGCATCGTCCAGGCTGGCATCTGCCGCCTGCCCGGCGACGGCGGCCGTTGCGGGGTTGATATTGTCGTACACGCGCTGTTGGGTAGCGGGGCGAAGTATGCCGTCTATGTACAAACGATCTTCACCAAATGCGGGTTGGCTCATTGTTATTCCTCGCGTGAATGGGCGCTGCTTGCCTGCGAATCTCTAAATAGTGTACTGTTAGTTTTGGCTGCGAGTCAAAGCCGAAAAGGATGTTTTACCGCACGAAATTAATAGTGAGCTGCTACGACGGCTTACGCGCTTCTATTAACTGTTTTGGGGATGAGATCGCGCTATGAGTGACACACAAGAAGTTTTGGTGAGCGTTGAAGATGGAGTTATGACTGTCATCATCAATCGCCCCGAGGCCAGAAATGCTGCCACCAAGGCTGTGGCCGAAGGCATTGCTGCGGCGATGGATGAGCTGGATAGCAATAACGACATTCGCGTTGCGATTATTTCCGGCGCTGGTGGCACCTTTTGTGCGGGCATGGATTTGAAGGGCTTTCTGAAAGGAGAAATTCCTGTTGTCGAGGGCCGTGGTTTCGCCGGCGTAGCGGAGGCACCGCCGAAGAAGCCTCTGATTGCTGCCGTTGAGGGTTATGCATTGGCCGGGGGCTGTGAACTGGCGCTGGCCTGCGACCTGATTGTTGCCTCGGAAGAAGCAAAGTTCGGCATTTCCGAGGTTAAGCGCGGGCTGGTTGCCGCTGGTGGCGGCCTGCTGCGCCTGCCGAGGCAGATTGCGCCGCGTCTTGCACTGGAGATGGCGCTGACCGGCGAACCGATCGATGGCAAGCGGGCGGCCGAAATCGGTCTGGCAAATAGAGCAGTGCCCGCGGGTTCGGCCTTGGCAGAAGCTAAAAAACTGGCGGCATTGATCGTTAAAAATGCACCGCTGGCGCTGATAGCCAGCAAGCGGGTGATGGTTGAGCAGCAAGACTGGTCAACCGAAGAGATGTTTGCCAGGCAGGGCGAGATTGTAAACCCGGTTTTCGGCACAGAAGATGCACAGGAAGGTGCAGTGGCCTTTGCCGAAAAACGCGCGCCGGTTTGGAAGTCAAAATAAATAGTGGGGTCAGAGTAAATACCCTGACCCCAACTTACCGATTTTGGAGAGCAGCATGACAGAAGCCTGGATAATTGATACCTGCCGCACCCCGCGCGGCATTGGCAAACCCGGCAAGGGCGCGCTGGCCGATATGCACCCCCAGCATTTGGGTGCGACGGTGCTTAAAGCCATTGCCGAGCGCAACAACCTCAATACCGCCGAGGTGGACGATATTATCTGGGGCACCAGTAACCAGCGTGGCCAACAGGGCGGCGATCTGGGTCGCATGGCAGCACTGGATGCAGGCTACGATGTGCGTTCAAGTGCAGTAACTCTGGACCGTTTTTGTGGCGCGGGTATTACGGCCACCAATTTAGCCGCAGCGTCAATTATGTCGGGTATGGAAGATCTGGTGGTGGCCGGTGGCACTGAAATGATGTCCACCTACGGCATGGGTGGCAGCGGTGGCGGTGAGGGTCAGTCTCCCTTTATCGACAGCGGCAACCTGCGACTGCGTGCATTGCACCCGCAGTCGAACCAGGGTGTGTGCGCGGATGCCATCGCAACCATCGAGGGCATAGACCGCAACGCAGTGGATGCGCTGGCCGCCGAAAGTCAGGCCCGCGCTGCCAATGCCATCGAGAAGGGATACTTCAAAAACAGTGTTATTCCGGTGTATCGCGCCGACGGTAGTCTGGCGCTTGATAAGGAAGAATACCCCCGGCCAGGTACTACCGCCGAGGTGCTGGCGAACCTGAAACCCTCCTTCGCGGGCATTGCCGATTACCCGCTGGATGAGGCGGGTACCACCTTTAAAGGTCTGATCCTGCAAAAGTATCCCGACCTGGATATCCAGTACATACACCATGCGGGTAACTCTTCCGGGGTGGTGGACGGTGCCGGGGCGATACTGATGGCCTCGCTTGCTTACGCAAAAAAACACGGGCTGAAACCGCGTGCGCGGGTAGTCGCCATGGCCAACGTCGGTGACTCGCCCACGCTCATGCTGAACGCGCCGGTACCCGCTGCCAGAAAGGTACTGCAAAAGGCCGGTTTGACGATTGATGATATTGACCTGTTTGAAGTGAACGAAGCCTTTGCGGTGGTGGTGGAGAAGTTTATTCGCGACCTGAAGCTCGACCGCAACAAGGTTAATGTGAATGGCGGTGCGATTGCGCTCGGCCATCCCATTGGCGCCACCGGTGCCATTCTTATCGGCACCCTGCTCGACGAGCTGGAGCGCCGGGACCTCAAACGTGGGCTTGTGACCATGTGCGCTGCGGGCGGTATGGCGCCAGCGATTATTATTGAGCGGATCTAACAGCAGCCGGCGATTCGCTGTTTCGCACATGTAGGCCCGTATAAGCCGCAGGCGTTGCGGGCGTAGCAATACTGACCGCCTTCCTACTTGCACAATATACAGCACAAGTTATACTTGTGCGTCTTTCTGTACAAGTGTCGGGCAGTCATGCGAGTAATCAATTTTTCAGAAGCCAGAAACCGGCTCAAAAATGTTCTGGATCAGGTGGTTGATGATGCAGACTACACTATCATCTCGCGCCGTGATGCCGACGATGCGGTGGTTATGTCGCTGGACCAATTCAACAGCTTGATGGAAACGGTGCACCTGCTTAAAAGCCCGGCTAACGCAGCTCATCTCGATAAATCGATCAAGCAGTACCAGCGTGGACAAGTTAAACAACATGAGCTGATAGATGATTGAAATTCTTTCATGGACGAAGGAAGCGTGGGCGGACTATCTTTACTGGCAAGGGCAGGATAAGAAAACCTTAAGGCGCATCAATAAACTCATCATGGATGCGCGACGATCTCCCTATGAGGGCATTGGCAAGCCAGAGCCGCTCAGGGAAAACTTGACAGGATTCTGGTCGCGCCGCATAGACGACACGAATCGCCTGGTTTACATCGTTGATGGTGCTCAACTGACGGTAATTTCCTGCCGGTACCACTACGAAAAATAGCGTCACGCTCCGGTATTTCCCGCGCAGAGCGTGCATCTAAAAGTGCATAAACAACACCTTTACCGCCGCACTTTTTCCCTGATCATAGCAGGCCATAAAGCCCGGTTTGTAGTCATCCATGGCAAGGCGGTGGGTGATAGTCGGCGTGGCATCAAAGCCCTTGTTCTGAATAAATTCAAAATACCACTCCATCGCATGTTGGCGTCTGCCTTGCCATTCTTCTATGCCAAAGCCCTTGCTGCCAATGGCCGAAATTTCCTTTTGGCCCCGCGCGAGCGGGTAAGCAGCGGGTCGGGGTTGGTATCCAGTTGCACCGGCGACTGCGGGTCAAGAAAGGCTCGCGGGCTGAGATATTGGTCAGGCCGAGCCTGGGCTTGTTGTCACGGGAAATAATGGCTTTCATGCGACGGTCCTGAGCGGGTGACGGTGCCCTGCACGGGAGACCAGAGTTGGTTGACATATATATAGTATACTAATTAACATGAGGGCTACTCTGCAAATGCTCCAGATAATAAAAACAGCCAACCCGGTTTATTGATTGAGGTGAGTGCCATGAAAGTTGAAGACCTGATTATGGTCAGTGTTGACGATCATATTGTTGAGCCCCCGGACATGTTCGAGCGGCACGCGCCCGCAGAGCTCAAGGACAAGATGCCGAAGCTGATTGAAGAGAACGGCGCGGCCTACTGGACCTACGAAGCCATCAAGGTTCCCAATATTGGTCTCAACGCCGTGGTGGGGCGCCCGCGCGAAGAGTACGGCATGGAGCCGCAGCTTTATTCCCATATGCGCAAAGGCTGCTACGACGTGGATGCCCGCATTGACGATATGAACGCCAACGGCATTCTCGGGTCGCTGTGTTTCCCCTCCTTTGCCGGCCCCGGTGGCACCACATTCCTGAAAGCGCAGGACAAGAAAATGGCACTGCGCGTTACCCAGATTTATAACGACTGGCATATTGATGGCTGGTGCGGCGCTCATCCCGGCCGCTTTATTCCGATGGCGATATTGCCGCTGTGGGATGTGAGCCTCATGGTGGAAGAAATCAAGCGGGTAGAAGCCAAGGGCTGTTATTCGGTGACCTTTCCCGACAACCCCACCGCGCTGGATTTGCCCAGCCTGCACAGCGATCACTGGAAACCGTTTTGGGAAGTCTGTAACGATCTGGGCATTATGATCAACTGCCATATTGGTTCGGGTTACTTCCCGCCCAGCCCGTCGATGGAGTCACCCATGGACGCCTGGATTACCACCATGCCCATGTCGATTGCCAACAGCACCGCCGACTGGATTTTCGGGCGCTTTATGCTGGATTACCCCAATCTCAAAGTGGCGATGTCTGAAGGCGGTATTGGCTGGGTGCCGTATTTTCTGGAGCGCGCCGACTTCACCAACGAGCACCACAAGCAGTGGACCTTTACCAAGTTTGACGGTGTGAAAAAGCCCAGCGATATCTTTCGCGAGCACATCATGACCTGTTTTATCGACGACGAGTTCGGCCTGAAGAATCGCCACGATATTGGCGTAGAGCGCATCACCTACGAGTGCGATTACCCGCACTCGGATACGGTGTGGCCACGCTCACCCGAGTACCTGTTCAAGTCCATCGAAAAACTCAAGATTCCCAAAGAGGAAGTTGACCAGATCACTCACCTGAATGCGATGCGCGAATGGCGCTATGACCCCTTCAGCATTCACAAGCGTGAAGACTGCACGGTAGGCGCGCTGCGCAAACAGGCGGGCAATGTTGATACTGCATCGAAGTCGATGGGTGGCAAGAGTCCGATCTTTAACGAAGGCAACCCCGTAACCTTTGCCGCAGTCATGGAAATGTTTGGCAACCGCGTAGCAAAAGCGGATGAGAAACGCGATTCAGAAAAACAAAACTGATCGGCCAGCCATAACGATAAAACGGGATAATTGCATGCAGCTACAACCATCGGAAGACCAGCGACTTGTCAGGGACTCGTTCGCGGCCTTTTTCCGCAAGGAACTGCCCTCGGCACGTATTCGGGAGGCCGAGCGCGCCGGCGGATTTGATACCGCGTTGTGGCAAAGTCTGGTAGCGCTGGGTGCGCCTCTAATGCGTGTACCGGCCGACAAGGGCGGCAGTGATTCCGGTTTGCTGGATGCGGTATTTATGGCCGCTGAGTACGGGCGTTATCTCGCGCCCGCGCCACTGCTGGAAGTGCTGGTTGCCGCACGGTTGCTGGCTGCGCTCAACCGCGACGAGTTACTGGAACAGATAGCGCGGGGTGACCGGCGGGTTGGTTTCATGCCTCTGCCTGTTAATGCAGGCGACAGGGTGGTTGTTCCCAACCTTTGCGCTTGTGATGCAATTGTTGCGCTGCGTGACAATCAACTGGTGTTGCTGACAATAGACTCAGCTCCGTTGGCGCAAAATAATCTGGGGCGCGCCGCCATTGCTCCCTGGCCGGTGCCGGCAGACGCCGAGCTTCTGGCCGAAGGCCCGGACGCAATCAACCTGTTTCAGGGTGCGGCGGAGGAATGGAAATTACTGGTGGCGTCGGCGGCGGTTGGTGCGGCGCAGCGCGCGATGGAGATTGCCTCCGAATACGCGAATGAGCGCGAAGCCTTTGGCCGCCCGATTGGCAGTTATCAGGGCATTGCCCATCCGCTGGCGGACTCTGCCTGTGATGTGGATGGTGCAGAGCTTTTGATATGGCGTGCGGTCAGTGCCATCGCCGAAAAAGACCCGGAGGCAGACTCGCTGATCTCGCAAGTGTGGTGGTGGGTATCCGAAGCCTGTCCGATGGCGGCACATCGCTCGCTCAGAACCCTCGGTGGTTACGGCCTCACCCTGGAGTACGACGCTCAACTCTATCTGCGCCGAATCAAAACCTGGGTACTGTTGTGCGGCAACCCCGAAAGTGCGCTCGATGACGCCGGTGCCCGCCTGTTTTTACAGCAGCATGTCGGGTTGCCACCTGCGGGCGAGGTGAGTATTGAATTTGGTTTGGGTGAACAGGCCCATGCCTACGAGCAGGAAACACGTACATTCTTTGAGAAAAACCTGACGTCTGAGTTGAAGAAAAAACGCCATCATTCAACCTCCAGCCACGATCCGGAATTTCACAAACAGCTGGCGGCGGCCGGGCTGATTTTTGGCAACTGGCCGGTAGAGCAGGGCGGTCGCGGCTACGACGGTTATATTGCCCACGCGGCGAGCCGGGTATTTGAAGAAGTGAACTGGTCTACCTTTATGGCGGGCACCAGTGGCATGGTAGCCGGGGTTATCCAGTTGTTCGGCTCCGACGAGGCCAAGCGTGACATTCTGCCGCGCATACGCGACGGCGAGATTATCTGCTCGCTGGGTTTTAGCGAACCGAGTTGCGGATCAGATGTGTTTGCCGCCAAAACCAGTGCGGTAAAAGACGGCGATGACTGGCTGATCAATGGCCAGAAAATGTTTACCACCGGCGCGCACATCGCCGACTACGTGCTGCTGCTTACCCGCACCGACCCCGATGCGAAAAAGCACGCGGGTATCACCCTGTTTCTGGTGCCGCTCAAAGCCGAGGGCGTGGAAATACACAAGGTTGAAACCCTGATGAGTGAGCGCACCAACATCACTTACTATCAGGACGTGCGCGTGAGCGATGCCATGCGCCTGGGCGATGTGAATGCCGGTGTGTTCGTTATGATCAAGGCGCTGGAATCCGAACACAGCGGCGCCGGCTATCACATGGGGCAGATTTCATTGTGGTTGCATGCCATGCAGTGGGCGAACACAAAAGACGCTAATGGGCAGCGGCCACTCGATAACGCCGATATCCGCCGTGGCCTCGCCAGAGTCAGAACGCGCTTCAATGTTTCCGAAATTTTGATGTTCAGAAGTCTCTGGGCATCGGAAGAAGGTGTTGAGGGAACGCTTTATGGCCCCAAATCCAAATTGTTCGCCTCTGAAAGTTACACCACCAACAGTTGGGAGCTGATGAAACTGGCGGCGCCTTTCTCACTCTTCGAGGGCCGCGAGGGTCTCGGTGGCATCGAGCAGGGCCATCGCCGCGCCTACGGCACAACCATCTATGGCGGCACCAGCGAAATCCATCGCAGCCGTATTGCCGAAAGTGCGCTCGGCTTGCCGCGCACCCGCGGTTGAAGTGAGCTAATACCATGACGGGCGCAGCGAGCAACAACACACTGTACGGGCCGCCGCTGGCAGACGCTGAGGGCATTGGTGCGTTAACACTGGGCAGTTTTTTACTCGATGTGAGCGAGCGTTACGGCGACCGTGAACTGTTGGTCTTCTACGAGGGCGGGCAGCGCATCAGCTGGAGCTATCGCGATTTGCAAGAGCAGGCGCTGGCCCTGGCCAGTGCCATGGTGGCGGGTGGCGTCAGCAAGGGCACCCGTGTTGGCATCGTAATGGGCAGCAGGCCGGAATGTGTGGCGGCAATATTTGCCGCAGCGCTGGCAGGTGCTGTTGCCGTGCCGCTATCGACCATGGCGAGTGCAGATGAACTGGCGTATCTCATTCGACAGGCGGATATCCATACTCTTTTTACCCAGAAGGAACTTGGCGGCAAACATCCCCTGCTGCAAACCCTGTACAGAATTTCACCGGAGTTGCGTGAGGCTGGTTACAGCGAGCGTTTTCCCTACCTGAAGACGGTCGTTGCGTTGGGAACAGATCACAGTGAAGGTTCCGTTGTCTGTTGGCAGGATTATTTGTCTAACGGAGTATCAGTGCCGCAATCGCTGATACTTGCGCGTAACAGTGAGGTTTCTCCAGCCGATGCGGGGCTGATCATTTACTCCTCCGGCAGTACCGCCAACCCGAAAGGCGTGTTGCATACTCAACGCGCGCCAACGCTTCAGGCTTGGCATCAGGCCAGAATATTTTGCCGTACCACCGAAACCCGTATGTGGACCACCTTCCCGCTGTTCTGGACGGCCGGATTCAATACGGTGATGGGCGCCACCATGGCGGCGGGCGGTTGCTGGGTTATGCAGGAACTGTTTGAAGCCGGTGCCGCCATAGCGCTAATCCAGAAAGAGCGCGTTACCGAACCCTATGCACTGCCACACCATACCGGCGCGATGGAAGAGCACGCCGATTGGGCACAAGCAGACTTTTCTGCAGTGCGTTGTGTCAGCGGTCGTTCACCTTTTTGCAGGCACCCTTCTGTAACGGCGCGCGACAAGAACTGGCACGGTGTCTGGGCTTACGGGGCCAGTGAAACATGCGCGATCAGCATTAGCCACTACGCCAATACCGACCCCGCAATTATTACGGCCAGCGCCGGGCGGTTGTTACCCGGCAATAGTTTGCGCGTGGTGGATACCAACAACGGTGACACGCTTGCCGTGGGCGAAGAGGGTGAACTGTGCATTAAAGGCCCGACATTGATGGAGCGCTACGTAAAAGCGGCGCGCGAAGACTGTTTTGATGCCGATGGCTTTTTTCACACCGGCGACAGCGGTTACTACGACAGTGAAGGCTACGTTCATTGGACCGGGCGCCTGACCGACATGATTAAAACTGCCGGCGCCAATGTGTCTCCGGCGGAAGTGCAGCGCGTAATTCAGCGCGTGTTACCAACTTTCAAGATCAGTCAGGTGGTCGGCCTGCCCGACGACAAACTCGGTCAGATAGTGGTGTTGTGCGTCGTCTTGCAAGAGGGTGAGAGCCAAAGTGAAGAAGAGGTTCGCGCTACGCTCAAGCAACACCTCGCCAGCTACAAGGTGCCGCGACGGGTGCTGTTCTTTGATGAGAAAGATGTACCGATGACCGCCAGCGGTGAAAAGGTTAAGGATGCCGAGCTGCGCGAACTCGCTGCAGCAAGGATTAAAAACGCAGAATAATATCCGGCATGTTATTGATAAAAATTTATAAAACAGGAGCAGCACCATGTCCGAACAAGTAAAGCGCAGGGAAGACGGCACCATTGAAATGGATGCATCCGATCTCGATAATTTTATGGGGCGCCCCTTTCCCACCAATATGCTGCGCGAATCCATTCACGTTAACGACATTCGCCGTTGGGTGCAGGGCATGCACTACGCCAACCCCCTGCACTTTGATGACGACTGGGCGGCCGAGAGCCGCTTCGGAAAGATTGTTGCCCCTTATTCCTTTACGGTAGCCACCACTAACGGTCACGGTGCGGCGCCTACCAATATTGGTTTGATACCTAATTCACACCTTATCTTTGGCGGCGACGAATGGTGGTTTTTCGGGCCGCGGATATACCCCGGCGACCATATCAAAACCTACCCCATGCCCTACGACTACAAGGTGACAGATACCAGCTTCGCCGGGCCTACCTGCTTCCAGCGCGGTGACACCAGCTACGTTAATCAGAATGGTGACCGCATTGCCCTGCAGCGCTCCACCTCCATTCGCTACATCGTTGAAAATGCGCGCAACAAAAAAGTATTCGCACGCGAAGATGACCCGGAGTGGACCGAAGAAGAACTGATAAAGCTTGAAGAAACCAAAGTTGAATTTATCAAAAGCCTGCGCGCGCTCGGCCACGACAAGCGCTTGTATGACTCGGTAAAAGTTGGCGAAAAGCTGGTGACCAATGTGCTGGGCCCGCACAGCCTCGCTTCGTTCGCCACCGAGTGGCGCGCTTACCCCATGACGATCTGGTTTGGTGCAGTGCGCTCCTCCGGCGCGCGTCAGGACAACAAGGGCTATACGCCGGAAATGAGCGGTTTTGAAGGCAACCGAGAAATGGAAAAATTCAATCCGGAGCTAACCGATGGCGCTTACTACGGGCCATCGCGTGGGCACCTGCAACCGAAATGGGCCAAGCATGTGGGCATGGGCAGGGGCTACGGTTATGGCGCGTCTATGGGTGCGTGGGTGCTCGACTATGCCAGTGCCTTTATGGGCGAGTGGGGGCAGCTCGTGAACGCGAAAACCCAGTATCGCAACCCGGCCTTTACCGGTGATGCCACCTTTCTCAACGGCGAAGTGACCGACAAGAAAATTGATGCGGAAGGGCGCGGCATTGTCACGGTCGAGATTGTGCTGACCAATCAGGAAGACGCAGTGATGGCCAAGGGTGTTGTTGAGATGGAATTGCCGCGTGACTGAGCGTAGCTGAGACAAGAGAACTGATATGAGTTTGCTGAAAACCGGAGCACGACAGAGACGCGCCGGGTCTGTGCGTCGCGCGACCGGAGCGAGCAAGCACACGGCTCAGTCTTCTTCGGACTAACGAATGTGAAACAGGTGCCGGATCGCAATATTGCAGCACAATCATTCAGCACTTTGGTGCGCGAAGGCGCAGCGCGGTGGCCAAACAGCGACGTGCTGGTATTCGACGGTTGGCGCTTAAGCTACGCGGAACTGGAGGCGGCCTCGGCGACTCTGGCCCGAAAACTGCTGGCAGACGGCGTAGGCAAAGGCTCGCATGTTGGTTTGCTGTTTCCGAATTCGCCGGCGTATCTCATCAGTTTGATGGCTCTGGGCCGCATTGGCGCAGTTGTCGTTCCCCTGAGTACTTTTTCTACCGCTGCAGAACTGCAGGCGCTGATTGCTCACGCTGACCTGAGCGTGCTTATTGCTGCCGATACTTATCTGGGCCACAACTATGTCGCCAAGCTGGAAGAGGCCTTCCCCGGCATGAGCGACAGAGACATCGCTTTGGCGCAAGCGCCGTATTTGCGGCGGTTGTGGATATGGGGTGACTCGCCACCGTCGTGGGCGCGCAGCGCCTGCAGTTTCGATCCGGACGCAAGTGTGTCCGAGGCGCTGCTGCTGGAAGCTGAAGAACACGTGTTCCCGGCCGATACGGCAGCGATTATTTATACCTCAGGCAGTACCGGCGAACCCAAAGGTGTTATTCATACGCAGGGCAACTTGCTGCGCCAGTCCATCAAACAGTCGGACGATGGTGACTACCGTTTTGGCGACCGAATTTTTACATCCATGCCCTTTTTCTGGGTGGGTGGGCTTACCTACAAATTACTCCCGGCGATGCAGGTCGGTGCCTGCGTTCTCGGCACCGCTAATGGCGCTGCCGACGCCATGCTTGATTTTATCGAAAGGGAAAAAGTGACGCTTTTTCTCGGCTGGCCTTACAGCGCCAAAGCGCTTGTAGCGTCGGCAGATTTTGAACAACGCGATTTAACCGCCCTGCGCGGCGGCAATCTCTATGCTGCGCTGCCGCCGGCGTTGCGGCCACCCGATCCGACGCTGGTGATTGCCGGCCTGGGCATGACCGAAACCGCTGGCCCCCATACCTGTGGCCAGCGCCGCTGGGTGGAACCGGAGCTGCGCGGTTCGGTTGGGTGGGTAGCTCCCGGTATGGAGCACCGCATTGTGAGCCCGGAAACGCTTGCCGAGGTTGAAGACGGTGAGTTAGGGGAACTGTGGGTGCGCGGCGATACGTTGATGACCGGATTGTACAAACGCAATCCCGCGGAGGTATTTACTGCCGACGGCTGGTATCGCACACGCGACCTTGTGATTCGTCGCAAAGGCCATTTGTTTTTTGAGGGCCGACTGGACGATATGGTTAAAATCCGCGGCGTTAATATCGCGCCGCGTGAAATTGAAACGGCGCTGCTGCAGATGGACGGCGTTGTTTACGCCGCCGTCAGCGGTTGCGGTAACGATACATCGGCGACGGAAAAAGCACTCGCCGCTGTGATTTACACAAGCCGGGACAATTGCTCTGTGACGGAAGTGCAAGCGTTTTTACGGGAGCGCTTGTCTGCCTACAAGGTGCCCAGCGTCTATAAAATTTTGCCTGCGCATACCATACCGCTGCGATCCAGCGGAAAAATTGATCGGCTCGCACTGCTGCAGGAATTAGAGCAAGCCCTGGACCCTCAGGAGAGTAAAACAGCATGAAAACCAGATTTCATATCTTTGTTGTGGCCTTACTGTTTGTTCTGTCGGCTGCGAGCGTGCATGCAGTGGCGCCGGACGGTCCGTTTTTCTACGGCCATATCAGTGACGACAAGGGGCCATTGGCTGGCGCTATGGTCACCTTCTATCACGGAAAGCCGGTACACAGTCTTACGGTTTTTAGCGATGAACAGGGCCGCTTTCTAAGTCCGGCCCTGCCCTGGAGCGAGGGTTATAGCCTGCGGGTACGGCGGGTTGGCTGGAAAGATTTGCGTCGGGAAAAACTGCAGGCAAGGCCCGGCGGCACCAAACTGCAATTTCAGCTGGAACGTGAAACAGATTTTGCCAAAGTGGCGGCAGTTATGCCCGGCAACTACTGGATGAATCTGGTACTTGCGGAATTTGAAGACGACACGCTCAAGCGCGAGTTCAAGCAGCAGTGTACTTATTGCCACCAGCAGGGAACACCGCTTACGCGGGTAGAGCGCTCGCGGGAAGACTGGGAAGAGGTCATTCTGGACATGGGCCGCCGCGGCGCCATTATCACCAATGCATTGCGAGAGCGCCTGCCGGATTACTATATGCGCGCTTACGACAAGGCGAAGGCGCTGGAAAAACTGGCGAGGTTTCAGTCTGACAATGGCCCGCTGCCAGTCCCTTCACCACAAGCGCGCAAGGCGGTGATTGAAGAGTGGGACCTTGGTGGTAATACCTCCAATCAGCACGACGTGATGATCTATCCGCGTGACGGTTCGGTTTGGACGGTGGACGGCCCGATAGACCAGTTGCATAAACTGACGCTCGACAATAATCCTGACGGCGAACGCACCAGTTATGATGTGCCGCGCGGAGACCACAAACCCGGCGGTGTGTACTGGCGTATGGAAAAGAAATCCGAAGCCGGGCGCGAGAACAATTATCTTGCGCCGCACTCCTTGCAAACCGCTCCCGATGGCCGCATCTGGTTAACCTTGCCCAAGGGTAACCAGCTAGCAGGTTTTGACCCGAAAACAGCGCAATGGGATATGGTCGATCTGGAGCAGGGTATCAACCCGCACACACTGCGCTTTGATGCAAAAGGACGACTTTGGTACACCATTACTGCCACCAACCATGTTGGTATGTACAACCCGGAAACCCGGGAGCAGAAGTTTGTGCGGCTGGAATCGCCGGACTTGCTCACGGCGATTACCCTGCGCCTGACGCCCTTCTTTATTCGCAATGCGCACTGGTTTGACCTTGAAGATCGCTCCGCCAAAATGGACGGGGTGAGCATGCCCATGCCTTATGGCATTGATGTTAATCCGGTTGATGGCAGCGTGTGGTACAGCCAATTGAATTTTCGCCATATTGGACGCATTGACCCGGATACCCTGGAGCTGGATTCGATAGAAACGCCTTTTGATACCCCGCGTCGTTTGCGCTTTGACTCAAAGGGCGGCTTGTGGATTCCGAGCTATACCGAAGCCACTCTCAACTACTACCAGAGCGAGACCAAAAGCTGGAAAAGCTGGCAGTTACCCATTGAGCCCATCGGATCGGCAACGCCCTACGCGTTGTATATTGATCAGCAAACTGATCAGGTGTGGATCTGCGGCACGGCCAGCGACACCATGCTCCGCTTTGACCCTGTGAGCGAAGAGTTTACGGTTTACCCCATGCCCAACCGCGTGACCTATACCCGCGAGATCGATTTTGATGCCGCGGGCAATATGTGGACTTCGCACTCCAATGGCCCGGCCTGGCATGTGGAAAGCGGTATTCCCAAAGTCTCACGGATCGACCCCGACGGCGCACCGGATATCGAGGCCTCTGGCCTGTTTACTAAAGCCGCGACTGCTGCGAATTGATTATGCGGCAGTTTGCCGGTCTGGTGTTGATACTGGGCGTGGTGCTGGTCAGTGCCTGCAGCCCGCCACCGCCGGTGGATGTCAGCAGCCCGATAGCAGGTTGGCCGGTGTACGGTGGTGATGCCGGCGGCACACGCCATTCTCCCCTTACGCAAATTACGCCTGACAATGTGGGCCGCCTGGAAAAGATTTGGGAGTATCACACCGGCGACTACCCGGGTGCCCGCCCGGAAGCGGGCAAAACCTCCTTTCAGGCAACGCCGATACTGGATGAAGACAAACTCTATTTTTGTAGTGGTTTGAGTCGCGCCTTCGCCATCGACGCCGAAAGTGGTGAAGAAGTATGGGTTTACGATTCCGAGCCCAATCTTGATGAGGCCTGGAACCGTACCTGCCGTGGGTTGGCGCTATGGAAAGGTGAGCAAGACGGCGGTGTTTGCAATCGCACCCTGTATATGGGAACCATTGATGGCGCGATGGTGGCACTCGATGCGGACACCGGTAAGCCCTGCTCAGAGTTCGGCAAGGCAGAAGGGCAGTCCGGACGAGTGAGTTTACTGCGGGGCATTGGCGAAACCCGCCCCGGCGAGCTGTATATGACGTCGCCGCCGGTCGTGGTCAATGATGTGGTGGTGCAAGGTTCGTTGGTGGGTGACCATCGCCGTATTGACTCTCCCGGCGGCGTCATTCGCGCTTACGATGTGCGCAGCGGTGAATTGCGCTGGGCTTTTGACCCCGTGCCCGAGTCGGCACCGTCTCCCGCAACGCTCGGCGCGCCGAAAGACCAGTGGTATCACCGGGGCACTCCCAATGCCTGGTCAATCTTTTCGGTGGATCACGAGCGCAATCTGATTTTTGTTCCCTTTGGTGGCGCCGGCCCGGACTTTGTTGGTGGACACCGGCGGCGTTTTGGCTTTGATCTGGATTTTTATGCCAACGCAGTGGTGGCGCTTGATGCAACTAACGGAAAGGTTGTGTGGCGCTTTCAAACCGTGCATCACGACTTATGGGATTACGATATTGCCTCCCAGCCTATTTTGATCGACCTTGAAAAGGACGGACAACGCATTCCGGCACTGGCGCAAACAACAAAAATGGGGCACCTGTTTCTACTTAACCGGGAAACCGGCAAGCCCATTTACCCGGTAGAAGAGCGCGCCGTACCGGGCTCGGATCTGCTCGACGAATATACCTCGCCGACACAGCCTTTTCCGACCTTTCCGCAACCGCTACACCCCGCCGGAGTGAAGGCAGATGAAGCCTGGGGCTTCACGTTCTATGATAAAGGCGAGTGCCGAAAGCTCATCGAGGGGCTGGATAACAAAGGCATATTTACTCCGCCGAGCCTGCGCGGTGCCTTGCACTATCCCGGCGTTGCCGGCGGCTCCAACTGGGGTTCGCTGGCCTTTGACGCCGACCGGCAAATTGCGGTGCTGCCGCAAAACCGCGTGGTGTCGGTTAACCGCCTGATCAGGCGCGAGCAATACGCGGGCATGGCGCGACAGGACTTGCGCGGTCTGGGCCTGTCGCTCAATGAGGGCACACCGTATCTGCTGAGCAGTGAAGTCTTGCTGTCGCCTCTGGGGGTGCCGTGTATCAAGCCTCCATGGGGTGTGCTGATGGCCGTGGACTTGCGCAGCGGGAAAAAGCTGTGGGAAATTCCGTTTGGAACGACCCGCGACATGGTGCCGGGCCTGAGCGCGCTGCCCTTCGGTTTGAACTTTGGCTTGCCACACGGCGGCGGTCCCATCACCACGGCCAGCGGAGTGGTTTTTATTGGCGCATCGCTGGACAATTATCTGCGCGCCTACGACGTAAGCAGTGGCGATGAATTGTGGCGCGCACGCCTGCCCGCCGGTGGTCAGGCTACACCAATGACCTACCGTCTGACCGAACAAGGCAGACAGTTTGTTGTGATAGCAGCGGGCGGTCACGCCAATATGCGCACCAAACTGGGCGACAGCCTGGTGGCCTTTGCACTGCCGGACGGTTAAATCAGACGGCCCGCTCGCGACCCTGCCAATAGGCATCGCGCAGGCGTCGTTTGTACAATTTTCCGTTGGGGTCGCGTGGAAGCTCGGTGACAAAATCGTAGGATCGCGGCAGTTTCATTTTTGCCAGGCGCTCCTGCAGAAAATGTTGAAGCTCGGCCTGCAGCGCGTCGTCGGCGGTCGCGTCGGCACACAGTTGCACGACAGCCTTCACCTCTTCTCCCCAGTCGTCGTTGGGAATACCGAACACAGCGCAATCCAGAACAGCCGGATGCATGATAAGCACATTCTCCACTTCGGCGGGGTAAATGTTGGCGCCGCCGGAAATGATCATGTCGATTTTGCGATCCGATAAAAACAGAAAACCCTCTTCGTTCAGGTAACCAATATCGCCTAGCGTAAAATAGTCGCCCTTGCGATTGGCTCGGGTTTTCTCCGCATCGCCCTTGTACTCGAAGTCCATGCCGTCCATGATTTTCAAATAGACGCTGCCGGGGCTGTTGGGCGGAAGGTCTGCTCCCTCGTCATCAAGTATGCGCAGGCCGCTCGACGGTGGCGCCTTGCCGACGGTACCGGGATACTTCAGCCAGTCCTGCGGCGTACAGATGGCGCTGCCGCCTTCGGTGCCCGCGTAGTATTCGTAAATGATAGGCCCCCACCAGTCGAGCATGGCCTGTTTGACGGCGGGTGGGCAGGGCGCCGCTGCGTGAATGATGCTGCGCAGCGAGCCGAGCTTGTGTTGCCTGCGGCGGGTGTCTGGCAGTTTTAACAGGCGGGTAAACTGGGTGGGCACCATATGGCTGGTGGTAACGGCAAAACGCTCAATATCAGCAAGCATTTGCGCCGCGTCCCATTTATCGACTACCACGACACAGTGCCCGAGATGAAGGGAATTGCCGGCCCAGCTGGTAACCGCCGTATGGTAGAGCGGCGAGCCGCAGTAGTGAACATGACCGTCTTCGGGGCCGATGTTGAAGGTGTTGCCCAGCATCGACGGCATGATGCTGTAGAGCAAGTCGGGTGACAGGTCGGGTAAGGCGCGTTTAACCGCCTTGGGGCGGCCGGTGGTGCCGGAAGTGTAGTTCATAACCTGACCGGCGCGGCGCTCGGGCGGCGCGGTGGCGGGTTGGCCGGATTTCAAGCGGTGGTAGCTACCGAAACCGGGAATATCGCCAATCGCAAAGCAGTGACATTGACGGCCGGCGTTTGCGCTATCTGTGGTAGCGTTTATTGCGGTGGTCTTCAATTTCTCATGAGCAATAAAGACCCGCGCGCCGCTGTCCCGAAGAATGTATTCGATTTCGGGCGCGGCCAGGTGCCAGTTAACAGGCACCAGATACAGCCCGATCTGGATGGTGGCCAGATACAGCTCAAAGCTCTCGACCGAGTTGGGTGCGGCTATGGCCACCGCGTCGCCGCTCGTGAGTCCCAGATCGCGCAGCGCGTGAGAAAGACGGTTGCTCTCGGCCAGCAGTTCACCGCGGCTTACGCGGCGCGGCGCAGTGGCCTCAGGCGCGATGAGTGCAGTTGCAGCGGGGTTGTTATGGGCAAAATGCCAGAAGCCCAGATTATTCATGTATACATTCCGGCGTCAGAGGCTTGAGTGGCTGGGCATTCCGGGTTCCTGTCGGGAAAACGGTCGAGGATTCAATAGTAGTGTACTAATAATTGAAGTCAAGCGGCCCCTGCATGGGCACCGAGGCTTGTCCCGGATACGGCTCGGCAGGCTTCAGGGCCTTGATTTTGTTGACTTTAAAATGGATGTGGCAGGAAATAGTGCGTGCTCCGGCTCACCGGCACAGCCGGAAGAGCAGGGGGTTTGGGGCTAAAAAGCGCAATAGTTGCGCAGCGGTTTTTAATTAGTATACTATCTGTTCGTTGCCTTCGAAGAGAGGCACGCCATGCGACTGAGGCTGGCACAAGGCTCCGTCGCACCGTTGCAATCGGAGTTATAACAATGAATAAGAAACTCTTGGGTGTGGCGTTCGGTGTTTTTGCAGCCGGGGTGGTGTCGCCTGTGCTGGCCCAATCGGCTGGCGCGACCGACAAGACCACCGCTGTTGTCAAAACGCAGACCGCGCTGGAAGAAGTTATCGTGTATGCACGGCGCCGACAGGAGTTGCTGCAACAAACCCCGGTTGCCGTTTCGGCTTTCAGCGGTGAACAACTGCAGCAGGCCGGGATTAAAAATATTCTCGACCTCAATAAAGTTGTCCCCAGTCTGTCTATTTCCGAAGACGGCAGTAAAGAACCGAAGTTTTTTATACGCGGCATTGGCGCGCGTTCCGGCGGCACCTTTCTTGACCCCGGTGTGGGTATTTATCTGAATGAAATCCTGATTCCTCGCCCCATTGGCCAGCTGCTGGAAACCATCGACATTGAGAGCGTGCAGGCCTTGCGCGGCCCACAGGGAACCCTGTTTGGCAAGAACAACACCGGCGGTGCAATTCTCTTTCGTACCGCACAGCCAGACCTGTCTGAAGCCAGCACCAAAATATCGGGCCGTGTAGGTAATTTTGATCGTCGCGATATCAAGCTGCTAACCAATATTCCCCTGATCGACAATGAGCTGGCAGCCCGGTTCTCGCTGAGCCGAACGTATAGCGAAGGCTTTCTGGAAAACGTTACCGACGGCGAGCACTTTAGTGATGAAGACCGTATAGGCGCGTCGCTGCGAGTGCTGTGGGATGTGAATGAAAACTTTAGCGCGGATCTGTTTTCGTTCTGGAGCCGCACAAACGAATTCAGTCAGGGCCCAACCTGCGTTTTGCAGAACCCCGATGCATCACTGCCCAACCTGACCTTTCCGCAGCAACCGAATTTTGCTGATACATGCCGCGAAAGCGAAGCACTGCGAGACGACCGCAAAATATCCTTCAACTCCGACCTGAGTATTTTTGAAGTCGAAAGCTCAATGGTGGCGCTCACTTTACGCTGGATGATCACTGACGACGTTGAATTCAAAAGCATTACCGGCTACAGCCGTTGGGACAACGTGTTTGTAAACGACGATTCGGATGGCTCGCGCGCCGTGATTGTCAGCAATGGCAGCAAAGCGGTCAAAGAAACACTGGAAGGCAGCGGCTTTGAGGTTGAAGACGATGACCGCTGGCAGTTGACCCAGGAATTCAAGTTTACCGGTGGAGCCTTCGGCGACCGAATGCAGTACACCGTCGGTTTGTTTGCGTCGACTGAGCGACTGCCCTCGGTGCTGGGTAACCAGCTGGTTGGCCCGGGCGGGATCGGCGGCATTCCGTTTTCGTTCGTAACGAATCTCTTTGTACCGATACCCGGTTTGGGCGCCGCGCTTGGCAGCACCGCCGATCAGGCAGCGGTAGTACCCTTTGCCGAGTGGCTGGGGGAGTCGAGCAAGCTGCGCAACGACAGTCTGGCGGTCTTTGGGGAGTTCACCGTCGAGCTGGCCGAGTGGCTGGAGTTCACCCTGGGCGGGCGCTATACCACTGAAACCCGCGACCGCGAAACGCTGGTCACCGAAGTGGACACTGACGAACTGGGGCAGCGTCTCGGCGCGGTCTTTCTCGACCAGTTTGGTGTATTTACGCCCATCAGCCGGCCACAGTTTGACGCGCAGTTTGACGACCCGCGCACTCTGCCCTTGTTGAGCAATTCCACAGTGATTGGCGCGAGCCGGGACTTCAAGGAATTTACCCCATCGGCAACCGTCAGTTTGCTGGCGCCGGGTGAGTGGCTGGAGACCATGAGGCTGAACAGCTTTCTGACCTATTTCACCTACAGCAAAGGCTTCAAGGCGGGCGGTATTGATGCACGCGGACAGGAGCTGATCGGGGTAGAGCCCGAGTTTGTGACCAACTATGAAATTGGTTTCAAGCTGGATGCGGTCGATAGCCGGTTTCGATTCAATGCATCGATATTTCATACCGAATGGGATGACATGCAGATTCAAACCAACGAGTTGGGTGACAGTTTGACCGGCACGGAAATTCTGCAGTTCTTTACCAATGCCAGTGCGTCAACCATCGACGGCATTGAGTTCGAGTCGGCGTTCACCTTTGCCAACTGGTTTGTGAATGTCAATGCGAGCTATCTGGATGCGTCTTACGATGAGTTTATGGGCAATGCCGTGACGCCTTTTGTGGGAGAGCGGCCGGTTGATCGGTCTGATGAGCCATTTTTTATCACGCCTGAGCTGACCTATTCGTTGTCGGCGTACTACAAGCTGATGACGCCGGTGGGTATGTTTATTCCACGCATCTCTGCCTCTTACCGCGATGAAGTTTTTACCGGCCTGGATTTTCTGGCGGATTCTTTTGATAACGCAACGGTAGATGAAGTGACCCTGCTGGATGCGCGCTTGCTCTACCAGCCCTCTGAAAAAGTTCAGATTACGGCCTATGTTGAAAACGTGACGGACGAGGTGTATTACACCAGCGGCTTTTCAAACTCCGGCGCCCTCGGTGCAGGCCTGATGATTAACGGCAAGCCGCGTACCTTTGGCCTGGAAGTGAGTGTGGAGTTTTACTAGGGCGCTTCAGCGATTGCCTGATACGCTGCGCTTAATCAGGCCTACGAAGGCCGTATGGGGTGTTTTTTGATGTTGTAGGCCTGCAAAGCCTTGGGCATTGCAGGTACCTGCCTGATACGCTGGGCTTAATCAGGTCTACGGGATTTTTTCATGTTGCAGGCCGGGCCATGTTGCCTGGCAAGGCCAACTGCCACAAAGACGTCAGAAAACCGCATACCTGTAGGAGCCTGCCCTGCAGGCGAATCACTTTTAGTCCGGCAATTCCAGTATTCGCTTGGCGATAATATTCAATTGCACTTCTGTGCTGCCACCGGCAATGGACAGTATTTTTGAATACAACCAGCCGCGCGCTGTCAGCAATTCGTCGCTGTTGAAGTCGCCTTCTTCACCACGGCTCTCCCAGCCGAGTGCTTGCGTGCCGAGTATAGCCAGCAGCACTTCCTCTTTTTGCTTTTGTGCTTCGGTGCCGGCGTATTTCATAATCATTGCAATAGCGTTAGCTATTCCCGCCTGCTTTTCCTCGTAGCTGCGACCGTGGGTGAGTGCGAGGGCTTTAAAACGCATATCGTTTTTTACCAGCGCATCGCGTAGTGAAAGGTCAGCAAGCTTTCCGTCGCTGTTGCGGCCTATATAGTTATCTGCCGCTTCATGCAAAGTAAAACTGGGGCCGGGGGTGTCGATCTCCACCTCTGACATCAGCTTTCGTTCGTGTTTTAACAGCGCTTTGGCAACTGACCAGCCTTCGTGCAGTTTGCCCACCAGATTGTGTTTGGGCACTTTCACATTGTCGAAAAAGGTTTGGCAGAATTCGGATTCGCCGCTGATTAAACTGATGGGGCTTACGCTAACACCGGGGTTGTCCATATCGATCAGCAAAAAGCTGATGCCCTGTTGTTTGATGCCACCCTGGCGGGTGCGCACGAGGCAAAAAATCCAGTCGGCCAGGTCGGCTTTGGTTGTCCAGATTTTGCTGCCGTTTACCAGAAAATGATCGCCGCAATCGTCGGCGCGCATTTGCAGGCTGGCCAGATCAGAGCCGGCACCGGGTTCCGAATATCCCTGACACCAGCGCACTTCGCCAGCGGCAATGCGTGGCAGATGTTCGCGCTTTTGTGTTTCGCTGCCAAATTCAAGCAGCGCTGGCCCAAGCATCCAGATACCGAGATCATAAAGCGGCTTGCGACAGCGCAGACGCTTTAATTCCTGCTCCAGAATACGGGTTTGCCTTTCACTCAGGCCGGCGCCGCCATACTCGCGGGGCCAATCCGGCACGGTCCAGCCTTTACCCTGCATGCGTTCAAACCACAGGCGCGCGTCCTCGCTGGGAAAGGTTCGGTTGCGCCCGCCCCACACCTGCTCGGCTGCGGTGATGGGCCAGCGCTGCGACGGCGGGCAGTTGGCCAGCAGCCAGTTGTGTACTTCCTGGCGAAAGTTTTCGTCTTGTTCAAGGCTGCTGTGGGCGTCCATACCGCTCAGGTGATTGCGCCGCTGGCTTTATAGGCTTCTATCTCTTCCCATTCCAGGCCGAGTTCGAGTAAAAATTCTTCGGTGTGTTGGCCCAGCTCAGGTGCGGCCGTCATGGTTGGGGGTGTATCGTTAAAGCGCACCGGGCTGGTAACCAGTTTGAAACTGCGCTGGCCGTCTTGCGCCATAACGTCCATGACATACTGGTTTTCGATGGCCTGGGGGTCTTGCAGTAATTCCAGTTGGCTCTGCACGGGCGCCCAGACCCCTTCGATGTTGGCCAGAATCTCTTTCCACTCGCTCAGGGTTTTGCCGGCAAAGGCCTCGTCCAGCGCGGCAACGCAGGCGGCAGCGTTTTTTTGGCGTGCGCTTGCATCGATAAAGCGCTCGTCTTTGACCAGCGCGCTTAAACCGATGGCGTTGCACAGTTCTTCCCAATAGCGATCAGATTGCAGCATCACCAGTGTGAGGTAGCGGTCGTCACCGGTTTTGTAGAAGCCCACCAGCGGGTTGGGCGTTTCGCTGCGCTTGCCGCCGCCGGTTTTCAGTTCAATGCCCAGCGTGTCGCTGGCGACAATGCCAAAGGACAGCAACCACATGGCCGTGTGCAGCAGCGACACGTCTACCACCGAGCCTTCACCGCTGCGTTCGCGCTTGAACAGTGCAGCGGCAATGCCGCCGGCAATCGTTTGTGCGCCCACCAGATCACCAAAA
>DIBR01000002.1:79411-173953 GCA_002415025.1 Spongiibacteraceae bacterium UBA5047
CCCACCAGATCACCAAAACCCGGCCCCTGGGAAATGGGGTAGGCGCGATCAGCGGGCGACAGGCTGTCGGCAATGCCGCCGCGTGACCAGAATGCCGCAGCGTCGTAAGCACCGCGATCCGCATCGGGGCCGTTGGCGCCCTGACCGTGGCCGCGCACATAGATGATTTTCGGGTTGGCTGCGCGAATTTCGTCAACGTCGATACCGAGCTTTTTGCGGGCGGGCGGCAGAAAATTGGTCAGAAATACATCGGCGTCTTTTACCAGCCGCAATAGCAGGGCATGGCCCTCGGGCGTGCCAATATCAATGCCGATACTGCGTTTGCTGCGGTTGGGTTGCTCGATCATAAAGTTGATCAGACTGCCGCCGTCCGGCCCGAGCAAACCGGATGTCATCAAGGCGCGTTGGGGGTCACCGGTTTCCGGGTGTTCGATCTTGATCACGTCGGCTCCCCAGTCAGCCAGAATGGCACCGGCTGCGGGAACAAAGGTCCAGCTTGCCACTTCGAGTACGCGTATACCTTCCAGCGCTGACATGGTGTAACTCCCTCGTTATTCTTTTAATAGTATACTAATAATATCGGGCGAAGCCGTCAATGCGTGATAAGGCTGCTGTCGACCGGCCGATACCAAACCGGCGAACTGTAGGCCCGCTCCTGAATAATGGCTGCGCCTTCGAGCGGTGCCTTCAAACCCAGCGCCACGGCATCAAGCAGCAAGTGTTTGGGTGTGGGGGCTTCGAGCACGCGCACGTAGTAAAACGCCGACTGCGCCGGGTCAAAGTCCGGGTCGCGCCAGCGTGCCGCCAGCTGTGCCGCACCAAGCTCTTTGTCGTAGGCGCCGGTGCGGCGGTTGACGGTGTCTGCGATGGCAGGCAGTTTGCCCTTGTTGAGGCTGCGCTCCCCTGACCAGGCAATGTTGTAGATTTTCTCGTGGGTTTCGCCCTTGTAGTCAACCCAGCCCTTCACCATTTGCAGACGATCCAGTTTTGCACTGCGGGGGTCGTGCTGGGCTATCACTGCAAATTCGGGCGCGCTGCCGGTGGCGGCGTTTGGCAGGTTTGCACCCATGGCAACCCCCCGGTTGCGCGCGAGTTGTGGCCACTGGTTGTGTTTGAGGTTCAGGTCGCCGAAATCCCAGCTGGCGAATACCTGCAGGGCAATACGCGTGCCGGTGGTGGCGTAGACTTCACGGCGCTTGAGCGCCGCGATAATGGCCTCGCGGCTGTTGCTGTGGGCCCATACGGCGGCGCGCCCTGACGCTGACATGCTCCAGCCACTGGCGTCCGGGTCGCTGCCTTCTGGCAGGCTTTTGGTCTCCGGTGTGGATTGGTTGGCGTGTTTGCCCTGAAAGTTGTTTTCCTCGGCGGACGACAGCGCAGTGTGGCTGTCGGTTGAGCCAATAAAGCCGAGTTGATAGGGGTTGCTTCCCTGCTTGTGTTCGATGCTTAAACCGCGCAAAAGCGCGCTGCGCAAATAGTCTCCCGCTTGCGGCTGGTAGGGTTCATAGCCCTGCTGCATGTACCAGCCGTAGGTTTCGAATTGGGCGAACTCGTCATCGGGTGAGAGGATTTCGTGGGTTTCCGAGTCGCCCTTGATCTGGGTTATTTCAGCCACCGGCTCAATGGCCCGGCGCAGTTGCATATAGGCTTCGCTGAGTGGTTTGCCGCGCAAGGTGCGAAGGTCGAACATGTAGCCCTTGGAGATATTGGAGTTGTGGGGAATGGAGAGAAACTGAACGCCGCTTTGCGCCTGAGTGTCTGCCAGCCAGCGCCACAAATCTTCGGGGAAGGGGCTGTCGACGGCGCTAAAAGGCCGGAAATCGGCGGCTTGCTGGGCATTGGCCGACGACATGACAACGCGATGCAGGTTGGCAGCGCCAGGGGTTGAGCTCCACTCCCAGCCGATAAAGGTGGTGAATTCACCGGGTGTGTAATAGTGGTCGGCCAGCTGTGTAGCCTCTTCCCAGACGCTGCGTTCCACCAGGCTGGTATCTACCGGCGAACCGGCAGGCTGGGCCAGTGCTTCGGCGCTGGCGTCGCCCGGTTTGGGCAGCATTTTGCCAAACAGCGCCGAGGCGCTGCCCTGATTGACCAGGTAGCGGATGAAGTGTTTGGTAAACCACAGGGCGAGTCTGTCGATAGGCCCGGCGTCGTCGGCGCTGTCCAGATCACCGTAGAAGGCCTTGCGGGCAACGCCGTAAAATTCGGCGTGATCGGCAACCACAATAAAATCCAGTGGCTGGTCAATTTGAACCCGGGCGCGGGTAAAGGGGTGAATCACCGGTTCGCCACGGGCAAAGCGGTAGGCGGTGTCGGGCGTGGCGCTGTGGTTGCCGTTCAGAAAGGCATCAAATGAATAGGCGCTGTGAACATGGGTGTCGCCCCACAGTAGTATTGGCGCAGGCGCTGCGCCCGTTGCGGATGTCGCGTTTGCAGGCGGGGCGAAAAACAACAGCAGGCAGATAAGAAGAAAGGGCATAGGGCAGCTCTTGTCCGGGGCGTGTAGGGGTTCAGGTGTACCGGTTCGCGTGTATCGACGGGTGACAGCCGTAATTGCATGAAATCCACAGGTTCTTTATATTAGTATACTGATTATAAAACAAGCGGTCGCCGTCTTTTGTGTTTGGCACTCCCAGTGTCAGACGCCGGGGCGCGAGTGCTACCGTGGAGCCAGCATGAGCAGCGAGAAGCGTTATCAAGGCAGGGTTGCCATTGTCACGGGTGCGTCATCCGGCATCGGTCTCGAAACCGCGCGCTTGCTTGCCCGCAGCGGCGCCACGGTGGTGGCGGTTGCCCGGCGCGAGGAGCGTCTTGCTGCTTTGCTTGCGCAATTGCAAGCAGACTCGCCCGATTCCATTTACCTCGCCGGTGATATCAGTGACAAAGCCTTTGCTGGCGGTGTTGTACAACAGGTAGCAGAGCAGTTCGGGCGTGTGGATATCCTTATCAACAACGCCGGCGTTCCGTTGCACCGCATGATTTACAAGATCACGGCAGACGAAGCCGAAGCGGTCATGCGCACCAACTTTCTGTCTTGCCTGTGGACCTCGTTTGCCGCGATCCCCTTCATGCTGAGAGATGGCGGCGGCATCATTGTTAACGTTTCGTCGTTCGGCTCGAAAGTGCCGCCCACCCATGAAGCGGTATACGTGGCTTCCAAATGTGCAATGAACGGATTCACCCGCGGACTCTGGGGCGACCTGCAAGGCTCGGGTATACACGCGATGCTGGTGCACCCCGGCCCCATCGCGACTGAAATCTGGTCGAAGCTGGATGAGCCGGGTGCCTACAGCGGGGAGGTGTATCCGGCCGATCTGGTCGCCAGGCAACTACTGGCTGCCATGGATAAACGCGAATTTGAAATTGTATTGCCGCGCTGGAACTTCAAGCTGTGGATAGCACGCTGGCTGTATGCGATTGCGCCGTCGGTGGTGCGAGCGGGTGTAGCGAAGATGGACCCGGTGAATCAGGATGAAGTAGAGGCGCTGCGCCAGCGCCTGATAAAAACACCATAAGCGTCAGCCCGCTTCCTTACCAATAGACACGCCGTAGCAGACTTCCTACACTTCGCGAGGCCGCTGAGAATATCGAGGGGTCGGGTGCCAGTTCATTCGCCTGCAGGGCAGGCTCCTACAGAAGAATCGTCGTGCGCGCCATATTCAAGCGTCGGGCTAATAACAGGGACAATCTGCAATGCTTCACACACTTCACCGCGTTTCTGCCTGCGTTATCGGCGCCTTTGTTGCCGTTCACCTGCTGAATCATTTGCTGGCGCTTGAAAGCGTTGATGCCCATATCGCATTTATGGAGGCCTTTCGAAACCTCTATCGGATACCGCTGGTCGAAATTTTATTGCTGGCCTGTGTGGCCTTTCAGATTGCCTCCGGTATCTATTTTATAAAAGCGCGTTGGGGGCAGCGCCGGGGATTCTTTGAGCGTTTGCAGGCGCTATCAGGTGGCTATCTGGCTTATTTCCTGCTGGCGCATGTGGGTGCCGTTTTATTTGCCCGCACGGTATTCAACCTGGATACCAATTTTAATTTTGCGGCCGCCGGCATTCATGTCTCGCCTTTTCAGTTCTATTTTGTGCCTTATTATTTTCTTGCGGTGGTCGCCATATTCGGGCACGTGGCCTGCGCGATTCACTGGTTAACGCGCAATCATTTCAGTCTTGCTGCACGAAACCGCATTGGCTATGCCGCGCTTTCGATTGGTGCGGTTTTGTCTGCGCTGATTGTAGCTGCGCTGGCGGGCGGGTTTTACGAGATCACTATTCCGGCTGAATACACGGCTACTTTTGGCGCCTGACAAGCCGGCACGAACAAGCGACACACAATGACGAGCGAATCACTTTCTCTGACGCAAGCCCGAAAACTTGTGCTGCTATCGCAGCGACTGCCGCCGGTGAAACCGCCGGGTTCGGCAATCTCGGCTACGCTGTCTGCTATTGAGCATCTGGGCTACATCCAGATTGATACCATTTCTGCGGTTCAGCGAGCGCATCATCACACCTTGTGGAATCGCAATCCTCGCTATGCACCCTCGCACCTCGACCAGCTGGTTGCCGATAAACAGGTATTTGAATATTGGGCGCACGCTGCGGCCTATTTGCCGATGCGCGATTTTCGCTTCACTCTGGTGCGCAAGCGGGCTATCGCAAATGGCGATATGAGCCACTGGTACAAGGGCGACAAAAAGCTGATGAACTCCGTGCTCAAGCGTATCGCGACGGAGGGGCCACTCATGGCCAAGGACTTTGAGCACTCCGGCAAAAAAACCGGTGACTGGGGAAGCAAGCCGGCCAAGCGTGCGCTGGAATGTCTGTATATGCAGGGCGACCTGATGGTGCCCGAGCGAATCAACTTTCACAAAGTCTATGATTTAACGGAAAGGGTATTGCCGGAGGGTGTCGATACTGCGGTGCCCTCTTTGGATGAGTACGCGAGGTTTCTGATCACCCGGTATCTTGCCGCCAATGGTCTGGGGCAAGCTGCAGATATGGTGTACCTGCTCAAAAATATAAAGCCCAGGGTGCTCACCTGCCTTGCCGACATGGTGGCAGGCGGGGAGCTTTTGCAGGTGAGCGTTGGCAGCAGCGACTATTATGCATTGCCTGAGTCCATGCAGCTGCTGGGCAAGCCACTGCCTCGCAGCAAGCTCAAAATACTGTCGCCCTTTGATAACCTTCTTATACAGCGCAAGCGGATGCGTGCGCTGTTCGATTTCGATTATCAGATTGAGTGTTACGTTCCTGCGGCAAAGCGCCGGTACGGTTATTTTTCATTGCCTGTTCTTTGGGGTGGGCGACTGGCGGCGCGCATGGATTGTACGGCCGAGCGAAAAACCGGCGTACTGCACATTCATCACTTGGCGCTGGAGCACTGGGTGGAAAAAAAGGACGCGTTTTTTTCGGCGCTGGAAAAAGAGCTGAAGGCTTTTCTGCAATTCAATGATTGCAGCCAGTTCGAGCTTCACCGAACGAGCTAGGGCACTGCTGAATTTTTTTCTGCGGCGTTTTCCAGACGCTCGATCAGTGCGCGGCGATCAATTTTTCCGCTGGAGCGAAACGGCAATTCCGTTACCGGAAGGCTGGTAAACACACTGGGTACCTTGTACGACGACAGAGTGGTTCGCAGTCGCGCCGGCAGGTTGTCTAGATCCAGTTCGGAGACCGTCGCGACGATCGCACCCAGATACAGCTTGCCGTGGAGGGTAACGCCGGTGACAATCGATTGTGCAATTTCCGGCAGCGCATTGAGGGCGTCTTCAACTTCTTTGGGTGACACGTTGGCGCCTTTGATTTTCACTACATCATCACAGCGGCCCTGAAAAAACAGATGCCCGTCTCGGCGAATGACCAGATCTTTGCTGGCATACCAGCCGTCAGCGCTAAAGACCTCCGCGCGCTCGCGCTTGTACAGGCCCGTCATCAGCGTATCGCCGCGCAGCCATAATTCACCGGCCTCGCCATCATCAAGGTCGCGGCCACTGTCGACATCGACAATGCGATACTCCATGCCTTCGGAAGCCCAGCCGAATGAGCCCTGCAGGGATTCCGGCAACATCGATAAATGCCCGGCGGTGTGCGGCCCTGCGGTTTCTGTCATGCCGAGGGCGTTGCACACTGCCGTGAGTGAAGCGGGTCTCTGGTCGGCAGGCAGGGCACCAAACAGGTAACCGCCACGCAGATGATTGAGCTTGCGGCCCGGGAATGAGGGGTCATTCTCCAGCGCCTGACCGGCGTGCGGCCAGCCCAGAAACAGGGTGATTTTTTCGGCTTCAATAAAGTCGAGAATGTCTGCCGGCGCGCTACTGGCGCAACCCATTACCGTTGCGCCGCTTTGCATGGCAGGAAGCAGTTTGTATGACAGGCCGCCTACCCAGAAAAAGGGCATGGAAGAAAATATGCGGTCGCGGGCGCTGAGCTGCTTTTCTCGGGCCTGTTTGACAGATTGGCGCAGCAGGCTGCCCTGGCTATGGACAATGCCTTTGGGTTCGCCGGTGCTGCCGGAGGTGTAAATAATAGCGGCGGCATCGCCGGGGGTGACTGCTTGTTCGGCGGCGCTCAGCAGGTTTTCAGACACCGCAGGTGCTTCCGGCATAAGTGCCGTTGTGGCCCAGTCGGGCGCCGCAGAGCCATGCATCCAGCAGCGTCGCAAAAAGGGCGCTTCGGGTAGATACTGGATTTCACCACTGCCCAGCGATGGCAAGGCCTCGGTCAGGCGTTCGCAATAGTTATGGTTGAGATAAGCGGGCTGGAAAATCAGGCTGTGCAAGTCGGCGTGTACGATAAGTTGTCGCAGTTCGGCGGCCGTAGAGAAAGTGCTGAGCGGCACGCCAACGGCGCCAATGCGATTGATGGCCAGCCAGCTGATGACAAATTCGCAGCTGTTGGCCAGCAGCAAGCCGATGTTACAGCCTTTGCCAACACCGCTTGCAAGTAGTTGGCGCGCCAGCAAGGCCGATTGGGTATCTGCCTCGGCATAAGTCAGGCGGTGGCGGTCAAATACGACCAGATCATTGTCGGGCCAGTTCGCACGGGCGCCGGCAATCAGGGCGGGTGCGGTTAGGGCTTCGACAAGGGCGCTGGAAGCGGGTTGTGGCATGCCTGGCTCGCCTGTTGTGGATGCTGGGTTGTTAATAATAGTACACTATAATAAAGGCGGCGGTCATTGAACTCAAACGCTGTGGTCATTCGAACATCGCTGAGTTGCCTGATACGCTTCGCTTAATCAGGCCTACCCGATCTTATTGGGGTGCAAGCCTTTTCCTGCTGTAGGCCTGCATAAGCCGCAGGCGTTGCAGGCAAAAGGAGGTAAGGACTGCCTGATACGCTTCGCTTAATCAGGCCTACGAAAGAATAATTCACCAGCAGCGCCGCTTCTGTGGGAGCTCGCCCTGCAAGCGAATAACAATAACGGGAGCGATATGTCAGCAGAACCAAAACACGGCGGGGTGAATGGTCAGGCGCCTTTCAGAGTGCTGCCGAAAATCAGTGACGACGATCGCCCGTTCTGGACGGGGGGCGAGCGCGGCCAGTTGTTGTTGCCGCGCTGTAAAAACTGCAATCGCTGGCATTCGCCGCCTGCGCCCCTGTGCCCGCACTGTCTGTCGAAGGCATTGGCGTTTGTGCCCTTGAGTGGCCGTGGCAAGGTGTATAGCTTCACGATCAATGTACAGGCCTGGAATCCAACCTTTGAGCATCCCTATGTGATTGCCGTTATCGAACTGGAGGAGCAGAGCGATTTACGGCTGGTTTCAAATATCTACGGCTGCTCGCCGGAATCCGTTGAAATCGGTATGCCGGTATCGGTATTTTTTGAAGCCTTTGAGGATGTCTGGCTGCCCTTGTTCCGGCCGTTGGTTGAGGAGGGTGGCAGCGATGAGTGAACGCGCAGAACAGACCGTTGTTGTCTCCGGCGCGGCCCAGTCGCAAATTGGCCGCCGCCTGATGCGCGGTGAGCTGGAACTGACGCTGGAAGCCTGTCTTGCCGCCATTGACGATGCCGGTCTGTCGCGAGACGAGATAGACGGCCTCGCATCTTATCCCGGAAAAATGGGTGGTCCGGCCGGATTCTCCGGCCCCGGTACGCCAACCGTGCAGGACAGTCTGCGCCTGCAGCTCAACTGGCATCGCGCAGGCCCCGAAGGGGCTGCGCAGTATGCACCCATCATTGATGCCGTTGCTGCGGTTGCTGCGGGTTATGCACGCCATGTGCTGGTCTATCGCACGGTTACAGAAGCCAGCGCCCAGAAAGGCGGGCGTAGCGGCATTGGTCTGGACGGCGGTGGCGGCGGGGTACCGCGCATGGATGGCGAGCTGGGTCAGATGTTGCCCTTTGGCGCCTTCTCGGCATCCAACTGGGTGGCGTGGCACTGCCAGCGCTATATGCACGAGTACCGATTGAGCCGTGAGCAACTTGCGCAAATTTCTCTCAATGCCCGACGTAACGCCGCCCTGAATGACCAGGCCATTTATCGTGATGCGCTGACACTGGAGGATTACCTGTCGGCGCGTATGATTTCCACACCGCTGTGTTTGCTCGACTGCGATGTGCCCGCCGATGGCGCTACCGCGTTTGTTATTTCGGCAGCGGATTACGCGAGCGAAATGAAGCAGCCGGTGATTCGTTTTGAAGCTGTCGGTTCGGCGCTGCATGACCGACCCTCCTGGTTTCAGCGCGGCGATCTAACCTCGATGGCCGCCACAGATGCGGCCCGGCATTTGTGGTCGCGCACTTCGCTCAAGCCTCAGGACGTAGATGTAGCGCAGTTGTATGACGGTTTCAGCTGGCTGACGGTTATGTGGCTGGAAGCCCTGGGCTTTTGCGAAAAAGGTGGCGCCGGGGCCTTTATTGAGGGTGGTGAAAAAATCGCCCGCGATGGTGTGCTGCCGCTGAACACCGGGGGTGGCCAGTTGTCGGGCGGGCGCTTGCACGGGTTTGGTTTGCTCTACGAGGCGGTGCTGCAACTGCGGGGGCAAGCGGGCAAGCGTCAGGTGGGGTCTGATCCGCGTGTTGCAATTGCTGCTGCCGGTGGCGGCCCGCTGGCGGGTGCGGTCTTGCTGGCAAGGCAATAGGATTGTTATTGAGGCGCTAGAATTTCTTTATCGTAGCGGGCCACTTGTCGCGAACTTCCGGGCGATAAAAATCAGACAGCATTTCCAGATACTGGCTCATTGCCCGGCGCGCCAATCCGGCTTCACCCGCTGCAATAGCCTGCACGCTTTTTTCGTGGGCTGCCGAAAGCGGGCCGATAACGTCTTTGGGTAATTCACCAAGCGGGTAGTTCATGGCCATGCGTGAAAGCACCTGCGCGAACAGGGCCATTGGCCGGTTGCCACTTAAGTCACTGATGGCGATTTCCAGATCGCGCATGGCACTGAGATATTCTTTCGGGTTGGCGGATTGTTCCCGGGCGAGCAAGGTTTCCAGCCGTTTTTTTCCTTCCGGTGTGATTCGCTCTGCAGCCATTTTCGATGTGGCCAGTTGCAGGGTTTTCCACACTTCAAAAAAGTAGTGGGTACTGAAATCGTAGTACTGCAGGTAACTCACAACAATATTGACGGTGTAATCGGGCAGTGGCTCGGCAATAACCAGCCCGCCGCCGTAGCCGCGCTTGCTGACCAGAATGCAGTGCAATTCAAGAATGCGTAGCGATTCGCGCAGTACCGCGCGGCTGACATTGTGACGTTCTTGCAGTTCGGGCTCGGTACCCAGGTGATCGCCGGGCTTGAGCCGCATTTTTCGAACAGTCTGAATAATTTCCAGAGCGAGGCGCTGGGCGGTTTTGTTAAAAATTTCGTTTACCGGGTTGTTCGGCGACACCTGCAGTCTAACCAGACCGGATGAAGCCTTGCTGTCTGTTCCCTTAAGCTGCTTGCGCACGAGCCATTCACCAACGGCCAGCAATTCGCGTTGAAAATGCTTGGCGCCGTCGGTATCACCACCCACCAGGGCTTCGAGAACCTGGCGGCGAATACGACGCGCATCGCGCAGGGTTTGCTCCACGTCCTTTTTGGTGGCCCGCGGTGGCAGGTCGTGAATGGTAATGTAGTAAAGCGCGTCCAGTGTTAAGGCTGTGGCGGGGTTGGTGGCCGTGTCGCGCAGAAAATTGCGAATTTGCGTGTGCAGGGCCATCTCGGCATTAAATTCCAGCGGCTCGGGGTCACGAAGGGCTTCGATAAAGGTTTGCGCCCGTTGCAGTTCGTGCTCGGGCAGGCGGGCTCCTGCCTGTTCCAACGCCATACATTCAATAATATTTCGCGCTTCGAACAATTCATCAATACTGATATGCGCCAGCTCAAGATAGGTGGCAAGCGCAAGGACCGCCGAAATTTCGGCGGGTTGTTCAATCATCAAGCCGCCCAGTTTGCCGCGACGCATACTGGCAACACCGTGACGCTCGAGCTGACGGATGGCTTCGCGAATGGTGGCGCGGCTTACGCTGTAGCGTTCCTGCAGTTGCGGTTCATTGCCGAGGATTTTTCCCACCGGCCAGCCCATGGCGATGATGTCTTTCTTGATGGTTTCGGCGATGGTTTCGGCAAGTTTGCCTTTGCGTTTTTCCACCGTGGGTTTATCTGTCGGCAATGGTTGGGCCTCAGGTGCGTGCACTGAACGCGGGTGCTGTTGCGGCGTATCAGCGGCTTAACGGACTGCCGAATGAACGCCGGAAAATGGTTAAAACAGTGTCCTATAATAGCACAGCGCCGCGCGGGACATCAGGGGCTGCCAGTGGCAGATACCGTATCCGGTGTATCGCGCAGGCGTCTGTGCGCAATAACCGGAACCAGCGTCATAAATAAACTGATGCCAGCGTAGAGCAGCGTAGTGAAGAAAATCGCGTCGCCTATCGGGTCGACCTGGCCGGTCTGCGCAGGGAAGATCAAGGCCTTGATAGCCACCGCCAGACTCATATTGCGAAAGCTGGCCTCAACGACAATGGCTAGCGTGTCGCGCTTCGACAAGCGCATCATGCGAGTGGTGAACCAGGCGCCGATTTGAAGGCTAAGGCAGAATATCGTCAGCGCAATAATGCCGATAAGGCCGTAAGCCTTCGGGTCGAGCCGACCACTGCCACCGGCGCCTACCGCCATTAGCACGATCATGGCGAGACTCAGGCGAATAACCCAGCGCGAAAAAATTTCGCTTTTTGAAATCCCCAATAGTCGCCTGGCCGCCATGCCGATGCCGAGTGGCAGCAGCAGGTTCTGCGCAATTTCCCGCAGGATGCTGGCCGTGGGCATGTCAAAGTTTGCCGGCAAATGCTGGCCGATCATGAGCTCCAGCAGTAGCGGCGTGACGGCCAAAGCGGCCACGGTGGTGATGGCGGTGAGTGAGATGGAGAGGGCGATATTGCCGAGCCCGAAATGGGTGAGAATGTTACTCAACGTGCCGCCTGGAACTGCAGCGATAACGATGATGCCAGCGGCAATACCCGCGGGCACGGGCAGGGTGCTGGCCACGACCAGAGCGATCAGCGGGACGACTAGCCATTGCAAGCCCAGCCCGGTTAGCAGGGCGCGCGGAGCTTTGATTTCCAGCATAAAGTCTTGTGGCGCCAGCAGTGCACCCATACCCAGCATGGCCAGAATCAACTGGGCGGAGGCCAGCGGATATTCAAAGCTCGCGTAGTTGTCAAAAAAGTGGTTAAAGAGCTCGGCTACCATTGTCATACCTTTTGTGAGCGCGGCTAATCAGAGAATTTCATTGGTTCTCGCCGCAATGTCAAAGCGGGCAAAGGGCGCCAGCGTGTCGATGGCGGCGTCGCCCTCATCCGGTCGCCACTTGAAGTGACTGACGGCCAAACCGGCCTCGCTAAAATCCAGCAAGCTAAAACCGTTTTCTTCTATCGGCTCAACCAGAACGTCCGTGTGGAGGTCGCTGGCCGGCTTGGGTTTGGTGCCGCGAAATTTTGAGGGCCAGCCTAACACGCCGGTGCCAATAGCGCCGCTGAGAATGCTGTATACCGGGTTGTGTTGGTAGCTGGTGCCGCGGTTGGCGAGTATGCGACCGCTGCCGGTGGCGTGCAGGTCGCCGGAGATAAACAGCGGGCAGCGGTCGCTGCGTTCAACCGCTGCTGCCAGCAAGCGATCGTGCTGGGCCTGCCAGCCTTGGGGCCAGTAAGGTTTG
This sequence comes from Spongiibacteraceae bacterium UBA5047, assembly GCA_002415025.1. GTDB lineage: Bacteria > Pseudomonadota > Gammaproteobacteria > Pseudomonadales > Spongiibacteraceae > Litorivivens. The sequence continues at coordinate 91,546 of DIBR01000002.1, forward strand.
GCTTGTGCGGTTCCCAGAGAGCCATCCTTGAGTTTCAGGTCCGGGTACCACTCCGCCCATTTGCCGGCAGTCCACAGTATGGGAGTTGAGGGCATTTGCGCGATATGCCGCGCAGGCGAATTCTTGCTGCGCTCGCACAACCAATGTTCGATATCGCGCGGCACAAAATTTGATTCTGCTGCGGTTTGCGCCGGATCAAGCTCGTTGGTCATATAACGGCGGCAGTCGTAGAGCAGGCCTTCAAAAAGCTTGCCAAAGCGCAGGGTGCCAAAATTTTCAGAGGAACCTCGGCTGTTCTTGTAAGCGGCGGGCAGCTGGTCGTTTGCCAGCAGCTCGGGGTAATACAGAGACTGGGTGCTGCGCGCAAGATCGAGCATAAAAGAATCGGCGGGAAAGGTTCGCAGGCGGGCATCGGCCTCGTCGTTTTCGCCGTAGTCGTGATCGTCTTGTAGAAAGAACATGGGCACCGAGCGAAAACGCACACCGTAGAGTCCGGCAATCTGTGGCCCAAAGGCGAGCTTGAGTACCTGTTCGTTGGCGCTGCCGAGTACCGGCTGGCTGCGGTCGAACTTCCCGGCGATGCGGGTTGCGCGCCAGGAGTTACCCATAAAGCGGGAGCTTTTCAGATCCCAGTACACATGGTCGCCATTGGCAACCACGGCGTCGGGCTGAAAGGACAGCGCCCTAGCAAACAGCCGTTGGCGTGTCGGGTTGGGCAAGTAGGCGTTGAAAAAGCCGTAGTTGTAGAGGGTATCCGGCCCGCCGGCACAGGTGTAGGTGAGCAGTCGAAATGATTGAGCGCTGTGTTCGGGCGCAGGAAAGGTTTTAAGGGGCCAGCTATCACATAATGCATTGCCGTCAGGGTGCTTGAGTTGAAGGGCGTATTCAGTACCCGGCTGCAAGCCATCGACATCAAAGCGATAAAACAAACCGTCGCTGTCCGTCTGCTGTCCGGGGAAGGTGCGGTTGTTCACGTGCAGTACCGGCGTGGCTGCGGGCTTTGATCTGAACGATGATTTGATCAGGAAGCGGTGATGGTCGACGGTAGGTAACAGGTGGGCCAGTTCTCCGGCCCACCAACCGTCGTCGGGAGGCGCCTGTGGCTTGCGCCTCCCCCACAATTGCCAACCGGCGCCACCGGCAACGGCGGTGCCGGCAGACAAGCCGAGAAAGCGGCGACGACTGACACGGGGGTGACCAACACGGCGGTGACTCATATCGGCTGGCTTCAACCTCGGTTAGTGAATATCACGCGCTAATAAGCTGACGGCCCACAGTTTCCAGGTAGTGTACTACTGCAGAATTGTCGGGGTTGTTGCCAAGGCCCGGCACAAACACCCAGGTGATTCCCATCGCTGAAAGTTCGCTTAGGGTGTCGCGGTATTGCGTGGCGTTGGCGCTCAGGTCAGCGCTGTCTGCTTTGATGGCCTCAGGAAAGGGAATCAGAATATCCGGCTTGCCGCTGCGGTTGTTTTCCTGCCAGAGCGTCATCAGCCGCGTGATTTTTTCGCGAAGTTCGGTGAGGCCTGAAATAACCGGAGTGCGCACCACGCCAGACAGGTCTTTGGGTCCGATCAGGGGGATCCAGCCGCAGCCGCTTTCGGCAACCCGGCGTAAGCTCCGGGTGGAATTGCCGCCAATCCACACCGGAATTGGCTGTTGGACGGGCGCGGGCAGGGCCTGCAATTCACGGGCGCTAAAATGCATGCCTTCATAACTGAATGGCTTGCCGCTCCAGTGCAAGGGCAGCACATCTAGCAGCTCGTCCATCAAGGCGTTGCGTTCATCGAAGCTCACGCCTAAGGCATTAAACTCCTTTCGCAGATACCCGGCGCCTAGCCCCAGAATCATGCGGCCGTTCGACAACTTGTCGACAGTGGCGGCAGACTTGGCCAACAGCAGAGGGTTGCGGTAAGGGCCAACCGCAAGGTGGGTATGCAGCTTTAGTTGCGAGGTGACGGCGGCAGCGTTGCCCAGCGCAATGAAAGGGTCGAGGGATTGATGGCCGCCCTGCGCCAGCCACGTGGCACCCGGCGCCGGGTGATCGGTAAAAGCCATGCCGTGCCAGCCACTCGCCTCTGCCGTTTTTGCCAGTTCGGACACCGCACCGGCTGCGAGCATATCGCCTTCGCTACCGTATTGTGGGTAGGCAAACATAAAGCGCATGAAATATCTCCGGGAATAATCGCCGCGTCTTCGGGGCTCAGGCCGCGTCCGGTCCGAGCTGTTTGCGCAGGCCAGCCTCAAAGTCTTTTATGGCGGGGCCTGCATGCTGCTCACGCAGGGCGTTTAAGGTGGGCATGCCCTGCTCGCACTCCGCATCCCATTCGTCGGCAAATTTCCCCTTGGCGATGTAGTCAGTCATTGACCGCATGGAGGGCTTGAAATCGAGATCGTCGAAGTGCCCCCGCCGTGACAGTTGACCATACTGGCTGGCAGGGGAGTGCAAATCGAGTTGGCCGACAAAACCGATTTCGCGCAGCAATCGATAGTTGCGCTCTACCTCGCCGGACAGGGTTAGCTCGGTCAGAATGGCTTCCAGCGGAATATTCTGTTCCAGCATGGCGCCAATAAAAGCCTGATTGACATGGGCGAGGGCAGGCGAGAGCACCTGTTCTACGGCCAGATCGAGAACGGCTTCCTGATGGGGCGTCATTTCGATGGCGCCTTGCTGCAAGCCACCAAGCGCTTTGGCTACGGCCAGCAGTCGCTGCCTGGCGGTTCCGGTTGTATCCTGTTGCACACCCACGGCGGTGATAAAGCCTACACCTTCTTCGTAACAGCGCCGCACTTCCGGGCCCAGCATGCGCGGGGCGATCATGCCGGTATCGCAGGCCAGCTTGAGCCGATCGAAAGCGAGGGCGTAGCCACTGGCAACGATTACCAGAGCGTCGTCGCGGGGGCTTACGGGCAATTTGGGAATGACGTCGTCCGGCACGACCATGCAGATTATGTCGGCAGAGGAGGCCGCCTCTATATCGGCAGCCTCAAAGCCGTCGTCGCGGGCCATCTGCCGGCTGCTGTCTGCCCGTACGTGAACCGACACCCGGCAGCCGGAATCGCGAAAATTCAGCGCCCAGCATCGGCCCTGGTTGCCGTAGCCGATTACGGCAATGTGCTGGCCTGCGATGGCTTCGGGGTTGGCGTCGGCATTGTGGTAAATCGTGGTCATGCGGGCTTCCTTGGTACCGGATTATTGTTATCTTTTTGGGTGTCAGTAATCTCGCGCGGCGGGCGGTTGCCGGCTGAGCGCTTGCATGCTATAAACAGTACACTATTTAAAATAATAAGCAAATATCCCCTCACAGGAGCAATTTCATGGCTGCAAGCATTCAGGCTGAGCGCGTTACCCTCCCCGAAACCTGGTTGGATGACAGCAAAGACTTTGACCCCTACGCAGCCTTTGATGAAGCCAGTGGCGCCGGTAAAGTTGACCCATACCCGATCTATAAAGCGCTGCGCGACAAGGGCGGTGTTATTCGCCATGTGCCGGTAGACCAGGTTGCTGCAGCATTGGCGGGTGATGACGAGGAGAAGCCTTCGTCGTTTGCCGAGTGGCAGAGCGGTGACCCTGAAACACCGGTGTCCTTTGGTTTGTACAGCTACAAAGCCGTTACGGAGTCTTTGCGCAACGGCGAGGTATTTTCATCAAAGGGCTACGAGAATTTGATGGGTCTGATTTTCGGCCATTCGATTCTGGAGATGGATCACCCGGAGCACACGCAGCATCGCTCATTGGTTGCGCAGGCCTTCAGGCCCAAGGTGCTGGAGTTGTGGGAAAAGGGCTTGGTGAGGCGCGTTATCCAGGAGCAGATCGACAGTTTTAAACACAAGGGCGAGGCGGACCTGACCAAGGAGTTTACCCTCGACTATCCCGTGCAGGTGATTGCCGGCATGCTGGGGGTGCCGCTGGAACACTCGGACTGGTTTCGGCGCCGCGCTATTGAAGAAATTTCGATACAAGTTGATATCGAACGCGGCGTAGAGGCCGCTCGCGTATTGAAGGACTATTTCTCGCAGATTATTGCCATTCGCCGGGAGGAGCCGGGTGATGATCTGATTTCCGAACTGGTGCGCGCCGAGCTTGACGGGCACAGTCTCTCCGACGAAGAAATTTTGCCCTTTCTTATGTTACTGTCGCCCGCCGGCGCCGAAACGACTTACCGCTCTACCGGCAACTTGCTGTTCGGCTTGCTAAAGCACCCGGAACAATTGGCGGCGGTGAAAGCAGATCGCGAACTGGTGCCTGCTGCAGTTGAAGAAGCCATTCGCTGGGAAACGCCGCTCACGGCCATTCAGCGCTGGACAACGCGGGATGTCGAGGTCGAGGGGGTAACCATTCCGGAAGGTGCCGACATTACCATGTGCGTCGCGTCGGCCAACCGCGACCAGAAGGTCTGGGGTGACGATGCCGACGAATTCAATGTATTCCGGCCCCGGCACCAGCACGTTGCTTTCGCTACCGGACGCCACACCTGTTTGGGCATTCATCTGGCGCGGTTGGAAATGAAAGTCGCGCTAAACATGCTGCTCGACCAACTGCCGGACATTCACCTTGATCCGGCCTGCGCCGACAACTGCTTTATTGACGGGCAGCGCTTTCGCTCGCCCAATCAGCTGCGGGTGAAGTTTACGCCGGTTAAATAGAATCAGGAGTGGCGGTATGAGTGAATTGATATTTGTTTTCAGCAATGCGGTAGCGGGGCGCGAAGAAGAGTGCAATGAGTGGTACAACACCGTTCACTTGCAGGAAGTAGCCGCGGTAAAAGGCATCCGTTGCGCCCAGCGTTTTACCTTGTCAGATACCCAGATAAACGAAGACCAGCCGTATCGCTACGTTGCGGTATATGAAGTCGACGACGAGATTGGCGCCGTCGACGCGGTAAAAAATATGCTCGCGGGCGCCGAGGGTATGAATATGTCAGATTCGCTGGACACCGACAATGCCTATGTCACAGTGATGCAGTCTGTTACCGGGAAAGTGTCTGCCTGAAGGCCTGTACATTTGGCTCTGGCCTAGACGAGCCAAAACGTCAAGGCTTGACTCCTCATTCTCACTACATAACACTAGACTTTAGCAACGCTGATAATAACAACAAACATTAGGCGAAGAATTTACAAAGGGAATTTAAGTGGTTTCCACCGGAGAAAAGTGGGTTTGTCTGGTCTCGCCAGGCTTGGTTGTCTGAGTTTTGCTGCATGCACGCCTTTGCGTTGAAAGGGCAGTAAGCATCCCGACTGGTTTTTAACGGCTCGCCTTTGAAGAGCGGGCTTTTTCTTCGCGTGTGTAACCCCTCCCCCTCATGTAAGGCCGTTTGTTTCGACGTTGCATATAAACCTTTTGTGACTTTGTTGTGGGACATGAACATGAAAAATCTGGGCTTGGTGTCTGTTGCTCTGGGGATTGCGGTTTTGGTAAGCGGGTGCGCGAGCATTCTGAGTGACAATCAATATTCTGTGAGTTTAGTCTCTTCGCCACCGGGGGCAGCCTACACGCTCAAAAATGGTGAAGGCTACGTAATACAGAAAGGGCACACCCCTGATATCGTCAGCCTTCGCAGTTCGGCGGGCTACTTCAAGCGTGCTAAATATACTTTAAACATGAGCAAAGACGGATACGCTGACAATGAAACCGTACTGAAGGGCGGCATTGATGGTTGGTATTTCGGCAACCTGCTGCTAGGCGGCGCGCTGGGCATGTTGTTTGTCGATCCGGTTACCGGTTCAATGTGGAGCCTGCCGGAAGTACAGGAAGTTGCTATGAGCGCTTCGCCCGAAGCTTCGACCCCGACTCCCGCCCCGGCCAGCGCATCAACTCCGTCGGCACCTGTTGCTCAGGCTGAAGATTCGTATCAACAACCTGTTGTCGCCCCTGTCGACAACCGGCCCGTCCAGGCGGCCAGAATATCGTCAGCCCCTCCTGTCGAAACCACAACGCGCAGCGTCGATGAAGCGATCGGTTACGGTGAGGCGACCCGCTTGGCGTCAGTTCATCGTTGCGACTCTGACATTCAACTCGACTATCAAGTAGAAAGCGGCGCTATGTATCGAGCCTACTGTGAGTGGGGAGGGGTGAAGAAAATCATGTGCCAGCAAAGCGGCTGTCGTGTGATGGAGTGAACTTGACTTTGGTACCCCGGTAAAACGAATTAAGCCAGTACGGCTGGAGCACAGAGCACATGAGAACCAAAAGCAAAACAATCACCCTTACGCTGGCTGCGATATTTCTTGCCGGGTGCGCCGGGTTTCGCGGAGGCAATCTTCCCAATCTTATGGATGCAGATTTGGCGCTGACAGAAAAAACAAAAACCCGAATTTTCTACGAGAACCAGTTCGATACCAGTATGAATATATCGGACAAGTCTCATAAAAAGGCGCTGGAGAAGCAGAAGCAACAGTTTTTTGAGCAGCTCAGCCGGTCTGGGTGCTGCGAGCTCGTAGAGACTCGGGATGAGGCTGATCTGATTGTAAATGCCAAGCTTGCCTTGCATTCAAGTAATGCGGCCATGATTGGCGCGTTTATCACCGGTTACTCGCTATATACGATTCCGTCCTGGGTGACACCCAAGATGACTTACGAAGTGGATGTTGTTTCGTCGGCAGGGGTTGCGCATAGCTACCGCTACCAGGACCAGTACACGTTGGTCCAATGGCTACCCATGCTATTTGTGTTTCCCTTCGCAAACCCCTTGCCAATGGAAAAAGAGCTGCAGTTCAATGCGTACCGGAATTTGCTGGTCGACCTGAAAAAGAGCGGACTGCTGAAAGCGGAAGACAGTACGCGTTTGAGTAGAGACCGTCACGATGAGGTCGTGCCAGCCAAAGAAGCGCCTCCCCGAAGCTATCGGCCGCAAGAACCTCGCACAAGTATGCAGCCAGCGCGATCGGAACCTTCCCGGGTGCCTGAACAACGATCTGCCGTTGCCCCTGATACAACAACTGAGGCGAAAAGAGTTGCCTCAGCACACAATTGCAGTACTCAGATTGAACTCGATTACCAGGGCGCCGGCGGCTCGATCTATATGACGCCTTGTGGAGCCAGGGGTATAAAAAAGATCATGTGTGATCAGACTGAATGCCGGCTAATGGACTAGCGGGTTAATTTAGCGGGGCTTCAGGCATCTGCTGCAGCGGTAGCAAGCATGTCATAAAAGCCCTGCCAAAGGACGCCCTTCTCCCCCCTCCAGCCTTTTTGCCTCAGTAGCATTTCTGCCGCGGTCTGAACTTTGATCAGTACGATGACCGGGCAGGTTTCCATGCAGTGCGCGCGCAATGCCGAGCCCGCGACTTTGGGGGGCACTTGAGCATATTCGGCAACTTCATTGATATCAATATCGAACGCTTGCAGCAGCTCCATCGTCGCCGACTTTCTAGCAGGACTTTCCATGTCAGTTCCATTCCGTTGGTTTGACGTTACGAGTTGGTTAGGCTTACTAACTCAGCTGTGTAATTTATTCTTTCCTTTCCTGCTGAGTCAAGTGTTTCTAAACTCCCGCCATGAGTATTGGTTCACGAATTAAGCAAGCCAGACAGGCGGCGGGACTCTCCCAGGCGGATTTGGCGGAGGCGATGGGTATTACCCGCAGCGCCTGCAGTCAGTGGGAGTCTGATCAAGGCACCGGCCCGCGCCGCGAACGGCTTGAGATGCTCGCGGCTGAACTGGGTGTCACCTATGAGTGGCTGGCAACAGGCCGCGATAGCGCGGGCGTGGGTGAAGCGTTGCCGGCCTATTTGAGCGGGGAACAAACCGAATTACTCGGCCTGTTCAAATCGCTTGGCTCGGCTCAACGCAAGGCCTTGCTGGCTTTTTTGCGTGCCACAAAAAACACCCGGAAAGACAAAAGCGCAGATTCTGCGTAATCGGGTTTCGCTCCGCGCTATCCATTCCGCTGCCCGTTTGGGTTCAGCTTTTGCAGAGTTCTTCCTGCACCATCATGTCGCTGAAACGCCCGAGGTGGAAATCGGCGTCACCCAGGGTGGTGTTGATGAGCGTTAATCGCTTGAAGTAGTGACCAATAATCAATTCTTCGGTGACACCGATGCCGCCATGCAATTGCACGGACTGCTGGCCGACGAAACGGGCAGACTGCCCTGTGAGTGTTTTGGCAGCGGCCATGGTGCGTGCGCGTGTAGCGCTATCGGCATCAAGTTTGCCGGCTGCGAGGTAGGCCATTGAGCGCGCCTGTTCGGTGTGAAGCAGCATGTCAGCCATACGATGTTGCAACGCCTGAAAAATGCCGAGGGGCACGCCAAACTGCTTGCGGGTTTTCAGATACTCGCCGGTTTCGTTAATCAATGCATCCATTATTCCGACTGCTTCAGCGCAGAGCGCTGCGATGGCGGTGTCGCGATAAAGCTCCAGCAGCGACAGGCCCTTGTTGAGATCACCAATCAGGGCGTCTTTGCTGAGCTCAACATTTGAAAACCCGATATCTGCTGCGCTTTGGCCATCGTGATTGCGATAGGGAATCTGCGTTATCCCCGCCTGCTTTGAGTCGACCAAAAACAGCGAAATACCGTCGGCGTCCGACGGCTGGCCCGTTGTGCGGGCTGAGACGATGAAATAATCAGCGTGTTGGCCCGCCAGTACCACAGATTTATTGCCGTTGAGTTTGTAGCCTGCCGCACTTTCTTCGGCGTGGCTGCTCACGTGCTGGAGTTGATAGCGGCTATGCGGCTCGCTGTGAGCCAGCGTCAGCAGACATTCTCCTGCCGCGACTTTGGGTAGTAGCGAACTGCGTTGTGCGTCGCTGCCAGCTTGGGCTATCAGGCCTGCGCCCAGTACTGTGGGCAAATACGGCTCAAGCACCAGCCCGCGCCCCAATGATTGCATGACCAGCAAGGTGTCCAGCGCACTGCCACCAAAACCGTCGTATTCTTCGGGCAGTGTCAGCGCGAGCAATCCGAGTTCAGCAAATTGCTGCCAGATGGAGCGACTGAAACCGTCGGCTGATTCAAGAATGCGTTGACGAACTTCAAAGCTGTAGTCGTTGCGAATAAAGCGCTGCAGCATGTCGTCGAGCTGGGTTTGTTCTTCGCTAAAATCAAAATTCATACGTTTTTCTCTCTTGTGTTCTTTGCGATTTGCCCTAGAGGCCGAGGATCATTCGGCTGACAATATTTTTCTGAATTTCGTTTGAGCCACCGTAAATCGACACCTTGCGGGTGTTGAAATAGTGGCCGCTGACGGGCAGGTAGTTGTCGGGGCCGGCAACTGATCCTGTGAAGTCGGCATGGAGCGCATCGGGCTGATAGGGCAAGCCGTAGCAGCCCGCAGTTTCCATCATCAGTTCCGACAGCGTTTGCTGAAGCTCCGAGCCTTTGATTTTAAGCAGGGAGGCTTCCGGTCCCGGTGCTGCGTTTTTCTCTGCCATGGCCATTACCCGCAAATTGGTAATTTCCAATGCCATCAAATCAATTTCTGCCTGGGCGATTTTGTCGGCGAAGCGCGGGTTTGCCAGCAGATTGCTGTCGCCGTCGCGGGCATTGGCCGCCAGTTCTTTTACTTGTCGCAACGCCTGCTTGCAGCCGCCGACTTCGGCGATGTTTGTACGTTCGTGACCGAGAAGGTATTTGGCATAGGTCCAGCCGGCATTCTCTTCGCCGACCCGGTTGGCGACGGGCACTTTAACATTGTCGAAGAATACTTCATTCACCTCATGCCCGCCGTCGAGCATGATGATGGGGCGCACGGTTACGCCGGGTGACTTCATATCAATGAGCAAAAACGAAATGCCCTTTTGCGGCTTTACGTCCGGGTCTGTGCGCACCAGCGCAAATATCCAGTCGGCGTGTTGGGCCAGAGTAGTCCAGGTTTTTTGGCCATTTACCGTGTAGTTTTCGCCATCGCGCACGGCGCGGGTGCTTACTGAGGCGAGATCGGAACCGGAGCCGGGTTCGGAGTAGCCCTGACACCACCAGTCTTCGCCGGACAATATGCGCGGCAGAAAATAGTCTTGCTGGGTTTTGTCACCGAAGGCCATCAATACCGGTGCCACCATTTTCATGGAGAACGGCAATATGATTGGCGCACCGGCAGCGGCGCGTTCTTCGTCAAATATATATTGAAAAGCGGGGCTCCAATCGGTGCCGCCGTATTCCTTTGGCCAGTTGCCGGCTACCCAGCCTTTTTTGTAAAGAATTTTGTGCCAGCGCAGGTAGTCTTCTTTGCTAAGGTGTTTGCCACTTTGCACTTTGTCGCGAATATCTGCGGGCAGCTCTTTTTCCAGAAACGCGCGAACGTCCAGGCGAAAACGCTCTTCTTCAGGGGAAAAATTCAGGTCCATCGGGATCTCCTTATGCAGATTTTTGTAATGTGCGATTAGCTGGTTGAATAAAGTTCAGGTTGCCGTCGTTGATGTTCCCGCGCAGCAGGGATCTGCGGTCGCGTTTGTAGTCCATTACAACTTTCCATGGGCCCTGGCTGCCCTGGCGGGGTGTGAGCGCAGAGGAGCGCTTTACATACCCTGAACTGAGGCTATCCATAATGCCGCTGTCGAGTTTGCAGCCATGCGGGTCTACGGGAATGGCGACGGACACGCCGGTCTTGTCCATGTACTTGAAGAGGCGGCTGAGGTAGCGGACAGCAACTTCAACCTTTAGTGTCCACGACAGGTTGGTGTAGCCCATCATCATGGCGAAATTGGGCAGGTCTTCAATCAATACCCCTTTGTAAGCCATTTTTTCATTCAGCTTGACGCTTTCGCCATCCAGACTGATTGACGCGCCGCCCAGCATTTGCAGTTGTAGTCCGGTTGCCGCAACGATGATGTCGGCCTCCAGGGTCCGGCCGGATTCCAGCTGTATGCCCTTGTCGACAAAGCATTCAATAGTGTCGGTGACGACAGAGGCTTGCCCGTTGCGCAGTTCCTTAAACAGTGCGCCGTCGGGAACGGCGCAGATGCGTTCGTCCCAGGGGTTGTAGCGGGGGGTGAAGTGGGGAAGGTAGTCGTCGGAAGGCAATTGTTGACGAACCTTCTCGAGCAGAAAGCGCTTTACCCGTTCAGGGTGGCGTTTGCTGCTGCGAAATAGCCAGCGTTGCAGCGTAATATTGCGCCAGCGGGTTAAACGAAAAACCCAGCTGGCAGGCAAGAAGTGCAGCAACTGTTTTGACATTGAATCTTCGGCAGGACGCGAAAAGATATACGAAGGCGAACGCTGCAGCATGGTGACGTGTCTGGCCTTGGCGGCCATTGTAGGAACTAGTGTCACTGCGGTAGCCCCGCTACCGATAACAATTACCCGCTTGTCGCTGTAGTCCAGTGATTCGGGCCATTGTTGGGCGTGGAAAAATGTCCCGCTAAAATCCCCTGCGCCGGGAAAGTCGGGCAAATGCCCTTGGTCATAGTTGTAATAACCGGTACAACTGACAAGAAAGCGACAGTGGTATGAGCGCAGTTCGCCATCAGTTTCGCTTTGTGTCTGCACGCTCCATTGTTGAGTCTGGCTGTTCCAGTCGGCGCTGAGTACCTTGCAGCCGAAATGTATCTTCCTGTCGACGTGGTAGGCCTTTGCCGTGTCGTGGATGTACTGTCGGATTTCAGCGCCATCAGCCAGAGTCCGGGCCTGGCGCCAGGGGCGAAAACAATAGCCAAAGGTGAACATATCGGAATCGGACCGAATGCCCGGATAGCGGAACAAGTCCCAGGTGCCGCCGATATTCTGTCGGCGCTCGAGAATGGCGACCGATTTTTCCGGGTTGTGCTTGGCCAGCTGGCAGGCTGCGCCGATACCGGACAGGCCTGCCCCGATGATGAGTACGTCTAAGTGATGAGTCGGCGTTGTGTTTGCGGTGCTCATGCGGTGGCCTTTTACCGGGCGATTTACGCTGTTTTTGACGCGGTTAGCCGACCAAGATAGTGCAAACACCAGCCTAGAAGTTGGCATATTGCGAATTATATGAGACAAATAACGAAAGAATCGTGAAAAACGGGCTAACAGGCAGCTTGCTATGAAGACCATCACCAGTGCTTCTCTGTCGGGCGCTGCCGACTTGATCCGCAACTACGGGCTGGATGCGACCACCATTGCCCGGCTGGTGGGTTTGGACCCCAAGGCTCTAAGGGACCCGGATATGATTCTGGACAGCCGTCAGGTGCTGCGTTTCTTCAATATGGCATCGGCGGCATGTCGTGAGCGATATTTCGGGATTGAGCTTGCCTACCATCAGGGCCCTGAGATCCTGGGGTCGGTGTGGTTATTGGCAAAGCAGGCCGCGAATCTGGGCGAGGCCTTGCGTAATGTTGCCGAAGCGATGCAGCTTTATAGCAACGCCATTGTTATGCGCATGCTGCCCGAGGCAAACGGGGCGGTGTGTTGCTACGACACGCTTACCGGGCGCGACGCCGGCGTGCTTGAAGGCGAGGAACAGGTTATAGAATTGTCCTTCGCCATTTTATGCAACGAAGTACGGTTGTTGGCCGGGCCGCTGTGGTTGCCGAGCTATACCCAGTTTCGGCACTCGGCGCCGCAATCCTTGCGGCGGCATCACCGGGAGTTTGGTCGTTCGATACAGTTTAACCAGAACCGCAATGCGATTTTCATCGACAATAAGGTGCTGGCGTTGCCGATGCGCGGCTCGAGGGCCGGGCACAAAATTCTGCAGCGTGAATTGCTAAGGCGGCGGAAAATTTCGCGGGAGAGCTTTCCGTCTCGGGTTGAGCTGGTGATTCGCAGCCTGATCAGTGCCGAGCATTGTAATGTGGAGGCGGTCGCCTCGGCGCTGGATGTCAGTGTGCGCTCCCTGCAGATTAAGTTGGCGGCAACCGGCACGGGCTATCAGGACATTCTGGATTATGTGAGGGAGAATCTGGCCTGTCGCTATTTACGCGATTCGGATTTGTCGGTTGCCGAGATAGCCGAGCTTTTACAGTTTTCGGAAACGAGTACGTTCTCCCGGTTTTTTCGGCGGCGCAAAGGTGTGAGCCCCAGAGCGTTCAGACAGATGGAGGCTTAGGCAATAGTCGGGAATGCAAACATCAATGGCTGCTAAAAACCTGCAAGCAGTAACCCTTGTTTAAAGCTTCGCTGATTTGCGGGTCTTTCCTGTGTGTCTGGTCGAGCTTCAGGAACTTGCGTTTAACAATCTTCACGTCACGAAAACCTTCCTTCATCACGTACAGCGTTGCCAGTTGTTCAGCGCCAAATAAATCGACGAAATTGATGTAGGCGATAAAGGGGCACTCTTCACCCTGTTTGAACTCGCCCTGATCTTTCGCGGAGGTCGCATTGATTGAAAATAGATACATGGATGCCCTGTCCTTTCTGACGATTAGCTGACGATGGCCAGACGCAACGCGCCGACATTGAGCTGTAATGCGTTGAGGGCGGCAAGACCCTGGGCGCTGGACTTGTCAAAGGCCGCCAGCGTGTTGTCGTCTATGTCGGGATTGCGCTCGGACAGTGCCTGAAGACGCTCGCGTTCGCTGCGGCGCGCGGCCTCGTAATTTCCTGCGGCAGTTTGTCGCCACTGTTTTTCGAGGTTTTTCGCTTCGCGCTCGGTTGTATTGAGAAGCTGTGCCAGCGGTTCGCGAACCTCACGCAGCAGGGCCGGTACGAGTTTTCGTTTAATGGTTTGGCACAACACATTGAGCTGTTTGTGGGCGACTTTCCCCTGCAGTTTACGGTCCTGATTGTCGATGAGCAGGCGCTCGCTGAACGCGGGGAGATAGCGGTCCAGTTGCAGCGCTGCGGGAGCATGGATAACCGGGTTCAGAAAGCTTTCAAGCAGCAGGCTGCCTGCGGGCAATCCTTTCACGGGCAGGGTGCAAACGCAGGCGCTGCCGAAGTCGCCGGAAGCGATCAGATCCATCGCATCGCGTACCAGTGGGTGCTCCCAGGTGAGAAAATGCATATCCTCGCGCTTGAGTGCGCGCTGGCGATCAAAGGTGCCGGTCAGGCCCTCATCGGGCAAATGCGGGAACGCTTCAATCAGCATGTGGTCGCCGGGGTGGAGAATGATGGCGTTGTCGCTGTGGTCTTCATGTTCGAGGCCGAATTGCTGCGCGAGCTGCTCTAGATAGGCGGCAAGGTCGTCACTGCGCTGATCGGTTGCCACGGCGGCGGGCAGATCGTCTGATAATCCTTTGCGGCAGGAGTTCAGTTCCAGCAAGCGATTGCGGCCGGAGTGCAGTTCATTGCGTAGGGTTTGGGCGAGGGCTGCAGCCTCTTCAATCACTGCGGGAAGTGCTGCGCTGTCGTCGAGCAGGGCATCGTGCAGGCGAGCCTGGAACTGTTGGGCAACGGCGTGGCCGACTGTGCAGGGCTCGGCGAATATGTTCAGGGCAGAGTCGTACCAGTCAAGCAAGCCCTGCTGCGGGCTGTCTTTGAAGTAGGGCACATGAATGTTGACCTCGCCGTCACGGCCAATGCGATCGAGCCGGCCAATGCGTTGCTCGAGCAAATCGGGGTTCAGGGGCAAATCAAATAACACAAGATGCTCGGCGAACTGGAAATTACGGCCTTCGCTACCGATTTCGGAACACACCAGCATTTGTGCGCCGTCTTCGTTGTCGGCAAAGTAGGCGGCGGCGCGATCACGTTCCAGCAGGCTCATGTTTTCGTGAAAGACCGCGCTGGCAAAACCGCGACGCAGGCGCATGTAAAGCTCAAGACTTTGTGCTGTTTCGGCGCTGGCACAGATCAGCAGCACTCTGGCGTCTGCATCCTGCAATAGAAAGCTTTCCAGCCACTGTAGCCGCGGATCGATTGCCGCCCAATCGTCGCCCAGCAGCTTCTCGGGGTGCAAATGCTGTTCGAGTGTGGCTGTGCGCTCTAACCTGGATAGTTGCAGAGGCATGGCCAGAGGGTGCCTGACGAGTTTGCGTGCGGGAAAGCCACCCACGGAGCTGCGACTGTTGCGGAACAGACTGCGCCCGGTACCAAATCTGTCCAGCAAAACGTCTATGGCTTCGCGGCGGGCTTCGTCGGCAGCGCTTTCCAGCTTCGTCATCAGTTGCGCGCCCAGCAAGTCACTCAATGGTTGTTGAATGTCGGGGTGGGCAAGCGCTCGGCTGTCGTCGGACAATAAGGCTTCTATAAGATTGCTGATCTCGCTGTAGGAGGCTTGCTCTTCCCGAAATGCCGCCAGATTGGAGTAGCGGTGCGGGTCGAGCAGACGCAATCGGGCGAAGTGACCTTCAATACCGGCATTCTCGGGAGTTGCTGTTAATAGCAAGGTTGAGGGAATTGCGGCGCACAGGGTTTCAACCAGCTGGTAGGAAGCGGAGTGCTCTCCCGATTCTTGCCAGTGAAGGTGGTGGGCTTCATCTACAACCAGCATATCCCAGCCAGCTGCCAGCAACTGGTCGCGACGCTCCGGACTTGAGGCCAGCCAGTCTATGCCGGCGATAACGAGCTGCTCGGTATCGAAAGGGTTTTCGTCAACAGCTAACGGCTGGTCATCTTCGTCATCGAATGGCAAAACGCTCTCGGCGCAGCGTGATTCGTCGAAAATGCTGAAATGGAGGTTAAAGCGGCGGCGCATTTCCACCAGCCACTGGTGAATCAGGCTCTCCGGCACAAGCACAAGAATGCGTTCAATGCGTTCTTCGAGGTACAACTGGTGCATGATCAAACCGGCTTCAATGGTTTTCCCCAGGCCTACCTCGTCGGCCAGCAGGATGCGCGGGTGCTCGCGAGCAACAGCGGTGCTGGCGATATAGAACTGGTGTGGTATTAGCTCGACGCGCGGGCCGAGAAAGCCGCGACTCTTGCTCGCGCGTGCGCGATTGCGATGTTCAATAGTTGCTGCACGCAGTTCAAAACGCCGGGGGTCGTCGAGTTGACCGGCAATGAGACGGTCGCGGGCGCTGTGCAGTTGGATCTGCGCGCTGAGCAGTTGTTCGGGAATAGGGTGTATCGTCTGTTCGGCGTCTTCCGACAGGTAGACCAGGCAGCCGTTGTGTTGCTCCACTGACTTGACGCGCAGGGCCTCGCCGGTCGACAGGCTGATTTCGTCACCCACTTCAAACTGGACCCGCGACAGAGGCGCGTTGTCAGCGGCGTAGGCGCGCTCTTCTTCTGCTGCCGGAAAGGCGATAGTGACCCGACGATGCTCGGCTTCGAGCACCAGGCCAAGGCCAAGGTCGGGTTCGGTGATACTGATCCAGCGTTGGCCGGTAACAAATTGCGCGGGCATGGGTTAGTAAACAGATTTATTCAAGGGGCGGCTATGGTACGCGCCTTGGCGGGGTCAGAAAAGGACTAAGGCCGTTGCTGTGTGGTATTTGCCCGGATTCTACGCCGGAGAATGCGGCTATTGGGCAGCTCAACCAGGGTAAGTACATTTCACGGATTGTGATTTCTGTGCATTTCTCCTAGTGTAGGGCAGACAAAATCGTAAGGCATACTGAACTGCGGGAGCAATCAGGCGCACCAGTGATTTCGTTATGGTGATTCAGTCAGATTCAGCTAGCGTGCCGCTGCCGGCAGGCAGGGCGCGGCGCGCCCATGTGCTTGCTGCTTTAGTGCTGGCGGTCATCTTCGCCATTGACCTGCTGACACCTCTGGGCCTTGTTGTTGGCGTGCTTTATATCTTGCCCTTGCTGATGGCGGTTGAATTACGTGACCGTCAACTTCTGTATATCACGGCCATTGTCGCCGTTGTGCTAACAATTGTGGCGCTGGTGATCGGTCACAATGAGCCCTCCTGGATGGTCTACGCCAATCGCGCCCTCTCCGTAACCTGCATAGGGGTGTGCTGCTTCCTTATTGACCGTTCAATGGATGGCGCAATTGCTCTTGAAGCGCACAAGCGCGAGATACAGGTAGAGCGGGACAAATATCGTTCCATTATGGCCGTTGCGCAAGAGGGGATCGTTGTCGCCGACAGCAGCAGTACGATCACGGATTGGAATGCAGGTGCGGAACGCATGCTTGGGTGGAGCCGCGATCAAATGCTGGGCCAGAAACTCTCGGCAATTATGCCGGAACGTTTTCGCGCAGCGCATACGGCAGGTATGGCGCGCTACCTTGAAAGTGGTGTTCCGAAACTGATTGGCGGTGTAGTGGAAGTGCCCGCGCTGTGTAGCGACGGCAGTGAAATTGCTATCGAGCTTTCTCTGGCGACCTGGGTTCAAGGCGAGCAGCACTATTTTCTGGGCATACTGCGCAACATTGAGGAGCGCAAACAGGCTGAGCGGGAGCGGGAACAATACAACCTGACCGTGCAGCAAAAGAATGAGGAAATGGAGCAGTTTGTTTACATTGCCTCGCATGACCTGCAGGAGCCGTTGCGTACGGTTTCCAGCTTCGCCGAGCTTTTGCAGGAGGAGTACTCGGGGCAGCTTGATAGCGATGCTGAAACGTATCTGAAGTTTATCAGCCAGGGTGCGCTGCGGATGAGCGCCCTTATTCGAGGTTTGCTGGAATATTCCGCCTTGGGCCAGACTCAGGACGTAACCACTATCGACTGCAATGTGGTGCTGGATGAGGTGTTGCACGATCTGGGAGTGGCAATTCGCGAGGCGAAGGCGAAGATAGATGTCGGCGACTTACCCACCTTTCGGGCGCAGGTGTCACACGCTGAATTTCGTTTGCTGTTGCAGAATCTGATCAGCAACGCGATCAAGTTTCGAAAGCCGGATAAGGCGCCGATCATCAATATTTCTGTCGAGCCGACAGCGTACGGTTGGCAGTTTGTTGTGTGCGACAACGGCATTGGTATCGAAGAGATCCATCAGGAAAAAATCTTTCGGATTTTTCAGCGGCTACACTCCTCGTTCGTTTACGAGGGTTCCGGCATTGGTTTGTCGCACTGTAAAAAGATTGTTGAAATGCTTGGCGGCAGATTGTGGGTGGAATCAGAACCGGGCGGCGGCAGCTGCTTTTTCTTTACCGTTAAGGCCGAGCACAGTTCTCAGTTCCTGTAGGGCCTGGCAGCCCGGCTAGCTGCAACCCGCTGCCGAGCGTGTTACCGCGATCATGCGCGGCCGGCCACCTCTGCTGATCACTATCTGATAGGCCTTGTTGATCCTGCGCCCGCATAGCGTCAGTGTGCCAGCCTGAAAAGCGCCCGAGGCGAGTGCCGTTTCGCCGGATGCCTGGTAGGAGATCATTGAGGAGACGCTACTGTTGCCGCTGATATCAAGCACGCTGGCCTGTGCGCCTCGGGTGTACAAAACGGTTTCGCCGTTATCGCGGTCACCGTCTTCGTTGGCGTCTATAAAAATTTCCCAGCCACTGCCCCAGTCGTTGTCCGCCATATTCCACAGCGTAATACGGGCGCTGCGTTTAACGGCTTCGCTGCGGGATTTCTGGATGTCGGTGAACAGGTCGTAGGCTGCGGCGCGCAGCCGGCTTTGGGTTATCCAGCTGGAGAAGGTCGGTGTGGCGATCGAGAGCAGAATGGCCGCTATCGACAAGGTCACCAGTAATTCAATTAATGTCATTCCTTTGCATCGCATCGCACATTCCCTCCCTGGAAGTTGTGCCCTAGACAAGCCCCCTGGCATTCTGTCAAGATGCCTAGCGAACCAACGCAAGTTGTCCTGCCGTCAGACGTTTCCAGGACTACTTGTCACAGTCAGGAACAGGATGTTCCGAGCTTCGTCATGAAGTTTTTACAACAGGGAGTGTTGGGGCTTTGCTTTCCCCCATCCGTATTTTTCTGCCAGCGCTTCGCGGCGGTACTGTCCTGTTGTCTGATTATTCTGTATCGACTGAACCCTGAATGCAAAGGATTGCAACATGGTTACTATTCGAAGATCTGCCGGCTTTAGCCTGATAGAAGTGCTTGTTGCGCTGGTGGTAACCGCACTGGGCGTTGTCGGACTGGTGGCCGCACAGCTGAATGCGCTCAAATATAACCAGACGTCCGATGTGCGTACGCACGCAACACTGCTGGCTTACGATATAGCCGACAGGTTGCGTGCCAACCGATTGGCGGCGCTGGCAGGCAGCTACGATATTGCTTTGGGGCAGGCCGCACCCCCGGGTACAGCTGTGCATCAGCTTGACCTGCGTGACTGGCGTTCAATGCTCGACAGTCGGTTGACCTCGGGTGATGGCTCGATAGCGCGAAACACTAACCGATTTACCATCACAGTGCGTTGGGACGAGAGCAGGATTGCCAGCACCCGGCTGGCAAACGCCGATGGCAGTCACCTGCAGACCTTTGTCTTTGTGACGGAGCTGTGATTGATGAGATTGCAGCGCACTTGGCAAAAAGGGTTCGGGCTGGTGGAGCTGATGATTGCGCTCACGCTCGGGTTACTGCTTACCACGGCGGTTATGCAGGTGACGCTGGCGAGTCAGCGCAGCCAGTATTTGCTGGAAGCCTCAGCGCGCCTTCAGGAAAGCGGTCGCTACGCGACGAACCTGCTGACAAGGAATATCCGGACGGCGGGATATATGGGCTGCCCGAACCTGCAGCGTATTCCGGTTAACGTCATTACGGATGAGCCCCCTGATGATTTCGACTTTACTCCGGCTGAGGTGCTCAAGGGGTTTGATAACATTGCCGGCGGCAATGCGTATCAGGCAGTCGCGGGTAGTGATGTCGTTGTGCTGCAGAGGGCAGCTCTGCCAGCAGCGCGTTTAACCGGCAATGTAAATCCCAACAACGCAAACATACAGGTTGACGCCAATCCGGCGGGGTTGGGGCGGAACGATTTCGTGTTCATCACGGACTGTGTCAACGCCGATATGTTCAAGGCTGTGTCTGTGTCGGCAAACAATGGCAACGGTAATAGCAGCATCACCATTGTTCACAGCCGCGGCGCTAATACCACCAACAATCTGAGCAAAATTTACGGCCGTGATGCCCGGGTAATGGGCTTTCAGTCACTCGCCTATTACGTGCGCGATACCGGGCGTAGCACTGCAGCGGGTTCGCCCATTTATTCGCTTTACACTTCCGCCAGAGAATTTGGGGGCGGCGCGGTTCCCGCAGCTATGGAGTTGGTAGAGGGCGTAGAAGACATGCAACTCACCTACGGTGTAGACGGCGACGGAGACCGCAGCATTGACAGCTATAGAACGGCTGCCGATGTCGATGATTGGGCCGCGGTAATGAGTGTTCGCATTGAGTTGTTGATGCAAAGCCTTGAAGACAACGTGGTTGCATCAAGCGGCGAATTTGCGCAGGGAAATCTACAGTTCAATGGATCTGCCGTGGCCCCGGACGGGCGCTTGCGGCAGGTGTACAGCTCTGCGGTTGCGATTCGCAATCGATTGCCATAGAGGGGAGAACCGTATGGCGGCCAAGCCTGAATTTTTTCGTCAGCAGCAAGGCGTGGTTCTGGTGATGTGTCTTATTTTCATGTTGCTGATGACAATAATCAGTGGCAGTGCACTGCAATCTACAACCCTGCAGGAGCGGATGGCGGGTAACGCCCGCGACAGCAATTCGGCTTTCCAGGCTGCAGAAGCAGCATTGCGTGAAGGC
This sequence comes from Spongiibacteraceae bacterium UBA5047, assembly GCA_002415025.1. Classification (GTDB taxonomy): domain Bacteria; phylum Pseudomonadota; class Gammaproteobacteria; order Pseudomonadales; family Spongiibacteraceae; genus Litorivivens. The sequence goes on from DIBR01000002.1 coordinate 111,932, forward strand.
GAACGTATATTGCAGGGAGCGATGACCGAAGCCTTCGATGGCTCCGGTGGTTTGTATAGGGAGTGTAGCGGTGAGGCTGTCGAATGTAACCCGCCGGACTGGTCTGATCGGAGTGTGAGCAACTGGGCCAGTCTCAGCGATTTCGGTGGAGGGGTTTCCAGCCAGCCCAATTTCTACATTGAAGAGTTGCCAAATATCGAGAAATTATCGGTGGCGCTTGATTCGGACCAAGCGGTCGCCCCCATCAAAATTTACCGCATAACTGCCCGCGGGTTTGGTGTTAGCGACAAATCCATGGTGGTGTTGCGTTCAATCTACCGGCGGGAATAGAGGAGGCGTTATGAGTAGAGTTGTATTCGACTTTCAGAACTTGATGGCGCGCAAACGGATTTTGGGCGCGCTGTGGTTAACGTTTTCTCTCCCGGTATTGGCCGAGCTATCGGTGTCGGATACACCCCTGTCGCTGGCTGCCGGGGTAGCCCCGAATATTGTTCTGGCCATCGATGATTCTGGCAGCATGGATGCAGAGATACTGATGCCTACCAATGACGGCGCACTGTGGTGGCATACCGGCAATGAGAGTTTTGTTGGCCTCAACGCCGAAGATAATGAAGAAAGTGCAGTAATTAATGTGAACCGACAGGGGGGTGCGAATGGCACCTGGAAGAAGTACGTGTACCTGTTTCCCAATGGCCACGGCGCAGCCGAGGGAAGGCGGGTTTATAACGATCGCAGCAATGATCACTTTGCGGTGCCGCCCACCGCAGAATTTGCTTTTGCGCGTTCTCCGGACTACAACAAGGCCTATTTTAACCCGCTTGATCTCTATGTGCCCTGGCCAACGGTCGGCAGCAATAGCTTTTCCAGTGTCGACCCGGCTGCCGCTCCGAGCGACCCTGTGCGTGGCAGTTTTACCTTTAATCTGACGGCAGACATTAACGCCGGTGGTGACAACTACACATTCAGGTTTTTCAGGGGGATGACCTTGCCGAATGGCAATACGGCGTCCGGCAACTCCAATCGGCAGGTGCGGTATTCCCCCGCCACATTCTATTTGAAGGAGGCACTGCCCTCAGCCTTTGGTTATACCGGTGCTACTCTGACCGGAGCGGCGCCCGATGGCAGCAGTCTTATTGGCTATCAGATCAAACCGGTAAACTTTTCCAGTACCGCTGCCTACAACGTCATGATGCAGAACTTTGCCAACTGGTTTTCCTACTACCGCAAACGACACTTGGCCACCCGCGCGGGCGTAGCGTTGTCATTTTTTGATGTAAAAAATGCGAGGCTCGGAGAGTTTACGATTAACAACCGCGATACCGTCGCCATGAAAACGCTGAGCGTTGACACTGAACGCAATGCCATCTTCAGTCAGATATATTCTCGTGGCGGAAACAGTGCCGGCACGCCAAACCGGCAGGCTCTGAACCATATTGGTACGCAACTGCAAAGAACAGGCAGCGCTGCGCCAATTACCCATGCATGCCAGGCCAACGCAGCTATCCTCTTTACTGATGGTTACAGCAATCCGGGAGGGATAAGCAGTGTCGCCAATGCAGATGGTGATAAGGGCTCTCCCTATGCGGATACGCAATCGAACACCATGGCCGACATTGCTATGTACTACTATGCCAATAACTTGCGTCCCGATTATGCTGCCGGCCAGGTTCCCGTAGACAAGGATTGCAATCTAGGCTCACCTCCGCCGTCACTGGATTGCAACACCAATCCCCATATGCTGACTTACGCGGTAACTCTGGGTACGCGCGGGTTCCTGTTTGACCCCGAGTCCCCCGCGAACCCCTATATAAGCACACCCGTCTGGCCGAGCGAATTTCCGGCGCGCAGCCCCACGGCAGTTGACGATCTCTGGCATGCCACCATTAACGGTCGCGGTGAATTGCTGAATGCCAGCAAACCGGTGGAAATTGCCGGCAAGCTAAAGTCGGCGGTGACGAAAATTCTACAGTCTGTGGGCTCCGCCTCGGCAGTGGCGGCCAACTCAACCCGGCTTGATACGGAAACGCTGGTTTTTCAGGCGCGCTACGATAGCCGGGACTGGTCCGGGCAGATACTCGCTTATCAGGTGGAAAGTGACGGGGCGCTGAGCGAGATTGCGTGGAACTCGCAAAACGCCGGTAAAATTCCCGAGGCTGCGTTGCGAAATATTTTCACCTGGACAACCTTGAGTGATGGTTCCACCGGCGGAGCGACCAGCTTTCAGTGGGATTTGCTTCACTCCAGTCAGCAAGCCTTGGTAACGCAAGGAGTGGATGTGGCTGAGGTGGGCACGGTTGGTCCGCAGCGTGTTGCGTGGTTGCGCGGTGATCAAAGTCTGGAGGGCGTAAATGAAGGGTTTCGTATTCGCTCCCACCGTCTCGGCGACATTGTAAATTCCAACCCGTTCTACCACGGCGGACAGGATTTTGGTTTCGGAAAGCTGAGCGGCGCGGAAGGCTCAAGCTATGCGGCCTATTTATCGAGAAAGGCTGGCGAGCCCGCCATGCTCTATGTGGGCGCCAACGACGGTATGTTGCACGCTTTCAGGGCCAGTGACGGCGTTGAGCAATTTGCCTATGTGCCGTTTGCTGTATACAGCAATCTTCACCACTTGATAACGCCCGATTATGATCACAAGTATTTTGTCGACGGCTCACCCCGGGTTATGGATGCCTATTTCGGGAACGCCTGGCATTCGGTGTTGGTGGGAGCGACCGGGGCAGGCGGCGGTTCGGTTTTTGCCATTGATGTATCTGATCCGGATAGCTTGAGTGCCAATGATGTTCTGTGGGACTTTTCCACGACAAGCGACGCAAGTCATAAGCTGGGTCTTGCCATGAGTGACCCGGTCGTGGCTCGTCTGGAAAGTGGTGATTGGGTGGCCATTTTCGGTAACGGTTATAACAGCGCGGATACAGTAAAACTGTTTGTGGTCAGCTTGTCAGATGGCTCGTTGATGGCGGCAATCGACACCGGTGTCGACGGCGCCAATAATGGCCTGAGCGACGTTGTACCGGTAGATACAGACGATGACCGTATTACCGAAACTGTTTATGCGGGCGACCTTGCGGGCAATGTGTGGAAGTTCGATTTAACAAATAGCGCAAGTACAGATTGGCAGGTTGCTTACGCAACCGATGCCTCTGAGCCGACGCCGCTGTATACCGCTACCGATCCGGCGGGAGCCGCACAAGCAATTACCGGCAAAATGACGGTGGGTCGCCACCCGGATGGCGGCTCTATGGTGTACTTCGGCACCGGGAAATATTTCGAAAACGGCGATGCGACGGTTGGCGACACGCCGCAGTTGCAAAGTTTTTACGGCATTCATGACGATGGGGAACCGGTCAGTGGCCGCAGTGTTTTGCAGGGGCAAACCATCAGCAATCAGGGCGACTTGTCGTTGGCGGGCACGGATGACAGTGCAGGTTCTGAATTGCGGGTAGTGTCCAACAATGCAGTAGATTACAGCAGCCAAAAGGGCTGGTATCTCGACCTGAAGCTGACCGGCGAACGTTATGGCGGTGGCGAAAGGGTGATTTATCAACCGACTCTCCGCTATGACCGGGTGATCTTCCCGACCCTGATTCCGTCTGCAGACCCCTGTAACTTTGGTGGTACCGGCTGGTTAATGGAGCTGGATGCCATGACCGGCGGGCGTCTGAACTACAGCGTATTTGATGCCAATAATGACGGTCTTATCAATAGCGTCGATTGGGTTGAAATTGCCAGCACCTTGTATGCACCCAGCGGCAAAAAGTTTGATCAGATGATTACTCGCCCCGGCATTGTCGGGGCCGGTGAGAAAGAATATAAGTATACATCTGGTTCGCGCGGCACAATGGGTGTTACTGCCGAGCGCGGTGGTGGCGCGGAGTTGGGGCGTCAATCATGGTGGCAGTTGCGATAGATGGACGGTGCTGTAACAGAGTCTGCGTTAGTGACGTACGCGGGTTACACGCAGGGCGGCCGGAATATGGCGAATGCGGCGCATGATATTGGCTAGATGAACCCGTGAGCGTACGCCAATCAGTAGGTGCACGCAGGTAATTTTCGATGTGTCGTCTTCAACACTGATTTTCTCAATGCTTGCGTCGGCGCCGTTGACTCTGGTAGCTAACACAGCAATTATGCCGCGCTGCTTGGTCAGTTCCACTTTGATTTCAACCGTAAAATCGTGGTTGATTTCTTCGGCCCACGACAGCGGCACTACCTTCTCGGGCCGGCTGCGCATGTCGATGCTGTTGTGACAATTGTCGGTGTGTACCACCACGCCTTTCTCCGAGCTGAGCAGGCCAATTATCGGGTCGCCCGGAATCGGGTAGCAGCACTTGGCAAAGTTGACCAAAAATCCTTCGGTGCCATTGATCACCATGGAATGCTGCATCAAGGGCGTTTGTTCGGGTTCTGCAGTCGGCGCATTCAGGAGCTGCCGTGCCGTCAAGTACGCAACGCGGTTACCCAGCCCGATTTCTTCGAGAACAGTATCGAATTTATCGAGCCCGGTGCGGAGCACTAGCTGTTCAACCTGGGAGGGCGGTAAATCTTTCAGTTGGCTGCCAAGGCCGGCGAGGGCCTTTTCCAACATGCGTTGGCCCAGTTCAACGGCCTCGGTGCGCCGTTGATGCTTCAGGAAGTGTCGGATGGTGGAGCGGGCCTTTGCTGTGACAACATAATTCAACCAGCCCGGGTTGGGTTGTGCTCCTTGGGCAGTAATGATTTCAACCGTCTGGCCGCTTTGGAGTACTTCCGACAATGGCGCCAGTCGCCGGTTGATACGGCATGCTACGCAGTTGTTGCCAATGTCGGTGTGAACCGCGTAGGCAAAGTCGACGGGGGTGGCTCCCGCAGGGAGCTCCAGAATTTCGCCGCGCGGTGTGAATACGTAGATTTCATCCGGGAACAGGTCAATTTTGACGTTCTCGATAAACTCCAGTGAATTGCCGGCGCGTTGCTGCATTTCCAGCAAGCCCTGTACCCATTGCCTGGCGCGCGCGTGACTGCTGGAGCCGGGGGTTTCGCCGTCGGTTTTGTAGAGCCAATGGGCGGCGATGCCGTTGTTGGCCATTTCTTCCATTTCTTCGGTGCGAATCTGGATTTCAATGGGCACACCATGAAGTCCGAACAGGCCGGTGTGCAGGGATTGATAGCCGTTTGCCTTCGGGATGGCGATATAGTCTTTGAATTGGCCCGGCACCGGTTTGTAGAGGCTGTGAACGCAGCCGAGTACGCGATAACAGTTGTCGACGGAGTCAACAACAATGCGGAAGGCGTACAGGTCCATTATTTCGCTGAATGACTTCCGCTTGCTGCGCATCTTTTGATAAATGCTGTAGAGATGCTTCTCCCGGCCGAGCACTCGGGCACTAATGCCTTCTTCATCCAGGTAGTTTTCGATGGCTTCGCGAATATTTTCGACGATTTCGCGGCGGTCGCCGCGCATCTTCTTGACGGCCGCGCGGATGCGCTCTGCCCGCATGGGATACATGGCACTAAAGCCAAGGTCTTCAAATTCCAGCCGGATGTTGTGCATGCCAAGGCGCTGGGCAATGGGTGCATAGATTTCCAGGGTCTCGCGGGCTATGCGCCGCCGTTTGGCGGGTTGCAGTACGCCCAGGGTGCGCATGTTGTGTAGCCGGTCGGCAAGTTTTACCAGAATGACACGAATGTCCCGCGCCATTGCCAGCGCCATTTTCTGGAAATTTTCGGCCTGCTGCTCGGCGCGCGACTCGAACTCGATGCGCGACAGTTTGGAAACGCCATCCACCAGCTCCGCCACAGTGCCGCCAAACTGGTCGCCGAGGGTCTTTTTATTGATGGCGGTATCTTCAATGACATCGTGCAGCATGGCGGCCATCAGGCTCTGATGGTCCATGTGCATGTCGGCGAGTATGGCTGCTACGGCGAGCGGGTGGGTAACGTAGGGCTCGCCGCTGCGGCGGCGTTGGCCCTCGTGGGCTTGTTCAGCGTAATAATAGGCGCGCTGAACAAGATTGACCTGATCGGGAGAAAGGTAGTCTGCCAGCGTGGTTGCCAGCGCAGCAATAGAGCGTTCCGGTTGCTGACCGTTTTGGGTATGGAAAATAGAATACTGAAGCATCCAACCCTCAACTGTGCCTTAGCCTATCGTGGAATCCATCTCCGAGAGGTCCAGTTCAGGCTCTTCGCGTTCTACGCTGGCAGCCATAATCTCGGCGGGGGTAATTTTACGTTCGGCTATTTCCCGCAGGGCCAATACGGTTGGCTTGTCGCCTTCCTCACTCACGAGAGGGTCTTTACCGCCAGTAGCAATTGCGCGTGCGCGCTTGCTGGCAATCATTACCAGATCAAAGCGGTTATCAACGTGCTCAAGACAGTCTTCAACAGTAATTCGGGCCATGCGTAAAATCCTGCAAAATCTTGGGAAATCAGCCTTATGGATAGTAAAGGCAATTGACCCGCCAAATGCAAGCATTCCGGCGGGCGGAGGAGTGTATCAAAATTGATCAGAGCACGACAGTAGGCTGGTTAATAAATCTGTGTGGCGAATCTGTTGTGAGCTGAGGCTGAGGCGCTGGCAGCGAACGACCGAGACCAAATCTGCCAGAGCCGTATCGAAGTCGTCATTAATGATGATGTATTCGGCTTCAGGGAAGTGGGACATTTCATCGACGGCGGCGGTCATGCGGCGGCGGATGGTGGCTTCGTCATCCTGGCCGCGTCCTTGCAGGCGTTCCAGCAACGTGGCTTGCGAAGGTGGCAGGATGAATATGGAGCGGGTATCGGGCATCAGGCGTCGAACCTGGGCGGCTCCCTGCCAGTCAATTTCCAGAATAACATCCGTGCCTGCTGCGAGCTGTTCGTTTACCCAGGCTTGGGATGTGCCGTAGAAGTTGTCGAAAACCTGGGCATGCTCGAGAAAAGCGGCTTCACCCAGCATGCTTTTAAAGGTGTTCAGGTCGACAAAATGATAGTCGACGCCGTTGGTTTCGCCGGGGCGCTGGCTACGGGTAGTATGGGAAACAGAAACGCGGATATTGTCGATTTCGTTGAGCAATGCGTGAACGAGGCTGGTTTTGCCGGCGCCCGAAGGCGCCGAGATAGTGTATAGAATTCCCTGCGTTGCCATGTGCGCGTTCGTATCCTGTTGTCAGAGGCTGTTCTTATAGGTGTTGTTATTGGCGAGAGGACGCTGCCATCATAGCAGCAATCGCGACTTATTCTATATTCTGGATCTGCTCGCGCATCTGTTCTATAAGTACTTTCAACTCAACGGCGGCCTGAGTGCTGTCGGCGACCACGGCTTTTGACGAAAGTGTGTTGGCTTCGCGATTGAGTTCCTGCATCAGGAAATCCAGTTTGCGGCCGCAGGCGCCTCCTTGGCTCAGAATGCGCTGTACTTCCTGAACGTGAGTGTCGAGGCGGTCCAGCTCTTCGGCGACATCGATCTTCTGGGCGAGCAGGGCAATCTCGGCTTCGAGTCGCTCCTTGTCTAACTGAACTTGCAGGGCCTCCAGCCGTTGGTGCAATTTGTCGCGTTGGGCCTGAACAAGTAATGGCATGGTGCTGCGCAATTGCACAGTGATGTCCTTTATTTGTTCAAGGCGCTGCTCGATAAGGCCTTTAAGTTCGCTGCCCTCGCGTTCGCGACCGCCTTGCAATTCTGCCAGTGCCTTTTTAAACAGGCTCAGCAGGGCCTGCTGTATGTTGTCCGTATCGATTTGTGTTTCGCCAACAATACCTGGCCATTGCAGTAGCGCTAGCGGGTTGATGCTTGCGGGGTGCTGCAACTTGTCGTGGACAGATTCTGTTGCCGTTATCAGTTGGCTCAGCAGTTCCTGGTTGATCTGCAGGTTGGCGTCGTGTTGATGTTGCGTGTTGATACGCAGTGTAACTTCCACCTTGCCTCTGCTCAGCGATTTGCGCAGCGCGTCCCGCAAGGCCGGTTCCAGTCCTCGCCACAGCTCAGGCAGTTTGAAGCTTAAATCCAGGTAGCGCTGGTTGACCGAGCGAATCTCCCAGGCGCAGGTTCCCCAAGGGTGTTCCTGACGCTGGTGGGCAAACGAGGTCATGCTGCGAACGGACAAGATTGTTCTCCTGCTGGGGCGTGGCCGCACATTGTAACCTGACTTTTAAAATTGATCAGGGCATTAGCGGGGGGAATGCGGCATATTGCCGCCGCCTGCCTGTTATACTTGCGGGCTTATTGAGTGTTATAGACAGCAGGAGTTTTCTTATGGATCGACCCAGTGGCCGCAATACCAACCAGTTGCGTGAAGTCCGGATTACCCGCCATTTTACTTGCCACGCCGAGGGGTCGGTACTGATTGAAATGGGCAATACCAAAGTCATTTGTACGGCGTCAGTGGATCATTCCGTGCCGCCGTTTTTGCGCGGCAAGGGGCAGGGCTGGGTTACCGCAGAGTATGGCATGCTGCCGCGTTCAACGGGTTCGCGCATGGGGCGCGAAGCTGCGCGTGGCAAGCAGGGTGGTCGTACCCAGGAAATTCAGCGTTTGATTGGGCGCTCGCTGCGCGCGGCGGTTGATATGAAAAAGCTCGGCGAAAATACCATTCAGATCGATTGCGATGTGATTCAGGCTGATGGCGGTACGCGTACGGCGTCCATTACCGGCGCCTATGTCGCTCTGGCCGATGCGATTGCAACGCTGCTGGAAAGCGGGCGTATTACCGAAAACCCGATTGCGCAGCAGGTGGCGGCTGTTTCGGTCGGGGTTTACGAGGGGGAGGCGGTGCTGGATCTCGATTATCCTGAGGATTCGAGTGCCGAAACCGATATGAATGTAGTCATGGGGTCTGATGGCGGTTTTATTGAGGTTCAGGGGACGGCAGAAGCGGCACCCTTCGGCCGCCAGGCGCTGGACGCGATGCTGGATCTTGCCGAGGCGGGCATCGCCGAGTTGTTTGAGGCCCAGGCACGGGCGCTGACGCAGGCCGGCTGAGTTTTGCGGGGGTAGGGCCGGGAATAAGCGCAGCGTTTCCGGCCGGTGCCCGCAGGTAAAGCCCACAAAAAAGCCCGGACAATGCCGGGCTTTTTTGTACTCGAAAGCAGCCGTGTTACTTGATCTTGGCTTCTTTGTACATTACGTGCTTGCGTACAACGGGGTCGTACTTGCTAAATTCAAACTTGTCTGGCGAGTTGCGCTTGTTTTTAACGGTCGTGTAGAAGTGACCTGTGCCAGCGGAAGACACCAGACGAATTTTCTCGGTTACACCTTTCTTGGCCATAATTTTCTACCTTATACCTTTTCGCCGCGGGCGCGCATGTCAGTGATGACTGCGTTGATGCCCTTTTTGTCAATGATGCGCATGCCTTTGCTGGAAACGCGCAGGGTTACAAAGCGTTTCTCGTCTTCCAGCCAAAAACGGTGTCGGTGCAGGTTCGGCAAAAAACGACGCTTGGTGCGGTTTTTGGCGTGGGATACGTTGTTACCGGTTACCGGGCGCTTTCCTGTAACCTGACAAACTCTGGACATGATACTCTCGCTCGCTTCTCAAGCCCTTTTCACAAAGGGTGATGTCAACTCGATTGGCGGTCGCTCGGGCGCTCGCCGGGAATTCTGGACCGAATAGAGGCCGGCAAAACACCTGCGGCTCAAACGGAGCGCGACTTTATACCAGAACACCCGGCCGATCGCAAGAATTTCAACTTTAGATTTCGCCCCGTTCGGCCAGCGAGGTCACCCGGTGCCCCGCCACAATACAGTGGTCCAGCAGGCGGATATCCACCAGAGCCAAGGCTTCGCGCAAGCGGCTGGTAATTGCGATATCAGCCCGGCTGGGTTCGGCCACACCCGAAGGGTGGTTGTGGGCAATGATCAGCGCTGCGGCATTGAGTTCCAGCGCGCGTTTGAGCACTTCTCGAGGATAAATGGCCGCGCCATCGATCGTGCCGAAGAACAGGGGTTCGTAAGCCAGTAGCTGGTGCTGGTTGTCCAGGTAGAGTACGGCGAAGACCTCGCGTTGTTCGTGCCTGAGCTGGGCCAGTAAAAACTGGCGGGTTGCCTGCGCGCTGCTCATCACGGTGTCCCGGCGCAAGTCTTCGCCAAGGTGGCGGCGGGCCATTTCCAGAATAGCCTGTAGCTGGGCGTACTTGGCGTCGCCCAAGCCGGGTGACTGGCAGAAGGTTTGCCGACTGGCGGCCAGCAGCTTGCTCAGCGTGCCAAATTGGCCAAGTAGTTCGCGAGCGAGATCAACGGCCGACTTGCCACGCACACCCGTGCGCAGGAAGATGGCGAGCAATTCGGCGTCGGATAGGCATTGCGGGCCGTGCGCCAGCAGGCGTTCGCGAGGTCTTTCGGTGGCAGGCCAGTCCCTGATTGTCATATCACCCTCCGTGGTGATGCCGCCAATAGTGAGGAACGGGTTAAAAACTGCAATAATGGCGGCTGCTTAGCTATTATTTTATTTTGGGTGTCGCACTGCAAGATGTCTCGTTTAAACAATCGTCATATTGTGCTCGGAATTACCGGTGGGATTGCTGCTTATAAAGCAGCTGAATTGGTGCGTCGCCTGAAAGAGCGCGGTGCGCACGTTCACGTGGTGATGACGGAGGCCGCACAGGAATTTATCAGGCCGCTGACCCTGCAGGCGCTATCCGGAAATCCGGTGCATACCTCCTTGCTGGACCCGGAGGCCGAGGCGGCAATGGGCCATATCGAGTTGGCTCGCTGGGCCGATTTGTTACTGATTGCGCCCGCATCGGCAGATTTTATTGCCAAGCTTGCCGGCGGCCACGCGGATAATTTGTTATCAACGCTGTGGCTGGCCTGCCAGTCGCGCAAAGCGATAGCACCAGCCATGAATCAGGCGATGTGGGCTGATGCAGCGACCCAGCGCAATATGGCCCTGCTTGCACAAGGCGGAGCCCAGGTATTCGGCCCGGCAGCAGGTGACCAGGCCTGTGGCGATGTGGGGTTGGGGCGCATGCTGGAGGCGGTTCAACTCGCCGATGCTGCCGAGGGGCAATTTCAAAGCCGTTTGCTTGACGGCGTCAGCGTGCTCATTACCGCCGGGCCAACCCGCGAGGCCATCGATCCGGTGCGCTATATCAGCAACCACAGTTCGGGCAAGATGGGCTATGCCCTGGCGCGGGCTGCGGCCAACGCCGGCGCCAGTGTTACTTTGGTCAGCGGCCCGGTTTCGCTGCCAACCCCCGAGTCGGTTGATCGGGTAGACGTTACCAGCGCACAAGATATGCTTGAGGCAGTTATGTCGCGGGCGCAAGGCTCCGATATTTTTATTGGCTGCGCGGCGGTTGCCGATTACCGCCCGGTCGCGGTTGCGGAGCAAAAGATCAAGAAAAACGACGATACGATGCAACTACAGCTGGTAAAGAACCCCGATATCATTTCGGCGGTCACCGCGCTTGCGCAGCGGCCCTTTGCCGTAGGTTTTGCTGCAGAAACCGAACAGGTATTGGAGCACGCCCGCGGCAAGCTGGAACGAAAATTGCTGGATGTGATTATTGCTAATAATGTTGCCGTGCAAGGCATCGGGTTTAACAGTGACAACAACGAAGTCGTGCTTGTCACTGCGAATGACCAGCAGCCTCTGCCCTTGATGGGTAAGCAGCAGTTGGCCGATGCATTGATCGAGCGACTGGCAGCCATGTATCGGGGGCGCGCGTGATTTTCGCCAGGCTTTCTCTAGCCGCCGGGCCATTAATGGCCCGCTGGCAGTTAACACAAGAGTGTCGTCGTCAATGAAGAAGAGGCGACATCGGTTCGACGACTTGAGTACCGCGGGCATTATGGAGCGCCATCAGCGGCCTGAGAGCGGTTGGCGTGGCCTGCTGCAGGTCAGGCGCAGCGACATGAACCGTTTGCTGCTGTCCCTGCCCATTATGTTGCCGCTACTGGCCGGGCTGATGGTGCTCGCACTGAGTGCGGTCACGATGCGTATGTATCATCAGGAGGCCGAGGCCGCTCTGGCCCTGAAGGCCGAAGGCTACGCACTGGGAATGGATCGCTTCCTCAACCGTCTGAAAGACGAGGCGGTGGCCGCTTCAGCATCGGGCGCAGAGGAGGCGGCTGCTCCTGCGGCTAACGCAACATTGATTCGGCTGGGGCCCCTGGGAATTGCAGACCGGGACAACCGGGCGCTGGATGAGCTGCGCCATATCGAACGCGATATGCTGCGGCGGAGTTTGTCTCAGGATGGCCCGGTGCTGGATGCATACCGCGAAGGCAAGGTTTGGGAAATCAGCATAGCGCAGCCCGTGGCGGGGGTTGGTGTGTTGCTGGTCAGTTACCCTGAGCAAGTATTCCAGCGTGAACTGGGGCGACTCTCGGGTTCCGGGGGTGAGGTCGGTCTGGCGCTGAGGTTCAATATTCTGGGCAATTGGTACACGGTTGCAGCGCGTGGCGATGTCAGTGCTAGCGCCGAGAACAGCGTCAGGGTGCAAGCCCCCCTGAGTGATGCAACGTGGGCCGTTCAGGTCTCGATGGGCGAATGGGCCTACGACCGCTGGATTTATCGCAACCTGTGGTTGTACGCGGTGACACTCGTTGCGTTCGCTGCCGTCTTTCTGCAGTTTGTGCTGGCCCTGCACCGGCTGCGTTTGCGCCGGCTGGCTCTGCGTCGCAACGCCGCACGATCGGCCGCTGACAGTGCCAGCGCGGATGATCGTGAACAGGACCTGATTGCATCGGCGTTTTCCCGTGCTGCTGCGGCAGGCTCTATAGCCCCTAATAGCGAACAAACGGATGATCCGGCTTCGCAGACAAGCGGCGCAGAGGCCGATGACGCTGCCGAGCCGTACGACGAAGACGACGATTTTCTGGATGTGTTAGCCGAACCTGAAAGCGATGCCCCGGCCCCGGTAAGCGTTTCACTCGAAGAGGTCGCTCCTGATTTCGAGACTGACGTATTTCGCGCTTACGATATTCGCGGTATTGCGGATACCCAACTGACCCCTGACCTGTGCCGCAATATTGGTCTGGCCATTGGTGCCGAACTCAAGCAGCGTAAACAGAGCCGCGTATTGGTAGCCCGTGACGGGCGTAACAGCAGCCCCCGTATTCGCGATGCGCTGGTAGAGGGCTTGCTGAATAGCGGCATCGACGTTACTGATCTGGGTGCGGTGCCGACGCCATTGATGCATTTCGCAACCCACGACCTTGGTGTTGGCAATGGCTTGATGATTACCGGCAGTCATAACGGGCGCGACTGTAACGGCGTCAAATTGGTTATGGAAGGCCAAAGCCTGACCGAAGAAGGCATACATTCGCTGCGGGACCGTATCAGTGCGCAGCGCTTTGTCGCTGCTGACGGTCAGCGCGGGCGTTACGACAACAAGAGTATCGCCGATGCCTACGTCGAGCGGGTTTGTGCCGATGTGGTGGTGGCTCGGCGCCTGAAGGTAGTGGTGGATGCCGCCAACGGCATTACCGGACCGATAGCGCCGCGGGTGTACCAGGCTCTGGGTTGTTCAGTTGAACCCCTTTACTGCGAGCTGGACGGCGATTTTCCCAATCACGACCCCGATCCCACCCGGCCGGGAAATCTGCACGCCTTGCAGGCGGCGGTTCGGGCCAAGCGCGCCGATATTGGTATCGCCTTCGATGGTGATGGCGACCGGGTGGTATTTGTAACATCAACAGGCGACATGGTTTATCCGGATCAGGCCTTGATGATTCTCGCCCAGGATGTGGTGGCGCGAAATCCGGGGGCAACAATTGTTTACGACGTGAAGTGCTCGGGCAAATTGCAGCATGTGGTTAGCGATGCCGGCGGCATACCTGTGATGTGCCGCTCGGGCCACTCTTATGTAAAGCGGCAGGTTGAAGAGAGTCAGGCACAGTTGGGAGGGGAATTTACCGGGCATATATTCTTGCGTGAACGCTGGTACGGTTTTGATGACGGCATTTATGTTGGCGCACGGATGCTGGAATTGCTTAGCCTGAGCCCCAAAAAACTGCATCAAATGATTGAGCTTTTGCCTGAGAGCGTAGCGACCCCCGAGCTGCTCGTGGACACTGACGACCGGCAAAAGTTTGTGATTATGGAGCAGCTCAAGGCGGGAGATTATTTCGCCAACGCCCAGTTGAATATGCTTGACGGTATTCGCGCCGAGTTTCCCTTTGGTTGGGGGCTGGTGCGGGCCTCAAATACAGGCCCGGCATTAAGTTTGCGCTTTGAGGCGGATAGCGAGGACAATCTCGCCAAAATTCAGGCCTATTTTCGCCGTGCTCTCAGCAATGTTGATCCCACGCTGACGCTGGGTTTTTAAATTATCAGGAATAGATTATGTCTGTGACCAACGCGGCCGATATCGCCAGAGTACTAACCGAGGCTTTGCCGTACATTCAGAAATTTACCGGCAAGACCATTGTTGTCAAATTTGGTGGCAACGCCATGGACGGCGATGATCTCAAAGAGCAGTTTGCGCGGGATATCGTGCTGATGAAGCTGGTTGGCATGAACCCTGTTGTAGTGCACGGTGGTGGCCCGCAAATCGGAGATCTGCTCAAAAAGCTCAATATCGAATCCAGCTTTGTTGACGGCATGCGGGTTACCGACAGCGCCACGATGGATGTGGTGGAAATGGTGCTTGGCGCCAGCGTTAACAAGGAAATCGTGTCCCTGCTGAACCGCAACGGTGGCAAGGCCATCGGTTTGACGGGCAAAGACGGGCAGCTGATTCGCGCGCGAAAACTCAAGGTAAGCCGGCGTAGCCCGGACATGGCTGCACCGGAGATTATCGATATCGGTCATGTGGGTGAGGTTGAATCGATTAACGCTGGCGTAATGGATATGTTGCTCGATAGCGACTTTATCCCCGTCATTGCGCCTATCGGCGTTGATGCCAATGGCGAGAGCTACAATATCAATGCCGATTTGGTTGCCGGCAAAATGGCAGAACACCTGCGTGCTGAAAAATTGATGCTGCTTACCAACGTGGCGGGCCTGATGGACGGGAACGGCAAGGTGTTAACGGGGCTGAGTACGGAGCAGGTAGATGCCCTTATAGCCGACGGCACCATCTACGGTGGTATGCTGCCCAAAATCGCCTGTGCCCTTGACGCGGTAAAAGCGGGTGTAACCAGCGCCCATATCATCGACGGCAGGGTGCCACATGCGGTATTGTTGGAAATATTCACGGATCGGGGTGTTGGCACCCTGATCACCAATCAATAATAACGATCAACTTGACTATGACTAAGCGTTCATCGCGCAAACAGGAAATACTGGAAGCTCTGGCTCGCATGCTGGAGATCAATCCGGGCGACCGTATTACCACCGCAAAGCTGGCCGAAGCCGTTGGCGTATCAGAAGCAGCCCTGTATCGACATTTTCCGAGTAAGGCCAAAATGTTTGAAGGTCTTATCGAGTTTGTTGAAGACGCCATTTTTAGCCGTGTAAAACTGATTATGAGCGATGAGCATGAGGCGCTTGCGCGTTGCCACAAGCTGCTGCATTTGCTGCTGGTGTTTACCGAGCGCAACCCGGGTATAACGCGCATACTCAATGGTGACGCCCTGGCGGGTGAAACCGCGCGTCTGCGCGCACGGGTTCAGCAGTTTTATGAACGGATAGAAACACAGTTGAAGCAGATACTACGAGAAGCCGAGCTAAATGAGGGCCTGCGGCCCCAGATCACCGTGTCGGCAGCAGCCAATTTGCTGCTGGCTGCTGCCGAGGGCCGGATAGGGCAGTATGTGCGTAGTGAGTTCAAGCGTAAGCCGACAGAATATTGGGATGAGCAGTGGCAGCAGCTGACGTCGCAATTTTTCCGCACGGTGCATCAGGCGCAGGAAGCACCAGTCAGAGCAGAAACAGTTAGTTGACAAGCCGGGCTGCTTAGCGACGACTTCCTATCTGATTGAGCAGGGTGGCAAAACGCTGTAAGTCGCGGTCATAACGCGCCGCCGTTTCGGCTTTCTCCCGGCGGCGAACCTCAATCAACTCTTCAACATCACCAATTTGCCACTTCAGTGTGCGGATGGCGTCCTTTTGCTCGGCGCTGACTTCCATGCCCTGACGATCGGCCTCAGCGGCGCGAAACTCTTCCCGTTCCACCTGGGTTTTGAGGTAGTTCAGGTTGCCGCGAAGAATTGAAATGCGAACCTGTATATCACCAAGGGCACGCTTCTTTGCATCCTGGATGTCGGCTACATCACTGTAACGCAGCAGCAGCGACTCGTCCCAGGCCTGACGACGCTCCGCCTCCTTGCTGAGTCGTTCGGCCTCGGCAGCCGCCTCACTGGCAATCGCCGGGCTGACGGTTTTCACGACCGTGCCGTCTGCGCGGATGATTTCATAGCCGCGGCCCGCAGCCGAGGGCGGTAGGGTGTCATTCAAAACCAGCTGTCCGTTATCGTCGAGATAGCGAAAGAGCAGCTTGTCAGCGGCATTGGCGCCTGCCGACAATAGCGCGCAGCCCAGCAGCAGAGCGCTGGCCAGGTGCAGGCGGGATTTTGAAAGTCTGACTAGAAACATTGGGCTGCTATACACCAAACTGGTGGCGATATTCCTCGATGGCACCAAGATTAGCAGTTTGGACAGGATTTGTGTGGAGATATTCCACAATATCGCCAAGTTGAATGATGCTAATCACCGGAATGCCATATTCCTGCTCGACCTCCTGAATGGCGGACAGCTGTGATGTACCGCGTTCCTGCCGATCCAGACCGACAACCACGCCGGCAACCTCTGCGCCAGCCTGACGGATAATGTTGACGGACTCGCGGATGGCCGTGCCGGCGGTGATAACGTCGTCGATGATCAAAACGCGGCCCCGCAGCGGGGCGCCGACGAGGGCGCCACCTTCACCGTGGGTTTTGGCCTCTTTGCGGTTGTAAGCGAAGGGCGTGTCGCGCTGGAACTGGTCAGCCAGCACGCAGCTGGTGGTGGCGGCCAATACAATGCCCTTGTAGGCGGGGCCATAAAGAATGTCGAACTCAGGCGCTTTGCTGTCAATCGCTGCGGCGTAGCAGCGAGCTAATGTCGCCAATGCGGCTCCCTGGTAAAATAATCCGGCATTGAAGAAATAGGGGCTTGTTCGGCCCGATTTCAGCACAAATTCTCCAAAATTGAGGGCTTTTGCCTCAATTGCCTGTTCAATAAATTGTTGTTGATAAGTTTCCATAGTAATCTCTAATGCGTAACTCTAGTTGGCAGGGGCACCGTTGCGTGCGTGCCTGTGCTGAACAGGGCATTGTAGCAGCCAACGGCGGGCAATAAAAAAGGCTTGGCTACGGTGTCGCACTGCGGGACTCAATAATAAAACCCGCAGCGAAACGAGTTTTATAATCACGAGCTTATTGGATTATCGATGCGAATTATCAGCTTCTGTGCAAACGGCATTGTTGATGCCGCCGAGCGCGGCTTTTATAAATGGATTGACGAACAGGATGCCGACATCATCTGTGTTCAGAATATTGGTGTGCAGGAATACAAGCTGCGCGACCCGGTTTATTTCCCGCCGGGCTATAACGCCTACTTTGTCGACTCATCAGAGCCCGACAACAATGGTGTGGCCATTTACACCCGCAAACTGCCCAAAGCGATCATGTACGGCTTGGGTTTTGCCGATTTCGATATGGAAGGCCGTTATATCCAAGCTGACTTTGATGAGTTGAGTGTGGGCTGCCTGCTGGCGCCCTCGGCCTACCCCAAAGACAGCAAGGCGCAGGCAAAGAAAGGCGAGTTTTTCGATCTCTTCTACAACCATCTGAACAAAATCCGCAACAAGCGGCGGGAGTTTGTGATTTGCGGCAACTGGAATATGGTCCACCGCAATATCGATGTGCAAGAACCGGATGCGGTGCAGGGGTTGTCGGGCTTTCTCGGTGAAGAGCAACAGTGGATGGAGCGACTGTTCCATGAGCTGGGCTATGTCGATGCTTTTCGAACCGTCAATCGTGATGCCGACGAATTCACCTGGTGGCCGGAAGGAGATCAGGAGAGTAACGGTTGGCGGGTGGACTACCAGATTGTATCTTCTCGCTTCAAACCTTACATCGAATACGGAACGATCTACAAAAACCAGCAGTTCGGTGACCATGCGCCCCTGATTATGGACTACGACTACGAGCTTCCCGAGGCTGAGTTCTAGTTCAGACAACTCCCTTGCTCATAGCCCAAGATTCGCCTGCAGGGCAGGCTCCTACAAGGCCCTCACTCTTTTGGGGGCGGGGTAGAAGCCTGCCTTGCAGGCGAACATGCCTCGCATACGAATAAACCTCGATCAATCCAGATGGGCGAGTATCGCCGAGTTTAGTGCTTCTTCAATCTGCGCCTTGTGATGCATGGCCTCGCCAATGCGCGTGGTGACGTGCGGTTGCTGCCCCTGCTTATCGCGATAGTAAATCTGGTTTACATAGCAAAAACGGGTGCGGTGAAGGGGGAGCTCCTCGCAAATATAATCGGCGGCCTGTTTGAGAATATCCTTGCCGTGCTGGGCGAAATGTAAGGTTTTCTGGTTGATGCTGATGTCAAAGCGGTGACTGTCATCAGCCGAGCGATGTGCCAGCATGCGTACAACAATACGAAGGGTGTCGGCTGCTGCTGTGGTGCTCAGTGGTTGTGAAACCCATTCTGATCCTTGCTGTTCCAGCTGTAGCCATTGAACGGGTAGTTCGCGGAAGTGATTGCGTTTCAAGGTGTTTACGAAACTGCGAAGGTGCCCCAGCATAATGTTGCCGTCATCGCATAGCAGGGTTTGATAATGAAGGGCCCCGCTGCCATCGAGTATAAAGACATCGGCGGCTTCTTCGCGCTGGTGAAAAAAGATTTGCAGCTTCCCCTTTTGCTGATGGCGCACAACGCAGCGCAGTACGAAGAGTGACGCGCAAGCGCTGGCGATTTCGATAGAGCCGGCAAGAGATTGCCGGGCGGCGAGTAGTGACAGCAGTTCCGCAGCGTTGGTGGCATGCACCATGACGATGCGGCTCGCCATGCTTTGCAGCAAGTAGTAGTGGTTGCCGCTGTCAAAAATATAGCGATCACCGCTTTTGCTTTCGGGCCGCCGAAAGTATGCAATGGTTTCATTCACCAGCCGCTCAAATTGCAGGGCGGCGGGTTCGCTGGCGTCGCCGGAAAATGCTTTGACCACAATCTCCGGGAGTTGGCCGCTGCGGGGCAGTTTCTTGAGTATCTGGTTGATAGCGTCGCCGACAGCGTGGTCACCTATCAGTGCGTTGCACATGACCTCTCCCCAGCTGTTGATCGTTATCAGGTCAATGTGACGGATGCTGGGGGCGTCCCGGGTTGGGTTGCCGACGATGCAAATCAGGGTTTCGGTCTGTTGTGGTGACTCGAACCGGGCGTGCTCGCCCGCCTGACTTGCGTATGAACCCGAGGGCAGGTATTGCCTGAGCGTTTGGGTGAGACTTTTCAGCTTGCCGCGGTGGTGGTGGGGGTGGTCTGATACGAGGTGCAGCTGTGTGTCGTTGTTGACAAGGCCGTTGCACAGGCACCAGCAGAGCAGGGTTGGCAGGCTGTTGCCATCGCGGAGCGGGGTCTTGCGGTGCCAGTGGTTTAGCCCGGCGGTGCCGGCAATCAGTGCCCAGCTACTCTGGGTGGGGTCACTTTTGCCCAAGTAACAGAAGCTCAAATGTTTCTCGGCTAACTCTCCGGCTATCTCATGGTTGATCCACTCTACCTTGTCGGGTTGGCGTTCAAAGGCCGAGAAGAGCTTGCGACCCAGCACGGTCATTTCATGGGAGCTGATCAGCTGGTCTGCGGCGTTGCTGCGCGCAAACTCCTGCAGGAATCGGTAACTGCCGGTGAGCTCGCGAACCAGAGAGCGGTGTTCTTCGCGCGCGCGGCGTACTTTCCAGAGATCCCGCATATCCAGATTGCGAAGATGGTCGTGGGTCCAGCCCCAGTGCCCAGTCATATTGCGCAGTGCTTGCTCCCGCCAGTTGGCGGCCTCGGGAAGCAGGCTCAGTTTTACCTCGGTTTTGAAATAAAGCGCGCGGCGCAGCAGTTCAAGGCGAGTGCTTTCGCCGCGTTCAGTCAGATAGCTTTCTAGCCTTTGATAAATTAACAGGTAGGGGTCTTGTGCCGCAGGCTCGCCAGCAGGCTGGTGCAATGTGCGCTTTATCTGTTGGGATATGGGCAGGCTGTCCGGGTGGCGCCGCGCGTACATCTCTATAAGCAAAAGCTTGATCAGCGACTTGTGTGGCGAGCTAATCGCTTTGAACAGCTGCCAGATGCCGGCGCCCACGTATTCGCCCGGAGGGATGCGATGAACATTGCCGAAGTCGAGGGTTGTCTCGCGCAGGCGCTTGTGCCGGCGCAGCAATTGCAGTTTGGCTTCTTCGTAGTCCGGTGTGTCGGGGGGGATAAACCACCAGAGCGGGTGTTTGCCCGCCAATGCTATTGCGCTGCGGTAGAACTCATCCAGTAACAGAAAGTGCTGGGTGCTGCCGCAATCTTCTCCACTGAGGGCCTTGCGTTCACCGGCGCGAAATTCGTCGGCGCACATCAGGAAAAAGTGCACATCAAGGCCAAGCGCCACGTCGGCATAGCGACTTATCGACTCGGCCTTTTCGCGCAGGAGCTGGCGCTTGGCGGAGCTAAGGCCGGGGTGATGGCAGACCCAGACATCAATATCCGAGCTGCGGGCGTGAGCAATGCTGCCCACCGAGCCCATCAGGAACAGGGCTTCGATGGCTTCCTCGCTAATGTTGCCGATCTGCTGGAAACTGCTGCTGAGATGTCTGCGCACCCGTTGTAAAAGCTCGTCGTTAGGGGCGTAGCGGCTAATCCCGCAGGGGCTGTGGATGGAGTTGAATCCGGGTAGCGAGGGGTGGTTGCAGTGAAAAAGCAGGGGCAGAAAATCGAGAAACAGCTGCTGGCGCGGGCTCAGGAGCGAGCGGGCACGCTCAAGGCGTAATTTTCCGAGCTGCTCGACGCGTCGAAAAACAGTTTTAATATCAGCCGCTTGAGGCTTGGGGAGCCATCGCGCCAAGGGTGAAGTCGTCATCATAGTATCAAGTATCGTGCGTGCCCAGCGCCGCCTGACAGGCGGCATTTTTCCTCAACAATCCGCTCTAATCCAGTGATATGCAAGTCATTTTCTGGTTTTTCATGCAGACAGCCGCAAACCTTCGCGTTATGATGCGGATAATAAATAGAAACGGCAGGCCATGGTGGCATAGTACCCAACGGATGTCGTAATGAAAGACTGTCAGGAGGTTGCCTCATGAGTGCTCGTAAAGGTTTCGCGCATTGGTTTAACGCAGTGTGCCTGTCTTTGGCTTTGGTCCTGCCTCAGGTTTCAGTGGCCGAGGTGGTGAAAGAGGAGCCGACGGCGCTGGCCATGGTGACCGATGTGGTGCTGGTGCGGCCTGTCATGTTGGCCATCACGGCGGTGGGCAGCGTGTTCTTTGTCGTCAGTTTGCCCTTTTCGCTGATAGGCGGAAATGCAGGTGAGGCGGCAGATACCCTGGTGGTGCAGCCAGCTAACAATACCTTTGTGCGGTGCTTGGGGTGTACGCGGATAGAGGCAGGACGCTAATAGCTTTGTGTCGCTGGACTGAACCCTGAGGGTGATTGAGGAGAGGCCTGCAGGGTGTGCCGAAGCCGAAGTGTGACATAGGCTGACAAGCGCCTGGTAGGTTGGTTACGTGCGGATAGCCAAGGCCTGCGCAGTTAGTTTCTTATAGCCAAGTGCCCGCGCTACCAGTTATATTTAACGATTACTAAAGAAAATGCGTTTAATGGCCTCTTTTTCGTGAAATTCGGTTCTGTTGCCCTTCAACCACTGTTCCTCGCTAGTTGCCTTTATCTTCTGTCTGTACCGCTTGTATCTGCGTCGCCGTGGATGGAGCCGAATGACATAAGATTGCGACACCACATCCAGTTGCTGGCTGACGCTGGCTTGATTCGGGCTCCCGTGAATACCTGGCCGCTTATGTGGTTGCAGGTGATTGACGATGTGCGGGCTGCTCGCGAAGGAGTGCTCGAAGCAAATCAGCGGCGAGCGGTAGAGTACGTTTATTCAGTGTTCCTCCGCCAATCTGTCAACAACGGAGAATGGGCGCTCAGTAGCGCCGATCAGCACAGCCCGATACGCGGTTTTGGTAACTCCATGAGAGAGAGCGGGCTGGCGTACATCGGGGTAGAGCACATCGGGGAAGGCTTGGCGGGCCGTATTCGGCTCAGCAAGGTGCATGAACCGACAGATGGTGACGAGTGGCGAACTGACGGGAGTTACCTCGCAGGCCTTTGGGGCAACTGGGTCTTCGCCGTAGGGAGTCTGGATCGATGGTGGGGTCCTGGCTGGGAGACTGCCCTTACCCTGAGTAACAATGCTCGCCCCCCGGCGGCATTGTCCATTCAGCGTCATGGTTCCGAGGCATTTGAAAGTAAGTGGCTAAGCTGGATTGGCCCTTGGCAATTGACCGCCTTTGTTGGCAGGCTCGATGACCCCAGAGTTATAGAAGATGCTTATCTCGTTGGTGCCAAGCTTAGTTTCAAGCCGGCTGATTGGCTGGAGCTGGGCTTGTCGCGTACCGCGCAATGGGGCGGGGAGGGGCGGCCACAAGACTTTTCCAGTTTTAAAAATCTGGTGCTGGGCCGTGACAATACGGGTAGTGATGGCATTTCGCGCGACAACGAACCAGGAAATCAGATAGGCGGAGTAGACTGGAGGTTCTCTTTCGGTGGCACCGTGCCGTTTGGAATATACGGGGAGATAGCCGGCGAAGATGAGTCGGGTTATACGCCCTCTCGACTTACCGCTACTTTAGGCCTCGATTTGGTCTTGTCCCTGCCTGACTCCGATCTTCGCGTGATTGCAGAGTATAGTGACACCGCCACACAGCGCCTTACTCGGAGTGAGCCACAATACAATACGGCATATGAGCACAGTATATATCGTAGCGGGTACCGGTATTACGGTCAGAGCATTGGGGCAAGTGTTGACAATGATTCACGGACGAGCACTCTGGCGGGGCTGTGGCAGATAGGCAGTAACGAGTCGTTAAGCGTCAAAATAAAGTGGCTAGAGCTGAACAGTGACGGCGCCGGCATTGTCTTTCCATCGGGAAATAGTGTCGCGATCGGCTCGTCGAAAGGTTGGTATGCTGATATTGGTTATAAAGTAAAATTTAATTTTGTCGAAATGTCAGTCGGTTATGTTCACTACGACTCGGCACTTGTCGTGCGCGGCATTGATACCGGAGACGACACTGTCGAGGTTGGGTTTAATTTTATTTGGTAATACTTTCATTGGCAGGCGTTCAATATTCAGCGTTGGGTGCGGGCGTTTTTGGTGTGAATTGCAACATGGGGTGTGTTGATGCGGGGTCGGGTTGTTGTGCGTGGGGGCAGGAGTTGGCTGCGCAAATATAGGGCGGCAAGTTCTTTGAATAGGCTATGCGCTTTGCTGATAGCCGGATTGCTTCCTGCGTGTAGCGTAATCCCCGGATCGCATTTGTCGATGCCGGCCATGACGTGGTTTCAGAAAGACGCGGCTTCCGAGACTGCCGATATTGACGTTAACTTCGTCGCTATAACGCCGGGGCTCATTTCCGAAATGGGGGCGCAACCTCGTTTAATAGAGCCTCTTTCTGCGATGCAACAGCTGCAGCGGGAAAGTGAACTCCAAGCGTACCAGTATCGGATAGGCAGGGGAGACACGCTCAATATTACGGTATATGAGCACCCGGAGTTGACCATACCTGCTGGCTCTTTTCGTAGTGCAGAAGAAGGTGGTAACCAGGTTGGCCCGGACGGCACCTTCTATTTCCCTTATGCAGGCATGGTAGAGGCATTAGGCAAAACTACTCAGGAAGTGCGGAACGTGTTGGTCACTCGCCTGAGTCGTGTGATCGAACAGCCTCAGGTCGATGTGAAAGTGGTTGGGTTTCAGAGCCAGAAGGTTTACGTCAGTGGCGAAGTCGTGCGGCCGGCGGTCGTGCCGATAAAGACGACGCCGTTAACGCTGATTGAGGCTATAAGCGAGGTTGGCGGTTTGGGTGTGTTGGCGGACTGGCGTCACATCCAGCTCACCCGCGACGGTATTGGCAAGCAAATTGATTTGAGAGCAATTCTTGAGGATGGGGATTGGCGCAACAATGTCATGTTGCGTGGCGGCGATATATTACACATCCCGAGAAATGACTCGCAGAAAATCTACGTTATGGGTGAAGTGAGACAGCCGTCGGCGGTGCTTATAGGCCGTGACTCTGTGACATTAACGCAAGCGATTGCTGAGGCGGGTGGCATTGATGAGGCTCAGGCAAACGCTCGGGGAATCTTTGTGCTGCGCAATGCCGAAAAGCGCGTTCTTGAGAACGGGAAAGCACGGTATATGGCAACGGTCTATCAGTTGGATGCAAGCTCGGCTTCGGGGTTTTTGCTTGCGAATGAGTTTCACCTGAGGCCGCGCGATGTTGTTTACATTACTGCGGCACCTGTTGCGCGCTGGAATCGGCTTATTACGCAATTGCTACCCAGTTTGATCTTTACTGACCAGGCGCAGGGTTTGGAGTAGGGCGCCTGTAGGCTGGAGTTAGAGTGCCTGAATTGCGGGGAATGATTTGATTAATCGAATATTAATGGTGTGTGTGGGCAACATCTGCAGAAGTCCAATGGCGGAGTACCGTCTGCGTAGCGAGCTTGCGGATTCAGAATACACCATTGAGTCTGCTGGTCTTGGTGCGCTTGTGGGGCGCCCAATCGATCCATCTGCGGGTGAAATAATGAGCAGTGCTGGAATAGACGTATCCAGTCACCGTGCAAGGCAGTTGACCCCTGAACTGCTGAGAAGTTTTGATATAGCGCTGGTGATGGAGTCGGGGCACGAAAAGGCGCTGCTTGAAATGGCGCCACTAGCTCGCGGGCGAGTTTTCCAGCTGGGTAAATGGGAAAATGATAGGCCTATAGTCGACCCCTATCGTCGCTCAAAAGAGTTTTTTGAGCACACCTATAAAATTATTGAGCAGGATGTCGTGCGTTGGGCTGACTTCCTTGCTCGTCAATAAATCCTGTGAGAGTTGAGATGAGTGATCCGAGTGGATTGAAATCGGAAGGCGGCATAAAGGGTGACAGCTTTAATGACGATGAATTGGACCTGCGTTACTTGCTGGCCATCTTGCTGGAAAACCGATGGATAATAATTGCTACAACGGTGATTGGTATCGTGCTGGCAACGATCTATTTAAAGCTCGCAAATCCGATTTATCGCGCCGACGTGCTGATTCAAATTGAGAAGCAGAGTAATGGTCTTGCCGCACTCGGCGGAATGCAGGATATCTTTAGTCGCCGCAATCCCTTTGGGGGGGCTGACGCGGAAATCGAAATCTTTAAATCACGGAATGTTATTAGCACGGCGGTGGAGAAGCTCGAGCTCGACGTATATGCCGCCCCCAAATACTTCCCATTGATTGGCGGCAGGATGGCCGCTGGGTTTAGACCGCAGAAGCTGGACAGTGATCTTTCCGGTGCCGAGGCAGAAGAAGGGCGCAAGTTTGCCGAACCGTTTCTTGGTTTCGACTCTTATGCCTGGGGCGGAGAGCGAATCAACATATTTAGCTTGACTGTTCCCGACAGTTTGCTGGATAGGCGATTAACTTTGCGTCATCTGGGCGAGGGTCAGTATTCAATTTTTGCTGGCGACAGGGAAATCCTGCAGGGGCGCGTGGGAGAAACGGCTAGCGGCGGTGGGGTTTCGTTGCTTGTTAAAGAGCTTGAAGCCAGGCCTGGTGTGGAGTTTGTGATTGTAAAGCTGAATGGATTGCGCACCATTCGCGGATTGCAAAGGCAGATTATTGTAGAGGAACAGGGGCGAATGTCCGGGGTTCTAAAGGCTACTCTGGCAAGCCCCAATCCATTTCTTGCCAGGTCGATTTTGCAGGCTGTTAGTGAAGAATATGTAAGGCAGAATGTTATGCGCCTGTCTGCTGAAGCACAAAATAGTCTTAACTTTCTAAGAGAGCAATTGCCGCAGATAAAAGTCGATCTGGAGACGGCTGAGGATGAGCTAAGCAAATTTCGGTCTCAATCAAACTCGGTCGATATCGGAATCGAAACAAAAAGCTTTCTCGAACAGCTGGTGAAAATAGAGAACAATATTTCAGAGCTGAATCTGAGAAAAGAAGATTTGGCCCAGAGATTCACGCCCGAGCACCCCTCATATATCGCCCATATGGCACAGCTGGAAAAGCTCAAAGAAAATAGATCCGCACTAGAAAAGCAAATTTCTACCTTGCCCGACGTACAGCAACGCCTGCTCCAGTTGGTTAGGAGTGTAGAAGTAAAAACCAAGCTCTATACCCAGTTGCTAGCTCGCACGCAGGAGCTTGATGTTGTTAAGGCCGGAACAGTGGGTAACGTGAGAATCATCGATGAAGCAGCCGTCGATGCGTCTCTCCCCATCTCGCCTAATAGGCGCGCTGTGCGGATGCTCGGTCTCGTTTTGGGTTTTGCGGCTGGCGTAGCTTTTGTGCTGCTGCGTCTATTCCTGAAGAGAGGTGTTGAATCTCCCGAGCAGATCGAGGCGCTTGGGATGCCGGTGCTGGCTTCTATTCCGTTTAGTTCGGAGCAGTCTGCCAAGGGGGCATTTGGTGTCAAGAATGTTTCGGAAAAGACAGTGTTGCTTGCAACAGAGGCTCCGGGCGATCTAAGCATCGAAGCCTTACGGAGTTTGCGAACCAGCCTTCATTTCGCCTTTATTGGCTCGGAAAAGCGAGTGATTGCGCTCACGGGGCCCAGCCCCGGAGTTGGTAAATCGTTTGTTACCGCGAATTTGGGAGCCTTGCTGGCACAGATGGGCAGGAAGGTTGTCGTGGTGGATGCAGATATGCGCAAGGGTACGCTCCATAAGTATGGAGGCGTTTCCGCGAGTGTAGGGTTGTCAGGTATTTTATCAGGACAAGTTGATCTTAACGGGGCAGTTCAGCATGTATCTGGCTTCGATCTTATTGCGCGTGGTGAGGTGCCGCCAAATCCTTCGGAGCTATTGATGGGTCCGGAGTTTTCAAAATTGATAGACCGGCTTCGGGAAGAGTATGACGAAGTGCTTATAGATACTCCGCCGGTTTTAGCGGTGGCCGATGCCCTGGTAGTTTGCGGTACCGTGAAGACCACTTTGATGGTTGTGCGTCACGGCCTCAATACCTTGGGCGAGGTTAAGCAAAGCCTTGCCCGTCTTACGCAGGGCGGAGTCGATGTGAAGGGCGTGGTGCTGAACGGAGTGGTTAGAACGGCAAGTAGTTACTACGGAAATACCTATTATCAGTATGAGTATAAATAGCCGTTGGTTTCTTTCGGTTCTAATTGCGGGCAAATTTTATGAAAGTACTTATTACCGGCTGCGCCGGATTCATCGGGTTTCACTTGGCAAGGGCGTACTTGCGAAGAGGTGATAGTGTAGTCGGCTTTGATAGTGTTAATGATTATTATGACCCCGGTTTAAAGCAAGCCCGACTTGATCAGATTCAGGAGTGCGCTACGAGTGCGGGCGCCGATTACCAGTTTATACGCGCGAATCTTGCTGATAGAACTGCTGTCGAATCCTGCTTCGGGGAACATCAATTCGACAGAGTCGTTCACCTCGCTGCGCAAGCTGGTGTGCGCTATTCGCTTGAAAATCCGCACGCATATGTTGAGAGCAATGTGATCGCCTTCACTAATGTTTTGGAGGCTTGCAGGCACGCCAACGTCCCCCATTTGGTATACGCGAGCACCAGCAGCGTGTATGGCGCAAATACATCGATGCCCTTCAGTGAAGGTTCCGGGGTGGATCACCCGATACAATTCTATGCTGCGACAAAGCGGGCGAATGAGCTTATGGCGCACACCTATAGCCATTTGTATCAGCTTCCGACGACAGGGTTGAGGTTTTTTACGGTCTATGGCCCGTGGGGCCGTCCGGATATGGCGCTTTTTCTTTTTGCGAAGAATATCCTTTCAGGCGAGCCTATACAGCTATTCAATCACGGCAATCATACGCGGGACTTTACTTACGTTGACGATATCGTTGAGGGAGTTATGCGTGCATCAGATGATATTGCAGCGCCCAATATGGATTGGTCCAGTGACGCACCGGACCCCGGTAGCAGCAGCGCGCCGTATCGAATTTTTAATATAGGCAATAATAATCCAGTAAAATTGCTGGATTACGTTGAGGCGATAGAAAAAGTCACCGGCAAAACGGCGCAAAAGAATTTTCTGCCTCTTCAGCCTGGAGATGTCCCGGATACCTATGCAGATGTAAGCCGCTTGGTGAGTACGCTCGGTTATCATCCGTCCACTTCTGTGGAGCATGGCGTTGCCGAATTTGTTAAATGGTTTCGAAATTATTACGGCGTCTGATCGTACGACAGGAAGTTGTTTCGTCGTAACTTCATGAAGTTGAATGTTCACTAAGGAAGTGTGCCTATGTTCGCTTTAGAAAATGCGCATATTGCGGTTATCGGTCTCGGATATGTCGGGTTGCCTTTGGCGATAGAATTCGGGAAGCATTATCCGGTGGCTGCATTTGACATCAATGAGCAAAGAATAGCGGAGTTAAACGACGGGTGGGACCGAACGCGCGAGGTCGCCCCGGCCCAGTTTGCGGGCTCGACAGGAGTGCTCTTTACACCCGAGGTTCAAGACCTTAAGAAATGTAACGTTTATATTGTCACCGTGCCCAGCCCGATTGATGAGCATCGCCGGCCGGATTTTGCTCCCTTGCTGGCGGCATCGGAAACAATTGGTAAGGTGTTGAAGGCCAATGACATTGTGATATATGAATCCACCGTGTACCCGGGTGCAACAGAAGAAGAGTGTGTGCCGGTGCTTGAGCGGGCTTCGGGTTTGAGCTTCAACAATGATTTCTATGTTGGTTATAGCCCCGAGCGGATTAATCCGGGCGACAAGGGAAGGACGCTCGTGAGCATCACGAAAGTCACCTCCGGCTCGACGCCGGAGGTGGCTGACTTTGTCGACAGCCTATATGGTTCCATTATTACAGCGGGGACGCATAAGGCATCGAGCATCAAGGTGGCGGAAGCGGCCAAGGTGATAGAAAACACGCAACGCGATCTGAATATCGCGTTGATAAATGAGTTGGCCAAAATCTTTGCTCGCATTGGAATAGATACCGAAGAAGTGCTCCTTGCGGCGGGAACGAAATGGAACTTTCAACCATTCCGTCCGGGTCTGGTGGGCGGGCATTGTATAGGCGTTGATCCGTACTACCTTACACACAAGGCGCAGGCGGTTGGCTACAACCCCGAGGTCATTTTGTCAGGCCGTCGTATTAACGACGACATGGGGCGATTCATCGCGGGGCAGCTTGTGAAAGCCATGGTGCGTAGCAGGGTTCAGGTCTGTGATGCGAGTGTTTTGGTGATGGGCCTGACCTTCAAGGAAAATTGCCCCGATCTACGCAATACTCGAGTTGTAGACGTCGTTGAGGAGCTGAAAGAGTACGGCGTAAACGTCAGTATTTACGACCCATGGGTTTCGCCGTCAGAGGCTAAATCCGTTTACGGCGTTGACGTCTTGGAGACGCTTGAGCCAGATTCATTCGATGGAATTATCCTTGCGGTTGCACACTCCCAGTTTAGGGAAATGGGGGTGGATGCTGTTAGAGCGTTGGGGCGCAAGCAGCATGTTTTGTACGATTTAAAGTATGTATTTCCCTCGAGCACGACCGACTTGCGCCTTTGAACTCGGCTAAATAAGAAGTGATGGACGATGACTAAAAACTTTGCACTACTGGGGGCGGCGGGTTACATCGCACCACGCCATATGCAGGCGATCAAGGCGGTGGAAGGCAAGCTGGTTGCGGCACTGGACCCGAGTGATTCCGTTGGCATTATCGACTCATACTTTCCTGAGGCGAATTTCTTTACCGAATTTGAGCGCTTTGATCGGCATGTCGATAAGCTGCGGAGAAAAAATCACCGTTCTCAAGTGGATTACTTCTCCATCTGTTCGCCGAACTACCTTCACGACTCCCACGTCAGGTTTGCATTGCGTTCCGGGGCCGATGCTATATGTGAAAAGCCCCTGGTGCTGAATCCATGGAATATTACAGGCCTGGAAGAAGTTGAGAAGGATACGGGGCAGAAGGTTTACACGATCTTGCAGCTTCGCTTGCACCCGGCAATCAAACAGCTCCGTGCCCAAGTTGCGGAGACCCCTCCCGGAAAAAAACATGACGTAGATCTCACTTATATTACCTCTCGGGGACAGTGGTATCTCCAGTCGTGGAAGGGTGATGAGAAGAAGTCTGGTGGAATCGCGACTAATATCGGGGTGCACTTTTTCGATATGCTGCATTTCGTTTTTGGAGCGCTTAAGGAAAGTATAGTGCACCATCGTTCCGAAACAACCGCAGCCGGTTTCTTGGAATATGAGCGCGCCAATGTTCGGTGGTTTTTATCTATTGACCAGAATAATTTGCCGGATGATGTGAGTGCGGCGGGCCGGAGAACTTATAGATCAATAACGGTTGGCGGTGAGGAAGTTGAGTTTTCTGACGGCTTTACCGATTTACATACACTGAGTTACGGCGAAGTGCTGGCAGGAAGAGGCTTTGAGCTATCAGAGAGCCGCGTTGCGATCGAAACCGTCGCAAACATTCGAAATGCGCCGGTGCTGGGGCCGCAGGGGGAGTACCATCCATTCTTGAAGAAAGTGACCGCCTAGCTCGGATCACTTTATATGGAGAAGCCTATGTCACTACAAGTACATTCCAGTGCGGTTGTAGATTCCGGGGCCGAGATAGGGGCTGACACTAGGGTATGGCATTTTGTCCATGTTTGCTCTGGAGCCAAAATTGGCGAACGCTGCTCATTGGGGCAGAACGTATTTGTCGGCAACAGAGTCGTGATCGGCAGTGACTGCAAAATACAGAATAACGTATCTATTTACGACAACGTCAGTTTGGAAGATGGTGTGTTTTGCGGCCCCAGCATGGTTTTTACGAATGTCTACAACCCGCGTTCCTATGTGAATAGGAAGGAAGAATACCGTGACACGCTTGTGAAGCGAGGGGCAACGCTTGGCGCGAATTGCACTATCGTATGCGGGGTTACCATAGGGGAATACGCTTTTGTGGGTGCCGGCGCAGTTGTAAATGAAGACGTTGAAGCGTACGCGCTGGTTGTTGGGGTGCCGGCAAAACAAATTGGCTGGATGAGCAAGTTTGGCGAGCGCCTGGAGCTTCCGATTAAGGGGAGTGCAGAGACTGTGTGTGCCCACACTGGAGAGCGCTATAGGCTGAGTGACGGTCGGGTGCAGAACATTGGAGCCCAGAGCAAGTGAAATTCGTTGATCTCGGGCGCCAATATCAAAATCTCAAACCAGAAATCGACAGCGGTATCGCCAGGGTCCTGGATCATGGTCAGTACATACTCGGCCCTGAAGTTGGAGAGTTGGAAGAAAAGCTTGGTCTTTATTCAGGCGCTAAATATTGTATAGGTGTGGCGAACGGTACTGATGCGCTTCAAATTGCGTTGATGGCGGTGGGCGTTGGTCCCGGGACAGAAGTTATTGTGCCGGGCTTTAGTTACATTGCGACCGCGGAGGCGGCCGCAGTGCTGGGCGCAAAACCCGTCTATGTTGATATCGACGCTGCGACATACAACATTGATCCACACTTGATAAAAGCTGCGATTACACCGCGCACCAAAGCAATTATTGCTGTCAGTTTGTTTGGCCAGTGCGCCGATTTTAGTCAGATCAATAAGGTAGCCGAGGAGTTCGGCCTCCCGGTGATAGAGGATGCTGCCCAAAGCTTCGGGGCTAGTTATGGGGAAGGGCGCTCCTGCAATTTGAGCACTATCGCGTGCACCAGCTTTTTCCCGAGCAAGCCTTTGGGTTGTTATGGTGATGGCGGCGCCATTTTCACAAATGACGCGGAACTATCGACTATATTGAGGCAGATTGCCCGTCACGGTCAGGATCGCCGTTATCATCATGTGCGCGTTGGGATCAACAGTCGTCTTGATACTTTGCAAGCAGCGATTCTCTTGCCAAAGCTGGCCGTGTTGGATGAAGAGCTGGCAGCGCGTAACCAGATAGCCAGTCAATATAGCGCCTCGTTAGCGGACCTCGAGGGCTTGGTGCTGCCGACGATCGAAGCCGGAAATTGCAGTGCCTGGGCGCAATATACCGTTCTGGTTAGACAGCGAGATGAGGTGTGTAAAGCCATGTCAGAATTTGGCGTGCCAACCGCGGTACACTATCCATTGCCACTGAATGCGCAACCAGCGGTGATCGACACCAGCGTTGAGCTTCCGGTTAGTGCGGCGGTTGCCGATCAGATTATGAGCTTGCCTATGCATCCATATCTGGATGATCGTGATATATGTAAAGTTGTAGAGGGTTTTTCGCGCGCAATGCAATGCTGCGGATAGCGTTTACTATTAAATAATTGGATTGATGGGGGAAGTTATGAGTCTTGCGCTCGTTTTGGGTGGGGGTGGTTTCATTGGTGGGCACTTGGCCAGGCGCTTGAAGCAGGAAGGCTTCTGGGTGCGAGTGGTTGACATCAAAGGCAACCACGAATTTTGGGAACATCCCGAAATTTGTGACGACTACGTGTGTGGTGATTTGAGGGATCCCGTCTTGGTGGGGCAGGTTTTCACGCCGCCGTCGCACAGCCCTGACACTCCCTTTACCGAGGTCTATCAGCTCGCGGCAGATATGGGTGGTGCCGGATACATTTTTACCGGCGAAAATGACGCTAATGTTATGCATAACTCTGCGCTCATCAACTTGAATGCGGTTCACGAAGCGGCAAAGAACAGAGTTGGTCGGATTTTCTATAGTTCTTCCGCCTGCATGTACCCTGAGCACAACCAGCTGGACCCGGACAATCCCAATTGCGAAGAGTCGAGCGCATATCCGGCCAACCCCGATTCAGAATATGGCTGGGAAAAGCTGTTCAGCGAACGATTGTTTCTGGCGTTCAGTCGCAATTACGGACTCGATGTCCGGATTGGCAGGTTTCACAATATCTTTGGTCCTATGGGAACCTGGGCGGGCGGGAAAGAGAAGGCGCCCGCCGCAATGTGCCGAAAAGTCGCCGAGTCTGACGATTCTATTGAAGTCTGGGGCGATGGCTTGCAAACAAGATCGTTCCTCTACATTGATGAATGCGTTGAAGCTGTACTTCGTTTCATGAGGCAGGACGGCTTTCCGGGGCCGGTAAATATTGGCTCAGAAGAGATGGTATCGATCAATCAATTGGCGCAAATGGCAATAGACATTTCCGGGAAAGATATCGCTATCGCCAACTTGGGTGGTGCCGAGTTTGAGCAGAAATACGGCTTCCCTTGTCCGATGGGTGTGCGCGGCCGCAATTCGTCCAATCAGCTTTTTCGCGAGAAAATGGGTTGGGAGCCAAGTTTGCCGCTACGTGAAGGCGTTGCTCGAACGTATGAGTGGATAGCGCAGGAAGTTGAGAGTCAGGCGAAGGCCGCAACATGATGTCGGCAGAAGGCAAGCAGCAGGCGAGTGCAAGGCCTGCACTGGTGCCAGGCGAACACGTGCTTATTATTACTCAGGTGAACCCCTATACGCCGGTGGGCGGAGTGACAGTAGTCATGAGGAATTTGCTGTCCGCCTTTGACACCCGGTCTTATACCATCGCCTACCTTGGCCGCTTCAACTTACGGCAGGCGCCAGAAGAATATGAACCGCGCGAAGAGTGCTATCGCCTGATTCCTAATTTCCACCCTGTTCAGTTGTTGGGCGCCGTGTTCGCCCGGCTGAAGCAACGATACGCCACCTGGCGGGCAATCCGGCTGGCCAAGGCCAAAGGGGCGGGCATTGTCGTAGGACTCTATCCAACCTTTGCGAGTTTGCGAATTGCGACCGATGTAGCAGAGCGTTTGGGTGCCCGCTATTTCCCCTATCTGCATGACACCGTTCTGGAAGGGTTATCGCACACAGCGATGGCTGATGACGCCGCGACCCTGCAGCAGCGTGTTTTTAGTCTGGCAACCAAAGTCATGACCATGAGCGAAGGCATGACGGACTACTATAAAGACAAGTATCAATTAGTATCCTACCCATTGGAGCACTCTTATCCGGAAGCCATCGAGAGTCAGCCAGAGGTCACGAGAACAAAGACGGCGTTCTGGGGGGGAGAGGTCTATGCGATTAATGACCAGAGTTTTTCCCGGGTTCAGCAAGCATTGGAGAAGCTGGATACAAATCTCGAAGTGACAAGCCTTAGCAGCTTGCGGATTGAAAGTGCCAGCAATGTTGTTCGTAATTTCTATCCAAGTCGCGATGAGTATATCCAGGCTGTTCGCCATCACGGCATACTGGTATTGGCGATCAACTGGCCAGACGAGTCAGACGTTCACGAAGCCGAATTGAGTACCATCTTTCCTACCAAGACCGTTGAATATCTCGCGACAGGCAGCCCGATACTGGTTCACTGTCCAGAGCACTATTTTTTGGCGAGATTCTTTCGGGAGCGTAATTGTGGTGTTGTGGTTTCTTCGAGGGATCAGGAGCAACTGTTGGAAGGTATCGAGCGCCTTCAGAATAATCCGGCTGAAACTTTAGAAATGCAGAGGAATGCACTCGAGGCAACCTCATTGTTTGGTATTGATCGAGTAGCGGGGACATTCCAAGAATATCTCAAGGCGGAGCCTGGTCGATGAATGTAGCGCGGTTAGTAGGACGATTTAGAGGGCGGCGTGGAAATTCTGAGGTCGACGGTGACTCTCTCCATATTCAGTTCCTGGAGGACAGCGAGGAACTTGCTAACTCTTTGAGCGTAATTCCGAGTGAAACGTCACTCAAAGAGCGCATGCTTCTGTACTTCTTGGCAAAAGAATGGGTGGTTGATTCGAATATTCTTGAGCTTGGTCCATTCCTAGGAGGGACGACAAAAGCGTTAGCCAAAGGAGTTGCATCTTCACTTAATGGCAATCGAAAGGTTTTAACGATAGACAGGTTTGACAGTTACTACAGCTTGGCAGCAATAGAGAGTATGGGGGTGGCTGTGCCCGGTTCTTTGAAAACGGCTCCTAACGCACCCTTTAAATCAATATTCGATTCGATTCATTCCGGTAAGCCGTATTTTGACAAAATTGTCGCGCATACGATGGCGATACCTGACAAGCCGGTAGATTCAATAGACTATAGTTTCTTGAAAGAATATTCACCGTTCGGTGCCGTATTTGTTGATGGGTGCAAAAGTTGGTATTCAACGAAGAATTTTTGTAGTGGAGTTGTAGATTATTGTAGGGCAGGAACTTACTTTCTTTTCCAAGATTATGGCCGGTATACCTGTTTCTGGATACCGGTGTTCGCGGAATGCTTTCCAGAGTCGTTGCAGCTAGTAGGTTCGGTAGACTCGACATATATTTACAAGCTGATATCCCCGCTTACTGCTGAGCGAATCGAAGAGCGGTTCCCTGATTCCCCGCAAGAGATTGATCGCTCCGAGCTAGACAAAATTTTTGATCGGGTAATTCAGAGGGAACGTATCCGTAAAAATTATTCGGCGCTGGTGAGCTGTAGAATCCAACATGCGGCATTCTTCGCCTATGTGGGGGAGAAAGAGAGAGCCCGAGAGATGCTGAAGGCCCTCTACTCCGAAGGGTACGTGCGCGGACAACTTGCCAGGCGAGTGGAAGCGGCTATGAAATCGCCGACCTATACGCCTGATTCTGACGTAACGCTTTAGCGGACTAATCAGATATGGGTTTAAGTGCGTCGACTAAAGCCGCAAAGGGAAGTGTGTGGGTTTACGGGCGCACAGTTGCGGTTCAGTTACTTAATTTTGCTGCTATTGTTGTCCTGGCCCGCGAACTGGATGTCGCGGACTTCGGAATTGTCGCGTTAGCCAGCGTTGCTATCAGCTTTATAAGCACGATTGCATCGCAGGGTGTCAACCAATACATAATCTATGACAGTGCCGAGGGTCACGGGGAGCGAAGCAAGGCTGCGTTCTGGCTTAATCTCACTATCTCGTTAGTGGCTTTGGGGTGTGGGTTTTTGCTTGCGCCTCAAATGGGAGAGTTTTTCGGCGAGCCAGAGCTGCCTTTACTTATCATGGCGCTTCTTCTGCGCTTGCCCTTCGATGCTTGCACTCATATTTCCGATGCAGTTTTACATAAACAGCTGCGATTTCGCAGCATCGCCATCCGCGATACCATCCTGCAGGCCGCCGCCGCTTTGCTTAGTATTTACATGGCCACGTCGGGCTACGGTGTGTGGAGTTTGATTGTACCCTCTTTATTGATGGCTCCCCTGCAAACTTTGGTGGCGTATGTTGTTTCCGGATGGCGCCCGGGTTGGAATCCTGGTTTGCAATTCTGGCCTCGTATATGGGCTTTCTCGTCGCACGTGATGGGAAGCACCTTCACAACCTTTCTTATCAGTGAAGGCGATACCATAGTTGTGGGTAAACTTATCGGGTCGGCGCAGCTCGGCATTTATAATATGGCATGGCGCACGAGTAATCTCGTGAGCCGGAATATAGTCAATGTGGCAAATGCCCTATTTCTGCCGCTGCTGTCTGCCGCGAGCAGCAACCGCGACCAGCTAATAGTTATATTGCTGCGTATTCTAAAGCTGATTTCAGCCATCACATTTCCCGCGCTAATCGCACTATTTGTTCTGGCAGATGACTTCATTAATGTAGTGTACGGGGAAAAATGGGACGAGGCAGTATTGCCGTTGCGAGTGCTTATACTATATGCAATCAGATACTCGGTTGGCTCGCCACTTGGTCCGGCGTTGAAGGCGCTCGGCAGGCCGGATCTGATCTTCAAGCTCGGCCTCGCCACTGTGCCGGTGTATTTTATTGCCGTATGGATGGGTAGTTTCTATGGAATCGTGGGTGTGGCGGTCGGTGTGACGGTTGTGCGAACGGTTGTCGGGTACGTAACGTTCAAGTTAGTGGCAGATCTGCTGCGTGTTTCCATTTCGCAATTGATGCTGCCGTTGCGGTCTTCCTTGTACGCCGCTTTGCTAATGGGTGGGGTACTTTCAGCGAGCGGAATTGCACTTGACAACTTCATGCCGGGATACAGTGTTGAAAAGTTGTTCTTGATGATCGTGATCGGTTTTATTGTATACATGGCGCTTATTAGGTCGGTCTTCACGGATATTGCCAGTGAGCTATCTATAGTGTCGCAGAAAATTCTGGGATCGCGGTCTCATATCGTCGATCGAATGCTAAACATTAGACATTGAGGAAGCCATGATCGAAGCATTAAAGGTTTTGCGTCAGAATAGTCGACGCAATCAACTGTTGGACAGCTTGAACTACGGAGCGGCGGAGTCAGAGTTATTCCTTGTGTCTTTTCCCAAGTCTGGTAATACCTGGTTGCGAGTTATGATGGCAAACTTGCTGAATCCGCAAATAGAAGAGATCGCATTTCATAACTTATATGAGCTCATACCTGACTCCGAAGTAGCAGATCAAGTGGGTCTAATTCAGGATCGTCGTTCGGGTTTCTATGCAGGGTCCGCCCAAGTTGTTAAGTCGCACGACTACTATCAAAGGTATTATCGCAACAAGAAAGTTATCTACGTAGTTCGAGATCCGGCCGATGCACTGACGTCCTATTACCACTACCTAAATGTGAGAACCGATCAGGATATGGATAAGGAGGTGTTCCTTGCCGGTGGTAACTCACGCGTTAAATCATGGTCCAGGCATGTTATGGGATGGCGTCGCGCAATTGATCAAGGCGCTTTGCTTGTGAAGTATGAAGACATGGTTGCTGATCCGGAAGGTTCATTGGCGCGCGTTGCAGATTTTATCGGCTTGAAAGTATCTCGCGAAGAACTCGAAACGGCGGTTGGTCGGGCTGATTTCAAGAGAATGAAGGCGTTAGAAAAGAAGTACGGCTACTTTAACAATAATCAAATCAAGAAAAAGTCTAACTCCGAATTTGTTCGGAAAGGCAAAGTTGGAGAAGCGAGCGATGTTTTCAGCGAAGCGCAGTTGGAACGTTTTGCCAGAAAGAATGCCAAGGCCCTGGCATGGTATGGGTACTCGCGATGTTAGCCAGACTCAATCGATCTATTCTGCAGTCGTGTAAATTTCTATGGTTGCTAGGCAAATTGCCTGCGATCCGGCGGGCGGTGTGTGATTTGTCGATGTCGGGGAGCGAGAGAGGGCAGCTGCAGAGCGACGTCGGTATCTATACATTCACTTTAATGCAATCCGAACTGCTGAGAGAGAGGCGTGGTCTCGCCGGCGACAATGAAATATTCTTTGTGCCGGTTACTCGTGAAAATTTGTATTCCCTGACTGCCAGTCTGCTCGAAGAGTTCCGCGTCGTTCCCGTTCTGGAGTTTTGTCCGGACGGGATCAATGAGCGTTTGCAGGTGCACAATCTGTACCATCAGGCATACTCGCTGAGAAAAACAGTTTTTGCTCACGGATACTTTGAAAAGATAGCTGAGCTTGTGGCCACAAACCGTCAGCCGTTCCCGGTGCCGAACATTGTTAGCTATCTCGGCATGGCAGCACTTATCCCGATATTCAAAGACGCGCTGCTCAGGGCGGCGTTGAAAGTAGACTGGTGGGCCAAAGTTGCAAGATTGAGGGCGAATATCGTAATAAAGCCGGCGGCTGCCGATGGCGATACTCCTGTGGTAAAGCGAGTCCTGATAACGGGATGGTACGGGACTGAAACTGCCGGCGACAAGGCGATTTTAATGGAGCTGATCGATGAGTTAACTGAGCGCTATGGTAGTTGTGATATTCATATTACATCGATTGTTCCAAGCTATAGTCAGTTATCCAACGACGAGCTCGGTATTCAAGCTACAGTACATGATCTCAAAAACCTTCCGTATGAGCGTTTCGGTGCATTAGATCTGGTTGCGTTTGGCGGCGGCCCGATAATGGATTCAAGCCAGTTGCAGTACATCAGCATTCTATTCGGGTGGGCAAAAAGGCGTGGTGTGCGAACCCTCCTTTTTGGTTGCGGCGTCGGCCCTTTGCGTAAGCTTGATAATGTAGCGTTTGCGCGTCAGATACTCGAGTCTTCCGATTCGGCCTTTTTTCGCGATGACGAAAGTGCTCAACAGGCAGAAGAACTTGGGTATGCGGGTGAGAAACTTATCGCAGCAGATCCTGGGTTAAGGTACGCCTATCGCTGGAAACGACGCCATCAGGGTTCGCCAGAGCGTAAGGGCTTAGTTGCCATGTTGCGTGCCCAGACGGTAGAGTATTCATCAGCGGCTAGTGGTGAACAGGACCGCCTGTCACAAGTATTTTCCGGATTTCTGACAAAGCTGGTTGAGCGACGTGATGTGAACTCAATTTCGCTTGTTGCCATGCACAGTTTCTGGTTGGGTAATGACGACCGGGTGTATAACAGCAGAATCGCATTGCCCGTTTCAAGTTGTCTCTCGGAATACCCGATAAGCGCGCCACAAACACTCGAAGAAATTCTGCAGGCGGCGGTCTGTGCCAAGTTCGGTATGCCAATGCGATTCCACGGGCATATTTTTTTACTGGCGATGGGAGTGCCGTTCATTGGTGTGGACTACACGGGGCCGGGGGCGAAAGTTGGTAGTTTAATAAGACGCTACGGCCTTGAAGACTACGAAGTGGCCGCTGATGAAAACATGTCAGTGGTTGCCTTGCTGGAGTGTTGGGAGAGTCTCGTGAGTAACTACGAGGGCGTCGTGAATCACATCGAGAAAAAATTAGTCGTAGATATACAAGCCCTCGAGATGGCGTATGCTCGCGCGTTTCACGAAACGACTAGCGGAGCTGCCCA
Source organism: Spongiibacteraceae bacterium UBA5047 (assembly GCA_002415025.1). GTDB lineage: Bacteria > Pseudomonadota > Gammaproteobacteria > Pseudomonadales > Spongiibacteraceae > Litorivivens. The sequence goes on from DIBR01000002.1 coordinate 151,602, forward strand.
GTGAAAGTGTTGCTGGTAGCAAACTCTCTTGGTGGGGGAGCGGGTAAAGCATGCCTTAGGCTTTATTATGCGCTGCGTGGTGCTGGTGTCGACGTTAGGCTGTTATATCTCGAGCCGGGTAGGCAACCTGACGATCCGAATATAGCACCATTCTATGGCAGTGTGAGCAGGTTGTTTCTGCGTCAGCTTATCATGCAGCCATTGCTCAAGCTTAAGGCGGTGCTGGCTGGCGATCCCGCCGGGAATTATCGTTTACCGGTGTCTATTCATCGACTTGAGAGCCACGCCTGGGTAGCTTGGGCAGACGTAGTGAATCTGCATTGGGTTCCAAACTTCGTAGATTATAAGCGTTTTTTTTCGCGTGTAGGCCGAAAGCCAATCGTTTGGACGATGCACGATCTACTGCCGTTCTCCGGAGGGTTTCACTACCGCTCCGAGATTCAAAATCGAGATGTGGCGGTAGAGCAACGTATCAAGCGTTCTAAGGAAAAAGCTGTTTCCGAGGCGAATTTGTCGATCGTTGCGCCATCAAGCTGGGCGCTGGATGAATCGCAAAAGTACGGAACGTTTTCGGCGTGCCGGCACACCCATATTTTTAACGGTGTTCCCCTCGATGTTTTTCAGCCGCTAAGTAAAAAGCTTGCCCGTAGCATCCTTGGCCTTCCGGTTGATTCCAGAATCGTACTTTTCGTCGCAGACAGCATAGATTCAAAACGCAAAGGAATTGGGCTTCTGGTTGAGGCGATGGCGCTTCTAAAGGACGCTAACATAACGTTCGTGTCTATCGGTGGCGGGAGCATGCCAGTGGACTCATCATTTCCTTATATTTCCTTGGGTTCGATGTCGGACGATGTTGCATTGGCCATTGCATACGCAAGCGCAGATGTTGCGGTTGTGCCGAGTGTAGAAGACAACTCCCCCAATACTATCCTTGAGAGTTTGGCCTGTGGAAGGCCGGTTATAGGTATGAATAATGGCGGTATCCCCCAGCTGGTTTGTAGCGAGCATCTGGGGGTAGTTTTGGATCAGGCGCAGCCTGAAGGTTTGGCGGAGGCAATAAAGGCGACGTTAGCTACAGACTACTCAGAAGATAGTATTCGCAGATACGCGCAAGCCAATTTTGATCTAGGTTTATTGGCATCACGCTATATTGCCGAGTTTGAGAGGGCTATCTGAGATGAATGCGAATTCGCTGGAGCGCGGCGTGAAGATATACGCGTTCTTTATGTGTAGTTCATTCATGATGCTGTTCGGTGTCAATGTTTCAATGTTTGCGTTCCTGCCTGTCCTGCTATTCGTTGTAAGGCATTGGGGAAAGCTAATGCTCAGGCCGAATACTTTAGTCAAGTTATGGCTGTATCTATTTGCATTTGGTGCAATCTTAAGTACGGCCAATAGTTTTGCGACCGGCGAGGCGGGTACGCGGACAAGTGCGCTTGCGGTAGTCCCGAACTACTTATATTGGTGCGTTATTGTATTTGTGTTCTATGCGTTGGGGATGAGATGCCAGCTTAGTTATTCCAAACTTTTTGGGGCGATAACTGCAGGTGTTTTCGCTGTTGTACTATACGTTTACGTAGTGCAGCCTTACACTGGCGGAAATAGCTTCGTCAAATTTTTCGGGAAAAATAATCTTTCCTTCTTACTTATTTGTCTGTCGCCATATTGCACTCTGAAGTTAAAGGAGAAGTCGAGGTTTCTGACCGTCGCTGTGTTGGCCATTATTCTCCTGCTTCAGCTTGTTGACGGACGCAGGGCGGGGTTTGTACTCGTGCTGGCGGGTAGTTTTCTCGCGTATAACGCGGCGTGGCTGCGGTTGAATGGTTTGTCCGATATATTTCGTGGGGCATTCTTGGCAGGCCTTCTGGTTCTGGTGATGCAGGTGCCTGTAATTGAAACGCTAGTGACTAAAGCGAGTCCGCGGGTTGCGGCACTTATTTACTCTGGCGAAGAGTCCTACGATGGTGACCGCTCATACCTTACCCGATTGGCGATGATTGAAAAAGGACTAGCGTTATTCAGGCAGAACCCTCTTTTTGGCATTGGGCTTAACAATTTTACGAAGGTAGAGCAGCGAATTGAGGGCGATTTTGAGGGTAGTAGATACGTTGTGAACAAGGATATCTACGAAAACACCAGCTCCCACAATTCTTATATCAATATACTCGCTGAAGGAGGGCTCTTTCTCTTCGTGCCGTTAGTGCTATTGCTGGGTTCTTTGCTCTGGAGCGGCATCCGCCTTTTTCGCCACTTTTCCGAGTATGAGCGAACTGTGCTTATATCGGTTACGATGATGTGTGTTCATATGAGCGTCACAAATGGCATTGTAAACTCATTGGCCTGGTTCAATATTGCTCTCTTGATGTACGTAACAACGAGAAAGAAGCGGGAACTAATTTTAATGCGGCGTGACAGTGTTGTTGCGAATAATCGTACATTACTTGAAAGCTGATTCTAGATTGATCACTGATATAAACGATGGAAACTGATTGATGAGACTAGGCGTGCACTACCACTTGCCGGCTATTGCCAGAGACGGAGGCGTTTGGCTTCCGTATTTTTTTGGTTGTTTCATTGATTCTATTGCGCCTTATTTTTCGCAGGTCATTCTATTTTCCCACGGCCCTACAGCCGCTGAATCGTCGGAAGTTGGCTATCGTTTGAAGGCCGGTAATGTGAAGCTCGTTCCGCTTGGTAAGCGATTCCCGGTCTATGTTCGCCTTGCGCTATCACCTTACTATAAGTGGGTTTTCAAAAAACACGCGCGCGACGTTGATGTTATGCTGTTTAGGGTGAGCACTGTTTTGCTGCCATTTGTAGCGAAATATTTCGACAGAAAATTTCTGTATTCCGTCAGTCATTCGACGTTAGGCCTGGAGAAACTGCGTCAGCCCGGATATAGAATGCTTTTCATCAAATGGTGGACCTATTACTACGCTCGCCAGGAGCTGGCGCTCGCCAGAACTAACAAATTATTGACCAATAGTGTTGAGCTAAAAGACTACTGGGAGGCGGAGATCGGGCGTGAAGTAGAGCTCGTTCCTTCCACCACGTTGTATAGCTCTGATATCAGGCCTGTAAGCTTCAGGCCAATCGCCTCGAAAGTGCGGCTCCTTTTTGTCGGTAGAGTGAGTTATCTCAAGGGTATCGAGGATATTGTAATAGCGCTGCGGCTGCTGCGTGATGAAGGACGGGATGTCGAACTCGCGATTGTGGGAGAGTTTGGAAAGGAAGGCGATTTTGAGTCGAGCTTAAGGCGCTATATTCATGAGAATGCCCTTTCTGACCACATAGATTTCAAGGGTTTTGTCGGCGGCGGAGAGATGCTCTGGGATATCTATCGGCAGTCGGATATATTTGTGACGGCTTCCCGCGAATCGGAAGGCATGCCGCGGGTCATCTGGGAGGCGATGGCACAATCGCTGCCGGTGGTTGCTACCGGAGTCGGCGCTATTCCGAGAATGGCGCCAGGGGCAATAGAGGTTGTAACTGCCAAGCGGCCTGAATCTATTGCCGCAGGGATTGCCAGAGTGATTGACGATGATGATTACCGCTCTGAGTTGGTTCGTGAAGGGCACGCTGCGGTAGGGGGCAATACGCTTGAGAAGCGGGCCGAGCAATTGGTGCAATGGGTGAACAGAAATTTTGATGTGGTTGCAGGGAAGCATTCATGATTTTGATGTACCACAATATCGTTTCCGGGGACGCTACCGAGGGTTTAAAGAGCCTGGGTATAACGATGACCCAACACACATTCCGGAAGCATGTCGCGTGGTTGAAGCGAAAGTTTGAAATTGTGTCTCTGTCAGATTACCTCATGCGCGTTGAGGCGGAAGGCGGTGTCGACAGGAATGTGCTTGCGCTTACGCTTGATGACGGGCACGGCGTGACCTATGACTGTGCTCGATCAGTCTCGGTGGAATACAATGTTCCGATGACGATATTTGTGTCTACTTGTCAGATTGATGACGGGCCACTTATATGGGGCATGTACATAAATGCAATTTCCACAGAATGCATTTACGATTCTATCAATGTCGAAGGCCGGGTCTTGGACTTTCAGACGGCAAAAAGCCGGAAGCAGTCCAGGCAATACTTGTTGGAATGGGCGTTTGCGCAGACTGATATCGCTGAAAGCGTTGCGGCCTTGGAGAAGGAATACCCTCTGCCCGCCGACATTATGAAACATTACCGCGGGATGACGAGTGAGCAACTGCGCGACGCCGGCGCGGGGAATTTGATAGGGATAGGCTCGCATACGGTAAGTCATCCGTTTCTTGACGCAATCGAAGCAGAGGCTGTTCGCGATGAGCTGCTGCAAAGTAAGCTGAAGCTTGAGGGAATCATTGGCGCCCCTGTTAAATATGTTGCCTACCCAAGTGGCGGCTATAATTCCGATGTTATTGGAGTCGCGAAAGCAGTAGGTTATGAAGCAGGATTTGCGGTGACTCCACGAAATCTGTCTGAAGAAATATTCGAAATTCCGCGCGTCGGCATATATAGAGATAGTATCGCTCTACTCAGGCTTAGCCTGATGAAGCATAGGCGACGCGGACTATTTAAGACCCAAGGATAATGGCAATGGAAGATCGAGTTTCTGGTATAGAAAATAATTCAATGTACGGGTCGGGAGACTACGACGTTTTCCAAAGTGCGTCGGATGGCGAGTTTAAAGCCAATGAATTTATCAGGCTTTTTTCCAAGTATGATCAGGAGCATTTCAACCTCGCTTCATACGCGGATGTCGGCTGTGGGTCAGGTGTGGTTGTTGAGCGTATCGCGGAATCCCTTTTATCAAGAGGCCACAATCTCTCGAAGATTAGTGGCTATGATGTTTCACCGCATGTAAAAACGTTGGCTCATGAGAAGATTGAGTTTAACCATATGAACTTTCTCGAAACCAAGGGCTTCTATGATCTCGTTACCTTGTTTGACGTATTCGAGCATGTTCCTGATCCGCTCAACTTCGTCAGAGAAGTTGCCACTAAATGCTCCGTGCTCGCGTGCCATATCCCTCTGGACGACGCCGTCTGGGTTAAGCTTCGAGGCTTGAACGTCAGCAAGCTTGCGGACCCCGGGCACTTGGTATGCCTGGACGCAGCCGCAGCTCAGAATCTTCTGGCTTATTCGGGGCTGCGTCTTTTTGACGCATCGTATACCTTGGGGTTCAAGGCTCCATCAGGGCGCCGATCGAAAGGGCAAAAATTAATGTATCCGCTGCGCAGTGGCCTGTCATGGATCAGCCCCTGGTTGCTCAGTGTCACACTTGGTGGCACGAGTTTGATGAGTTTGGCGCTCACGCCTGAAGGTTTGAGGCGCTATGGGGATGCGTTTGTGCACAAGGGCCACCAGTAACGTTTGCGCAGTCTATTGCCGGTGGGTGCTACTTTGGGCTCGCGTTGGAGTTTGAAAAGAATATGTGGAATAACATAAGGTTTCAGTGGCCTTTGCACACGGTGTTGTTTCTAACAAACTGGCTACCCGACAACGTTATTTTTCTCCGGTTGAGGGGGTTTCTTGCGCGCGGCTTTTTTGCCAGCTGTGGAGAGGATTTGCGGTTGGGGCGGGATTTGACATTTTACAATAGCGCCAAAATTGTGCTGGGTTCGCACGTGTATTTTGCGAAGGGAAACTGGATATCTGCGGGCGATGTGGTTGAAATCGGAGATGAAGTCATGTTTGGCCCAGGCTCGATTGTGTCGTCGGCAAACCATACCCGGATAGGAAGTTCTTTTCGATATGGAGAGCCTCAGATAGCGCCCATAAAGATTGGCAATGGCGTTTGGGTGTCTGGCAATTGCACAATCACCGCGGGGAGTGTTGTTGGCGAAGGCACTTTGATCGGAGCGAATAGCGTGGTTCGAGACACTGTGCCTGCGGGGGTGTTGTATGCAGGGGTTCCGGGAAAAGTGATCAAGACGCTTTGAAAAATCTACTTTTCGTTGGCTCCTATCTTAGTAAGGAGTATGGCTCTAAACCGGTCTCGCAGAGCATTTCTGAATTCCTGGAAGGCGAGTTCAGAGTTGAACTGCGCTCAAGGTTTTCCAATAAATTTCTGCGTGCGTTAGACATATTCCGGGCGATAGCTTTCCATGATTATGCTGTTGTGCATTTTGATATTTTCAGCGGGAAAGCGGTGTCGATTGCCCGCGCCGGCGCGCTGCTAGCAAGGCTCAGGAACAGACGCATAATATTTTCACTTCATGGTGGAGGGCTCGCCGACTACCATTCCAACTTCTCTGTGAGATTGGAAAAGACGTTAGCGCTGGCAGACGTATTGCTGACGCCGTCGATGTTTATCAAGAAGCATTTTGAAGATAGTGGCTTCTTGGTAGAGTACTTTCCGAACCCGATTCGGCTGGAAAATTTCACTTTTAATCCAGTCGAGCAGAATGAACATCGACTATTGTGGGTTCGTGCTTTCGCGCCAACTTATCGGCCGCAACTGGCAATTGAGATACTGGATTCCGTGTTAAAGGCTTACCCGGATTCAACGTTAACGATGATAGGGCCCGACCACGGGGAGCTTTCATCTTGCATCGATTTGGCCGCAAGCCTTGGGGTAAGCGACAGAGTGCGGATTTTGGGCCCAGTTGATAATAGCGAATTGCACCAGCACTATTGCGGGCACGATATATATCTGAACACAACCCGCTATGAGAGTTTTGGGATGGCTTTAATGGAAGCTGCGGCCTGTGGGCTGCCAATAGTCTCTAGTAAAGTGGGCGAAATTCCCCTGCTGTGGGTCGACGGAAGAGAGATTATCCTCTGTTCGGGTGAAGTGGCAGCAGACTATGTAGGTGGCATTTGTCGCATTTTCGAGGAAGCCGAATTTGCAAGCTCGATGGTTCATTTGGCGAGGAGAAAAGCAGAGCAGTATTCATGGACGTCGGTTGGGCCGCAGTGGCGCGCTCTACTCGAGCGGATGAGTTAATATCCATGAAACTAGCTGTTGTGCGCTAATATGGCCCTTGCCGACAAATACTACAAAGTCTTACCTCCCTTCTTGCAAAATATTGCAGCGAGTGCCTACGGCTGGTACTGGAAAAAGCGCCGCTACGGCGGCGTTTTTTCCGAAGAGTTGGATCGATTTCGACGTAGGGAGAACTATTCTGCGGGGCAATGGCGATCCTACCAGACGGATAGACTTCGTGCGCTTCTGGTACACGCTTTCGAAACAGTGCCTTTCTACCGTGCTAAATATTCCGCTGCAGGGTACTCGCTTAAGGATTTTCAGTGTTTTGAGCTGGAAGACCTGAAGAATCTGCCTTATTTAGAAAAGCAGGAGCTGCGCGAATATGGCCGCACAAGTCTTGTCTCAAGCAAGCGGGAACGCGGCGGATCCTTTTTTGCGAGTAGCGGCAGCTCTGGAACTCCAACGAGCATTCTGTTTTCACACGCGTTTCATCAGCGCTGGAGCGCAGCATTTGAGGTTCGTGTCCGTAGCTGGGCGGGACTTGACAACAAAGTGCCCAGAGGAATGATTGGTGGTCGGCGCGTGGTTCCCGATGGGGAAGGAAAGCCACCCTACTACCGCTACAATTGGTTTGAGAGGCAGACGTACTTCTCTGCATACCATATTTCAGAAAGTACGGCCGCGGATTATGTTAGGGGTATGCGTAAGCATCGTGTCGAATACATGACCGGCTATGCAATGAGTAATTATTTTCTCGCGCAATACATAGAAAAGCTCGGGCTCGAAGCACCGCAGCTAACTGCGGTAGTGACCTCAAGTGAAAAACTGACGCCGGCTATGCGTGATACATTTCGCCGTGTTTATGGCTGCCGGACCTTTGATGGCTACAGCGGAGTCGAGGCCTGCGGTCTTATCACTGAGAACGAGTGGGGTGAGTTAATGGTAAGCCCCGACGTTGGTATAATGGAGCTGCTTGACGACGAGGGGCGGGCAGTCAGCCCTGGGCAGGTTGGCGAAGTTGTCTCGACGGGTTTGCTGAACTTTGATCAACCCCTGATTCGGTATCGAATTGGTGATATGGCGAAGTTATCTGCCAACCAAGAATCGGAATCCGGGCGGGAAATGCCAATTGTTGATGAAATCGTCGGGCGTGTTGAGGATGTCGTGATTGGCCCCGATGGTCGCAAGATGGTCCGGTTTCACGGAGTGTTCATTGACTTGCCAGCGATTCATTCAGCACAGGTTGTGCAGAAGGCCGTAGACCATCTGGATATTCGTGTTGTTGTTGATGCGCACTTTTCGCAGGACGATGAAGACATCATAGTGCGGCGAGTTCGTTCACAGCTTGGAGAAATTAAGGTGAACGTGCTTCGTGTAAGCGAATTACCGGTGGGACCAAACGGTAAGGTTAAAGCAGTAATTTCAGAATTGGAGACAGGTTAGTTTGAAGAAAATATTAACGGTGGTTGGCGCGCGACCGCAATTTGTTAAGGCCGCCGTTGTATCTCGTGCTATTGCGGACTCCGGGGATTTTGAGGAAATTATTGTCCACACGGGGCAGCATTTTGATGCCAATATGTCAGATATATTTTTCAGTGAGATGGAGATTCCACTGCCCAACCATCAGCTGAGCATTGGCAGCTTGTCGCATGGCGCCATGACCGGGCGAATGCTCGAGCAGCTAGAGACCGTCATGGTCGCAGAAAACCCCGATTTTGTGATGGTTTACGGAGATACAAACTCTACCCTGGCCGGAGCGCTTGCCGCCAGGAAATTGCATAAACGCGTGGTTCATGTCGAGGCGGGACTTCGTAGTCATTCTATGGTGATGCCTGAAGAGGTTAATCGTATTTTGACCGACCGCATTAGCGACGTGCTTTACTGTCCGACCGAAACCGCAGTTGATAATTTGGCGCAAGAGGGCTTCGCCAACTTTGACTGCGATATTGTTTGCGTTGGCGACGTTATGGAGGATGCAGCGCGTTATTACGCCGCCAAGGCAAAGCAGCGAGAATCGGAAATTGATGCTGTTATCAATGGCCAGGATGGCTTCATGCTTTGCACACTGCATCGCGCCGAGAATACCGATTCTCCTGAAAGAATGGCCGAGATTGTTGCGGCGTTAAATGCGCTTTCTCGTAATTACCGCATCGTTATGCCGCTTCACCCGAGAACTGCAGCCGTTATCAAACAGTATAATCTTGAACTCAACGCCGAGGTTATCCCGCCAGTCGGGTACTTTGATATGCTGAAATTGCTGATGTCGTGCTCTCTGGTTATTACCGACAGCGGTGGCTTGCAGAAGGAAGCTTACTTCTTTCGTTCGCATTGCATTACCTTGCGGGATCAGACTGAGTGGACTGAGCTTGTAGCAAATGGTTACAACACTCTGGTCGGCGCCAGTCGGGCGCAGATTGTGGAGGCTGTTGAGCGTAATCTGGGAGTGCGACTAGCTGATGTCGGAGACCTGTATGGTGGTGGCAAGGCCTCCAGCCGCATTGTCAGCGATCTCGCGCTTAGGGTGTAACGAATGATTGTTACAATTCTCACTCAGTACTACCCGCCGGAAACAGGTGCGCCGCAAAACCGCTTGCATGGTCTGGCAAAGGCCTTGGTAGCGCAGGGTGTGGAGGTGAAGATTGTCACGGCCATGCCTAACTACCCGGTGGGGAAAGTGCACGAGGCTTACCGGAGGCGCGCGTTTTGTCGGGAGCTTTTTGAGGGTGTACCCATTTGGCGGAGTTGGATTTATGCGAGCAACTCGCGACGTATTTTGCCAAGATTGATTAATTACTTCAGCTTTGTATTCACAGGTTTTTTTTCAGGGTTGCGCTCGGGAAAGTGCGATGTATTGATTTGCGAGTCGCCACCTCTATTTCTTGGCCTTTCAGCCGTGTTGCTATCTTGGTTGAAGGGGGCTCGTCTGGTCTTTAATGTGTCGGACTTGTGGCCCGAGTCTGCCGAAAAGTTGGGGATAGTGGGGAACGGGTTTTTTTTGCGGTTGGCCTATCGCCTAGAGGCGTGGCTATATCGCAGGTCGTGGCTTGTCAGCGGGCAAACGCAAGGCATCGTTGATGATATCGTTGCTCGATTCCCCGATGTCCGTACACACTGGCTGCCCAATGGCGTTGATGCTGATTTTTATAAAGCTATTGAGCCATCAATAGACTTTTGTCGCGAGAAGGGTCTGGTTGGCAAGAAATTGTTTGTCTACGCAGGTGTTTTGGGCCATGCGCAAGGGTTGGAGGTGATGATTAACGCCGCGGATCGTCTAAAAGACGACAACCGACTGGCGTTTGTCGTTATTGGTGACGGGCCAAAAAAGGAGGAGCTGGAGACGCTGAATCGTAGACTGGGGGGGAATGTTCATTTTTTGCCCCATATGTCGCGATATGATGTTATGGGAGTGGTTGCCGCCTCTTACGCCTGTGTCGTACCGTTGCGTAAGCTGCCCCTCTTTGAGGGCGCTATACCGTCAAAGATTTTCGACCCGTTGGCGCTTGGTGTGCCTGTGTTGCTGGGTGTCAGGGGCGAAGCCGAAGAACTGTTCGTGACCCGAGGTCAAGCCGGTCTGGCTTTTGAGCCGGAAGATGATGCCGACCTTGCACGTCAAGTGACTACCTTGCTGAACGATGAGACTTTGAGGTCTGAGCTGGCAGATTCAGGCAAGCAGTTTGTTTATCAGTACTTCGATCGCAGGGCGATCTCGGCAGATTTCCTTGCGGCGATATCTTCTGATGACTGATTGCCGGAGCAGCGAGCTTTCAGATTTGCATGCAATTGCTGGCTGCCATGCGCGAGCATTCCCGGACGCGTTGGCGGTCAAGCATGGGTTGTCTTTTACCAAGCGCATGTTGGAGTGGTATATCGTAAGTGAGCGCGGAGTTTTGTTTCACATAGAATGTGATGGGGAGGTTGTGGGGTACTGCGGATCCATTCGGGTTCACTCCCCCGGATTGCCCGGTGCCTTTACAAGTATTTCCCAGTATGCTTTCCGCCACTTTGTTTTATCTTACCTGCGTCGCCCCTGGCTGTTCTTTCATCGGGAGAATATGAAGAAGCTTCCGGCAATATGGCGAAACATCAAGCTCCGCCTTGGGCTCGGTACAAAAGTTTCGCAGCCTGTTGCAGCAAGAGAATCTTTCTCCCCAAATTGGGGGCTTGTTGTGATTGGTGTAGCCCCGGCTTTTCACGGGCACGGTTACGGATGGAAATTGCTGCAGGAGTTTGAACGTCGGGCGGCGGACGATGGTGTTAAGCGGGTTGTTTTATCAGTTAAGGCGGATAACACAGCCGCGATTGCTAGCTACAAGCGCAATGGTTGGAATGTGCAACAAGCTTTAGGCGACTCGCTCAACATGTACAAATCAATTTAGGGCTTCGATGAACCCGGTTTCGCTGATAGGGCGACTATGCGTTTAGAGACACAAAAATTTATTCCTTTTGCGGCTCCCGATATTGGCGACGCCGAGATTGCAGCTGTGGTGGAGTGCTTGCGCTCGGGCTGGCTGACGACGGGTTTAAAAACAAAGGAGTTTGAGCGACTTTTCGCGGAGTTTGTTGGTGTTAAGCATGCTCTGGCGGTGAACTCCTGTACTGCTGCCCTGCACCTTGCCCTGGAAGCGTATGGTGTGGGGCCCGGCGACAAAGTCTTGACCACGCCCTTTACCTTCACTGCGACCGCAGAGACGGTGCGCTATCTTGGCGCGGATCCGGTTTTTGCCGATATTGATCCGCATACAATGAATATCGACCCGGTTTCTGCGGAGCGGGTGCTGCAGAGCGATGTAAACTTTAAGGCGTTGTTACCGGTTCACTATGCCGGTTTGCCCTGCGACATGAATGCGCTGGGAGGGCTCGCCGAGAAGTATGATTTGAAGGTGATTGAGGATGCTGCTCACGCCTTGCCGTGTAGCTACAAGGGGCGGGCTGCCGGTAGCCTTGGCGATGTAGGTGCATTTAGCTTTTATGCTACAAAAACCCTTTGCACAGGTGAAGGTGGCATGGTGACAACTGACGACGACTCTATCGCAGAGCGTATCAGAACCATGCGTCTGCACGGTATTAGTCGAGATGTCTTCGACCGCTATCAGTCGGAGAAGCCCAGCTGGTACTACGAGGTAGTGGCTCCGGGGTTTAAATACAATATGCCGGACACTGCTGCGGCCATGGGTATAGAGCAGCTAAGTCGGGCGAAGTTGCTGCGCGAAAGGCGGCAGTCAATTGCTGACTACTACAATAGCCAGTTTTCCGGGTTGCCTATTGATCTTCCGCCGGCAGCCGCGACTGGCGACGAGCACGCATGGCACTTGTATGTCATAAGGTTGCAAGGCATCAATCCGCGCCGAGACGAGTTTATACAGGCGTTGGCTGATCGAGGGGTTGGTGCCAGCGTGCATTTTATTCCCTTACACGTGCAGCCCTACTGGCGCGAGAGGTACCAGCTGAAGCCTGATGATTTCCCGGTGGCATATGACGTATACCGGCGATGTGTGAGTCTGCCGATTTATACGAAAATGTCAGATGCGGATGTTGAGCGTGTTGCCGACAGCGTTAAGCTCGTGCTCGCCTCTTTTGAGCAAAACTAGTGGCTAAACGACTTTTTGATATCACCTTTGCACTTTTCGGGCTGCTGGTTAGCAGCCCGCTGTTTGTAGTGATTGTTTGCTGGATTGGGTTGGAGAGAGACGGGCCGGTTATTTTCAGGCAGTGGCGTGTTGGCCGTTACGGTGAGCCCTTCGAGCTTTTCAAATTTCGCACCATGGTGCAGGAAGAGCCCGGTGAAAACGATGTCGGTGTAACGATGTCCGGGCACCCTCGCATCAAGCGGATCAGTGGTCGTTTCTTGAGAAAAACCAAGCTTGACGAGTTGCCGCAGTTAGTTAACGTACTACGCGGCGAGATGAGTTTTGTGGGCCCCAGGCCGGAGATCGAACGTTATGTTCGGCACTACTCGGTGGAGGACAGGCAGCAGGTCCTGTCGGTGCGTCCGGGAATTACGGATATGGCGGCAATCAGGTTTTCCCGGGAAGAGGCGATGATGGCTGGTCAGGAAAATGCTGAGCAATTTTATGTTGAGTCAATATTGCCCGCCAAAATAGCGCTATACCGCGAGTACGTTCGGAAAAACTCATTCTTGTATGATTTCGCTCTGATTTTGCTGACAGTTCTGGTGCTGCTGCTGCCACCCTTGCGAAGAAGATTGACATATACCCCTAACGCTGCGGATCAGCTATAACTTGAACTTGCTGTCGCTCGGCAAGAGACCGGATACCCGTCGTAAGTCAATTCTGCAGCTCCGCGGCTGATATAGTGCGCCGCGATGCGTTACGCAGTCGTCACCTGTGAAGCGCCGTAAACTTTGTCGTATATGCCTTACTGCGCATGGCAGCACGGTCAGTGAGTGCGATTACGAGCATAAAACATGTGCCAGATGCAGCAACTTTCCCATAATGCGCTACAATTAACGACTCTCAAATAAGAATTTTCTGCTAAATCAGGGATGAGCGTGGGGGAAACGTGATCAAAAAGCGATTGCTGCGTATGGAGCGCAGCCAAAAACGCGCGGTGCAGATACTCAGCGATTTCATTCTAATATGCTGTTCGCTGACCATCGCGATCTGGGTGCAGGGTGGTAGCGGCTCACAATGGGCCGGCTATCAGTGGCTGTACATTGCCACTCCGCTGATTTCCATCCCGGTATTTGTCCGGGTGGGGATGTATCGTGCGGTGATGCGCTATTTCGGCAATCAGGCTTTGTTGACAATTGTCAAAGCTGTGTCAATTAGTGCGGCGATAGTCTGGTTGCTGGGGAACCCCTTTCAAACACGCTGGCAACCAGTAGCGGTGCAGTTGATCCTGTTGATCTGGATGTTGAACATTGTGTTCATCGGTGGCTTGCGCCTGATGATGCGGCACTACTTCATGGGTGACTGGTATTTTGGTGGCGAGAAAGGAACGCTGATTGGTCACTACCCCGGTACTCGACGGCCGGTGGCGATTTACGGAGCGGGAGCTGCGGGCAATCAGTTGTTGAACGCCTTGCGCATGGGGCGCGATATGAAGCCGGTGGCCTTTATCGACGATGACCCGGGGATAATTGGCCGGGTCATTGGCGGTCTCACCGTGTATTCGTCAAAGGATATCGACCGGCTGGTGTCGGAAACCGGGGCGGCGCAGGTTTTATTGGCAATCCCCTCTGCATCGCGTTCACGTCGGCGAGAGATTCTGGAGTCCCTGGAGGCGTTCTCGGTTCACGTGCGTACTGTTCCGGGCTTTATGGACTTGGCAAACGGTCGGGTCAAGGTTAGTGATATCCAGGAGGTGGATGTGGCGGACCTGCTCGGCCGTGATGCGGTGCCCGCCGATGAAAGCTTGTTGAGTCGTTGCATCGAGGGTCGCGCGGTCATGGTAACCGGTGCCGGCGGCTCTATTGGCAGTGAGTTGTGCCGACAGATTCTGGTGCTGACGCCCAAAACACTGGTTTTATTCGAACACTCCGAGTACAACCTTTATGCCATTTTTGAAGAGCTGCGCGAGCTGGCAGAACGACATTCGCTAAACGTAAATATCGTACCGGTGCTGGGGTCGATTCGGCAGTACAATCGGCTCAATATTGCCTTGGCCCGGTGGCGGGTGAACACTGTGTATCACGCTGCGGCTTACAAGCACGTACCTTTGGTTGAGCAAAATATTTCCGAGGGAATTTTAAATAACGTGGTGGGTACGCTGAACCTGGCACGCTCGGCGATTGCCAACGGAGTATCCGATTTTGTTTTAGTTTCCACCGACAAAGCGGTGCGCCCGACCAATGTGATGGGTGCGACCAAGCGTTTGGCCGAGATGATATTGCAGGCCTTGAGCAAAGAGTCATCCTTGCAGAGCCCGGATAAACCCGGCGCCAGCCAAATAAACCGGACGCGTTTTACCATGGTCAGGTTCGGCAATGTGCTTGGTTCCTCGGGTTCTGTTATTCCTCGGTTTCGTGAACAGATTCTTCGGGGCGGGCCGATCACCGTTACGCACCCCAAGATCACGCGTTATTTTATGACCATTCCGGAGGCTGCGCAGCTCGTTATACAAGCAGGCTCCATGGGGCATGGCGGAGACGTATTTCTGCTCGACATGGGTGAGCCGGTGCGAATTCTGGAGTTAGCTAAAAAAATGGTTCACCTGTCCGGTGTAACCGTAAGAGATGAAGATAGCCCTGCGGGCGATATTGGCATCGAGTTTAGTGGTTTGCGCCCGGGAGAAAAACTGTACGAGGAGCTGCTGATTGGCGTAGGTTCGGAAGCAACCGATCATCCGATGATTATGCGCGCAAATGAAGAGTTTTTACCGTGGGCTGAGCTTAACCCGGTAATCGAGCGGTTGCTGGCATACGTCGGTGACGATGACTACGCTGAAGTGCGCAAATTATTGCGTGATACGGTGCAGGGATACGTGCCGGAAAAGGAAATTGTAGACCTGGTGTACACTCAGAAATCCGTTAGCTAACTAAGACGGCTCGGATGAATTTTGAACGGCAAGGCCAGCGTTCTAAGACAGCGAAGTGTGGTTTGTTCCTTTCGTCGCTTTTCGAATCAATGCCCCTGCAAAGCCATAAAAATTTCTGACAATGCCGAAGGCTATTCCGGCCAGAGGCAGGCGGGTGAGTACCGCGGCTTGCCAGGCGCCGTGCGATGGGTGCCAGCCCATTTTCATTGTGTTGCCAATTTGAAAGAGCCTGTCTTGCCAGCGGTCGTAGACTACGGCTCTGGAAGCGCTGTGAAGTAGCCTTACCGCTACGAGCGCCGGAATATACTGGTGCCATCGTGTAGCGGTAAAGTACCGCCGGCGTGCTTCGCTTGCGCTGAGTACAAGTTGCCCGCTTATGCGATGTGATGAAAAATTTTGTCGAGGCAGGTTCCACTCGCGCGCCAGTACGTATAGGCATACCTGTTCAGCACGGCTGAGCAAAATATTCCCTGAGTTGCTCCACGGATTGTACTCTTCACGAGCACTAACAAGCTGAAGAACATCATAGCCCCATTTCCAGCGGTTTACATTTGACCGCAGGGCATGTTGAACGACGGAGTGGCGAAGTTCGTCGGGGCCGAGTACCGAACAGTCTAGCCCCTGAAAACGGAAATTTTCCAGTTGGTTAATATTCTTTAGTCGCGGCAATGAAGTCTCGGGAGCAGGCTCGTTGCGGAAGTGAATTTCTACCACCGGGTTTTCTGGTCGGAGGAAGCTAACGTCCTTGTGTAGCATCAAAACATATTTCAACGTGCGTGAGTCGCTATAGAGGTCAAGCTCAGGTTGATAGTTCAGTTCCAGCATAACCCGGTAAGTTCGTTCAAAGTCATCCGGGTCAATCAGAATATCAATATCGCTTGAGCTGCGGGCGCCGATGTCGCCGTAGAGCTGAGCCGAAAGTACACTGCCTTTCAGTGGAACGGCTGTTATGCCGGCTTGCTGCAATGAATCCAGTATGGCCTTGGTCAACGCGAACTGTTGAAGAGACTCGTTAAACAGTTGAAAGTGCAGGGTGTCGAGTACTGCGCGAAAGCGCGGTGAGAGTTGTTTAAGCGCTTCACTGTGGTATTTCTTGAGTATGCCTGCAACGCCGTGCCACTTGAGTGCGGCTTCCCATCCTGTTAGGTCGGATTGCGCTTCCAGTTGCGGAAGGTCTCTAGCGCGTTCGGGGAGCCACCTTGATGCCAGTACAGCCGCGAGCAGCACTTCACCATGCTTGAAAGAATCTTCAATCGACGAGCTCTTCAAAAATGTTCGTAGATATTTCCCCAAACTACCTTTGCTCCTCTACAGCCCGGATCAACAACTTGTTGTCAGCCAGTTTTAGTGAGAATCCCTTCGATCACATTGCAAACCACGTTATCATTGAAAGCATGATAGATGCTTGTTCGAATCAGTGCAGAAAAAAGTGAGCTTTTTTGTTCGCGCTCGGTGTTGCTGATTGTTCTCGCGTAGAACACCTTTCCTGGGAAGCTTATGGACTACTTATTTGGTTGCGCGGCAGATGACGGAGCGAAGCTGGTCGAACGCATGGAGTCAATGGAAGCCGCAACCCGAACGTTGGGCTACGGCCCCGCCGTCAAGTTTAGCGGGAAGGGCGTTGCATTTGCAGTGGCTGCAAGTCGCGGTCGTCCGGCGCCAGAGCATCGCCTGGCAAAAGTAGGCAACTGGGTTGTCGCTTTTTCCGGCTTTCTCTACAACGAAAGGGAGTTGGCTGCCCGGTTGCACCTTGAGGTGGGCGCCGATGACGCTGCCATTGTGGCGCACGGGCTGGCCGAGCGCGGTCCGGAGTTTGCCCGGGATATGAATGGCGACTGGACCTGCGTGGTATTTAACAAGGCTGATGGCTCACTGCACCTGCTGCGCGACCAAACGGGGAGCTCGTCACTTTTATACCGCCATAACGAGGGCAGCTTGACCTTTGGTACGACGGTCCACGCGTTCGTTGCGACGGATCGACTGTCGGTTTCGGGGCAGTTTCTTATTGCGTCTCAGTACCCTCGGGGAATGCCATACGACCTGACGGTTTACGCCGGTGTGAAAATGCTGCGTGCAGCCCATCGCCTTGATTGGAGCGGAGCCGGCCTAAGCCTTCACCACTATTGGCAGCCCGCCATTGCAGCCATTCGCTATGACCGACTGGAGGACTACGATGCCCATTTTTGCGAGCTTTACGCAAAGGTTGTTGAGGACCGCGTTCGGCGTGTGTCTGGCGGTGTTGGGCTGACCTTGAGTGGGGGCTTTGATTCCGGGTCGGTTGGAGTCTGGGCTGGTGATGCGATGGCCAGACATCATCCCGGCGAGGCACTGCAAACCTATTCGTACGTCCCCTATGATGTCGAGCCGGGTTCCGTGCTGGATGAAAGGCCCGCCATCAACGCGGCACTGGCAGCCTGCGGCAAGGCGCGGGGCACCATCATTGACGGACATGAGATCTCGCTCGTGCAGTCTATACGCGCTATGTATGAGCGCCAGATCGAGCCCCACTATGCAGCAATTTCACAGCTATATTTGTATCGGGCGACAGCGGCTGCCCAGGCAGACGGCGTATCGCTGCTCTTGACCGGTCAGATGGGGAACGCAACGGTTTCCAGGGCCGTGGCTATCGAACTGGCTCTGGAGGGTCGCGGTCAGCCCCGGCCTTCGTCCTGGTCGGAATGGCGTCAGCGCTCGCTGCATGGTATTGCGGTGTCCTTTTTGCCAAAACGTGTCCGCGCGGCTTTGTATCGAAGGCGTCTCCCGCGCCCCCGCTTTGAGCCGAGCTTAATGTTGCACCCGGACTTTCAGGGCAGCACAGAACGCTTGATGCATTGGACCGGAACCGATATGGCCGGCTTGGAGCAGCATTTTAAGCAGCACGGCAGTGACAGCAATGCGCGTATGCATTTGGGCAACGGCCGCTTGATGCGATTTTGGGCCGGCATGAGTGCAAGCTGTGAGATGTACACCTCCGATCCGACCATAGATCCTAGGCTGGTGGAGTTTTGTCTGAATATTCCGCTGGAGGTGTTTGGCGTCAACCCAAATGCTGACCGGCAATTAATACGGCGCGCGATGGCGCACCGGATGCCCCGCGAGGTGCTGGAGCGAAAGCGGGTGAATCAGGGTAGCGATATTAGTCGCCGAATACAGCGTGAAGCCGACGAGTTGGCCGCTATGGTGGCAGAGCTTGCGGCGGATCCACTGGTGCGAGAGTGGTGGGATATGGACAGGGTTGCGGCGGTTTTGCGCGGCAACATCAACGACAAGCAGGGCGCTGCGCTGCAGATAGCGCAAAGCCGGGCGCTTGTGGCTTTGCGGGCGGCATACTGGATGCATAGGGTTGGATCAGTCGCCTGATGGGTAATTCGGGCCGCCACGTTTACGGCATGTTCGGCTTAACAGTCGCGGCGCCCTGTGTATTGCCAGGCTTTGATCGGGTTGCCGGCGAGGGGCGTGCCGATATAGAGATTAGTCTCGGGCGTGTTGACCAGCCCGATGCGGCAACAATGACCCAGTTGGGGCCCGGACTTTGGGCTGACGAGCACAGCTACCGTATTGATATTGCCAAACTGATGCGTTTGCGGGTAAGCGAAGGCCGAACAATTGTCGTGGAACCGATGCCTGCCTGCGACCTGGCGGCATTGCCGCTCTTTCTACTGGGTTCGGCGGTGCCGGCGGCGTTAATCCAGCGGGGCTTCACCTTATTGCGCGGTACGGCGATAGGCTGGCGAGGTCGACCGATTGCTATCGTCGGGCGGGGCAGTGTGGGGAAGTCAGCCCTGGCGGTCGCCATGCTGCGCAGGGGAGCAACGTTCTGGGCCGACGATTATCTGGCGCTGGGGCCGAATGACTTGCTTTACCCCGGCGCTTTCCGTCTAACGCTTTGGGCCGATATGATGCGGCCGCTCAATTTTCAGCGCGCCGAACCGCTGCGCCCCGGATTGCCTCGCTACGGTGTACAGCCACCGGGTGTTCGCGAAAATGAGCCTCAACCCATAGAGCATTTTGTTCACCTTTCATTGACAGCAGATGCTCAGGCGTACGGCGAATTGTTAACCGGAGTAGACCGGTTTCATGTGCTCGAACAAAGCGCCTTCTTGCCGCAAATGTTGGCGGTCGCGCGCCGTCGGCAAGCCTTTTTTCAGCGCTGCGCAACAGTAAGTCGTGGTTCAAAAGTGAGCAGCCTTGCCAGGCAGCGCTCGGGCGGTGATCTTGCAGTACTGGCCGATGCGGTCGAGGCATTGGTGCAGCCATGACAGACACGTCGCGGCGAGCCGGGGGCTACTATTGGTTGGCGTCCTACCCTAAATCGGGGAATACCTGGGCTCGCCTTATTATTGAAAATTTGCTTGCGGGTGATGCCGGACCGGCGGATATCAACAATCTGGCGGCGGCAGATAGTGCGACCGGTTGGTATTGGGGTGAGCGCTCGTTGGGCTTTTCAATGGCGAATCTGACGCAAAGCGAACGGTTGTCACTTAGGCCTGAACTCCATAGCTGGGCGGGCAAGCGGCCCGGAACTCACTACTACAAAACCCATGAGGGCAACTTTGCTACCCCGGCTGGTGAGCCTTTATTCGACCCTCAAGCCGCGTTGGGCGTTGTCTATCTTGTGCGAAACCCGCTAGACGTTGCGGCATCCTATAGCCATCACCGGGGGCGCGATATTGACGATACCATTGCCAAAATGGCCGACCCCGCTGCGGAACTGGCAAATTCGGGCAGCGGGCAATCGCCACAACCTCGTCAGTGGATGGGGTCCTGGTCTCACAATGTCGGCAGCTGGCTTGATGCGGCCGGTTGGAATCGCCTGGTGCTGCGCTTTGAAGACCTGCAGGCCCAGCCCTTTCAAGAAGCGGGGCGACTGTCGGCCTTTCTAAAGCTGAGTACGGGAACGGAAAATTTGCGCCGTGCGGTCGAACACAGCCGGTTCGAGGTTCTTGCCGCGCAGGAGCAAGCGCGGGGTTTTGATGAAAAACCCAGCAAAGCGGAAAATTTTTTCCGTAAGGGGGAGTCAGGGGGTTGGAGGTCTGAGTTGAGTGAGGCGCAAATAGAGCGAATTGTATCTGATCACGGCCCAGTAATGAGGCGTCTCGGCTATCTCGATGCTGGTGGTGCGCCGGTTTGAGAGTCAAGCCAGGGCTGGATGTCGGCGTTGAGGCATTCAAAAATCAAATGCACGCGATCCGTCTTCCCGCTATTGGCGGCGCCATGGTAGTCGCCATTATTGACCTCATAGGCATTGCCCGGCGCAAAATGCCAGCGTTGCTCGCCAACCATAAACCAGCAATCAGGGTTGGTGGTCAGCGGCACATGGATTTTATGGGCCTGATGCTTCGACGGATCGCCATCGACATGAGGGGGAATCAGGGCGCCGGGGCGCAGTCTGGCCAACATAACGCGCGGAAAAAATGGATTCGCATAACCCAGAGGCGCCACAATGTCCTGCATAAGCGGAGTCAGGTCATCTTGCCAGGCGGGCCAGCGCGACAGATTCCGGTAGTGCGCACCAGAAGTGGATTTTGCCGAAAAACGAAAAATCATATGATTAACGCGAGCGAGCGATGCTTTGGATTTATTGCCATTGGCAGTAAAGTCTTCTGGCCAGTCCCACAGGGCCTCGTCGGCGGTGGACACCCGTTCGGTCAGGCGCGCCAATCGCTCAGGGCATGGGGGGGCTAGCTCACGCATAGTGGCCGTTTTGCCCTCCACGACTTCCATCGTGCTGGAAGCATAATAAGGCCTCTCGTCCTGATGCTGGGCGCGGGCAGAGGGTGTTATTTGAGGGTGCGTTTTGAGCATGGAGTACATTGTAGGCGTTGTTACGCGTTTATGCAGCCGGGAAGAGGGGCAATAAAGCGATGATTGTATCGCACAGGCACCGTTTTATCTTTATTGCCATACCACGTACCGGCAGCCACTCGCTGCGGGCGGCGCTGGTGCCGCATCTGGCCGAAGGTGACTGGCAGCAGTGCGGGCGGCCAGAGGTGCATGTTTCGCCGCTGCCGGCATTGGCAGAGATCGGTCACGGCCATGTTACCGCATCCCAGGCCCGTGCTGCCCTGGGCGAGGCGATATGGGAATCCTATTTTACCTTCGCCTTTGTGCGAGACCCGGCAGACCGTTTTATTTCCTCCTGCGCACTGAAAGTGAAAAACCGTGAAGCCTTCCTGGTTGACCCCAAGCCGGCTATCGCCGAGATGATATTTCGTCAGGGAGCTATGGCCTCGCCCTGGTTCTGGCCGCAGGCAGACTATATCTGCGATGAGAGCGGGCTCGTGAGCGTTGACTTTGTCGGGCGTTTCGAACATTTGCAGGCCGATTTCCAGCGAGTATGTGAAAAGCTGGGGCTGCCGCCCAGTGAGCTGGGCAGGGAAATGGCTCGCCCCAGGCCGCAGCAGTTGCTGGCCCGGGACCGCGATATCCGGCGCTGGGCGGGGGCGTTATACGCGCGTGATATCAATCTGTCAGACCATGGCCGGTAGGCGCCGGCGTTTATACCCTAAGTGATTGCTAACAGGGGCCTTTTGGGGAAGGCTTGTTGCCAAATTCTCGGTTTATGCTAAGCTTGGCCGTTCGTAGGCGTAAATTCTTTTGGGTAAGGGCCATTTGTCATGGAAAATCAAAATAACACAGAAAGTAAGAGCGCGGTTGGCCGCCTGCCCGAATGGGAAAAACCAGCCGTTAAAGACGAGTACAGCATTACTGAATTGACCAAGTTTGGCCTGCCGGGGCCAGGCGATGGTCCTGGCCCCTACAGCTAGCTTCTAGGGGCGCCGGAGAGTTCTTCTATAGCTGCTTGGCTGGTGATTGACTGCTCTTTTAGTGCCCCACCTTGTTAACACGAAGCTCTTCGTGAGCATTATAAATATCGCCGCAACGTCGGCTTACTACCTGAGGAAAGAGTGATGGACGATAAGAATACGGCAGTCGAAAA
>DIBR01000002.1:174207-174427 GCA_002415025.1 Spongiibacteraceae bacterium UBA5047
AAAAGCTGCTTCAGCAGTGGGAGCAGCCTGTTGTTAAATCCGAGTACAACATCGCTGAGCTGACCAAGGCGATGCCCGGTGGTGCTATAGGGGATGGTTTCTACAGCTGATCTGCCGGTTAACACGAAGCTCTTTGTGAGCATTGTAAATATCGTCGCAACGTCGGCTTACTATTACTTGGGGAAAGCGTGATGGAAGATAAGAATACGGCAGTCGAAAA
>DIBR01000002.1:174678-233585 GCA_002415025.1 Spongiibacteraceae bacterium UBA5047
AAAAGCTGCTTCAGCAGTGGGAGAAACCAGCCGTTAAATCCGAGTACAACATCGCTGAGTTGACCAAGACGATGGGGCCAGGGGCCGGAGATGGTTTCGTCTATAGCTGACATGACAAGTCCGCTAGGCGGGCCTGTC
Source organism: Spongiibacteraceae bacterium UBA5047 (assembly GCA_002415025.1). Taxonomy (GTDB): domain Bacteria; phylum Pseudomonadota; class Gammaproteobacteria; order Pseudomonadales; family Spongiibacteraceae; genus Litorivivens. The sequence continues at coordinate 174,817 of DIBR01000002.1, forward strand.
TGGTGACTCTATGGCGCCGCTCCTCGGTGGCCTGGCATACTTTACTCCGGTATTGCCGGCTTTGGTCATCTGCGGTGCAGCGCGGGCAAGGTCGGTTCTGGCAACAGCCTGCGGTACTTTGTCTGCCCGCCACACTTGTGCGCGGGTAGTCTGGCCCAAAACTCAGGTCACACGGGGCGTTAGAAGCGCTCTTTTTTCAGTGTTTCAACCCTCGGTCTGCTCTCTCTGCGCAAGTGTCAGGGCTCTAGTCATTGCCAAAAATTCGTCTGTTGCCGACGGTGCCTTCTGTTATGGCGGAATACTGTAGGGTGTTCTATAGTCTTTCTGCTGGGTTTGATTATTTTTGCGGGGTATGACTGATGGCCAGAGACAAAAAACGGTGCCTTGATGGTGGTGTCGATCACAAGCTTCGCGAGCAATGGGAGCGGCCCGTGGTTAAGTCGGAATATAGCATTGCCGAATTGACCAAGATGGCGAGCATGAGTTTGTTGGCGCTTGACGGCATTAACTATAGCTGACTGACAGGGCTTAACCCCTGGGCCTGTAACCCGTTGAATCCAGAAACCGCAGTGCGGCCTCGGCAGTTTGAGGCCCGGTATCCGCGTTGCCGGGCCGGGTAATCCGAAGTACGGGTATGGCCAGCGCCAGCTCGGCCAGTAAGCTAAAGTGCCTTGTTCGCTCGTCTTGCGTGCGCGCGTAATCCGGCCGAAAAATCAGTTCATGCAGTGCGTTAAAGGCGCTCTTGCTATCCAGCCTTTCTATCTCCAGTGTATCCCTGCTCTCTGCGAGCACCACAATGCCGGCCAGTGCGGTGGTGCTATCGACAAGCTGGCTGTGATCCAGCGCGGCGGCGTACTTGTCCAATCCGGGGCGGAGTTTTGTAGCGGTGGCATTCGGCAGGGTGCTTAGCTGGTCCTGCCATAACATCAGCGTTTGCCCGCCCGGCGGCAGGTGCCACGCGTTAGGCGACGGCTCTGGCACCGTACGGCAAAAATCGTCAGCGATCAGCCGTCCGCCCCGGGCAACCAGTTGGGCGCAGAGGGCGCTTTTGCCCGCCCCGCTGGGGCCGGTAATGAGCAGGCCTCGGCCGTTAATGGAAACTGCGTTGGCGTGTAGAGGCACCTCCCGGCGTTGCCACAGCAGCGATGCGAGCGCTTCTGAAAAGAGAACCAGCTCAAGGTCGGATTCACTGGCTCCCGGGTGGGCTTCAATGACGACGCTGCGCGCGTCGGGCACCCAAAAGCGACCGATATCGGGCGCATCAAACAAAAAACCGTGGTTATCGCGAACATGGCGCACCGTCGATAACCCAATTTGCAGTTCAGGCGGGAGGCTTGCCAAGCGTACACGCACATCGGCCTCGCGTTGTGTGCTATGAGGTGCGCGCAAACGACGTGCGGCAAAGGGCAGCTCCAGGCTTAACCCGAGGTGGGAATAATGCAGGGGTGGTTCGCGTTCGGGCATTAGTGTTTATCCCGGCTCGGTCACTCGCAGCGTACTGGCCTTTCCCTTGCGCGAGAAGGTGATGGGCACCACCTGCCCCGCCTCAAGTGTCAGTGGTTTTTTGTCGGTAAATAACCGCGGGTTGCGCATGGTGGCGCCTATGGTTGCGCTGGGCCCATTGCAGTAAAGGCTGCCACCACCATAATCGAGTTCGTAAAAGGTGAGGATAGCGGCTTCGGCGGCGCTCGCCGTCGCGGTCAAGTTTGCCGTCCAGTGTTGCTCGCCCGTGGGCTTTAGGTCGTCATGTGCAAAGTCAATGTTCGCCACCGGCACGGCTTCAGAATAGGCCCTTAAATCTGCGGCGCGTTTGGGGCGAATCAGCTCGCCCTGTCCTGCGCGTTGGCGATCTCTCAGTTTGCGTGTTTTGGTCGCCAGCTCTGCTACGGCGTTAAAGGAAAAGCCGAAGTCTTTGTGCCACTGCCCAATCTTTTCGGCCGTTGGCCACTCATGCCCCTGGAAGTGCTCGGGCGTTGAGACCAGTTGTGCGTAAACGGTCAGTTGTGCCGGCACGATGCGCGCTTCAGGTTTTAGAAGCCGCGCACGTGCATCGGCGGTAACCCCCAGCATGTCTTCTGAGAATGGGTCCTGGCTGACAAGCTCCGAGATCATAACATCACATTTGACCGGGAGTTCAATGTCGCTGGAATAGGCGCGCAGCACGGTCAGCCGGTTGGCCAGGCCGTTTTCCTCGGCAAGCGCCTGAGCCAGGCTGGCCGCTGGGCTGGGTTCAATCGCGTAAACGTGAGTCGCCCCTGCCCGCAGAGCGGCAAAGGCCAGTATTCCCGAGCCGGTGCCGATATCAACTACGTTATCGCCTTTGCGCACCGTGCGGGCAATGCCCTCAAGCGCGGCCAGTGTTCGGGTGCGGTCATTCAGGCAGGATAACACTCCGCCAATCCCGTCGTAGCTATTGTCGGCACCCGCAACGGCTAGTTGCGTGCCCTCCGAGGGCTGTAGCAGGCCGCAGGCCACCCATTTCATCAGGCGCATGCGCCAGAGGGTGAGGTCGCCTCCGAGCTGCTGCATGTATTCCAGCACGGTTATGGGCGCTGTCGGACCATCGAACCGGGCGAGGGCGGGCAGCACTGATTTGTCGTCGGAGAGGAGTAGCTTGCCCGCCAGCATGAAGTCGACCTGACTGCCGGTTCCGAATTTGCACTCCAGGTTGGCGGCTAGCATATGGGGTGCGTTGAGATCTATTTTTTTCGGCACTGGGGTCTCCATTGTCGGCGCGGGCAGCGGGTGAAATCTGTGCCGTAAAGCCGGGACATGATTAAGTACAACAACGTGAAAGGCAAGTGGGTTTGCGGTTTAGAGCAAGGGTTTTGGTTGCGGCTTAGCCGGCTCGGGCAGCAGTCTATCGGGTGAATCGGTTAGGTGGGTGCGAGTTTGTCAAGGTGCCGCCCCGGCACCTGGCTATGCTTGGCCGTTCAAAGTCCCATTGAGGCGGGGTCTTGAACGGCGCGCGGCCAGCTTAGTTGCGGGAGGGGAATACCCCTTGTGTGGCAATGCAGGGGCGCAAGCCGAGATAGGGGTTGCGAATGGGTGCAGCTTGCCCGCCGCCGGTATTGCCGATGCTGGCGGCGTCAAGCGTTGCGTCGGGCGGCGTGTTGGTCGCCCGGTAGATGCCTGTATTGCGTTGGCCATCTATATCGATGGGAGTGGCAAGCATTCGTCCCTGGCCGGGGAACCTGTTTGCGTCGTCTGTGGTGACCCTCAATGGGTGGCTGTGGGCGGGGAGTTGATTTGTGGTCAGTGTCACGGTTTCGTTGCCGCTTTTCTGGCCCCAGGAGATCGGTGTGAGGCCGGGGCCGTTGCCGTAACCGACCGCACTTCGCCCGCGCAGGTCAGGCAGGCCGAATGTTGTTCGCCCGTCGCCGCCGAAGGTTGTGCCCAGCAAGGAAAAGAGAGCTGTGTTTGAGCTTATGGCAAGCAACTGCCCTTCGGCGGTGGCCCAGCCCCTTGGGCAAAAATTGAATCCGACCCACATGATTTCACCGAGAAGAGGGTTTGCAGAGGCCTGTGCGGAAGGTGGCGGCAGTGCTCCGCTCATCAGTACCAGAATTATTGCAGCGCATGATGGTCTTTTCATTATTGCAGTCCCGTTTGTTGTGGGCGCTTAATGCACACATTTTTAATGTTGTGCCGCTAACTTTTCAGCCTAGGCGCAGCTTCGCCGCTTGTCAATAATACCTTTTTATATGGTTGCGAGGGTCTGGAATTTGTGCCCTTGCGCTGATTTGATTGGCTATCCCTCCCGGTTTGTGCTGATTCGCAGCTTTAGGTGGTTAGGGCGGGGCAAGAGAGTCGGGGATTCAACTATCAAAGGGAGCTGCGCCGGGTTGCCCAGCCAATTGCGCCCGCCTGGCTGGCGGCGAGTTAGGGGGTGCGTTAAGATCGATTTTTGGGTGCGGCAGCGCAGTATTCACGCAGCGGCTGCGGCCGGTGTGACGTGTCTGTGCACACTAACGACGAGAATGTTGGGTGAGAATAAGATGAAGGGTAACCCGGAGAAGATGGGTACGCGCGAGTCGCGCCCGTTACAAAGCCGGGCGGCCCAGGTCTATGGGCTGAATCTGGTTGGCGAATTCGACCCCGTCCCGGCGATTGTGCAGTCTGACCACGGGGCTGGCGGAAGCCCGGTAACGATTCGGCGCGCTTCGCTTCCCGCTGATGTTACCGCGTCGCTGGCGGCGGGAACTGACGTGATAAATTCGCCAGGCTTGTCGGTTCAGCGCTTTGCCGGAATTGGCACGTTTATGGTGGAAAACGGCACCGATATCACTATAGATGCTGCGCCGGACGTCTCGGCCCATTCGCTCAAGCTGTGGCTTTTAGGCCCGGTCTTGGCTGCTGTTTTGTATCAGCGTGGCTTGGTGCCCTTGCACGGAAACGGCATCGATCTGGGAGGTAGCTCGGTCATTGTCAGTGGTAATAGCGGGGCGGGTAAAAGCACGTTGACCTGTGACTTGCTTGCGCGCGGCCACCGCCTGATCAGTGACGACGTTTGCGTCGTGCGGTGGCCGGGGCCTGTTATTGCGCCGGGTATCGCAGAAATGAAGTTGTGGGCGGATACGCTGGATCGAGTGGTTGGCTCAGCGACCTATCCCGTGCCGGGCCGGGAGGGGAAGTTTCACGTTGGTCTGTATCAGGGGCAGGTTTCCGACTGCCCGCCACCACTCAGTTCGATATGGGTGCTTAACCCCAGCACAGAAGCAAAAAAGCTTAGCATCGAGAGTGTCCGTGGCGCGGCGGTACTGCGTTTACTATCGCCCATGAGTTACCGCACGGGCCACATTCAAGGTCATGATCGCTTTGCGGCATTGTTTGCCTTTGTGGAGCAGTTGGCCAAAGCCGTGCGTGTTTACACGGTCGACTTTCCGGAAGGCTCGTACTTTTCTGACGACATTGTGTCTGCGATCGAGCGGCACGGCTAACGCAGAGGGAATGAATAAAGGTAAACTGCGGCACTCTGAGGGCGTTAGGACTCTCGGTTTCCAACAGGCGGAAATCAGAAAGTGGCAATTTGTATTCCCGGCTGAAAAAAATACTTTGAATCACAGTGAGGTAGCATGATAACTGATAACACTGCCGTCCGCGCAGCCGATAACGTTGTGTTTAATGAATTTGACGGTGAAACAGTGTTGATGTGCGTGGATTCCGGTAAATACATTGACCTGAACGCGACCGCGAGCCGGATTTGGGAGCGTATCGCAGAAGATTGGATAACATTTGATGCCTTGTGTCAGGGCTTGACGGATGAATTTGATGTGGATATCGAGTCTTGTCGCGTCGACAGCCTCGCGTTGCTGGAAGATCTGCATAATCGCGGATTAATAGAGGTTCGTCAGTGAGCAGTTCTCTCGCCCGGGCCGCAAGCTGTGTTTGTTGAGCGCAAGCCGCTTTCGCAGCGCGGCATGTGTCTGCGGGTGAGGTAGCGGTGTTGCCCCGGATTTCCCTACAAAGCATTGACCCGCGCGCCTTACTGACCGGGTTGCTGATTGTGCTTTTGTGCGCCGCATTCTGGTCGGGGTCCCGGTATCCTTCGCTGGAAGGCAAGGCCAACTCAAATCCGGATAGTGCGCTGCAAACGTCTCTGGGTTTTGAGCGTCACTTCGCTGCCCCCGCGGCAGGCGCGGGCTACTGGAGTCGGGTTGGCTACGAAACGCTTGAGTGGCTGGCAACTAATCGGCAGGGAATGACCTTTGGCATTCTTCTCGCCGCTGCAATTTTAACCCTCCTGCCGCTACTGAAGCCGGCGAGCCCCGACAGTCGATTTTCTGCGTTGCGCGGGGCCCTCGTGGGGGCACCGATGGGGGTTTGCGTGAATTGCGCCGCACCCATTGGTATTGCCATGCTGCGCGGTGGCTCGCGCGCTGAAATGGCACTGGCCGTGATGATCAGCTCTCCGAGTCTGAATGTTGTGGTACTGGGTATGTTGTTCGCACTGTTTCCCTGGTATTTCATAGCGATCAAGCTGGCCAGTGTGGTGTTGCTGATTTTTGTGGCGGTGCCTTTGTCTGTTCGTTTCTCCGGGCGCCCGCTGCGGCAGGCTGCGCTGGAAGCGGCCAAGCCGCGTGCCGGTCTGTTTGCCGCCATGAACCGCTATTTGAGTGTTAAGCCGGTTGCGGACGCCGGCGCAGCGTCAAGCTGGCCGTATGCGCTGCTGTGGGTAGCCAGAAACTTTGGCGGCAACCTGGTCCGTATCAGTTTACTTGTCTTGCCATTGATGATCTTGAGCGGCTTCTTGGGTTCTGCGGCTGCGGAAGCGCTGCCCTGGGGGCAGCTTGCGGGATCATTCGCTCAATACGGCTGGTTGGCAGCTGTCAGTCTGCTCGGCGTTTCGGCTCTCGGTTTGTTTGTACCGGCACCTATTGCCTTTGACATTATTCTCTGCGCCATGCTGGTTCAGGCCGGGGTGGAAGAATACGTGGTTGCGGCATTGCTCGTGACCTTGGGGGCATTCAGCGTTTACCCCTGGCTGCTACTGGGGAAATTCTGGTCCTGGCGTGGCGCCAATCTGCTCGCCCTCGCGGTATTGGGTTTGGGTGTTTTGGGCGGGGCGAGCGGTCATTATCTGGCCGCTGCGCAGTTGGACTCTCAGCGAAATTTGCTGGCGAGTTATCTGGCAGAGGAGACGCCCTTTTACAAAGCCACACCTGAGAACTTGCCGTCTTATAGTGGCGGCGAGATTGCCGCCCGAATAACCGCGTCGCCCGTTTGCAAGACGACCGCCGGCGAAGGCTACGCGATCCGGTTTTGTCCCAATGGCTCGCTGGCGCGTCCTGGCGATGGGCTCAGCTATGAGCGAGTTGATGCCGCGGGCCGCGGCGTTAAGCTGGGGCTTGGCTACAACCCTGAGATTGTGTCCGTTCTGCACTTGCCCTATTACGGCGGGCTGGCCGCTGGTGATGCCAATCGCGATGGCTGGCCCGACCTTGTGGTTGGAACTGCCGAGGGTCCGCGCCTTTATATCAATACCGGTGGCGCGTTTTTGCGTCAGCGGCTTCCCCTTGCGAATGCGGTCACCGGGCCGGTAGCACTGACAGACCTCGATGCCGATGGCTGGCCGGAGTTGGTCTATGCGGCATTTGGCGGCCTTTATGAAGTCAGGAATCGCGGCGGCGCATTTGCTGATGAGCCGCACCGGATGATTGCGGAGCTGCCCGATCGTTTTGTGTCGGCGCTGGCGATAGCCGATTTTAATCGCGATGGTTTGCTGGATATCGTTATTGGATCTGCCCTGGGGATTAACCGTCACCGTGAAGAGGTCGGTGCGGCGGCGCGGACCTTGATTGCGTACGCCCAGCCGGATGATTCCTGGTCCGTTGAGGAGCTGGACGGGCCCGGTGGTGAGACCCTTAGCCTGGCAGCCCATGATATTGACGGTGATGGCTGGATTGATCTGTATGAAGGCAACGATTTTGGCTGGCCCAACATTTATTACCGCAATATTGACGGCCGGCTGGTAGCGCAAACCCGCACTGACCGGTATGTTCCCGGCGCCGACACGGCCACTACGATGTCGGTGTCGACCGCGACACTGGAGGGTGATGACCGGTTATATTTGTACAGTGCACAAATCAGCAGAAACGATGCGCGAATGGGCGCTGACAGGCAATTTCGTTTTAGTCTGTCTGATGATTGTGCTGCGTTTATTGACCCAAAGACACAGCGGCATTGTTCCCGTTATATAGCGGTGGCCAGTGCAATTGACCGGGCGCTACGAAAGCAGCGTCTTGAGCTGTGTTCGGGCCTCGATCCGGTCGGGCGCCTGACATGCGTGGGCAGGGCTGCCAGGGGCCTCTACAGCTCGATGCCATCCACCTGCGATGCAACGGGCGGCGTATTATGGTGGAACAAACGGGAGTGTTCGCTTTGGCGGCGGGATTTTCATACTGATGCGAGCGCTCACTTGTGGGATCGTGACTGGCCTGCGACCGAAAACGGCCGCAACCTCGCTTTTGTCATGGAGCAGGGGCAATGGCGCGAGGTGCCAGGTGCCCTGGACGCCGGGTTTGGCGCCTGGAGCTGGAACGCGGAATTTGTCGACGCCGATGCTGACGGTTATCAGGATCTGGTAATCTCCAATGGGTATTGGTCTAGCGTTCGCACCGGCTTTGATCCCATTTTTTACCGCGGTGATGGCAGCGGGTTTGAGCGCCTTTCGGATATCGGTCTTGAGTATGACCTGCCGACGACGGCCCACCTGACGCTGGACTTTGATCGTGACGGTGATCTGGATATTGTTGCGCTCAGCCCTCATGTCGGGGTGCTCTGGTTTGAGGCGACTCAAACGCGCGGGCAGATTGTCGAGTTTTCGTTTGACTCGTCTTGCCGGGGCGGCGAGCAGATCGGGGCTGCGCTTGTGGCACACGCCGGTGACCACGTAATGACCCGGCACCTCCGTGCCAGCGGCGGGTATTCGTCGTTGCCACCGACCGCTGCAATATTCGGGCTAGGTGAAAGAGAGCACATTGACCGGGTTGTTCTGCAACGTGCCGGAGATTCGCCGATTGCGTTCGAGGGGCCATTCAGACCCGGGCGGCATACAGTTTGTCTGACAGACTAGTGTCCGGAGTGGCTACAACAAGTCTTTAACGTCTTCCCAGACACCGATTTTTTTAACTCTGCCTTGATCCAGTACGATGATCGCATCGGCTTTTTCCAGAAAAGCCAAGCGATGGCCCATAATGACAACGGTCAGGTCGCCATGCAGTTGCTCAACCGCATGGCGAATACGTGTTTCATTGGCGAGGTCGAGGGCGCTGGTGGCTTCATCGAGAATTAACAGGTCCGGTTTGTGCAGCAGCGCTCTGGCCAGGGCCAGCCGCTGCTTCTCGCCGCCAGAAAGCAGAACCCCGCCGTCACCGATCACGGTATCGAGCCCTTGCGGGAGATCAAACACGAAGTCTGCTGCGGCTTTGTGCAAGACCTCCGTTAATTCGGCATTGCTTGCCCTGGCGGATGCCCTGCGCAAGTTGGCTGCGATTGTGTCGTGAAACAAGATGATTTCTTGGGGTACATAGGCAACAGAAGAGCGCCAGGCGATCCGGTCTGGACCTTGGATATTTACGTCGTCGACCGTGATGCTGCCACTATCAGGCTCGATCAGTCCCATCATTGCGTCGGCGAGTGTGCTTTTGCCGGCTCCGGAGGCGCCTACCACGGCAACAGTGGTGCGGGCTTTGATGGTGAGTGTTATGTCTTCAAGGGCGGGGGCTTCGCGCGTAGCATAGCTGACGGTCACATTGTTCAGTGTGAGTTGGTGTTGAAACCGCACGTGGCAACCGGACATGATCTGGGGTTCTGCGGCGTAGGCCGTGTCCTCGAGTAGCTGCTTCACTTCCGTCCAGGCCGGCATGGAGAATAGCCATTGCTGGGCATTCCTTTGGGCCGCCATAAAGTTTGGTATCAGTCGAGCAAAGATGAATACGAGAACTAATAACGCCGGCAGAGGCATATCCAGAAAAGTGACGGCGATATACAGGTATGTTGCCAACAGTGCGGCGCCGAGTGTGTTGAACAGTGCTCGCGAAAAGGCGCTTGTTGTGGCGAAGGCAACCTGCTGACGTCGAAGGCGGGCGGTGACTTCTTTAAAGTGGGCAGTGAACACGCTTTCAATGCGCAGTATTTTTGCAATCTTGATTCCGGTAAGGCTTTCCTGAACTGTCGCCTGCATGGTGCGATTCGCTCCACCCAGCGCTTCCCCCAGCTTGAGTGCACTTCGTCTTTGCCAGGCCAGGAGCAGAAAAATGCCGCCTCCGGAAACTAGTGCCAGAGAGGTCATTGTTGTGTTCAAACTGAAGGCGACGGCAAGGTAGAAGCTCGACGTCAAGGCCAGTACGATGAAACTGAGTCCGACGGTTAGCCCGGCGCTGACGCGATTTACATTGGTGACAATGTGGTTTACGTGATCGGACTGTCGGCGTTGTGATGTCCAGCGCCAGTCGGCCCGCAGCAAGCGTTCGAGGCACTCTTGTCGCAGACCGTCGACGAGTTCCTGCTTCAAATTGGTGCCGATATATTCATGCAGCACTTGTATGACTGCCCGAAAGGCGATCAGAGCCACAAAAAGAGTCAGTACTGGCAGCAGTTGCGGTGACAGACCGATTGCCTCCAGTGCATTTGAGATTCCGGTTGTTAAGTTGTTGCCTGTGTCCCCGCTTTCATAGAGTAGGCCCAGCAGCGGTACCAACAGTACCAGACCAATCCCTTCGGTCAGGCCGAGCATGGCCATCAGGGCAAACAAGAGCCATACCTTTGCTTGAGGTGCGCGGGCAAGCAGGTCGAAAAAAGCGCGAAATCCGGTCATGGGCTCGTGTCAGTTGGTAGCAGGCGGAATGGAGAAGCAGTGTATGGGGGCGTATGACCTGAAGCCGTTGCCGCCGCAGACCCAGACGGGCCCGCAGACAATCCAGGCGTGGGCCTCCAGTATTTTGTCGGTGTCATGGCTTACCCCGAAGTAGAGTGCGTATGGGATGCCGGCAAGCCCCAGCAGAACCCGTGCGGCAATGGCCTGCGTCAGGCAACTTGCTTCAAACGGGGTGTGTCGCGCCGCTGTGGCTATAGCGCACTTCAAGATTCGGGCCGCCCTTAGTTGGTTTCGGGTGAGCACGGGCGTCCACGCTGCAATAGGTGCAGGCCTACCCAAAAAGGGTGCGATACGGTGAAAGGGCACAAACAGCACTGTCAGGCGGGCTAGTGCCAGCAGTACCCACGTTGGCGCCAGCAAAAACTTAACGCTAATTGGCAATGCTAGAAAACTACGGAATTTTCGTACTGGTGAAAGTGCCATGTGAGTGATTTGCAATGTCGGCAGCTGCCAGAGCGTCGAAGCGCAAAGAATACGCTGCCCGCATCTGGCAGGCAAGGAAGCAGGCTGCGCTTACCCGGAGTGAGGTGCGAGAGCATGTCAGAGAGTTAGTGTGCAAAGGGTGCTAGAATGCGTACCTTTCTGATCTATGTAACAAGGCAGTTTCATCGAATGAGCGACACCGAAAACACCTCAACCCAGCCCGGTTTTTTCTCTCGCCTTAAATCCGGCCTGACCGGAGGCGGGGAAGACCTCGCCGCCGCCGAAGGCTTCATCGACGACGCCGAACTGGCCCCCTGGCAACATGTCGAGCTGACCGACGAACAAAAAGCCCGGTTGTTTGATCGGCTGACACGTGGCCTGCAGCAAACCGGGCAATCTCTGGGCGAAGGGCTTGGTAATTTGCTCTTGGGCCAGAAAGCGATTGACGACGATCTGCTTGAGGAGATTGAAACGCAGTTGCTGATTGCCGATATCGGAATGGACGCGACACAGCAGATTATTGGCAAGATAACGGATTCTGTGAAGCGGAATCAGCTGGCTGACTCCGATGCCTTGTACGGTGTTCTGCAGGCTGAGCTGAGTGAGTTGCTCGGCTCCTCCCAGGCTGAACTTGAAATTCCTGACGGCAACGGGCCCTTTGTCATTCTTATGGTTGGCGTGAATGGCGTCGGTAAAACAACCACGATCGGCAAATTGGCCAAGCAGCTTCAGGTGCTGGGTAAATCGGTGATGCTGGCGGCGGGTGACACTTTTCGGGCCGCGGCCGTTGAGCAGCTGCAGGTCTGGGGCGAGCGCAACAATGTGCCGGTTGTGGCGCAGCATACCGGCGCGGATTCGGCCTCGGTAATTTACGACGCCTTGCAGGCGGCGAAGGCGCGCGAGGTAGATGTATTAATCGCGGATACGGCGGGTCGGCTGCACAATAAAGACAATCTCATGGAAGAGCTGAAGAAAGTGGTTCGGGTGATGAAAAAGATCGACCCGGACGCGCCGCACGAAGTGATGTTGGTACTGGATGCTGGAACCGGCCAGAACGCCCTGTCGCAGGCGAAGCATTTTCGGGACGCTGTGGGTGTTTCGGGCATCGCCTTAACCAAGCTGGACGGGACTGCCAAGGGCGGGATTATTTTTGCCATCAGCCAGCAGCTGGGTATCCCTATTCGCTTTATTGGTATTGGTGAAGGTATCGGAGATTTGCGCCCCTTTCGGGCGGATGAATTTGTTGAAGCGTTGTTTGCGCGTCGAGAGGGCTAAGCCTTTGGCGCGTTGCTTATCGCGCCCTACCTCCTTATAGTTCTTCGAAATTCTTTGTTGTGACCCCATGATTCAATTTGACGATGTCAGCAAGCGCTATGAGGGCGGCCATACCGCACTCAATCATCTGAGTTTTCAGATTGAGCGCAATGAGATGGTGTTTCTCACCGGCCACAGTGGTGCCGGCAAAAGCACCTTGCTCAAACTGATCATGATGATGGAGCGACCTACCTCCGGGCAGGTATTTGTAGACGGCAAAAACCTGAACCGCTTGCCCGCCAGAAAGATTCCCGAGCACCGCCGCGGTGTTGGTGTCGTGTTTCAGAACCACCAGCTGCTGTTCGATCGCAGCGTTTTCGACAATGTTGCCCTGCCGTTGATTATTGCCGGCTTTCAACCGCGTGATGTCGGCCGGCGGGTGCGGGCTGCGCTCGATAAGGTGGGCTTGCTCGATAAAGAGAAAAAGAATCCCATCACGCTCTCGGGCGGCGAGCAGCAGAGGGTGGGTATAGCGCGCGCTGTGGTCAACAAGCCTGCGCTGCTGCTGGCGGACGAGCCTACGGGTAACCTCGACCCTGAACTGTCGGCTGAGATCATGCACCTGTTCGAGCAGTTTAACCAAGTGGGTGTAACCATACTGATTGCCAGCCACGACCTGTCGCTGATTGCCCGCCTGCCGCACCGCCTGATTTCTTTGAAAGCGGGGCAGCTGCTTCGTCCGGAGGTGGCATGAGCGCCACGCCAACTCGCAGGCAGCCCAAGCGCTCGCTTGCGCCGGTGCGCGAGCCCGGTGCCGGTGCCAGTATCAGCCCCGTGCAGCTTAAGGATCGCTGGCGGGGATACTGGGCTAACCAGAAGGTTGTAGCCCGGCAGACACTGCTGCGGCTGGTGGCCCAGCCGGCTTCGTCAATGATGACGGTGTTGGTCATTGGTATTGCACTGGCGTTGCCGGTGGTTATGTTGGTGAGCTTGTCCAACATTGAGCAATTGGGCCGCGGGTGGGACGGTGCGGCACGTATCTCCCTGTTTCTCAAGCGTGATGTAAGTGACGACAATGCCCGTGGTCTGGCGGACCGCCTTGAGCAAAGGAAAGATATCGCAGCTGTGCAATTTACCTCGGCGTCTGAGGCGCTGGATGAGTTCCGGCAGTTGTCCGGTTACGGCGAGGTGCTGGATTCGCTGGAGAGCAACCCGCTGCCGGGGGTGCTGGTGGTGACGCCAGCCGGGGGCGATGTGGATGCAGATACCAGCCGGACCTTGTTTGACGAGCTGAGCATGTTGCCGGACGTCGATCAGGCGAAGCTGGACCTGGAGTGGGTGCAGCGGCTGCACGCCATGATGGACATTGGCAAGCGCATATCCCTGTCTCTTGGATTTTTGCTGTCGCTGGGTGTTTTGTTGGTCATTGGCAATACCATCAAGCTGGCGATTGAGGCGCGGCGCGACGAAATTGTTGTGGTTAAGCTTGTAGGAGGCACGGATGCCTTCGTGCGGCGCCCGTTCCTGTATACGGGGTTCTGGTACGGGCTTGGGGGCGGCATTACTGCATGGTTGATATTGCAGTTTAGTATGCTGCTGCTGGCGGGGCCGGTGTCCATGCTTTCGGGCTTGTACGAGAGTGAGTACTCCCTTACTGGCTTGGGCTTTGGAAACACACTGATGTTGTGGTTAACCAGCGGATTTCTGGGCTGGATGGGTGCCTGGCTGGTTGTGAGGCGACAGCTGAAGAGTATTGAGCCCAGATAGTGTGCTGTGCCCTGCGCACCCACTGTGCCGGAAAAGATGGCTTTGCCCGCACAATCATCCCTATCTTTTTGATTTTAAAAGAAAACTTCAAATTCCGCTGTTGAAGGAAAGAACTTTTCGGGCTATTGGCACTCTAACCCGCTGAGTGCTAAAATCAGTCGGCTTTTAGCACAACCCCGTTTCTTTGGAGGACAACGCAAATGAGAACCCAATTGCAGCCCATGCAGCAACTCGTGCCGGGTGGCGATCTCACTGCGTACATTCAGACCGTTAGCAGTATTCCGGTGCTCAGTGTTGAGCGCGAGCGCGAGTTGGCAGAAGACCTGTTTTACAACCAGAACCTCGAAGCCGCGCGGGAGCTGGTTATGTCGCATCTGCGCTTCGTGGCGCACATTGCCCGTAGCTACAGTGGCTACGGCTTGCCCCTGGCCGATCTCGTGCAAGAAGGCAATGTTGGTTTGATGAAAGCCGTGAAGCGTTTTGACCCCAGCAAAGGGGTGCGCCTGGTAAGCTTTGCGGTGCACTGGATCAAGGCCGAAATTCACGAGTTCATCCTGCGCAACTGGCGTATTGTCAAAGTGGCAACCACCAAGGCCCAGCGCAAACTGTTCTTTAACCTGCGCGGCGCCAAGAAGAAGCTGGCTTGGCTGACCAATGACGAAGCGTCTGCGGTTGCCAGCGATCTTGGTGTGGAAGTTCGCGATGTGCGGCAGATGGAAAGCCGGTTGGCGGCTGTCGATGTCGGTTTTGATCTGGATGTAGACGATGAATCGCCGTCGCCCGCTCCGGTGCAGTACCTTGAAGACCATTCGGCCAACCCTGCCAGCCTAATGGAGGCCGCCGATTGGGAAAGCGCGGCTAACGAGAAGCTCGGCGACGCGATGGCGCAGCTTGATGAGCGCAGTCGCGATATCCTGCAGGCCCGCTGGCTGAACGAAGATAGCAAGCAAACCCTGCACGAGCTGGCTGATCGTTATGGTGTCTCTGCAGAGCGCATTCGGCAGCTTGAGCAAAACGCAATGAAGAAACTCAAGGCCAGCATGCTGGCTTGAAAACCGCTCTCTTGTAGGAGCCTGCCCTGCAGGCGAATGTTCTCCCCCGAAATTCGCCTGCAGGGCAGGCTCCTACAGCTTCGCCGCTGATCTTTTTCTCATATCATTCCTGCTATACTCCCGTCTCCTGTTTAATAAATAATAAGCGTTGCGCCCTATGCCCAAAGTAGCACTGATTACGGGAATTACTGGCCAGGATGGCTCCTATCTTGCGGAGCTGTTGATTGCTAAAGGCTATGAGGTTCATGGTATCAAGCGTCGCGCTGCTTCCCTGAATACCGAGCGAATCGATCACATTTATCAGGATCCACATGATTCCAACCCCAACCTGATTTTGCACTATGGAGATCTTAGCGATACCTCCAATCTGACGCGGATTGTTCAGGAGGTGCAGCCCGATGAAATCTATAATCTCGGTGCAATGAGTCATGTAGCGGTGTCATTTCAGCAGCCGGAATACACGGCAGATGTTGACGGCATTGGTACGCTGCGATTGCTGGAAGCCATTCGCCTTCTGGGCTTGAAAGATAAAACCCGCTTTTATCAGGCTTCAACATCGGAGCTTTATGGTTTGGTGCAGGAAATACCACAAAAGGAATCGACGCCCTTCTATCCGCGTTCTCCCTATGCGGTAGCCAAACTCTACGCCTACTGGATTACCGTGAACTATAGGGAATCCTACGGCATGTATGCCTGTAACGGCATTCTGTTTAACCATGAATCGCCGCGCCGGGGTGAGACTTTTGTAACGCGCAAAATTACGCGCGGGCTGAGTAATATCGCCCAGGGGCTGGAGAATTGTCTCTACCTCGGGAATATGGATGCGCTGCGCGATTGGGGGCATGCGAAAGATTACGTGGAGATGCAGTGGCTGATGCTGCAGCAAGAGACCCCGGAGGACTTTGTTATAGCAACAGGCAGGCAAATTTCTGTACGCAAATTTGTTGAGCTGTCTGCTGCGCAGCTTGGTATTCAGATTGAGTGGCAGGGTGCCGGCGTAACGGAGTCGGGGGTGGTGGCCGCGAAATCGGGTAGCAAAGCTGGCGGGGTAAAGGTAGGCGATGTGATTGTTCGTGTTGATCCCCGCTACTTCCGCCCGGCAGAAGTTGAAACTTTGTTGGGCGACCCGACACGCGCGCACAGTAAGTTGGGTTGGGCGCCAGCTACAACCGTTGATGAAATGGTGGCGGAGATGGTCGCATTTGACCTCGATCAGGCCAAGCGCCATGCCTTACTGAAAAAACACGGCTTTGATATTAACCTGTCGCTGGAGAACCCCTGATGCCGCGCGTGTTTGTTGCCGGGCACAACGGGATGGTCGGCGCGGCCATTGTACGCCGACTGGGCCGCGAGCATGTTGAGTTGGTGCAGGCAGATCGCAGCGAACTGGATCTCACCAATCAGCAGGCTGTTGCAGGGTTTTTTCAGTCGCAACGTATCGATCAGGTATATTTGGCGGCGGCGAAAGTGGGAGGTATTCACGCGAACAACACGTTTCCGGCAGAGTTTATCTATCAAAACCTGATGATGGAAACGAACGTGATTCACCAGGCTTTTTTGTCCGGCGTCAAGAAGCTGCTGTTTCTGGGGTCGTCCTGCATCTACCCCAAGTTTGCCGAGCAACCCATGACTGAGCAGGCGCTGCTAAAAGGTGAGCTGGAGGCGACCAATGAGCCTTACGCCATTGCCAAGATTGCCGGTATCAAATTATGCGAATCCTATAATCGTCAGTACGGCGTGGACTATCGCAGTGTCATGCCGACCAATCTGTATGGCCCGGGCGATAATTTTCACCCGGAAAACAGCCATGTCATACCGGCCCTGATGCGCCGTATTCACGAAGCGAAATGCGCAAACGCCGCCGAGGTTGTTATCTGGGGCAGCGGAACGCCGTGCCGGGAATTTTTGCACGTGGATGATATGGCAGATGCCAGCGTTGCGGTAATGACGTTGCCAACAGACAAACTGGCAGAGCACAGCGAGCCTATGCTGTCGCATATTAATGTCGGCACGGGTGTTGATTGTACAATTCGTGAGTTGGCCGAAACCCTCTGTGACGTCGTTGGATATCGGGGCGAACTTGTATTTGATAGCACCAAGCCGGACGGTGCGCCACGCAAGTTGCTGGATGTCTCGCGCCTTAAAAATCTGGGCTGGGAAGCCAGCATTGGCCTGAAAGCGGGCTTGAAAGAAACCTATCGATGGTTTGTTGAAAACGCTGACAGTATCCGGGGCTGAAGGGTTAGTCGGCACACCAGAGTTGGTAGGCGGTATTTCCTGCCTTCTTGTCGCGGAGCAAGGTCAGTGTTGTCGGGCTCTCCGGCGGCTGCTTTACATCGAATTCGATATACAGTTTTCCTCCCGGGTTCAGTAGCGAACCTTGCTCGATGTAGTGCATGCTGGGCTGGTACAGGTTGGCAGAGAAGGGCGGGTCGAGAAAAACAATATCAAAGTGGGTATTGCTAGCGCGCAGCCAGTCAAGTGCTGACAGTTCAACCACGGAGCCCGAGCTGCATTGCAGGGTGTGGAGATGGTTGCGGATAGCGTTGGCTGCCTGGCGATCGTTTTCGATAAATGTGCAGCTTGCCGCGCCGCGCGACAACGCTTCCAGGCCTAGTGCGCCACTGCCCGCATACAGGTCAAGGCAGGTGGCGCCCTCAATCTCCGGCGCTAGCCAGTTAAACAGTGTTTCGCGAATTCTATCGCCCGTCGGGCGAAGGCCATTGACCACCGGAAACTGCAATTTGCGTCCGCGCCACTGTCCGCCGATGATTCGCAAATTGCCGAGTTCTGCCGTATTTTTCGACGTCTTTCCCCGTGCTTCGCGCATCAGCGCTGATTCCTTGCGGTTGAGTTGTTAGAATGCTCCATTTTACGGGAAGTATTTTTATGAGCCAGTTTTTCCTGGCCGCCAGTGCCGCTAGCGGTTTTCTGGCGGTTGCTCTGGGTGCATTTGGCGCCCACGCACTCAAGTCGCGGTTGTCGCCGGAGTTACTGTCGGTTTACGAGACGGCGGTGCAGTACCACTTTTATCACGCACTGGCGTTGTTCGGGGTTGCCTTGTTGATGGCCAATGCCTTGCCGTCAGGTTTGCAGCAGAGCTTGCTCAAGGCTAGTGCCGTATTGTTTCTCGCGGGCCTGGTGTTGTTCAGCGGTAGCCTGTATGCACTGGCACTTAGCGGAGTAAAAGTGCTGGGTGCGATTACGCCAGTCGGCGGCTTGTGTTTTCTTGCCGCCTGGGCCTGTTTGTTTGTGGCAGCGGTGAGGGCAGCGTAGTTGTGGAGCTGAAAACGGATAGACCCCTGCGCGCCATTCGCAGTTTCGTGTTGCGCACTGGCCGCATGACCAAAGGGCAGGAGGCGGCGTATCAACAGTATTGGCCGGTTGCGGGGCTGATGCTCGAATCGGGGCCGCTCGATATTGCCGCGTGTTTTGGCCGGCAAGCGCCAGTGGTTTTCGAGATTGGTTTTGGCATGGGGCAGTCGCTGGTAGACATGGCCGCAGCCGCACCCGATACCGATTTTATCGGCGTTGAAGTTCACAAGCCCGGTGTCGGTCGATTATTGATGGCGATGGGTGAACAGCAGCTCGGAAATGTGCGGGTCTACTGTGACGATGCAGTCGAAGTGTTACAGCAGTGCATTGCCGACGATTCGCTGGATCGGGTTCAGGTGTATTTTCCGGACCCCTGGCACAAGAAAAAGCACCATAAGCGCAGGCTCATCCAGCCGGATTTTGTTCAGCAGCTGCGAAAAAAGCTGAAAGCAGGTGGCGTGCTGCATCTGGCAACCGACTGGGAGAATTACGCCGGGCATATGCTTGAAGTTATGACTGCCGCGCCGGGCTTCAGCAATATGGTGGACGGGGGAGGGTACGCGCCGCGGCCGGACTACCGCCCCTTGACCAAGTTTGAGCAGCGCGGTCAGCGCCTGGGGCATGGCGTGTGGGATCTACTGTTTGTGAAAGAATAATGCGCTACATCAGGGCGGGGGCTGAATGTCGCCGGTCTCCGGTTGGTAGCGGTATACCAGATCGTCGTCACTATCTCCCAGAGCTTGCAGCACAGAGATCAGCAACTCATTCTTGTGCCAGTTCATCCGCGCCGTGCCTGCGGTAAAGGGTAGCTGCGAACGACTGGTTTCTCCCGCAAAGGCTCTTGGCAGGTTGAATACGTAAATTGCCTCGGTAACCTGCACGGCCAGCCATTGATTGTTGTTCGATATCTGCAGGTGCAGCGGCCAGTGGGGCAATGCGACGAGAGGCAGTGAGTCGTCTGCGTTTGCCGGGGTCCAGCGTAATTCATATTCATCATTTTGCAGTTGGACTGCGCACAGAGTGCCAGCTTCCGCCGTTGTCGGCTGGGTCGCCGGCAGGCATCTGGATCTGACCACTGTGCTTGCCCGTTGTCTGGTTTCAGGCGATGCGGACAGTGAGCTGCGCTGTTCGGCCATCTCCCTTTTCAGGCTTTGAAGGCGGGCGGCAGAATCTGCGGAGGGTTTGGCGGGCGAGGTTTTTGCTTCTTCTTCGAGCATCGGCGCGGGTGCATAAGCTTCGACAACGGACTCGGCGTTTCTCAATTGTTGTGATGGTGGCAGTGCTGTTTGATTGACTACCAGCAAAACGGCAGCCATTGCGGCAATACCGCCAGCGGCGTAACGCCAGTCGATTAACCAGTTGTTGATGCCTTGGCTGAGAATACTGAACAGGCCGGCTTGGCTCGCCTGCTCGTCGGCATCCATGTCGGCCAGGCTGAGCCATTGACGATAACGTTCCGGGCGGTGCGCCAGATGCGAAAGCACTTCGCTGCGGCGCTGCTCGCCGAGCTGGCCGTCCATCAGCAAGACCAGCTCTTCATCACTGGGTGGCGAGCCCTGGGCGCGCCCCTGGCCTTTGGCCAAATGAATGCCCAGCAGGGCTTCGCTGTGACGGTCGGCCTTGCTCACTCGTTGCGCTCCTTGTGAGTTTGAAGGTTCATGGTAATTCTTTCAGTGCATCGGCTGCGCTGCGCAAGTGTAATCCGGCATGTTCCAGCGCGCTGTGAATATCGCCGAGGCTCTTTTTGATTTGACGGCCAGGCTGATGGTTTGGAACACCCAGAGCGCGAGCAATGGCGGAAAAGCCAAGGCCCTCCTGAAAGTGAAGCCGCAGCATTAGCAGGCTTTCTTCGTCGAGCTCCAGTGATTGTCTGGCGCGTTGAATGGCGTCCGGTTCAATATCGGTGAAGGCATCGGTATCGTTCAATAGTGCGGCCAGGGTTGCGAGCGTTTCCTGCAGATGATTGCGCGCGAGGGCGTCTTCCAGGCTGTCGCCGGCGCTGCCCGCGTCAAGCAGTGAGAGTTCTTCGCCATCGGGGCTGGTAAATTCGGCGGGGACCGGCAGATTGCTCACGCCGCACCAGGGCAGGCGGGCCTTGATGGTGCGGATAATATTTCTGACAATGCCGGCGTCATAGCGTCCGTTGCGACAGAGCTTGTCGATAACGCTGTCGGGGCTGTGGCGTTCCAGGCAAATGCTTTTCCAGAGTCTTACCCAAAAGTCACCCTGCTGTTGCAGCCATGCCGGTGGGCGGGCGCGACCGTAGCGCTGGCGTGAAAACTCTTCAAACAGGCGGGCGCTGAGGCTGTACAGAAAGGTGCCGGGTTTTGCCTGGCCTTTAAAGGTTTTGCAGCGCGCCCAATCGTCTTCACTGAGCTTGTCGAGCACAAAGCTGCAGGCTTCCTCGGCTGTGACGGGCTCGATAAAGCGGCGCAGTGCATGCTTTTCCAGCTGTTGTTGCCAGTCAGGGTCGAAAACCTGCTGTGGCCAGTCGGTGCTAGTCATGTCCGGAATCACTGAGTTTCTTTATAAGCCGATTTAGCGTGGTTTGCTCATTGGCTGATAACTGGCTGCCAATATCGGCGACGCTAGCCGGTGTTTGTGCCTTTAATGCAGCGGGCGACAGGCGCATCTCGCCGTTGCGGGTCTGGACCAATGTCCGGTCTACCTGCGCGGCGAGATACAGCAGAAGGCTGGCAGTGTCCCGGGTTTTCGGGGGTGTCGGCAGTCCATTCAGCATTTGCTCCGCGAGTTCGGGACTGTAATTCTGAAGCACGCCCTGCTCAAGTTCCAGTGCGTCGTAGAGTGTGCGGCTCAGCGACTCCATTTGCAGAAACTGCTTCTTGCCCAGTGCGCCGATGAGTTCGTCGGCCAGGGTTTGCACACTTGCCACTGAATCGCGAATCAGTTCAAGCCCGCGGGGGGTAAAGTAGAGCTGACGCGAACGGCGGTCGTGGCTGCTGCTCGCGCGGCGAATGTAGCCCAGCGATTCCAGTTCGCCGGCTATGCGTGAAATTGCCTGTGTTGTGACGCCATTCAATTGCGCCAGAGAGGCAACCGCTGTGCCAGCCAGATCAATGCTACCCAGAACCTGAGCAAAGGAAAATTGCAGGGGGTGGCCCAGATCGGCGGTGATCTGCATCAGCCGGTCTTGCAGGGTGCGCGCGAGTGGTGTGATGCGCGCGCTCACCGGCAGGCTGTTTGCTACCTGAATATGTCCGCCGGGTACCTTCAGAGCGCGGCTTGCGGCACTGAAGCATGTCGACAGGGTGTTGATGCGGGCAGTGCCTATCAGGTTTTCGTACTGCCGGTGTATGGCCTGCATTTCCTCGAGCGCATCGGCAATCAATTGGTCGCCCTTTGGGGTCAGGGCGACCAGCTTCGCGCGTTTGTCGGCATTGTCGGCGCGGCGCTCAATATAGCCGGCCTGCTCAATGGGCTTCAGGCTTTGCAGGCACAGCTGCTTGCTGATGCCCAGTGCCGCCGCCAGCTCTGTTAGCCGCAGGGGTTTGCTCCCCAGCAGTGACAAGGGGGGGCTGAAGCTCATGGCCAGTTTCGGGTAGCCGCGCTTGGTAAGTTGCTCCATCGCCTGACGTTCAGAATGGCGGCTGATCGCCGTTATGTAGCGCATGAAATTAAAGCGATAGCGCTGCCATGTGGCGGGTAAGTGTTTGGGTGTCAGGGGCACGGCGCTGTCCGGAAGCCTTTGGCAAAAGGTAACATTTATTTATTAACTGCTGTACATTTATTTACTATTATTCCTGTGCCGTGGTAGCTTAATGCTTCCACAGGGCACAGCGCACACGGAGTCATGCATGGCCACTTCGCCGGAAACAGGCGTTCATTTTGATCCTTACGCACATGAAGTGCACGACGACCCCTATCCGTATTACGCCAAAATGCGAGAGCAGGCGCCAGTGTACTATAACCGGAAGCACGGCTACTGGCTGCTGACCAAATGGGATGATTGTCAGGCGGCTTTTCGCGACTTTCGTACGTTTAGCAGCGCTGCCGGCCCGGCGCTGGAGGCCAATCAGGATGTGAATGCGGGCTACCCCATGTTTATCAATATGGACCCACCGCAGCATACGCGCATCCGCAAGCTGATTCAGGCCTTGATGTTGCCCCAGCGTATTGCCGAACTGGAGCCTTATATACGCGAAAAGGCTGTGAGCTTGCTGACACCACACTTGAAGAGCGGGCGTATGGATCTCACACAGGATTTCGCGGCTCTACTACCCATGGATGTGATTTCCACTATGATTCATGTGCCGGTTGAAGATCAGAATCAGGTGCGGCAGTGGGCGGACGATCTGATATTTCGTGAAGACGGGCAGTTCGGCCTCAATGAGCGCAATATCACGGCTTACTTGAGTATGGGGAGTTACTTTGACAAGTTGGCCACGGAGCTGTCGGGGAAGTTGGCCGGCGACGACGATATTTTCAGTGCGATACTGCAGGCCGAACGTGAGGGCAAGCTCAGCCACGATGACGTGATCGGCTTCGGCATTCTGCTGGCCATCGCCGGCAATGAAACCACCACAAAACTGATTGGCAACATGTGTTATCGACTCTGGCAGCACAAAGACCAGCGTCAGCTCCTGATCGACGACCCGCAAAAAATTGCCAATGGCGTGGAGGAGACCCTGCGCTTTGACGGTTCGACCCAGATGATTGGCCGGCAGGTTATGCAGGATGTGGAGATTCGCGGTAATACCATCAAGGCGGGCGAGCGCGTGGGCCTGTGTATTATCTCGGCAAGCCGTGATGAAGGTCGCTACGAGAATGCCGAGAGTTACGATGTGACCCGGGGTGCCCGTGACCATATGGCCTTCGGCTCTGGCGTTCACTCTTGTGTAGGCTCTGCGCTGGCGCGCCTGGAAGTGCGGGTGTGTATGGAGGAGCTTCTGCGCCTGATTCCGGATTATGAGATTGATGAGGCGGGGCTGGAGCGTACCCACAACCCTAACGTGCGCGGGTTCACCCATGTACCGGTTACCTTTACCCCGCATTCCTGAGGTTTGGCGATGACGACAATCACGTATATCGAGCACGATGGCGCAGAGCACGTCGTGGATGTTGAAGACGACATGAATCTGATGGAAGGGGCAACCCTGAATCTTGTTCCCGGTGTTGAGGGCATGTGCGGCGGAATATGTTCCTGTGCGACCTGTCACTGCTATATCAGTGAAGAGTGGGAGTCGCGATTGCCGCCAATTTCAGTAGGCGAAGAAAGCATGCTGCGTACCGCGAGGCACCGCAGAACGGCAAGTCGGCTGGGGTGCCAGATTACCGTGACGCCGGAGCTGGAAGGGCTTCGGGTAGATTTACCGCCAGAGCAAGGGGCTGACGATGCGTGAGGTGCTGCGTGAACTCGCCTGCAGGGCAGGCTCCCGCAGAGTTTGGGTAGGCCTGATTAAGCGCAGCGTATCAGGCAATTTATCGGCGCCCGCAACGCTGCGCTTATGCGGGCCTACCGCAAGAAAAAAGGGTTGAGCACCAACATAGAATCTCCCGCAATGTTGATCGGGCCGCTGTTGGAGCCTGCCCTGCAGGCGAATAAGGTTTAGTAAGAAACGACAGGATCAGCGGCATGAACAATAAAAAGACGCCTCATCGTGATCTTCACGCCGTGTGGCTGGCAAGCTTTGGCTCGCTGGTGGCAGCGTTTCCACTCTACAGCTATTGCGTGTTTTTTCTGGGTATGGATCGCTATGGCGTAGCGGATATCTTTGCGCTGCAAGTTGCTGTCGCTTATTGGGTGGGCATTCTTGCGGCGTGTTTGCCCTTGCCGAGCCTGCGGTCGTGGACGCGATTCGAGAGGTTGCAGGCGGTCTGCCTGCCGTTCCTGCTGGCGTCGTATATCACCCATTTGAGCTGGGAGCTGGTGTGGGTGTTTTATCACGATGCGATTAGCGCAGGCCGCGAAAGCGTTTGGGCCTACCCGTGGTGGGCGTATATGGATGGCGGTGATATGCGCTACTACCAGCCTGAGACCGATTTTCTGATGATAGAGATACTGTCGCTGTGCAATGGTGTTGTTGGCATGAGCGGGTTATGGCTTCTGTTTCGGTCCAACTTTCGGCACCTGCCGGCAACGCTGATGGTGATGTCGACTGCGGTCACTCATACCGTGCTGACGTGGTACTACTACGGCAGCGAGGCGCTCACGGGTTTCGAAAATGTTAATACCGCGAGCTTTATGGATCTGTGGGTGAAATTTGTGTTTCTCAACGGTCCGTGGCTGGTCTTTCCCTGGTGTGTGCTTTTGTGGGGCTATGGCTTGATTCGCCGGTATTCCGGGCAAAATTGATTGCGGCTTTTGTCATTTCTTACTTGGCAGGCTCTACGTCTGCAACTTCCGGATTTTTATCCTGTCCGTTGATATGAGGTCGGCACAAGCCGATAGCGCATATCCAATGACAAGGAGAAAGCGATGCAAGTTAAGCAGATTATGAGCAAGAAGCCCGAATATCTCGATGCCAGCGCCACCATCCGCGAAGCGGTTATGCGAATGCAGGAGCACAATCGCGGTTTTACGCCGATCGGGGAGCGGGAAAAACTGGTCGGCGTTGTGACCGATCGCGATATCGCCTTGCGAGGTGTTGCCGACGGGAAGACGCCTGACGATCCGGTAAGCTCGGTGATGAGTAGCAACGTGCTCTACTGTTATCAGGACGACAGCGTCAAGGATGTACTGCAGAACATGCACGATCAGTCAGTGCAGCGCCTGGCGGTGCTCAATAATCCGGACAACAAGGAGTTTGTCGGGGTGGTGGCGATCAGTGATATTGCCGAGCATTGCACGGATGACGATCTGGCCCGGCGCATAATCCACTGTTGCCGGCACTACCACTGAAGCTGTCGGGCGGCGGTTACTTTTCGTCGTCGTAAAGCGGGGGGTTGCGCTGGTCCGATTGGCGGTCGAGCGCGCCCACATCCAGAAAGGGCGATGCGTCGATATGCTGGGCGTCCATCATTTGCGCAACCCGCTGCAGGGAGCTGATAATCATGGTTTGCTCCCATTCATGTAAATCTTTGAATTGTTTAATAAAATTTTCCTGAAGCAGGGTGGGGGCGGTTTTTAGCTTGTCCAGCCCTTCGTCGGTGATGTAGGCCAATACCTTGCGCTTGTCCTGCTTTGAGCGCTCGCGGCCCACATAGGTCTTTCTTTCCAGTCGGTCGACAATGCTGGTAACCGTGGCCTGGCTCAGGCTGATTTCCTCGGCCAGCTCGCCAATGGGTATTCCGCCCTTGTCCCGCAGGGTTTGCATCACCATTAGCTGGGGTGCAGTGAGTGCAGCCGTTTTTACCAATTGCTTGGATTGCAGGTCGGTGGCGCGTATGACGCGGCGCAGGGCAACCAGTACTTCTTGAATCAGGTCCATTTTCGGGGTCTTTGTCTGTGATGTATGCGGCAGGATTTTAAACGATTCTGGCTCGCCAGGGTGAAAATTGCGGCATTATTTCCATAGTGTACTAAGTATTATTCCTTGATAACTATGGGTGATGCTTGCTAAAATGCTTCGCACACTATTGATTAAAGAGGGTGAATTCGCGAAATATCTAAGGCTTTCCGCCTAATAACGGGCTTTTTTAGACAAAAGCGCATTGTTTTGGTGCATTTAGATATAGTGAGTTCTAACCATTTTGACAGCGACTAATTCTCAGGCCTCTACAGAAAAATCAGCGGAGGCGTTGAGCCTTCGTACTCCCCTTCCGCGTGACGGGGCGGCGCTCCACCGCTTGGTTGAGAACTGCCCGCCGCTGGATCCCAACTCGCTTTACTGCAATTTGTTGCAGTGCTCCCATTTTGCCGACACGGCCGTGGCAGCTGAGTGCAACGGCGAGCTGGTGGGCTTTATCTCCGGATTTATTCCCCCGAACAAGCCGGACACCCTGTTTGTCTGGCAGGTGGCGGTCGATGCCTCGATGCGTGGCCGTGGCCTGGGCGGAAAAATGCTCAATGAACTGATCGAGCGTAGCGGTGCGCACTATATGGAAACCACTGTGACGCCGGACAATGCCGCGTCGTGGGGAATGTTTCGCAGCTTTGCGCGCTCGCGCGACGCCGAATGTAAGGACTGCGGCCCGTTGTTTGAGCGGGACGAGCATTTTGATGGCAAGCATGACAGCGAACATCTGGCCCGCTTGGGGCCTTTTAGAAAGTCTGAGTAAAACGTCGCGTTTGCTAGCGACAGTCACTACCGAATTTTGAAACTGAGGAAACAACAATGACAATTTTTGATCAGCTGGAATCTGAAGTGCAAAGTTATGCACGGTCCTTTCCTGTCACGTTTGACAAGGCTCAGGGCGCGCGCCTCTACGATACCGACGGTCGTGAATATATCGACTTTCTTGCCGGTGCCGGCACGCTTAACTACGGCCACAACAATCCAATATTGAAAAAGGCCTTGATCGAATATCTGGAAGGCGACGGTATTGCGCATGGCCTGGATATGCACACTCGCGCCAAAAGGGAGCTGCTGCAAGCTTTTGACGACTGTATTTTGAAGCCGCGTGACCTTGAGTACGTTCTGCAGTTTACTGGCCCAACCGGCACCAATGCGGTAGAAGCGGCGATGAAAATTGCACGCAAGGTGAAGGGGCGCAGTGAAATTATTGCCTTCACCAACGGTTTTCACGGTTGCTCGCTGGGTGCGCTGGCGGCAACAGGCAATCGCCATCACCGTGGTGGTTCGGGCGGCGTGTCGCTGCCTGATGTAACGCACATGCCCTTTTGTGACTACTTTGGCAAGGATGTGGATACCCTGGCGATGATTGATCAGTTGATCGAGGATCCGTCTAGTGGTGTCGACCAGCCGGCCGCGGTAATTGTTGAAACCGTGCAGGGCGAGGGCGGCCTTAATGCCGCCAGCTTTGAATGGCTGCAGGGTATTGAGAAGCTGTGCAAAAAGCACGACATGCTGATGATTGTTGATGATATTCAGGCAGGTTGCGGTCGCACGGGTACCTTCTTCAGTTTTGAACCGGCGGGCATCAAACCCGATATTGTGACCCTGTCAAAATCGCTGAGTGGCTTCGGCCTGCCGTTCGCGCTGGTCATGATGCGTCCGGAGCTGGATATCTGGGAGCCCGGCGAGCACAACGGTACTTTCCGTGGTAACAACCACGCGTTCATCACAGCGGCCACAGCCATTCGTCACTTCTGGTCCGACGATAAATTTGCAAACGAGATTGCAGAGAAATCCCGCTTGCTGGGCAAACGTTTTGGCGAGATCGCCAATATGGCGGGTTCGGCCATGATGCAGCCGAAAGGTCGCGGCATGATGCAGGGTTTAAGCTGCAAAGACGGTGACCTTGCGAAGGCGATTATTACGCGGTGCTTTGAACAGGGGCTGGTGATTGAAACCTCGGGTGCTTACGACCAGGTTGTTAAATGTCTGTGTCCCTTAACCATCACCGAGGATGAGCTGAACAAGGCTCTCGATATTATTGAGCAAAGCGTCAAGGACATCATGACGAACCGTTATAGCCAAGCGTCGTAACGTTAGCGGGATACTCAGGTAGGCCCGCATAAGCCGAAGCGTTGCGGGTGGAGTGCCTGATACGCCCTGCTTAATCAGGCCTACAGCACGGACAGATAAAGGAATTAAAAGCAATGATAGTCAGAACCCTGGAAGAATGCCGTAACAGCGAACGCAATGTGAGTTCAGATACCTGGGAGAGCACCCGTATGCTCTTGAAGAACGACAATATGGGTTTCTCCTTTCACATCACGCGAATTTTTGCGGGTACAGAAACGCCTATTCACTACCAGAATCATCTGGAATCTGTGTACTGCATTTCCGGTGCTGGCGAAGTCGAAACCTGTGTAGACGGCAAGGTGTACCGGATAGCGCCGGGCACCATTTACATTCTTGATCAACACGACAAGCATTTGCTGCGCGCCGATGCGGGTGAGGATCTGGTATTTGCCTGCGTGTTTAATCCGCCGCTCCATGGCAAGGAAGTGCATGACGCTGACGGCGTATATCCACTTGAAGCCGACGCAGTTAATGATTGAGCCGAGAGTAGTCAGCCGATTGTCACTGCGTAAGTTGTTAAGTTTTACAGGGGGAGTTTATGTCACATACCGTTGAAAAAATCGGCGGTACATCGATGAGCCAGTACGATGCCGTGCGCGACAATGTCATTGTCGGGCAGCGGGAGGCTGGCGAGTTATATCAGCGTGTTTTTGTGGTTTCGGCTTACGGCGGCTTGACGGATCTGTTGCTTGAATCGAAAAAGGGCAACACGCCGGGCGTGTACGCACTTTTTTCCGGCTCCGAAGGCGATAGCGAATGGCATGATGCATTGGCCCGGGTGCGGGAGTCGATGCGCAGTATCAACGAGAGCCTGTTTGTTGATGGGCAGCTTCTGCAGGAAGCTAACGAATTTATCGAGACGCGAATTGATGAAGCCTATCGTTGTCTTGATGACCTGCATCGACTTTGCCAGCACGGCCACTTCGAACTTGAAAGCCAGTTGCTCCGGGTGCGTGAAATGCTTGCCAGTCTTGGCGAGGCACACAGTGCCTGGAATATGACGCGACTGCTGCAGCGCGATGGCATCGCCGCGCGTCTGGTTGACTTGAGCGGCTGGCGTGCAGAAACCACCCTGCCGCTGGATGAGTGCATCGAGGCAGCTTTTGCCGAGGTGGATTTGTCGCGCGAACTGGCAATTGTCACCGGCTATGCGCATTGTGAGGAAGGGCTGATGGCGACGTTTGATCGTGGCTACAGCGAAATGACCTTCAGTCGTATCGCGGTTATTACCAAGGCGCGAGAAGCGGTGATACACAAAGAGTACCACTTGAGCAGCGCCGACCCGCGAGTCGTTGACGAGGAGAAAGTGGTACCCATCGGACGCACCAACTACGATGTGGCAGACCAGTTGGCTAACCTGGGTATGGAAGCTATTCACCCACGGGCAGCGAAAGGTTTGCGTCAGCGAAATATTCCGCTGCGGGTGAAAAATACCTTTGAGCCGGAGCATAGCGGCACATTGATTACTCGCGATTACGTGAGTGATTCGCCCTGCGTTGAAATTATTGCGGGTAAACAGTCGGTGCATGCCGTTGAGCTGTTCGATCAGGAAATGGTGGGCGATGTGCATAGCTACGACCGGGAGTTTCTCGGCGTGGTTAAACGCTACAAGGCGCGCATTATCACTAAGGATTTGAACGCCAACACAATCACCATGTATCTGGCGACCAACCTGAAAACCGTTAAGCGGATTGTGAAGGAGCTTGAGGCTGCCTATCCCAAAGCGGAAATCAGCCCGCGCAAAGTGGCCATTGTCTCGGCTATTGGTAGCGACATGCAGGTGCCCGGTATGCTGGCGAAAACTGTGGCGGCACTGGCTGAAAGTAACATCAGTGTATTGGCAATGCACCAGTCCATGCGTCAGGTGGATATGCAGTTTGTCATCAATGAAGACGATTACGCCAAGGCCATTCAGAGTCTGCACCGTTGTCTGGTGGAGCCGCATAATCACGGTTTGGCCATTTGTGCCGCGTGATAGTCTTCGCCTGCAGGGCAGGCTCCCACAGGGAATTCCGGAGCCTGCTGACATGTGGGAGCCTGCCCTGCAGGCGAATGCGCTAACATGGGTTTGCTAGAGGCATGGAATCTCCCACAGATGCGAGCCGTTGCTGCTGAACAGGTTTCGTAGGCCTGATTAAGCACGGCGTATCAGGGGCAGTTCTGCGATGCCCGCAACGCTGCGCTTATACGGGCCTACGGCGGAAAAACTTGCACACGAACATAGAATCTCCGACAGAGTACTGGGACACTCTATGCCACTTCCTGTGGGAGCCAGCCCTGCTGGCGAACGCCGCATAACACAATAATAAGGGGCTCAATGATCGCGCTCAGTTTTATCGCCTTTCTCTCCATTTTTGTTGCCATCGGCGTTAGTTCAATGCGCAAATCGCGCCACTCACGGGAAGATTACTATCTGGCGAGTAGCAGTATTCCGCCCTGGCTTGTGGGTTTGTCGGCCATGGCCACCAACAACAGTGGCTACATGTTTATCGGTGTTATCGGCTACACCTACGCTACCGGGCTGGCGGCTATCTGGTTAATGGTGGGCTGGATTGCCGGTGATTTTCTGGCATCCCTGTTTGTCCACAAGCGCCTGCGCGAAGCTACCGGCATCAGCCGTGAGGCATCCTATGCCGGTGTGCTCAGCCATTGGCACAGTAGTTTTAATACCCTGCAGCGTGTGGCGGGGTTGATCTCAATAGTTTTCCTTATGGCCTATGCCAGCGCTCAACTTGTGGCGGGCGGCAAGGCGCTGCACGTGTTGTTCGACTGGCCATTGTGGGCCGGCGCGGTGATGGGTTCCATTCTTGTGATGGTGTACTGTTTTGCCGGTGGTATACGCGCGTCGATCTGGACCGATGCGGCCCAGTCCTTTGTCATGGTCGCAGCAATGTCGGTGCTGCTGGTTATGGGCATACAGGCGCTCGGCGGCACGAATGCCGTGCTAGGTGAGATGCGTGCGGTTGACGGCTTTCTGAACTGGTTTCCCAGCGATCTGGCGGTGCCCGGCATTGCCGGTGGTGTTCTGTTCGCACTCAGCTGGATGTTTGCCGGTCTGTCTGTTATCGGGCAGCCGCATATTATGGTGCGCTTTATGAGCCTTAGCGACGGCGGTTTGATGCGTCGTGCCCGCGCCTGGTATTACCTGTGGTTCACCGGTTTTTATTTACTCGCAACCGGCGTGGGTATGCTGTCGAGAGTCTACCTAAGTGACCCCGGTGCTTTCGATGCTGAGTTGGCGCTGCCCACTATGGCTATTGAAATTCTGCCGCCAGTGCTGGTTGGCCTGGTGTTGGCGGGGATATTCGCGGCAACCCTGTCTACCGCCGACTCGTTGATATTGAGTTGTTCTGCGGCAGTCACTCACGATCTTTTGCCTCACCGGGTTGAGCGGCCTCTGCTGATTAAAGTTGCGACGCTGGGCGTTACCCTGTTTGCGCTCGGCTGGGCGCTGTTCAACGAGCAATCGGTGTTTAATCTGGTGGTGATGGCGTGGTCGGGTATGGCCAGCAGCTTTGCCCCCCTGTTGCTGGTTCTGGTCCTCGGCGCCCGGCCGGGTCAGCGTCTATCGATTGTGATGATGCTGGGTGGTCTTGCCACGGCTTTGGTGTGGCGTTTTTATGGCTTTGAAGCGGTGGCCTATGAGGGCATGCCGGGCATTCTGGCGGGTTTACTGATTTACCTGATAGGCAGCCGATTGCGCCTGGCCGCTCAACCGTCGACGGCCGCCTGATTGGCGAGTATACCAATATCCTTTGCTTTGAGTTTTCCGCTCGCAACCAGTGACAGCAAGGCGTCGCGCAGGGTGGTTTCGCTGGCTCGAAACTCCAGCCCCAGCGCCTGAGCGGCGCTGCTGTCGGTCGGGATCCACTGAGTAGCGTAACGCATGCCTTCGGTATTGATGGGCGTGGCGTGACCGCTGACGGCAGAGTATGCATCGCCGAGTCGGCCCACCATTCTGAGCATCAGGCCAGGTACCGGCAATTTACGCAAACGCCTGCCGGTAAGGTTTTCCAACTGACGAATCAATTCACCCCAGGGCAGAAAATGCCCGCCAAGCGGTACGCGCCCTGCGGGCTGCTCTGAGTTTAACAACAGCAGCATGGCGGCAGCGATATCGCGTACGTCTATAATCTGCAAGCCCGAGCTGGTTAACACGCCCGTGCGCTGCAGAAAGATGCGGATGCCGTCGTGAGGTTCAGATAATCCGGGATCTAACGGGCCAACAATGGCGCTCGGGTAGACAATGCTGATGGCGGGGTCGCTGGCTGAGCGTTGCGCTTTTGCGAGTTGGGCCTGCAATTGCCTCACGTGTGTCTCGGCTGCGGCCTTGGATTGGCCGTAGCTGGTCGTTGAGCTTGCAGGCTCTTCAAAGCCGGACAGGATGGTGGCGCCCGGACTGTAAATGGCCGCTGTGCTGGAAACGTGAATAATGCGGCGCAGACCCAGTGCCGCCGCCCGGCCAACAACCAGCCTTGTGCCTTCAACATTGGTGCGAAATACCTGCTCACGATCTTTGCCGCTGGTTGAGACAAAGGCGGCGGTGTGTATCAGGGCATCGCACCCGGCCAGCGCTTGCTCGATTACTGTGGGGTCGGCCACGTCGCCTTCGACACATTCCGGGGCATCGCAGCCATGGTCAGCCATGACTCGCGCGAGCTTGCTGCTATTGCGCGCCAGCGCGCGAACCGTGTAACCCTTTCGAACCAGGGCGGCAACGGCGTGGGAGCCGGTAAATCCTGTGGCGCCAGTCACCAGAACTTTCATGGCTAATCCTTAAATAACAATAAGTTATGGGCTGTTTGCGCCTGTATGGGCTAGTGGTAATTACGTAGGGTAACCGCCACAACTTCCCGCTAATGTAGCTGTGTGTCAGTAGGCTGTAGTCTGCTCAAGCAGTTTTCCCGGACGGGGTATGCCGAGGTCCGGCGTTATCGAGACGTAGCTACCAACAGGAGTATTTCAGTTGTTATCGCCAACAACAAGGCAGGACGACTGCGCTGATGGCGCAGGCTATCGGAGTATCGAAATGGGTAAACAAACGGTATTGGTCGTTGACGACTCCAGCGGAGACAGGCTGGTGATACGGCGCGCGTTCGAGCGAACCAGGCGCGATGTGAAATTGATAGAGTTGATTGATGGCGAGGAGCTGGTCAATTACATCGAACGCAAAATCCCGTTTAAGGATTCGGTGCTGTATCCGGCGCCAGACCTGATACTGCTGGATATTAATATGCGTCGCCTCGACGGCAAGCAGGCGCTTAAGCTGCTGCGCTCCAAGGAAGATTATGCACGGGTGCCGGTGGTCATGCTGACCACGTCCTCGCGCGAGCAGGATATCAATGAGTCTTACGAGCTGGGCGGCACGGACTACATAACCAAGCCTGAAAACTTCAAGGATTTCATGCAGGCGATATCGGATGTCTGCAGCTATCTGGACGCACCCCATCACGCTGCCAGCGCGTGACGGCTCACCGATCCGGCGGGTGGCCATCGTCGGCCAGCTTTCCTGCCTTTCCAGCCGACAACATGCCGGTATCGAACATCCATTTCACTAAATCCCTGAACGAGTCTTCCACTGACAGCGGCTGAAGTTTGAAAGCTTCGATAGCGGGCTGATCATCGCAAGGTACGCTTTGCGTGAGCACGGCGGTAGCTTCGTAGGTCAGTGCCGACGATTTCCCGCTAATGGCGCTGACCATATCGTTGATACGCCCCATCGCTCTCAATAAGGCTGCCGGAAAACGCTGGGCTCCCAGTTTTCTGCCCGTGAGCCCGGACAAAAGGGCGTGTAATTTCTCGTGGCTGAGATAATGCCCGCCGAACATATATCGCCTTGGCCCCAGTCCGGGTTGAATGAGTTTGGCTATCAGTGTTGCGAGGTCTCGCACATCGGTGTACACCAGCCCGCCGCGGGTGACCAGAACCTGCCCGGTTTTGAGGTAGCGGGCGATCATTCGCGGCCCGTCGCTTACTGTTGGGTCGAATGGCCCCTGCACGGCACCGGGATATACACACACCACCGGTTGCCCCTCGGCCTGAAATTCTCGAGCGATTTTTTCGGCCGCTGCCTTGGTCGCAGCATAAACCGATTTGGGTGAGCGTACCGGGTCATTGGCCGTTTGCTGCTGCCCCGGCGGCGGAAACAGGGCCAGAATACTCGAGACATGAACGATCGGATCCAGTTTCAGCTCGCTGGCCAAATGCAGTATGCGGCGAGTGCCCTCGACATTGGTTTGGTGCATCAGGGCAGCATCTTCCCTGCGGTTGGAAAACAAGCCGGCGGCATGCACTACCGCATCGCACCGGGACATCGGTTCGCGCAAGCTCGCTTCATCGTTGATATCGCCCACAGAAACTTCGCAGTCGGTACTGCTGAGCCCGAATGGCGACAATACACGGTCAAGTTTTTCGGGCTTGCGCACTACGACATGCGGCGTGTGGCCGTTGTCGATTAGGGCGCGAATGCAATGTACGCCAACGAGTCCGGTGCCGCCGGTTACGAAAACTTTCATGGCGATTCCTTGCGGTAGTTTAGTGCTGAAGTCTGATAATTCAGGCGGTCACCGGTCCGAGTAGCAGCGCCCACAAATCGAGTAACAGCAGGCTGATGGCGCTGACCGCACAGGCTTCGATAACGGTGCGGCTCAAGGTCCAGTCGGCCTGCTGCTCATCGAGGCGAAACACGTTGGGGAAACTCACAATAAAGTACATGGCGTAGTAGACGGAGCCCCACTGCAGCATGCGCTCAAGATCGACATACCAGACATTGGCGGCGGCATCGTCTGTAATATAAAAATAGGTCTCTGCCCACGCAAAAAACAGGGCCGTGGCAGTAACGATGGCGCACCAGCTCAAGGTTCGAGCGGTGCTCCGCCAGTTTGTGGTTACGCTGCGAATGCGCCGCATCACAACGATGGCGGCCGTGTGATACACAATAAAAAAGGCGATGGAGTTGAGGTACATGCCCGGCGGCACTTTTTTGTGCTCGGCCAGTGCGGTGGCTTCGTTTGGACCAACCAGAGCCGAATCAAAATAGAGGTTAACGTCGTCAAACCGGTAGCGCAGGCCGAGTACATCGAAAAAATACTCGGTGTGAAAATAGGTGCAGAAGAAGATGAAGACAGCCATGTACAGATTAAATTTAAACCAGTAGCTCTGATGCCAGATAACGCCACTGTTGCGTCGCAAAAACCAGGGGACAAGCACGCAGAAGGGAAACCACATCAGCAGGTTCTGGGTGATATGCCAGAAGGTGCCGGCATTCAGCCAGCCGGTTGTTTGCATCAGCGCGTTGTAGGCAAAAAATACCGGGATGTAGGCCAGAAAGTATTTCTCGGCCCAGGCCTTGTCGGAGTTGTTTGAAAACCATTGGCCACGCGGGGGCATGTTCGTCACTCAAAAACATTTCGTTAGAAATGTTATTGCCTGGCTGCACGAGAGTCAAGCACGCTGGTTTTAACTGTACGTACAAGTCGTGATGGCGCTTCGGCGTGATTTGGCTACAATGAAGGGTGATTCTGCATTTGCGCGAGGTGATCGCTTAATGAGCGGCGTGTTTGAGACCTTTTTCGGGAACAAAATGCCGCCACACGGGCATTGCTACCTGTGGGATGACAGACTGGTATCGCTGCATGTTGTCAGCGATGCCTTGATAGTGCTGTCCTACTTCACCATCCCGCTGGCGCTGGTGTATCTCGTGAAGAAGCGTGAAGACCTCAGTTTCAACTATATGTTTATCTTGTTCGCGGTATTTATTTTTGCCTGTGGCGCAACTCATCTGGTTAACATCTACAACGTCTGGTACGGCGCTTACTGGTTGAGCGGTTCGATCAAGGCTATTACCGCCATTGCATCGGTGGGTACGGCGATTCTTGTCTGGCCGCTGGTCCCCAAGGCACTGGCGCTGCCAGGTACGGCCGATCTGCAGCTTCTTAATGGTCAGCTGCGCGACGAGGCAGATCGCAATGCGCAGCAAGCGCGTGAACTTGAGCTGTTGTCAGAAGAGCTGGAGGAGCAGGTGCAACTGCGTACAGCAGAGCTGGAGAATGCGAAGCTCTTGCTTGAAGTCAACAACCGGGCGCTGGAAGAGTCCAACCGCGAGCTGGCGCAATATGCCAATATGGTTTCACACGATTTGCGCGAACCGCTCAAGAAAATTCATTCCCAGGCCTTTCTGGCAGATTCCAAACTTGGGCGCGACAACGATCCGACGGTGCGCCAAAGCGTAGGTGGAATTCTGCAAACTTCCGAGCACATGATGGAACTGGTCGATTCGCTCCTGTCGTACGCCCGCATAGAAACCATCAAAGAGCCGCCGCCTCCGGTGAATGCCAATGAGGTGCTTGATGAGGCTGTGAGAAATCTGAGTTTGCAAATTAAACAGCAGAATATTTCGGTCATCACTAATCCTTTGCCAAAAGTTCGTATGCAGCGTTACCACCTGCATCAGGTGTTGCTTAATCTGCTCAGTAATGCCGTCAATTATGGCGGCGGCAACGCGCAGCATATAATCGAAATTGGCCCGTTGTTGATGTCAGACAAGTCCCGGGTGGGGTTTCATGTCAAGGACAACGGCGCCGGCGTACCGGAGGCCGATCAACAGCGGATATTCGGCTTTATCGAACGAGGCCGCGAAGGCGGCTCGGGCATTGGCCTGGCGATTTGCAGAAAAATAGTGGGTCAGTATGGCGGTACTATTGAGCTGGAAAGCCGGCCCGGAGAGGGCGCCAATTTCAAAGTGTACCTGCCTGGAGATACACCGGCCTAGTGCGATAGGGGCAAGCCGCCAGTGCGGTGGTGGTTCTCAGGCATCGCGGACGATTAGGGAAATTCGCCAGCAGGGCTGGCTCCTACCGGGCAGTGAATTGTTGGTGTTCAGGTTTGTGCCGTAGGCCCGCATAAGCGCAGCGTTGCGGGCACTGTGAAATTGCCTGATACGCTTCGCTTAATCAGGCCTACAAACCATTCGTCAGCAACGACCCGCATCTGTGGGCGCCTGCCTGCAGGCTCCTACCGGGCAGTGAATTCCAGAGCTCCTTCTTCTTGGTGTTCAGGTTTTTTGCCGTAGGCCCGCATAAGCGCAGCGTTGCGGGCATTGTGAAATTGCCTGATACGCTTTGCTTAATCAGGCCTACAAACCATTCGTCAGCAACGGCTCGCACCTGTGGGAGTCTGCCTGCAGGCTCCTGTCGGGCAGTGAATTCCAGAGCTCCTTCTTCTTGGTGTTCAGGTTTTTTGCCGTAGGCCCGCATAAGTGCAGCGTTGCGGGCATTGTAAAATTGCCTGATACGCTTCGCTTAATCAGGCCTGCAAACCATTCGTCAGCAACGGCCCGTACCCGCGGGAGCCTGCCTGCAGGCGAATGCGCGGGCTTAGGTAGCGGCCACTAGCCGAGCAGGCGCTTGCCGCGCAGCATTAATAACATGCTGCGCTTGATACGGTTGAGGTGCGCCTCTTCGTTTTGTATTTCGCCCTCAAAGACCTGTTCGATCATCAAACCGGTGAGAAAGGTGTGGGTGTATATGAGTGCTTCCAATAGCTCGTCATCGCTGAGACTGCTGTCTGAAAACCATTCCTGCATAGTGTGAGCGTGGCTGCTGGATTGCTGCTGCAGTTGCGTGTCGCTGCTTTGTACGGGGTTTTTACGCATAGCGAGCAATATTTCCAGCGTCGCCACGTAAAGGTCACTTTGATAGTGTTGCCACATGCGGTCTACAAAGTCGTCAACCCGTTTTTTCAGGCTGCCGCCGGCAAATCCCTCGGCGCTCATCAGTTCGGTGAAACGCTGGTGAGATTGGTCGAGAATAGCCGCCAGAATATCTTCCTTCGAACCAAAGTGGTGCTGTACTGCACCCCAGGTAAAGCCGGCTTTACGGGCTATCCTGCTTGAGCTGGCAGCGCCAAAGCCGCCGTCATTTATCAGTGAAATCACGGCGTTGATAATTTTCTCGCGGGCGACAAGAGTCTTTTGCGCTTGTTTGCCCAGTCGAGGTGTTGCGCTTACATCCGGCATGCTGTTATCTCAAAATTGTGACGCTGTCTCGCTGAAACATTTCCACGAGAATGTTTATTATTGACGCTAATCCGGGCGCTAGCTACCCTCAAGCGTCATTTTTTGGTGGTTCTGCATGTTTTGCTATGGCTGCAGATGGCTGCCGCAGTCTCAAATCAATAACAACACACGGGTAAAGCATGAAGCTTTTGGAACCGATCAATATTGCCGGGATGGCAGTCAAAAATCGTATGGTTATGGCCCCCATGACCACCAATTACGGTAACGAAGACCAGACTCCCTCCGAGCGATTGACAGCCTTTTTGCTGGAACGCGCCCGCGGCGGTGTCGGGCTTATCACGGTAGAAGTCTGCACCGTGGACCCGCGCCAGAAATACCAGCCGCAGTCGCTTACCCTCGGCGACGATAGCGTGATTGCCGCACATCGCCGCTTGACTGACGCGCTGCATCAATACGATGTGAAAGTGCAGCCACAGCTGACTCATCCCGGCCCGGAATCGATGAGCGCCATTTATTTTGGTGAACAGCCGGTAGCACCCAGTGATTGCAACGGCGCCTGTACCGGCCTGCCCGCGCGCGAACTGGCCGTTAGCGAGTTGGACGCTATCGTTGAGGCCTATGCCCAGGGTGCCCGGCGTGCACGCGAGGCCGGGTACGATGGCATTGAGCTGCATGCGGCGCACTGCTATATGTTGCTGGGCACTTTTCTGTCGCCCCTGAAAAACAAGCGTCAGGACGAATATGGCGCAGACACGGTTGAAAACCGCACGCGCCTGCTGG
This sequence comes from Spongiibacteraceae bacterium UBA5047, assembly GCA_002415025.1. Taxonomy (GTDB): domain Bacteria; phylum Pseudomonadota; class Gammaproteobacteria; order Pseudomonadales; family Spongiibacteraceae; genus Litorivivens. The sequence continues at coordinate 213,349 of DIBR01000002.1, forward strand.
TGCGCGTGCTCAAGCGCATAAAGGAAGTAGCGGGCCATGACTTCCCGCTTACCCTGCGTATCTCGGGTTTTGAACGAATCCCCGGTGGTCGCGATGCTGCTGATACGGCGCGTATTGCGCCCCTGCTTGTGGCCGCGGGTGTAGATGCCTTTCATGTCAGTGGCGGGGTGAGCGACCCCATGGTGTCGCAGATGATCTGCGGCAGCAATTACCCCGATGGCTACAACTTGCCTGAGGCAGAGGCGATCAAGCGCGTGGTGAAGGTGCCCGTGATGGTTGTCGGGCGATTTCTCGATCCGGAGTTTGCAGAGCAGGCTCTGCAAGAGGGTCGTGCGGATATGATTGTGATGGGGCGCCCGCTGCTGGCCGACCCTGACTTGCCGAACAAGGTGCGCGATGGCCGCCTGACGGAGATCCGGCGCTGTATCTCCTGCCAGAACTGCATCGATTCCATGTTTATGTGGCCGCTGGATGCGCGTATGAACTGTGCAGTGAATGCTGCCACCGGGCGCGAGTTGTCGCATCGCTATGAACGCGCCGCGCAGGCAAAGCATATTGTTATTGTGGGTGGCGGCCCCGCAGGAATGGAGGCTGCGCGAATCTGCGCCGAGCGCGGTCACAGGGTAACCCTGCTGGAGCGTAACCGTCAGTTGGGTGGTGCTCTTCGACTGGCGAGTACGGTGCACAGCGACAACGAGCGTTTTCTGGTGTATCTCCTGCATGAAATGCAAAGACTCCCGATTACGCTTCGACTCGGCTGCGAGGCCTCTGACGAGCTTATCGCCTCCCTCATGCCGGATGAGGTTGTAATCGCGACCGGCGCCGTTCTGCACATGCCGGAAATCCCCGTTGATGCGGGGGCGGCACTGATTCGCGGTGACGAATTGCGCGCCTTGTTTGAGGGGCGCATTACCCACAGCGCAGGTATGCCCTGGTGGTTACGTGCGGGGGCGGCCTTGTTGGGCGGGCGTCTTATCACGCCCTCACTGCTGCGGCGCTTGAGCTACTATTATTTGCCGGTAGGCAAGCGCGTGGCGATTATCGGCGGTGATCTGGCGGCTATCGAGCTGGCGGAGTTTCTGGCAAAGCGTGGTCGTCGCGTTAGCGTATTGTATGAAGGCGAGCAGCTCGCGCCGGAAATCGGCCCCAAGCGTCGCTTGGAACACGAGTTGCGACTGGAAGCCCTGTTGGTGTCGATCAACTGCGGCGTGAGGGTGCAGGGCATTAACGGCAAGCACGTCACCTTCAGTGCGGGTGGTATTGCTACGTCATGTCATGCCGACAGCATTATTTTGCCCGGTGAACCCATTGCCCGTACCAGCCTGTATGACGCTGTGCTGGCGGCGGGCTTGTCTGCCCATGCCATCGGCGACTGCACGGGCCTTGGCCTGATCGTCAAGGCTACGTCGGAGGCGGGTGAGTTGGCGCATTCGCTATAGGGAGGCTGCGGTCGACCTCTTTTCATATTTTCACAGCCTCGGTTAAGGTGTGCTCAGGCGACGGCTACGGGGGATTCAAACATGGAAGTGTTGGCGTTATTACTGGGATTGATTCCACTGGGCCTGGCGATAGGCGCCGTGCTTGGCTGGGTGGCCTATCGCAAAACCCAGGAGCTGGAAAGGGATGTCAAACAGCTGCGCCAGCAAATCTGGAATTTGCAGGCCGACGGCTTATATGGCAACACAACAGCGCCGCCGGCTAAAACGGCTTCGCCTCCCCGGCCACAGACACCCTCCGCGCCCGCAGCTCCACCGCCGGCAGCTAAAACCGCAACTAAATCCGCAGCCACATCCCGCCCTCCCAACCCGCTCTGGCAGAGTCTACGCGATAGCTGGATGATCTGGTTGGGCGGCGGTAGCATTGGTCTGGCCGGTATTTTTATGGTGCGCTACGGTATCGAGCAGGGCCTGCTGGGGCCAACGGCTCGTATCGTGATGGCAGTACTGACTGGCATTGCCCTGCATGCGGTTGCAGAGTTTCTGCGTCGTCGCAGTGGCAGTGAGCAGCCAGCGTTGGCGGCGCTGGCGGGCGGCGCCAGTATTACGTTGTTTGCTGCGTTATTAGCAGCGCTGCATCTCTATCAGCTGCTTAACCCCGGTCTGGTGTTCGCCCTGCTGGCGGTGGTCTCCCTGCTGACCATGGCGCTGGCTTTGCGCCACGGCCCCATTCTCGCCATTATTGGTTTGTTAGGCGCCTACGGCGTGCCGGTGCTGGTTTCCACCGGCAGTAATAACCTGACCGGCGCGCTGATTTACGCGCTGATTATTTCCGTTAGTGCCTTGCTGTTAATGCGTTACGTGTATCGGCCCTGGCTGTGGCTGGGCATGATGGCTGGCTCGCTGTTTTGGGGTATCGTCTCGCTGTCAGAATCCGGCGCGGATGCTTTTCGGCCACTGTACACTGCACTGCTGGCCTATTTCATGCTCGCGATTCCGGCCTTTGATTTCAGGCTGCAAAAAGTGGACGCCGTTACCGGCGTGCTGCTGCGCAGTGTGCTTGCGCCTGAATATCGACGGGAGCAACTGTCGCTCTTCTCGCTGATCTTTGTAAGTGCTTTCTCCCTGCTTGTACAACCGTTCGCGCTCGCGTCTTTTGTGGTCCACCTGTTGATTGTGCCGGTGCTCTTTTTGGCCGCGCGCTATCGTGAACCCTTGCAGATGCTGCCGTGGCTGAGTTTGATCGTGTTTGCTGCCACTACGGTTTTTCTCGGGCTGGAAGAGCGCAGTCACGCGCTCGAAATTGCAGCGCTTGCCGTCACCGAGCAAGGTGCTTTGCTTTGGAGTCTCGTGTTGGCAGCACTGGTCTTTAGCGCGGCATCACTCTGGAATCTCGGCATTTCGCGCCATACCCATTTGTGGTCGTCGCTGGCCTTTATGTCGCCGATCATTTGGCTGGCGGTGGCCTACCTGCGCATGCCGGATATAGTGGTTGGCTGGCAGTGGGGCATTTGCAGCCTGTTGGTGGGTGGCAGCTATGTCTTTTTTGCGGGCGCACGTTTGCAGCGCAGTGAGCAGGATATTCCTGCAGTCTGGTTATTACTTGCGGGGCACGCCGCCTATTCGCTGGCGGCGGCCATCGTCTTTCAGGAGGCCGGGCTGACATTGGCACTGGCGCTGCAGCTCGTATCCCTGGGCTGGCTAATACGTCGCTTTGAGCTGACAACACTGGGCTGGTTGGTGAAACTGGTAGTGGCGGCGGTTGTGCTGCGTCTGACGGTTAACCCCTGGCTGCTGAGTTACCCCGCCGAGGTACACTGGTCGTTATGGACATACGGCGGTGCGACACTGTGTTGTTTTGTAGCCTCGCGGTTGCTGGTGGGGCAACTGCAGCTGATGCGCTGGTTGGAGGCGGCTGCACTGCACCTGTTGGTGCTGACCCTTGGTGCCGAGACCCGCTACTGGTTATACGACGGTGAAGTATTTGCCGGGCGTTACGGTTTTACCGAAGCGGCGATCAATACCAACTTGTGGGCGGCGCTCGCGCTGGTGTATCACTACCGCGCGCGCTTCAGTGCTCATATGCAGGTTATCTATTTGCCGGCCTCGCGCATTTTGATGTGTTTGGCGCTGGGCAGCTTTGCGCTGCTGTTAAGCAACCTTAACCCGTATTTTGGTAACGCCAGGGTATCGACAACCCCGGTCTTTAACGGCCTGTTGCTCGCTTACGGGTTACCCCTGATTATGGCGCTTCTGGCGCTGGTCTACTACGAGCCGCGATACCGGCGTGTCGCTGCGACAGTGGCTGCTATTGCCGGCTTTACGTTTATTAACCTGCAAATCCGGCACCTTTGGAATGGTAGCGTCAACGATTATATTCCGACATCCAGTGGCGAGCTCTACACGTACTCACTGGTCTGGCTGGTTGCAGCGGTGCTGGCTGTGCTTGCCGGTACGCGGCACCGCGTTGAACCGCTATACAAGGCTGGCATGGCCGTGTTGTTGGTAGTAATTGCCAAAATCTTCATTGTGGATATGTCGGATCTTGACGGGTTGTTGCGGGTCGCCTCCTTTATGGGGCTGGGGCTGACGTTGCTGGGGCTCTCGTATTTGTATAAACGATTATCGGAAGATTTGACGGAGACGTAGAAATGGAATGGCTGGCCAGCCCAGAAGCGTGGATTGCACTGTCGACGCTGATAGCGCTCGAAATTGTCCTCGGTATCGACAATATTATTTTCATTTCGATACTGGTAGCCAGGCTTCCGGTTGAGCAACGTGACCGGGCACGCAAGCTGGGTATAGGTCTGGCGATGCTGTCTCGCCTGCTGCTGCTGTTTGCGCTTAGCTGGGTGATGGGGCTGACAACTGATTTGTTCACTGTGATGGGTGAAGGCATATCAGGTCGCGATTTAATATTGGTGGGTGGCGGGCTATTTCTATTGCTGAAATCCACCCATGAGATTCACAACAGTTTTGAAATTGACGAAGAGGCGGCCGGTGCTGGCGTCGCGGTGGCCACCTTCGGTTCAGTGCTGGCCCAAATTGCGGTTCTGGATATTGTGTTTTCGCTGGACTCGGTTATTACGGCGGTCGGTATGGTTGATCAAATTTCCATTATGGTGATCGCCGTGGTGGTATCGGTATTGGTGATGCTGCTGGCGTCGAAATCCATTGCTGAATTTGTGGATGCAAACCCGACTATAAAAATGCTGGCGCTGGCTTTTCTGATCTTAATCGGAGTCACATTGATAGCCGAAGGTTTTGATGTGCATGTGCCCAAGGGTTACATCTATTTTGCAATGGCCTTTTCGGTGAGCGTTGAGATGCTGAATATTCGCTTGCGAAAGCGTAAGCAGACGCTGAAGCTACAAAAGAAGATTGGTTGAGGGTTCGCCTGTAGGCCCGCATAAGCGCCGCGTTGCGGGCATCAATGAAGCGCCTGATACGCTGCGCTTAATCAGGCCTACAAAAACAATGCATCAGCGCTTGCGGGGGCTGCCTTGCAGGCGAAAGGGTCTTGCGTGGTCTGTAGGCCCGCATAAGCACCGCGTTGCGGGCATCAACGAAGCGCCTGATACGCTGCGCTTAATCAGGCCTACGAAAACAATGCATCAGCATTTGTGGGGCCTGCCCTGCAGGCGAAGGAAGCTACAGTTTGAACTGGGTGGTGGTATAGCTCGCCATCAAGTCACCCACGACCGGAAAAATCACTTCGCCCTGGGCGGGGTGAACCGAGTAGGCTTGAAAGGCCTCTTCATTTTCGAATTCTGCCACAATGCCAAAGTGCGAATTGCCTTCGAGCAGCTGCATGTCCATGCCGCATTCAAAGCGGGTGATGCCCGGTATCAGTGCAGGCAGTTTATTGTAGGCATCAATAACGTTTTGTCGGGTAGCGGCATCAAGCTCATGTTTGAAATTGATCAGGCAGAGGTGCTGGATCATGCTTATCTCCTTATTAGCGGGCGTAAATGCAAGCGTGGCTGATTTTGCTGCCGTCTACGCGGTAAACAGCGCAGAGTTTGAGTGTTAATGTCTCGCCTTGCTGCAAAGTGTGGCCCATAAAGTCAGCCACATCCTTGCGTGCGGTAAACACATTGGTAATTTCGACGGCGGCCGCGTTACCGTCAATCAGTATGTTGTCGGGCGTCATGCGGTCTTCGAAAGTGTCAATCATGTAGCGGTAGGTCTCTATCATGGCGGCGATACCCTGTTGTTCGCCCTGCGCCGATACGAGTACCAGATCGTCGGCGTAAAAGCGGGCGAGTGCCGCAGGGTCTTCGCTGTTATAACAGCGATAGTAATTTTCAAAGAATTCGCGATTCAATGCTTGCATAGGTAATCCTTCAGGCTTAGTCCTTTCCCTTTAAGGTAAAGGCAATCAGGGTATCGCCGGGCGGGCTGCCCAGAGGGCCGTGTCCGCCGGCGGCTATCACCACAAACTGTTTGCTGTCCTTGTTCAGGCGATAGGTTATCGGCGTGGCGTGGGCCGAGTAGGGGAGTTCATGCTCCCACAGCAGGTCACCGGTGCCGGTGTCGAAAGCGCGGAAATAGTTATCCATCGTGGCGCCGATGAAGGCGAGGCCGCCGGCGGTTTGTATCGAGCCGCCGGTATTGGGAGTGCCCCAGTTAAAAAACCGGCCTAGGCCGAAAGGAGCCAGTGTGTTCAGGTTTCCCAGTGGGCGCTCCCAGACAATATCGCCGGTATTCAAATCTATGGAAACCAACTTGCCCCAGGGCGGCGGCACGCAGGGTTTCATATTCGGGTAGGCGGTAGTAAAAACGTTGCGCGTAACCGCGTAGGGCGTTCCCTCCTGCGGCGCCAGCCCTACCAGGTCACTTCCGCTGCCGCTTTGCACATCGGCGCGCGGCACCACCTTCATGGTGAAGGGCGCGATCTGCAGATTGACGACCATGCGATCGTTAACCGGGTCAACGGATACCGAGCCCCAATTGATACCGCCGCCCAAGCCGGGGTAGGCGAGCGTGCCCTCGTAAGAGGGTGGAGTAAAAATGCCCTCGTAGTTCAGACGGTCGAAAAATTCGCGGCAATATTTTTTGTCCCCGGGGGTGATGCCCCAGATTTCGTCACGTGACAGCGAAGCCGGGTGCAGGGGTTCGGGTTTGATGGGAAAAGGCTGGGTCGCCGAGGTAAATTCACCCTCGACTGCGGTTTGCGGTACGGCACGTTCTTCTACGGGCAGCAACGATTTTCCGGTCTTCCTGTCGAGAAAAAAGACATGACCCATTTTTGTTGCGGCGATGACCGCCGGCGTAGTGCCCTTGAAATCAAAACTCACCGGTTGTGCGGCAACATCGTAATCCCAAACGTCGTGATGCACGGTTTGAAAGCTCCAATCCACCTCGCCGGTATCTGCGTTGAGGGCAACAACTGAGCTGCCGTAGAAATCGAGATCGCCTCGCTCGTTGCCGCCGTAGTGGTCGGGAGCCGGGTTGCCCGTGGGTACGAATACGCGATTGCTTTCAGCGTCGCCGGACAAAAGGCCCCACGCATTGGGTGTGCCGGGAGTCAGGTGTTTGCCGGCGCGGATATCTGCAGCGGTGACTGCGTTGTGAGTCGGTGGAACCGGGTCCCACGCCCATAGCAGCGCGCCGCTGTGTATATCAAATGCCCGCACTGCACCACTGGGGGCATCGGTGCGCTGACCGTCCTGCACAAAGGCGCCGGTAATAATTTTGTTATTCATAATCAGCGGCGGTGAGGTCAAGTAATACTCGGCGATGCGTACTTCACCAAGGCCTTGCTTGAGGTCAACGCTGCCATGCTGGCCAAACGCATCGCAGGGCTTGCCGGTATCGGCATCAATAGCGATCAGGCGCGCATCCAGCGTGCCGACAATGATGCGTTTATTGCAGGCTTCCTTTTCCGAATTGCCTTGCCAGAAACTGACTCCGCGGCAGGCAGGTGTGTACACGCCACTGAGGTCTACGGCGGGGTCGTATACCCAGTTTTCCTGCCCGGTTTCCGGCGCCAGAGAAATAACGCGATTGTAGGGCGTGCACAGGTACATGCTTCCGTTGACTACCAGCGGTGTGAGCTGCAATGCGGTGGCACCATGTGTTTCCCCGCCGGTGGAAAAGTCGCCGAGGTGGTAGGTCCAGGCGGGTTCCAGTTGGTCGACGTTGTTGCGATCTATTTGCGTGAGTTCGGAGTAACGCTGGCCGCCGATATCCTTGCCGATCACCGACCAGTCTGATGTCGGGCCGCTGTAATCTATCGGTTTGGAGCAGGCGCCCAGTGCCGCCAGCAACAGTGCTCCGCAAACGCTTCGGACAAGACGGTTGTTATTGTTCTGCATAAGTAGGGTCTGCATGGAAAGTGGTTGTATCACCCGGTGCCTATTTACGCGACAGCAAGGGCAATACGGTGTCGGCGAAACGGTGGAGCTGCTTCCAGCCATCATCGGGCGATTGTCCGGCAATCAGGGGGTGTAAGCAGAGCTGGGCGTTATCACCCAGTTGACGCAGATAGTCGGCTGCTTCATCCGGGCGAATAATCGGGTAGAGACCGGTTGCACGCAGGGGTTCGGCATCGGTCATCTCCAGATACTGCCCCTGCATGGCCGAAGAGGCCTGCCACTTGCCGTAGCTATTGCACTCAAACAGGATGTACGGTGCCATGCGTTGCCATTCGGTGTCCGGGTCGTCCGCCACTACAAAAAAACCGCTGCCCAGTTCCATAAAGGGAATGCTTTCTTTGCCCAGTCGCTCGCGTTCAGCATTAAACTCGCCGAACAGTTCCCGGTTCTCGGTGTAGAAGTAGTCGACCAGGCGTGCCGCCCGTCGTGCGGCCGGCTTGCTGGAGCCGCCCATCCACAAGGGCGGGTGGGGTTGCTGCACCGGCGTCGGGGTAACCCGGGCGCGGCGTCCTTCGTAATCAAACTCTTTGCCGGTCCAGGCTTTCTTCAGCGCCGCAATTTTATTTTCCATCAGCGTGCCACGATCTTTCAGGGCAACACCAAACATCTCAAATTCTTCGGGCACGTAGCCGGCGCCCACCACCACATCAAGGCGACCATTGCTGATAATGTCCAGTACAGCAAGGTCCTCGGCGACGCGCAGAGGGTCGTGAAATGGCAAAATGATCAGGGACATTCGCAGGCGTACGCGCCGGGTGCGTGCGGCCATGGCCGCCGCCAGAACGATGGGCGATGGCAGGTAGCCGTCATCACTGCCGTGGTGCTCGCTGATCTGGATGGTATCGAAACCGTTTTCGTCGGCCCACTGCGCCATGTCCAGTGCGGCATCGTAGAGGGCGCGTTGGTCAGCGCCGAAGTCCGGGTTGCGCATATCAAAGCGGAGCAATAGCTGGGGCATTAAAATTTCCTTGGTTTTTACTCTTCGCTAACCGTAATGGCGCTGTTGGGACAGAAGCGGGCTGCGCGCAGCACCTGTTCGCGGTGGGCCTCATCGGGGTTTTCGATCAGAACAATAGACTGGGGGTAAGGCGCATCCGTTTCCTGTAGCTGGAAAACGTCGGCGGCTTCTGCCTGACAGACACCGTGGCCCTGGCACAAATCCAGGTCAACTTTGACGTAAAGTTTCGACATGGCAATTCCTTAAATCGATGTGCGACGACGATAGCGCAATTTGCACGGGTCGCTCGGGCGTAAAATCAGTGCGGGCATTATCTCCTGATACTGCTCGGGCGTTAGCGATAATTCAAATTCAAAATGGCGCAGCAATTCGCAGAATATGGCTTTTACCTGCAGCAGGGCAAAGGCGTTGCCAACGCATTTGCGCCGACCTCCGCCAAAGGGAATGGCTGCAAAGACATTGTCCGGCGCGGGTCTTTTCGGGTTGAAGCGCTCAGGGTCGGGAAAGTGTTCTGGCAGTTTGTGCGCAACCCAGGGGCACAGCATCACATTCTTGCCCGGCTCTACCGTGAAGCCCTTGAATTCAAAAGGTTTGAGTACCCGCCGCGATATGGCATTCAGCGGTGGGTGCAGGCGCAGAGCTTCACGAATAAAACCTTCCAGCAACGGGATCTCCCGCAAGGCATTGAAGCTGAGTTCCTGACCGTCGTCGAACAAGCGGTCAATCTCTGCCACAAGTTCGGCCTGATATTGCGGATGTCGCGCAATTTCTACCAGTGTCCATGCCGAGGTATTGGAGCTGGTGTGGTGGCCGGCAAACATAAACCAGATAACCAGGCCGGTGATTTCATGTTCGCTGAGTTTGCGACCGTCTTCATAGTGCGCGCTCATGTAGATGTTGAGCATATCATCCAGCGCTTCACCGCCAGCGGCTTCGAGGTCGCGGCGACGATGAATCTCATCGGTTATAAGTTCTTGCAGGCGTTCGCGAGCGAGATCACGTTTTTTAAACGTATCTTTCTGTTGGTTCGGATCCAGCAGGGCCGAGGGGTCAATGCCGTTCTCGAGGTCGTGGTAGAGTTCGGCAAACTCGTCAGTCAGACGATAGCGAAATTCGGAGCCGAGCAGACAGTGCGTTGATGTGCGCAGCGTAAGGCTGGTAAAAGCTTCGTAAAAGTCCAGTTCGCCCTCATCTCCCCAGTCTTTGGTGAAGTCGATAACCTCGCGCGCTACCACCTCCGCGTAGTTGGACATTTTGTCGTATTTCAAACCCTGGTACTGAATCTTGAGCTGCTGGCGTTCGATATGTGGCTCGGCGCCGTACTGAACGCCTTCGCCAAAAACAGGAACCATCATCTGGTAGGCTTCGGCGGCATTGAGCTGTTCGTCGGGCGCACGAAAAAACGCCTCGTGGGCATCCGGCCCGACCATAAGCACCGTGGGCAAACCGCCCATATCAAATTCGCCGACTTCGCCACACTCCTCATACACACGCTTGAGAAAATCCAGTGGCTTTGCAATAAACTCGGCGAAATGGCCGCCTTCGGCGGCGGCGCCACTCGCCAGAGGTATTGTCTTGCTGTCTGCTTGCTGGGTCGTCGCCATTTTTATTCCTGCTATGTTTCCCTGTCGCTGTGCGCGGTTCTCGTCTGGCACTTGCGGTATGTCAGGAGTTTCTGGCCACCTTGCTGTGCTTGCTGGCCATCTCCTGTTCATGCTGTGCTATCGCGGTGTTAATGCCGCCAACGTATTCTTCCATAAAACGGTCGGCATTTTGTGCGGCCCAATCCAGCGAGGCGCCGCGGTTGTCGTTGCTGCTCTGGAAATGTGGCATAACTTCGCGCGCGAACAATTCGTAGGACTTTTTGGTGGCGCTAAAGTCTGCAGCATTGTGAGCCAGCGCCAGAAATGTTTCAAAGCCACCTGACTGCTCTTGCAGCTTTTTGATGTGCGCAACCATCGTCTCCGGCGTGCCAACTACGCCAACACCGAAGGCACCCAGCCCGCCGGTAGTCCAGATTTCGATGGCTTCCTTGAATGATTTGGCTTCCGGAAAGGCCGAGCCGCCAAACTTTTTGAAGTAACGCATCATGTCCATAAGACCGAACTCCAGATCCTTGTAGGCCTGCTCTTCAGTCTCGGCGATATGGAATGGGGTGACAATGCGCCAGTTGCGCCTCGATACGCTTTTACCGTGTTCAGCGGCCTTGTCTTCGCAAATATCCCAATGGTTGGCTAATTGTTTAAACCCTTCCGGGCTGGAGGCTGCAACCGAAATCATGCCGAGGCCGTGTTCGCCCGCCGTGCGTGCTCCGGTCGGGCTAATGGCCGATGCTACCGCCATATCAAGGTTCGCCTGGTAGGGCAGTATCTGGCAGCGCGCTTCGTTCAGGGTAAACCAGTCGGTTTGCATGGTAACGGTTTCGCCGCTCAGCAACTTTACCAGTGCGGTCAGCGATTCATTCATGCGGCGGCGCAGGTCCTTGGGGTTGATGCCCATCATGTAGGCGTCGGCAACGAGCTGGCCGGGGCCTACGCCAAAGGTCAGCCGGCCGCGAATTTGATGGTCGAGTTGGCAGATGCGGTCTGCGAGCACCAGCGGGTGATGGTATGACAGCGAGCTGACGCCGGTCGCCAAACGAATATGGCGAGTGCGCTCGGCCACTGTCGCAATGAACACCTCTGGTGAGGCAATGCATTCATAGGCCCCGGAGTGGTGCTCACCAATCCAGGCTTCGTCGTATGAAAGTTTGTCCAGCCATTCGATTAGCTCCATATCGCGCTCAATTGCGAGGGTGGGGTTTATCTTGTCTGAGTGGAATGGGGCAAAAAAAGCACCAAATTTCATGCGTTTGGGCATATGGTTCATGGGGGCTTCCTCGGTGCGATGTCGTGGCCTTGCAGGCGAATGAGCTCACTATAGACCATAAAACATTTTTACCGCAATGTTTTTGTGTTCGAAAATTTATTCAAGAATGTCGCTTGACGCTTTTTGGGTGAAAGGCTAATCTCTAAAAACATTTCACGTGAAATGTATTTATAAAAAGGCCCTGGTCGCAATTTATAATTAAAAACCATTGCGGGCGGGAAAGTGAACTCGGCGCTTGGGTGAAAACCGGCAAAGACCGGTGGTAGATTCCAGGCAGCTGGTCATTTACGGCGGGTCAGTCGATGGCTTACATAAAGAAATCGCTGGGTGTGGCGGCAGGTTTACTGCTGGCATCCATTCATTCCAATGCGCAGCAGGGTGCCTCTTCCCAAGCAGAACAGGCTCGCGAAGTAACCAAGGTTGAACTTGAAGAGGTTTACGTTACTGCCAGGCGGCGGGAAGAAAGTCTGCAGGAGACGCCGGTAGCGGTCAGCGCGATGGGCGCCGAGGCGCTGGCAGAGGCGGGGGTTTCTAGTATTACCGATTTGCAGGCGCTGGTGCCCGGCCTGCAATTTGGCGAGAGTGGGTCTAAAACACCGGCCATTTTTATTCGCGGCATCGGTCAGCGCGAAGCCTCGGCTGTGCTTGACCCCGGTGTGGGCGTGTACCTGAACGGTATTTTTCTGGCGCGTCAGGACACCCAGCTATTGGATACGGTCGATACACAATCTATCCAGGTGTTGCGCGGCCCGCAGGGGACGCTGTTTGGGAAAAACAATACCGGGGGTGCAATGCTGGTCACTACGCGCGCCCCCAACCTTTATGAAGGCGAGTTTGGCGCCAGTGTGAAAGGTGGAAACTTTGGGCGCAAAGACGTCAAGCTTTACGGGAACCTGCCGCTGATCGAAGACAAAATAGCCACCCGCTTTGGCATCAGCAGCAAGCGCTTTAATGGTGATATCGAGAACGTCGACGGCGAAACCTTTGGTGACGAAGACAGGCTGGCTGTATCGCTGCGAACGTTGTGGCAGGTGTCTGAAAAATTCGGGGTGGATGTGTTTGCCTACTGGAGTCGCCAGGATGAACGCAGCACCGCGCTAAACTGCCTGTTGCAAAACCCCGAAGCCAATATCGTTCAGCTGGTTTATCCCGGATTGCCTTCATTCACCGATGCTTGTGCGGTTAGCGAGGCAGCGGTAGATGACCATGAGGTTTCGATTAACAGCGATGACAGCGTTATTGCCATGACGAGTGCAATGCTGGCGCTGACAATGAACTGGGACTTTTTTGACTACGAGATTAAAAGTATTACTGCCTGGAGTCATCAGTATGATATTGAGCGTAACGACGATCAGGACGGCACCAGCAATACGATCATTAATAATGGTACTCGCGCTTTAAATGAAGTGTTAGCGGCCGATGGTAAGGAAACTCGCGATGAGACCCGTGACCAGTTCAGTCAGGAGCTGCAGATTGTCGGTTCGGCCTTTGAAGACAGGGTGAGCTATACCTTTGGCGCATTTGCCTCGCTTGAGCGAATCGACGACAACCCCTTCGCTCAGGTTATCGGCCCCAAGGGGCTGGCGGGTATCGACCCTTCGACGGTAACCGATGCCGTTATTCCCGGCCTGCCGGCGCTGGGCGGCGCAGCGGTATTCCCGCTGACCACCCTGTTTGGCGGTTTCAGTTCACTTGAGAACAAGAGTTGGGCGCTGTTTTCCCAGTTTACCTGGAGCATTACCGACACGGTACAGCTGACAGTGGGCGGGCGCTACACCCACGAAGAGCGGGAGCGGGCGTTGACGCTGGTTGATATTAACGAGCAGATTTACGGCCCGAGAATTGGTGCTGCCTATATTGATCAGGCAGGATTTTACACGCCGATTACCCGCGCCCAGTTCGATGCGCTCGGACAAAACCTGCCTGACTTGCCCGTTGATGTCAGACAGGATGCAGACGTGCGTAGTGAAGAGTGGAATAACTTTACGCCGGCGGTGACGCTTGCCGTGCAAGCCAGCGAGGAATGGCTTGAGGTGATGAACCTCGACAGTGCCCTGTGGTATGCCACCTATAGCGAGGGCTTTAAAGCAGGCGGCTTTGAGCCCAGAGGGCCTGAGCTTGTTTCTTTTGACCCGGAGGAAGTTGTCAACTACGAGCTCGGGGTAAAACTCGATAGCCTGGACTCGACTTTACGTTTCAATGCGGCACTTTATTCACTGGACTATACCGATATCCACGTTCGTGTTGCCGAGCAGGGCGAGCGCATCAGTGACATCTTTCTGTTTTTATCCAACGCCGGTGAGGCCACAATCCAGGGCGTAGAAATGGAAACTACACTGCTGCTGGGTAACTGGGTATTCAATGCAAACGCCAACTATACCGATGCGAGCTACGACAAATATACCGCAACTATTGTAACGCCGGGGCAGGGCGAATCCATCGTTGATCGTAGTGACGAGCCCTTTGCGCTGGTTCCGGAAACAACCTATTCGCTGACGGCCCAGTACAACTGGACGACGTCCGTCGGATTGATAGTGCCGCGTCTGACGGTTTACTACCGCGATGAGTTGTTCACCGGTATCGACAACCTGGCTGTAAACTATGAGTCATCTTTTATCGACGATTTGACCCTGATTAATGCCCGCGTCAATTACTTCCCGGGCGAAAACATTCGTGTGGCCGCCTTCGTGAATAACGTAACCGACGAAGAGTACTTTAAAAGCGGTTTTGCAGTCAGTGCCTTGCTGGGTGCAGCTACGCTGGTTCAGGGGCAGTCGCGAACGGTTGGAATGGAGTTTTCCTACGACTTTTAAGAAGCCAGTCCGGCGCGGCTTTTTGGGATCACCACAGATTCGTCTGGGCGAAGCGTAGGCCCGATTAAGCCAGCGGCGTATCGGGCGTGCCTGATACACCTTCGCTTTAATCAGGCCTACCGGAGTGTTCGGACTTTGGCATTAAGCCCGCTCAATTATTTGCGGCGTCCATTCGTGCGATGGGGCCGCTTTTTGTCTGCGAAATTTGTATAAAGCTCGCGCGGGTGTAGATCGATCTGTGTGATAATCGCCGGCAGCAACGATAACAACAAGAGGATTATCCATGGCCGTTTCCGTTGATTTCCCGGCAGACGTCGATACGATTTACCAATTGCTCACCGACCCCGATTTTCTGGTTGAGCGCAGCAGCGCGCTTGGCGAAGAACATTGCGAGTGCGAAGTTGAAGAGTACGAGGACGAAACCGTTATCAATCTCGAGCGCAGAGTGAAGCGCGAGCTTCCCTCTTTTCTGGCGAAGATGTTTAATCCGGTGCAAACCCTGAAAATGACTGAAACCTGGCGCCCGGATGGTGAAGGCTGGGAAGGGGATCTGGAAATTACCGTTGAGGGCCAGCCCGTGGTAATTCGAGGCGAGTTCTCGCTCAAGCCTGCCAAGAAAGGTTGTGTGTACAGTGTGACTCACAGCTGCAAGGCCAAGATTCCTCTGGTGGGAGGCAAGGTGGAAAAGTTTGTGCTTTCACAGACGGGTGATGGAGCCCGGGATGAGTTGGCTTTTGTGTCTTCCAGACTTTGAAGGATCTATGAGCGTGAGCTGGAGCCGCGGATGCGGGTGTTGCAACCCGCCCCGCACACAGTCTATCGAAGTTGTTTCGCTTATCAATCGGGCTAGGGAGGAGAGTCGTTGTTCTGAATAACATTGAATGCTGCTTTTCTTACAACATTCCTCGGCGTTTCTACTGATATGCTCAGGATGCCGGACCCTTTAGTCGCCTCAGGCGAAATTGTCACTGAGAACGTGTAGGGTCCCAAGGCGGAAGTATTGTCAACGGTAAGTAGGTTGTCGCTAATGAGCGTTCCGTGCGTTGTGGCAATGATTATATTGGTGCCTGCAGGGGGGACCTGTGTTTTTGAACCGAACACGCTGACGCTTACTGTAGCCGTCGTGGTTGTGGCTCCGGAATCCAGGTTTACGATAGAAGGCGTTGCCGTAATTGTGTGGGTGCTATCGGACAGCACAATAACCGCTTGATCTGAAACCGTTAGTGTTTTTGCGGCACCTGCTCCGCATCGTGGCCCATTGCAAAGCAGGCCATTGAAAAGTGAATCTTTAAGGTCGTAGGTATTGTTGGTGTTGTAGTCGACAAATTTTTCATTGCCGTCTCGAATGCCATCTTCGTCTTCGTCAAGAAAGGCTTCATCTATATCAGTGAATGTTTCGGCATCGTCAAAGCGGCCGTTAGAAGGTGATGAATCCACAAAGGTCTCTTCGCCCACTGCCGTGGCGAGAATGGTTACTCGGTGGTCACTTGGTCGCGGTTCTTGTGAAGTGAAGGTTACAGAGCACGCGCCGTTAACGGTCAGGCAGTTTGATCCTATTGATCCGCCTTCCGCGATGAAGTTTATTGAGGTGTTATCCGCGACAGGGTTGTTGTACCGGTCGGCTGCCCTAATGGTGACCTCGGTCGTGGTGCCATCTATTTCGCCGCCTTCAATATTGAGCGTTTCCACGCTGAGGGAAAAACTGTCCTGGTCTGGAATGCCGGTGCTTACGGCCAGCCCGCTCGAGTTTGCTGACGTGGTGGATCCATCCTGTGTGGCAGTGGCTTTTACACGAACCGTTGTGGCTACTTCGCCGGCATTGACTATTGTTTGAACGGTTCCGTCTGCGGCAGTGGTTCCTTGGGCATTGCTGAGTGTGACACCCCCGGTAGCGGGGAGCAGTTCAAAATCTACGACTTGATTTTGCACCGGGCCACCAGCGGCGTTAGTTACCTTAAATATAACGGTTGATTGCTCGGGAATAGACCCCGAGCCCTTTAATCCGATCAGCGATGGAGTGGCAGAGGAGAAGGTGATTGCGCCAATCTTTGCAGGTGCGGTCTGTAACGTCACAGAGGCAGTTAACGTTTGGCCGTTGACAGCTGTCGTCGCCCGGATTTGGTCGCTACCGTCGCAGCCTATGGGTGCATACTTGACGCTTACTGTGCCCGTAGCATTTTCGGCAGTGGCCGGGTCAAATTGTGCAAGGCCAGAGGCAAAGCAATTAGAGCTGAAGATGATGTCCACGGGGGCGGTCACCAGATTTCCGGTGCCGTCAACAATGGAAACGGAGAGGTCGGCGTTCTCTCCTGCTTTCAAAGACGATTTATTGGCCTTTATCGCGCCTTGGGTAAAAGTTGTACCTGAGAATGAGCCAATGCGAAATACTGTGGGAGCCGATTCATTCGAGTTGGCAGAGGCGGTGCCCGGACTTTCCTCGGAGCTTCCGCCAATGAAAGACGGGTTATCACTATCGCCACTGGGGCAGCCGCTGAGGGCCAGAACGGTAAGCCCCAGTACGAGCAATCTCATCACTTTTTTCATAACCGATAACCTTTGCGTTTCCATTGCGCGGCAAGAAATGCCCATTTCCTGATGGCAGCGATGCCTAGCAGAAATTTATTCTAGAATTATTGATAGTGCTTCCCCTCAAGTTACTGAAAATGTTCCCAAAATACAACAGAAAATCACCCGATCGAAGGCTTGCAGTGGACGAGCTGCTTATATTGCATTGATTTTCGTGGATTTTACCTGTCGTTCCCCTGCTGGGCGCTCTGTTGAGGATCGCGTTGGCAATTTATCGGAGTTTGGCTTGACGAAGTAAATGGGAGTATAAATACTGTATTTTTGTACAGTTTATATTGTGGGGTTGCTATGATTCTCGGCCGGCAATTGGCGCTTGTTGATCTTGAAACGACAGGGGGTAATCCGGTGCGTGATCGCATCACTGAAGTTGGCCTATGCCTGTGGCACGAAGATGGTAGTGAGTGGTACTGGGAGTCGCTGGTTAACCCTTATGCAGTGATCCCGGAGTTTATCCGCAAGATCACCGGGATATCTCAGGCAATGGTCGCCGAGGCTCCCGGATTTGAAGATTTGTCCAAAGGGCTGTACCGCTATCTCGAAGGCTGTATTTTTGTTGCCCACAATGCGCGCTTCGACAGTGCCTTTTTGCGCCGTGCATTCGAACGCGACGGGCTGGCCTTCAGGCCTAAGATACTCTGCACACTGCGTCTTGCGCGCAGCCTCTATCCGGAATGGGCGGGCCACAGTCTCGACAATGTTTGCCGTGCAATAGGCTACCGACGCGATGTAAGTCACCGCGCGATGGCTGATGTGGTTGCCATGAAAGCTTTTCTGGAGTTTGCTATTAATGACAAAGGCTTGCAGATTGTTGAAGCCTGCGTGCGGGCGCAGTGGTCGCTGCCTGCACTACCGGTGCATATAGATCGGGCAATTATAGACAGTATTCCCGATGTGCCCGGTGTATACCGTTTTTATGGAGAAAACGATGGCCTGCTGTACGTGGGAAAAAGTACGCAGCTTCGTAGCCGCGTGCTGTCTCATTTTAGTTCTGATCACGCTAGTGCCAAGGAAATGAAGCTTGCGCTATTGGTGCGCTCTATTGAGTGGGAGCAGACGGCCGGAGAGCTGGGTGCCCTGCTGAAGGAAAACGAGCAGATAAAACAACTTGCGCCGGTTTATAACCGCCGGCAGCGAGGCTTTCGCACATTGTGGTATTACAAACTTAATACTGAAGGTCGGTATCACCAACCGCTATTGTGTCAGGGCGAACCGGATGATTGGGGGGAGCGCGAAGCGGTCTACGCTTTTCGCAAGACGCGTAAACAAGCGCGTGAAGCGCTGGTAAAGCTGGCGGCCGAGCATCAGCTATGCCCACGCCGACTGGGCTTGGAAAAAGGCACGGGCGCCTGCTTTGCCTATCAGTTGCAGCGCTGCTCCGGGGCTTGTGTTGGCAAGGAGGCTGCTTCTGTTTTCAATGCACGACTGTTGTCGGCAATGGCGCGCGAGCGCATAGGCCCGTGGCCTTACGAGGGTCCGGTAGTGGTGCTGGAGGAGCGCGGCGAGCATCACGACTTTCACGTAATTGATTGCTGGTCTTATCTTGGCAGTGTGCGAAACGCAGTCGATGTGTTGCCGCTATTCGCGCAGAAAAAACGCTGCTTCGATTGGGATGTTTATAAGTTGCTGGCAAGATTTTTGCCTGTCGTTACCTTGCTGCCTTTAAGCAGTTTTGGTGGCTCCTGCGTTGGCGGGATTCAGGAGGCGTTATGAGTTTGGGCTGACGCTTGTGCGAGAAGATTTTTGCCGGATGCAGGGCAGCCTGATTTTGGGCTGCGAATTGGATAAATGACAGCGATGATCGCGGAGTGAGCAGGGTCGGGCGCCGATGCCTGTCGTTGGTATGCTGCCCAACCGATTGCGCCCTCATGCACTAAAGACTAGTTACGGGGCAAGGGCCTCTGATTTTAAGCGCAATACGGTTCAGTTGTAGCGCGGGTAGTCAGGGGACTGGTGTCACTACTCGCCCTGCAAAAACCGCATCAATGCCGCCCAGCTTTGCTCGTCGGCATTTTTGTCGTAGGCAACCGGCAGGCCGGTGGCTTTGCCTTTGGCGGTGGCTCCGGGGTTGGTAAAGCTGTGCAATACGCCGGGGAAGCTCATGAGCGTCAAGTCGACGCCGGCTTTGCCCATTTCAGTGACGAGGTCGCCGACTTGCTCAGGTGGAACCATCGGGTCGGCACCGCCGGTGGCGACCAGCACGCGCGCTTTCACTGTACCTTTTTGGGCCGGATTTTTAGTCGCCAGTGCACCGTGAAAACTCGCTACTCCTGCCAGTTCGTTGCCCATGCGGGCCTGATTGAGTACGACGGCTCCGCCGAAACAGTAACCAATGGCGAATACCTGCTTAACCCCCTTGAGGGTCAGTAATTCCGCCTTGGCGGCATTGAAGCGGGCGTTCATTTTTTCCGGCTCGGCCAGCGCGGCATTCATAAAGGCGGTGGCACCTTCGGGATGCTCGGCCACTTTGCCGTGGCCATACATATCGACGGCTATCGCGGCGTAGCCTTCATCGGCAAGCTGTTTTGCCCGATTGCGGGCGTAATCATTCAGCCCCCACCATTCATGTACAACAATCACGGCGGTTTCGGGTGAGCGCCAGCGCGGGGTGTAGAGCACTGCCGAACCGAGGTTGTCGGCAAACTGGATGGGAGTTTCTTTGGTCGCCGCGTGGCTGCCGAGGCTGAAGAGGCAGAGACTGATCGCCAGTGTGATGTGCTTTATAAGAGGGATCATGGCCGGGTTCCTGCTGTTGTGATGAGAGGCTTATTGTAAACAGGAGTGCTGGTGCCGGATCAAGCTTACGAGGGTGTATTGTCGAGGGTATCTTGTAGCTCCAGCCATTGTTCTTCGCATTGATCGATCGAAGCGCGTAGCTGGCCCTGTTGTAGCAGCAGTGTTTGCAGGCGTTCTTTGCCGCCGGCTTCGTAGAGGCTGCTGTCGGCCAGTTCGGCTTCCAGTGCTTTCATCGTGGCGTTATCGCGTTCCATGCGGCGTTCAAGCGCCTGCAACTCTTTGCGCAGCGGTGCGAGTCGTGCGCGGGCCGCTGCGGCGTCCTGGCGGGCGCGCTTCTTGTCGACTGGCTGGGTGGGTGGTGCGCCTGCCTTGTTTTCCTGACTTGGTTCGGCGGCCCCGGTCTTGTCGCGGTTTAAGATCCAGTGTCGGTAGTCGTCGAGGTCGCCGCTGTAGTTTTCGGCCC
>DIBR01000002.1:233778-233942 GCA_002415025.1 Spongiibacteraceae bacterium UBA5047
CCGCTGTAGTTTTCGGCCCCGCCATCGTGTACGAGTATTAGTTCATCAACGGTATTTCTAAGCAGGTGGCGGTCGTGGGATACCAGTATCAGCGCGCCCTCGTAGCCCTGCAGGGCTACGGTAATGGCCTGGCACATTTCCAGATCAAGGTGGTTGGTGGGCTC
>DIBR01000002.1:234204-299474 GCA_002415025.1 Spongiibacteraceae bacterium UBA5047
TGGTTGGTGGGCTCGTCCAGCAGCAGTACATTGGGGCGCTGCCAGACAATAATGGCCAGCGCCAACCGGGCCTTTTCGCCGCCGGAGAAATACCGGCAGGGCCCGCTCGCCATGTCGCCACGAAAATTAAAGCTGCCCAGAAAATTCAGAATGTCCTGTTCGCGGGCGTTTGGCGACAGGCGCTGCAGTTGCAGCAGCGGGCTGGCGTCGAGGTCGAGACTTTCGAGCTGGTGCTGGCTGAAGTAGCCCAGCGCCAGATGTTCGCCCTCGGTGCGCTTGCCGCCGACGAGCGGCTGGCGTCCGCCCAGCGATTTAAGCAGGGTTGATTTGCCGGCGCCGTTGGCGCCGAGTAAGCCCAGCCGCGTACCGGGGTGGATGCTCAGCTTGATATCAGTGAGCACAGCCTTGTCGCCATAGCCGAGCGAGGCCTGGGTAAGGGTAAGCAGCGGGTCAGAGCTGCGTTCGGCGGGCTTGAAGCGGAAGCTGAAGGGGGAGTCGACATGGGCCGGCGCGATCAGTGTCATGCGTTCCAGTGCCTTGATTCGGCTCTGTGCCTGACGGGCCTTGGTGGCTTTGGCCTTGAAGCGGCGCACGAAGTCTTCCATATGTGCCCGCTCGGCCTGTTGTTTCTCAAAGGCCTGCTGCTGTTGTGCCAGCTTTTCAGCGCGCTGAACTTCAAAGGCGCTGTAGTTGCCGCGGTAGGCTGTGAGTGTGCTTTGGTGCAGATGGACAACCTGGTCGCATACTGCGTCGATAAAGTCGCGATCGTGGGAAATCAGCCACAGTGTGCCGGTATAGGCCTGCAACCACTGCTCCAGCCACAGGCTGGCGTCCAGGTCCAGGTGGTTGGTGGGTTCGTCCAGCAATAGCAAATCTGAGGGGCGCATCAGTGCCTGGGCGAGATTCAGGCGGATACGCCAGCCACCGGAAAAGTCGCTGACCGGCAATTGCAGCTGGCTCTGGCTAAATCCCAGCCCGAGGAGCAGTTGTTCTGCCTGGCTGGGAATGGCGTAAGCGTTAAGATTGTCGAGTTGGCCAAGCAGTTCGGCCATATGCATATCGTCATTGCAGGCTTCAAGTCTGGCTTCGATACGGCGTAACTCGGTGTGCCCATCTATGACATAATCCACGGCCGGTCGCTGGCTGGCAGATACTTCCTGCGCCATATGGGCGATGCGCCAGTTGGCGGGAATCTTTAAACTGCCCTTGTCGGGCTCCAGTTCATTGCGCAGAAGGGCAAAGAGGCTGGATTTGCCGCTGCCGTTTGCGCCAATCAATGCGACATGATCGCCGTCGTGCAGGCGTAAGTCGGCGTTTTCTAGTAAAGTTTTACCGCCGCGTAGTAAGCTTAGTTGCTGAAGTTCAATCATGGGCGGCGATTATAACGGAGGAGCTGTGGTCGACAATGCCCTTTGGCAATATACCTTGCTGGTTTATTCGCAGCCCAAGGTGCAGACGCTGTGTATCAGCTTGCAAGACGAGCACGGTGCTGACGTGAATATTCTGCTGTGTGCCTGTTGGCTGGCCAAGCGCGGGGTTGTCTGGACTCAGGCGCAGGTGGGCGACATGGTTGCCCATAGCCAGAAATTTCGAAGCGACTTCCTGTTGGATGCGAGAGCGTTGCGCCGCAAATTGAAGGGCCTTGCCCCGGCCAATATTTATCAGGAAGCGCAGCGTTTCGAGATGGCTCTGGAACGCTGGCAGCAAGATGAAATGTACAGTTACTGGTGTGACGCTAACGTACAACCCAAAAAACAATCCTTTTCACTGTGCGCACAAACCAATATTCACCGTTACTTTGACCACCTGAAGCTGGGCTGGAACGCACAGCTTGGTGAGCTGGTTGAGGCGGTGGTTGCTGCGCCGCCCGGAGAGTCTGACTGACTGGCTTTCGGCCGCCGCTGGATAAGCGGCTATTCCGGCAAATCAAATACTGATGCCACCTTGTCCGCCTTTGCCTTTGGCTGGCTGATCGTGTCGGGCAGCACTTGGGCTTTTCGGCGCGGTGGAGGCGGCGGTTCCGGTGGCTCTGGGCGTGGTGCCGCGACCACCGCGGATTTCTTGACGGGGGCTGCTTTCGCCTCGGCAGCGGGCTTTTCCTTGCTTGCGGGCGTCTTTGCCGTTGTCTTTGCAGGTGCCGGAGCCTTGGTTGCTTTTGCGGTGGCCTTGGCTGCCTTGGGCTCGGCTTTGGCCTTGGGAGCTGCTTTCGCTTTGGGGGCTGCTTTGGCCTTGGGCGCCGCTTTAGCTTGAGCCTTGGCTTTCGGTGCCGGTTTGGCTTTAGGGGCTGCTTTAGCCTTGGGCTTTGCGGCCGCCTGGCGTTTGGGAGCGGCTTTAGCCTTGGGCGCTGGTTTGGGAAGGCTCTTGGCTGCAGCGTTCTCTGCGGCGATTGCCGCTTTTTCCGCGGCAACGTCCTGTTTGATGCCCTCCAGCGCACTTTCGGCCTTTAGCAGGCCGGATTCTGCCGCAGCGAGTGCTTTTTCGGCCTTGCCCAGAGCGCTGGTTGCCGTTTTCCGTTGCGCCGGCGTTTTTGCTGCGCGCTGGCGACGAGCGGCAGAGTCGACCGCCTCTTTCTGCTTTTTGACGCTTTTGGATGCCTGTTCGACGGCGTTGGCAGCTTTTTTGAGCTGCTGATCCTGGGTGTTAAACAGTTTTTCCCGCAGTGCGGCGAGCTTTTGCTCGAGAGCTTCCACGCTGCTTGCCTTCTTATTATTGCTGGGCATGCTTCCTAACCTTTCGAAAATGTTTAAAAAAACATCAAATCCATTATACAAACTTGCGAAGGATTATCTATTGTCGGCCACCCAAATTGTGGCAGACTGTGCCCTTTCCCGTGTCGGGGTGCCGGCACAAAATTTCTGTAAGAGTAGACGAGAAGGTACTGTAATGAAAAGAAAAGTCTTCGCCGTTATGACAATGGCCTCGATTTTGGCTGCTTGCGACGGCGCAAAAGAGTCCGACAAGCTCGTTCTGGACTCGGAAATGCAAAAAGTCAGCTACAGCTTTGGCGTGGATTTGGGCAAGCGCATTGGCGAGAACATGGAATTGGACGTTACGGCGTTCAGCGCGGGCGTTAGCGCCGGCATCGACGGTGGCGAAACAGCGCTGACCGAAGAAGAGATGATGGCGACCTTGCAGGGCTACCAGCAGCAGAAAATGGCTGAAATGCAGGCTGAAGCAGGGCAGCAGGCTGAAAAGAACAAGGCGGAGTCTGAGGCCTTCCTCGCCGAAAATGCCGGCAAAGACGGTGTAGTTACGCTGGAAAGCGGTTTGCAGTACAAGGTTGTTGAAACCGGTGATGGCGCCAAGCCTGCGGCTGCAGACGTGGTTGAAGTGCACTATCGCGGTACCCTGATTGATGGCACCGAGTTCGACAGTTCCTATGCGCGCGGCGAGAGCATCACCTTCCCGGTCAATGGCGTTATTGAAGGCTGGACCGAGGCCCTGCAACTGATGACGGTTGGCAGCAAATGGGAGTTGTATATTCCGTCTGACCTGGCCTACGGCCCCGGCGGCACACAGGGCGCTATCGGACCGAATCAGGCGCTGGTGTTCGAGGTTGAGTTGCTGGGTATTGCCGAGAAGGGCGCTAAAGAAGGCTGATTCTCAAGGTAGTAAGTGCTCACAAAAAATGCCCGGTTCGACCGGGCATTCTTATTTGTGGCTGCCGTCAATGGTTAGCGTAGCCAGTAAAGTGCCAGCGGGATAAAGACCGCGCTGTAGGTGCCGGTGAGGCACAGGGCCAGACTGGAAAATGCGCCTGCGACCGGACTGCGCTCAAAGGCCCGGGCAGTACCAATGGCGTGGGCAGCCAGACCCAGGCTGAAGCCCCAGATGCGGTCGTCATTGATGCGGCACAGTCGCATAAGCGGGTTTACGGCAACGATCCCGACAATGCCGGTCAGGATAACGGCGCTGGCGGTAATGGTGGCGACTCCGCCAATACTGTCTGAGATGCCGATGGCGATAGGCGTTGTGACCGACTTTGCTGCCAGTGAGAGCAGGGTTGTTTCACTGCCGCCCAGTAAGTGGGCAACCACTATTGCTGAGAGGCAGGCAAACGCTGCTCCGGTTACCAGAGTGATCGCCAGTGCAGCGGCCATTTCACGAATCAGGTGCAGTTGTTTGTAGAGTGGGATGGCCAGGGCGACGGTGGCGGGGCCCAGCCAGAAGTTCAGCCAGCCGGCGCTGGTATTAAACGCCGTGTAGTCGATGTCGAGCAGGATAAGCACCCCGGCGACCATGACCGCGCCACCAATGGTCGGGTGCAAAAAGGGCTGTTGCCCGCTTTTGCGGTAGAGCATCAGGCTCAGCTGATAGGCGCCCAGCACCAGCGTGATAGCAAACAGGGGGGAATGCAGCAGGGCACTGAGTCCGGTCACTGCTTGCCACCTGCGAGAAATTTCATCAGCAGGGCACTGAACAGCAGCGTGAGCAGGGTGCCGGCAACGATGGCGCCGGCAAAGGCGGGCCATTGCCCCGAAAAGTGTTCGCCGAGGAAGAACACTCCGGCCGACGGTACAATCAGCAGAAGCGGCAGCAGGCCGATCATAGTGCCGCCGGTTTGTTCCAGTGAGCGGGTGGCTCCGCCGCGTATCAACAGCGCAGTAAAAAGTAGCAGCAGGCCGACAACGGCGCCCGGAATGGGCAGACCGCTCAAGGTGACCACCATTTCACCGGCGAGGTGAAAGCACAGCAGTATCAGCAGGCCGGACAGCTTCATTTTGCGCGCAGCGACAGCAGGGCGGCGATTCCGAGCAGCACAAACCAGATCAGTGACCAGGTAGGCATGCTCAGGCCGAGAAAGGTCCACACGACTTCTGCACAATTGCCGTCACCCATCATGAGTGTGGTAAAGGCTTCGGAGAACGGCAGGGTGTCGAAAATATACTCCAGGCTGGGACCGCAGGCGGGTACCTGATCTTCCGGCAGGTGCTGCAGCCAGACTTGTCGCCCGGCAACAGCGGCACCTAGGGCACTGCCTGCGACCATGAGTGCCACATAGATTCTGCGCCCGAGCGCCGCCGGGTTGTGAATGGCGGCGGCCAGAGCGCCAAGGGCGATCACAACGTAGAAGAAACGCTGGGTCATGCACAGGGCGCAGGGAATAAGCCCCTGAAAATACTGGGTGTACAGTGCGTAGCCCAGCAGGCCCATGCAACACAGTACAAGGGCGGTATGAATTTGGCGTGCGCTTAAAGACATGTTGAGCTTACCGTTGTTGAAGAGGAATCTGGTCGTTTGCGAGCCTTTCTATCAGCTGCGGATACAATCGCAAAAAATGCGCTTCAATTTCAGGCAGGCGCTCGTGTAACACGGGAGCGCTGTCAGCCAGAGGGTTGGCGCGTTTCAAGCGCTGCCCGATACGAGTCAGCATATTTTCCACAGTATGCCAGTTGCCCATTGCGAGCAGTACATCGTACTGTTCAAGTCGTCGCGCCTGTTTGTTGGCGGCCAGCGGAAATTCCGTATCGTGCCGGCCAAGAATGGCATACACCTGTTGCGCAAAATCTGGCAGCCCGGAGCTGTGAAAGTTCCGCCAATGCTGCGCCAGGCAGTAATCGAAGCAAACATCGAACATGATGCCACCATAGCGGCGATACTCGCCTGGCAGGGTTTTCAGCAGGGCGCGCACTTCAGGGTGGTTATCAGTAAGGGCATCAATGCGGCGGTGCAGGGCGATGCCCTGTTCCCAGTCCGCCGGCCAGTCACCGCGCAGCGGCCCTTTGACAAAATCACCGAGCAGGGCGCCAACCGTCAGGCCATTGGTATCGCCATGACCCGCACAGGTTGCGAGGTGAAAGTGCGCAAGATAGTTCACAGTAAATCGTATTGGCGGTAATAGTCGCTGAGGTATTGGTCGAAATCGATCGCGTCGGCGT
The DNA here is from genome assembly GCA_002415025.1 of Spongiibacteraceae bacterium UBA5047. GTDB lineage: Bacteria > Pseudomonadota > Gammaproteobacteria > Pseudomonadales > Spongiibacteraceae > Litorivivens. Next base: position 240,084 of record DIBR01000002.1, read on the forward strand.
TTTCAGCTTCGCGTTGTTGTGCAAGAGATTCTTCACCGGTTTGGCGAGTGGCTTGCAGCTCGCTCGGACTCAGTGGCTTGTTGGCGTAGTAGGCAGCTTGCTCGCGCGCCCGCTGCATCATGTAGTCGAAATACGACAGATCCCGGTCACGTAAAATAGTCAGCAATTTGGCCGACGGCGTAGTCTCCGGTTCCTGTACTACGGCGCGCATCTGCTCGACAATCTGCTGATAGCTGTCACTGCTGTGGGCGCTGTCCAGCGCTTGCGCGGTGTTGCTAACGCCATCGAGAATGGACTGGGCCCAGTCTGCAAGGGCGACGTCCTCACCGTGGTTGCTCAGCGTCAAGCCTGGTTGGCGGCCCTGGTCGACGACCTTGTGCAGGTTGGCGCCAATTTCGGCGTAGACGGATTCGTTGCAGACGGGGCTGTCGGCGAGCAGGCAAAATAACAGAAAGGCATCGAGAAACTGGATTTGCTCGCGGGTGATGCCGATGGGTGTCTCCGGATTGACGTCAATGCAGCGGACTTCAATGTATTCCACGCCGCCTTGTTTCAGGGCGCCTAGCGGGGTTTGGCCCGAGGCTGTGACCCGCTTCGGGCGGATCGGGCTGTAAAACTCATTCTCGATCTGCAGGAGTCCGGCCGAGAGTTGCTCGCTGGCGGGAATCTGCATGTAGTCAGCGTGGGGGGTGACAATCGCCTTTTTGAGCGTGCGAATGTAATTGTCCAGGGTGTTGTAGCAGATGCTCAGGTTGCTTTGGGCGTCGCTCTGGTAACCCAGGTCACCCATGCGCAATGAGGTGCCGTAGGGGTGGTAAAGGGTGCCTTTTTTAAGGGTCTGCAAACCGTTGGTTTTGCCTTCGAGAAAGCAGCTGCATACCGCCGGCGCTGCGCCGAACAGGTAGATAAGAAGCCAGGAGTAACGGCGGAAATTGCGTATCAGGCCAAAGTAGCTTTCGGTTTTGAAATCCTGATCGGCTTGGCGGCCCTTCGCGTCGGCCAGCCACTGCCACAGGCTGTCGGGCACGGAAAAGTTGTAGTGAATGCCAGCGATTGTCTGCATTCTGCGACCGTAGCGCCGCCCTAAACCGAGGCGATACAGTGTTTTCATGCGTGCGACGTTGGAGCTGCCGTACTGGGCGACCGGGATTTCGTCGTCCGGGCCGAGCAGGCAGGGCATGCTGCCGGGCCAGAGCAGCTCGCCTTCCAGGCTGGCGTATACCAGCCTGTGAATATCGGTAAGCTGATTCAGGGTGGTATCAATGTCGGTACTCACCGGCGTGATAAATTCCAGCAGTGCCTCGGAAAAGTCTGTGGTGATCCGGGGGTGTGTCAGCGCCGAGCCGAGGGCAGCCGGGTGGGGCGTTTTCGCCAACTCGCCGAGAGCGTTGATTCGCAGGCTCTCTTTCTCGATACCGCGGCGGATGTCACGGAGTGTGGCGACATTATTGGTCAGAGCGTTCAGAATGGCAGGAGCGGTGCTTGGCAAGACCTTAATCCTCAGTCGCGGTAGCGCACGGCAGGCAAGTGTAATCGCGGCTTTGGGAGGGCACAAGTTATTAGCACCCGCCTGGACGGATCAGGGCAATGCAAAAAGCGGGAATGTTTCTGCCGCTGTGCACAGGGCTTGTTTTCACCCGGGCGGGCGTTAAAGCCGGGGAAAAGATAACGAAATGGTCATGCCTTGATGTGCGCCATAGAAGGAATAATGCCTGCGCCATTGGCACAATGGTTGATACCGAACACACACTCACAGCGGCGACGGAGCCTCAAGAATGCGACTTGAAGACATCGATATCTATAACCCGGACAACTATGTAGCTGGCGTTCCGAGTGAGCAGTTCAGGTTGCTGCGTGATGAGGCTCCGGTGTTCTGGCACGCACATCCGGACGGTGGCGGCTATTGGGTTGTCAGTCGCTATGAGGACGTGCGCAAGGTATCGCGCGATCACGCCACCTTTTCTGCCCAGCGCGGGTTTGTGGTCGTGGATGACCTGGCGCCCGAGATCCTCACGATGGCTCAGGGGCAGTTGCTGGGCATGGATCCGCCCAATCACGGTCCGATACGCAGGGCGGTGATCGAGCGCTTTACCTCGAAAATGCTCGTCGAAATGGAGCCGATGGTGCGCGCCATTGCACGTGAAGCGGTGCAGTCGGCGCGTGCCAAAAGTGAATCCAATAATGGCGAGTGTAATTTTGTGTTCGATGCTGCCGGCGATCTGCCTACGGCGGTTATCTGCAGTTTGATGGGGGTGCCGCGCGATATGTGGGGGCAGATCCGGCATTGGTCGGATATGCAGACCTCGGCGGGTGACCCCGACCTTGGTGCGAGCCCTGAAGAAACCCAGCAGGCGAGTATGGATATGGGCATGTACGGCTATCAGCTGGCGGAAGAACGCAAGGACGCCGATGGCAGTGATCTTATTTCGTTACTCATTAACGTGGAAGTTGATGGCCACAAAGTGACAGCGGCGGAGTTTGCGTCACTCTTTATTCAAATCACGGTGGCGGGAAACGAGACCACGCGCTCCATGATCGCTGCGGGTATGCATGAGCTTTTAAAGCGACCGGAGTTGTACAAACAGCTTGAGGCCGATCCCTCTCTGCTGCCGGGCGCTGTTGAAGAAATGCTGCGCTGGTCGACGCCTTTGCACTATTTTCGCCGCACTGCTACTTGTGATACGGAGCTGCAGGGCCAGAAGATTCGCGAAAATGACCGTGTGGTGATGCTGTACTCGTCGGCAAACTTTGACGAGCGGGTATTTGAATCGCCAGACGTGTTTGACATTACCCGCTCGCCGAACCCGCATCTTGCCTTCGGGCACGGTATCCATTTGTGTCTGGGAGCCAATCTGGCGCGGCTGGAAGCGCGGGTATTTTTTGAGGAGTTTTTCGCTGTGTTCAGTGGCGTAGAGCTGGCGGGTGAGCCGAGGCGTATTCGTTCCAACCTGGTTAATGGTCTGAAAGACCTGCCGGTTCGCCTGTACGCGCGTTAATGCGTGTTCAGGCAGCGGAGACTGTTTGCTTTGAGGTGACTTTATTTGCCCATTGGCGCTGGGCAGTTTCCCGCGAGGGGTAAATCTCAACGCCGGCCTGAAACTCGTTGCCCACTTTGCAGGCCCATTTCACTTCGCCCACGAGGCTTAGCGGGTACTCTTCCCCGTTGTCGACGAAAATGCGCAGGATGCGCTCGGCATCCAGGGCCGCCTTGGTAGCGATCTGCATGCCGGTTGCGGAGATATCCATCGTGCGCGCCAGGGCCAGTTTGGCTGGCTGCATCGACTCGGGCTGTGCCGCCTCAATTTCAACAAAGACCAGCGAGTGGTCGTCAAAGCGGAGTTGTTGGCGTCTTTCCTGGCTCATGCTGCATCCTGCAGAGAATTAGTGCGGCCAGATAATAGCATGGCGGATTTGAGCCACCCGGGCTCAACGGCGAAAATGTGACCTGTGTCTCACTGGTGGCTGCGGGCCGAAATAGCCTGAATCCGGTGCTGAATTGGAGAATAGGTACATTCAGCCACTGGCATTGTGGCGCTATCCGCACTAACGTTAAGCAGCGGGTATTTATTTTTATGAGATGGCAAGATCATGCTGACGGTAGACGATCGAAGTGCGCGCATCCTTTTGGTGGAGGACAATCCGGGCGATGTTGAGCTAACCCGGCGAGCGTTCAGGAAAATAGACGTCAACAACGACATCATCGTCGCGCGTGATGGTGATATCGCCTTGCAGCGCTTGCGGCGCGAGGGCGAGTTTGCGGATTGCCCGCTTCCCGATCTTATCTTGCTGGACATTAATTTGCCCAAGGTTAACGGCAAGGATGTGCTCAATGTGATCAAGAACGACCCACGGACAAGAATGATTCCGGTGATTATGTTGACAACATCGACCGACGCTGACGATGTGCGGGCGTCGTACTCGCGCCATGCCAACGCCTACCTGGCGAAACCGGTCACTCTCGGGGCTTTTATTGGTGTGGTCAGTTCGATTGAAGAGTTTTGGCTGTCGTTAACGATTATGCCCAAGCCTGAAGGCGAGTCCTCAGGCTGACAGTGACTCGCTATGCCGATCGCCGGTGGTAGTCTGTTTGAGCAATAGGCGGCTCAGGCGGTTTTGCCACAGCAGATAATCGGTGCCGAGTTTGTCGTCGATCTTCAGGCCCATCAAGTAGCGATTTCCGGACGCCGCGACCGACCATCGAACGGTGCCAAACAAGGTGAGTTCGTTGCCGGATTCAAAATGAAAGCGCAGCCTGAATTCGCCGTGAGCCTCTAGCTTGGAGTCGCAGCGCACCATCAGTCCATGTTTGGATACGTTCAATACTTCACACTCCTGACGGCCGGCAGCGAGCTGAAAATCGTCACCCAGAAGATAGATATCCAGGCAGTCGGATTCCTCCAGCAGCAGACGACTTTCCTGTCGATTCTCAGGCATTGTGAAACCCCGTAAACCTTGTTGAGATTCCCACTTTACGCAGGCTCTGTGGAATTTATAGCCGTATTTCTACGTAGTGCAGGCTTAGCGCAGAATGGTCAACAAGCGGTCGAGCAGGCGCTCAAGTTTGGCGAGGGAGTTGCATTCGGCCACATAGTGACAGGCACTTTGGTAGCGCCTGATCTCCGAGTCGCCGGTATTCCAGTGGCTGCGGGGCTCCGGGTTGAACCACAGCAGTAATTTGGCGCGGTGATAAATGTCTCGCAAGTCTTCAAGGCCGGGGTCGGCGCTATTGGCTCGACCGTCGCCCAGAATAATGACGGTGGTGTTGCGGTCTATGCGACCGCGGTGTTCGTCGGCAAATTGCTTGAAACTGCTGCCGTAATCCGAGCTGCCGCGCGCCCAGCGCTGATTGACGATCTCGACTGCCTGCTCGGCGGGATTGCGATCGAACAGCTCGGAAACCTCAAACACCTGACTGGTAAATACAAAACTGCGAATACGCGGCATAACCTCGCTCATGCTGTACAAAAACAGCAGCAAAAAGCGGGCGTAGGTTGAAACGGAACCGCTAACGTCGCAGAGCACGTAGAGTTTGGGTTGGTCGCGGCGTTTTTGCTTCCAGTAGGTATGGAAGGGTACCCCGCCGTAAGCAATATTGCGGCGCAGGGTCTTGGCCATGTCGAGCTTGCCGCGCCGGTCTATGCGGCGACGCTGGCGGTGGCGGGTTGCGAGCTTTTTCGCCAGTGCGCGAATTAGCGGCGGTAACTGCTTGAGGTGGTAGTGCTCCAGCGCCGACAGTCGGGTATTGCGCAGGGCCTGTTGTTGAATACTCCTGCCAGCGGCGTTGGCATTGAGCAGTAGCTGGTGTTCTACCGCATCGCGGGCGGCCATATCCAGTTCGTGGCGGCGTTGTTCCAGCCATTCTATCGGCCCTTCGAGCGAGTCGGACTCGATGGCCTTTAGTGCTTCAATGGCTTTGTCCAGCTGCCCAATGCCGGCGGCCTCGGCCAGGCGGCGACGGTAGATGCCTTTCTGGGTGTTAAAGCGTATGCCTTCGAGTTGCATTTCATCGGCCGCCTCCTGAATGGCGACCGCCAGCGTGGACGGTCGCCCCTCTGTGGCGGCTCGTACCAGCGGGGCGTCCATGGCGGCAGCTACATCGGGGTCGGAGGCAACGGCATCGGGCAGGGAAAACTCGCCCGCTGCGGGGCTTGGTGCGGGCTTATCTTGCGGGCTTGCCGATTGTGCAGACTCGCCGCGCGCGTTGAAAAACAGTTCGAAGCATCGCTCAAAGCGTTCTTTATCGGCATGGGTTTTGGTGAGTGTTGCCGCCAGGCTTTGGCGCAGCAGAGACTGGTCCGCATAACCAACCACGGCGGCGGCATTTAAGGCGTCGAGTGTTTCGCTGGTAGATATCCGCACATCGTGCTGGCGCAGCGTGTTGATAAAACTCAGTAGGGATTGTTCCACTGCCCTAGTCCAGTCCCTTGAGCAGCTCGCGAATTTCAGGTCGCACCAGCTGAATGTCTTCCTCAAATTTGAGAATGACATTGAGCGTGCTTTCAACCAGTTCGCGCGACAGGCTGCCGGCGTGCAGCAGCAAAAGCGCGCGAGCCCAGTCGAGGGTTTCGCTGACTGCCGGTGCCTTTTTCAGGTCCAGTTCACGGACCTGCTGAATAAAACCAACGAGTTGCCTGCTCAGTGCTGCAGGAATTTCGGGAACCCGGCTTTGCACAATTCGGGTTTCCAGTGCCCGGTCGGGAAAGTCGATATACAGGTGCAGGCAGCGGCGTTTTAGCGCATCGCTCAGGTCGCGCGTGTTGTTGCTGGTCAGAATGACGGTGGGTTTGGTGACCGCGGCAACCGTGCCGATTTCCGGAATAGATACCTGGAAGTCGGACAGTATTTCGAGCAGCAGCGATTCAAATTCGTAGTCGGATTTGTCAATTTCGTCGATCAGCAGTACGGCGCCCTGTGGCTCGCGCAGGGCTTTCAACAGCGGCCTGGGTTCGAGAAACTCGTCGGAGTAAAAAATATCGCCGAAACTTTTTAAACGTTCGACGGATTCAGAGAGCCCTTGGGCGCCTTGTAAAATATCGTGCAACTGTTCTTTGAGTACCTGGCTGTAGAGCAACTGCTTGGAGTACTTCCAGTCGTAGAGCGCCTTGCTTTCATCGAGCCCTTCATAGCACTGCAGGCGTACCAGCGGTAATGCACAATGCTCGGCGGTGGCTTTGGCCAGTTCGGTTTTGCCGACGCCGGGCGGGCCTTCCACCAGAATGGGCCGCTGCAACTGTTGGGCGAGAAATACTGTGGTGGCGATGGCCTCGCTGGCAATGTATCCCGCGCGGGCAAAACCGTCGATAAATTCGCTGACAGCCGAGCTGGCTGTGGATTGCTGCACCTTGTGTGACTCCTTGTAACCAAATGGCCTGCGTTCCGGCCCTAATTTTTACAGAGTGGCTGCAGTTGCGGCCAATGCTCGGGATAACGTGCGCGTATTTCAGCGGCGCTCGCCATGTCGTGATCGTCGTAATCAAAACCGGGACAAACGGCTTCGGAGATAAGCCCGAATTCCCCACAGAGTAATTGAGAGGCCTTCCAGAATCCACCAGGTACGGTGAGTTGCGGGTGCTGCCCCTTCAGTACATCCGGCCCCAGGGTGTAATGCAGCAATTTACCTTCGGGGCTCAGGAGTGTGTAGCTCAGCGGGCTACCGCCTTGCCAGAAGTGAACAATGTCAGAGCGATTTCGATGCAGGTGCCCGGTGGGTTGGTCATCGGTCAGCAGGTAGTAGATGCAGCTCATCAGTCGCCGCCCGCGCTGTTGCAGGGGAGACTCGTAGCTGCGCCGGAAATACCCGCCCTCGGGGTGCGGGCTCAGGGCAAGCCCGGTGATGAGGGACTGTTTATCCACCGGTCATGTTCATAAAGCGCACAATCTGCGGTTCGTTGTCATTCAACTCAAAGTGGTGGCGTTCGGGTTTGAGTGACATGGCGCTGCGAATGACCTGCTGCAGGCGTTCGCTGTCACCGGGAAATTCGTCAAGTGTGGCCTTGAGATCGGCGGAGTGTTCGTTGCCCAGACAGAGCAACAGGCGGCCCTCAACGGTGACGCGAACGCGGTTACACAAGTGGCAGAAGTTGTGGCTGTGCGGCGAGATAAAGCCGACCCGACTGGGGCTGTCGACCATGCGATAGTAGGTGGAGGGACCGCCGGTGCTCTCGCCGCTTGCGCTCAGGGGATAGCGAAAGTCGATGAGCTCGCGCAGTTCGTCGCTGGAGCAGAAGCTGAGTGCGCGGCTGTGCTCGTCAATAATGCCCAGCGGCATTTCTTCGATGAAGGAGATGTCTATGCCCTTGTGCCGGGCGAATTCAACCAGTGCCAGCGCTTCGTCGTCATTGCGGCCCCTGAGGATAACGGCGTTCAGTTTGATGCGTGAAAAGCCTGCATCGATGGCAGCGTCGATGCCGCGCAGGACTTTGCTCAGGTCGCCGGTGCGGGTCAGTTGCCGGAACTTGCTTTCGTCCAGGCTATCCAGGCTAATGTTTACGCCTGTGACGCCAGCGGCTTTTAATGCCGCTGCGTATTTGTCGAGCCGGGCGCCGTTAGTTGTCAGGTGTAATTGCTTGAGGCCGTTCAGTTGCCCCAGTCGCTCAACCAGGGTCATCAGATTGTTGCGCACCAGAGGTTCGCCACCGGTCAGGCGTATTTTGCTGACGCCGAGGGCGACGAAGGCGGCGGCGACATCGTAGAGTTGTTCCAGCGACAGGATCTGGCTGCGTGGCAAAAAGGTCATGTCTTCAGCCATGCAGTATACGCAGCGGAAATCGCAGCGGTCGGTAACCGACAAGCGCAGGTAATCAATTCGCCGGTCAAAGCGATCAATCAGGTTTGATGGTTGAAGGTGACTGCTCATATGACAGTGATACTACCATAGGGAGCCTGTGCCGCCGAGGGTTTGCGCTGGCTGACGTGTCAGGCCAGAGGGGGCGTTTCCCCGGTGTTGGCGCTACTGTGCTCTCGTAGCCAGTTGACAAAGTCTTCGGGTGGAAGGGGTTTGGCAAACAGAAAGCCCTGAAACTGTTTGGCGCTCAGCGATTTCAGGGCCTGAAACTGGGCGTCGGTTTCCACGCCTTCAATCACAACCTGAAGTCCCAGCGAATTGCCGATGTCAATCATGCTGCGCAGCAAGCTGCGCCCGCGAAGGGAGTCGAATTTGTCGACAAAGCTTTTGTCGACTTTTAACGTATCGAGCGGTAGTTCGCTCAGGTAGGACAACGACGAAAAGCCGGTGCCGAAGTCATCGAGGGAAATATGTATGCCCGCGTCCCGTAGGCGCCGAAGATGTTCGCGCGTGCGCGAAATGTCATCTACCAGGGCCGATTCGGTGAGTTCGAAACTCAGGCCGTTTGCCGAAACGCCCTTGTCGGCGAGTGTTTTCAATACGGTGTCGGCAAAATCGTCAGATTGTAATTGCCAGGGACTGACATTGAGCGAGAGGCGACCGTCAAACCCGCTGTCTGCGGTTTGCCATTGCTTAAGCTGATCACAGCACGCTTCGATAACCCATTGCCCGATGCGGGTCATCATGCCGCTGCGCTCTGCGAGCGGGATGAAGTGGGTCGGCGCCAGCATGCCGCGCTCGGGGTGTTGCCAGCGCAGTAGTGCTTCGGCTCCGGTAAAGCGCAGTTCATCGTCAACTTGCGGCTGGTAGTGGAGCAACAGTTCGCGGTGTTCGATGGCCTCGCGCAGATCATTTTCCAATAAGCGTTCTTCCGCCTTCGCCTCGGCCAGGTCTTTATTGAAATAAACAAAGCCGTACTTGTCGCCGCTGTTTTGCGCGGCCTCAAGCGCCAGGTCTGCCCGCTGCATCGCATCTTGCACGGTATCGTTTGGCAGCAAGTGGGTAACACCGATACTGTATGTTAATTCATACGCCTGAAAGCCGATCAGGAAGGGGCGTTTCAGCTCATGCGGCCCCTGCCATTCGATATTGCCGCGATCCCGGTCAATAGCCAACTGCTCGGGCTGAACGGTCAACAGGGCAAAATTACTTTCGGAAATGCGGGCCCCCAGAGATTGATAACGTGCGATCAATTTAAATCGATCGGTAAATTCCAGCAAAATTCGGTCGGTATTTGTTTCGCCAAAGGTTTGCCGAAACTTTCTTAGCTGATTGATATGAATCAGGATCAGAATAATATTGGAATCGCCGGAATTAATGCGTTCCTGCATGCGCTCGCGCAGGTGGAACTGGTTGGGGAGGCCGGTGAACTCGTCAGTGTGTGCGAGCGCGATGGCACGTTCTTCCGCCTGCGTTCGACGATTGACTTCTTCTTCGAGCTGGTCTGTTTGCTGGTGAAGCTCGGTGAGCAACTCGCGCTGCTCGTTCGCAAAGAGAATTGAGATGATGATAAGCAAGTAAAACGGGGATATGCCGTTGGGAATCTTGAAATCGACTACGCCCAGGTGAAAAAGCAGGGTGCCCACTATGGGGATTGCAAGAACGATGGCGAATGAGCACAACAGCGCGGCAACAGGTTTTCGCCCCGCTTTATAGAGTCTGGTGCCGCACCATATTATCCACGCAGTACCCAGTGTGCTGACGGCCATAATGGCCGTAGCCATCTTGCTGCCGGTGTAGGTGTACTCGGTAACCGGACCTAACACACCTTGCGAAACACCCTGTATTTCAACCGAGTCGAGCAGGATGCCAAAGGGTTTGGTCAGGCTATAAATTGACAGTGCAGCCAGCACTGCCACGGCGCCGTTGGTGATGACTCTGGCGTAGCGCCGGGACTGCAAGCCGGCCAGGCTGGTTGCCAGCCAGAATACACCTGCGAAGTAGCCAAGTGCTCCCAGCGTTTGCCAGTGCAGGGCGTGACTTGCGCTTTCTATGTTATCTGCCCCGAGAAACTGTGCCGTCGCAAAAAGGTAGGTTGCGGTGAACACGCAGCTGACAATAAGTGCTCGGTGCACATAAACGTTGCGGCTGAAAGTGCCGAGCCACAGATACTGCAGCAGGGTGAATATGGCGACTGCGCCGCCGATGTTAAGTAAGCCGATCACTTTCCGAATCCGGCATTGTTGAATTGAATTTGGCGCGGTCGAGTCATCAGGCTGGCAGCCGGTGTCAGGTATGGAGTGAGAAGTATGGGCGACAGGGCGCATCGCGTACAGGGTGAAAGTGTTAGAGCGTGATGCGCTATACAGCAATACATGAGGTAGCCCTCAGCCTCCTGTCGGTGGCGCCGAACTGCGCCGCAGCAAACTCAGCCTGTCCAGCGGCAGGTTGTTGTCGCCGAGTATACCCTTTTCGGTTACCAGAATATCGGTTGGCAGAAACATGGGCGGCTGGCCGAGTCTCACAGAGGACGGGCTGAAAAAACGGCCTGCGTCTGTGCTCTGCAACTCAACGCCGGTTTTCGACAGCAGCAACACCCGTCCCTGAAAAAAGTCGGTAACCAGTATGCCGTCGCTTAACAGCCCGAGGTCATCCAGTTCAGTGGGCGTAAAGTAGAGCGGGATAACCTCGCCGGCAGCGCCGCCTGGTAGCTGCGCTACTGTGTAGATGCTGCCGCCGTCAGTGCCGAAAAACACCGAGCCTTCACTGCGCAGGCCATTGGGGAATCGCAGTTGGTTGTCGAGCCCCAATGCCAGTCCGCCCGCCGCAGAACCCTGCAGCCACAACTCCTGCGAGATTATTTCAAGGGGGTTGTCCGGGTTGATGGCGAGGCGGTCGATGCGCGGATTAGGCGGCAGGCAGGCCTGAGAATTAGCGTTCAGGGTGGCATCAACCACGTAGAGTTGCCGGTCTGGGCCTATCGCTATGCCATTGGGCAGACACATATCCACCAGGCTAAAAACAGGTGATAGCAGCGGCGCTGCGGTCAGTTGGCCGGCATACAACTCACCGCTGGCGCAGGCGGCGTAGAGAGTGCCGTCTTGAATAGCCAGGCCGGTGAAGTTGCAGTCGCTGTCTGCAATTGCCTGTGCGCTGAAGCCTCCGGCTTCGCGGCTGACTTCGTAGACCTGTAACCCGCCGCTGACAAACAGGCGGCCATCGTCGCTAAACACCAGGTTTTCTGCATCGGGTATATCCACCAGCGGCAGGTATTGCGAGCATTCCGAGTCAAGGCACAGTTCAGCGGCGCGGACGGTTTGCCCTGTCTCTACGGGAGGAGTGGCGGCAGGCCGTGACGATGAATCATTGCAGCCAGGCAGTAGCAATACTGTCATCGTCAACGCGCACACTGACCTAAGCGGGCTGCGAGGGGTCATGAAAAGGTCGTTTCAGTCATGGTATCCGGGCGTTCGCCTGAAAAAGGCCGTTATGATTTTCTGGCCATAGTCTGTAATATCGACTATACCGCTTATTAGCAGCCAGGTTAATGCGCATTCGCGCGGCTCGATGACATAAAGCGCTTGAGCGGGAGCGGTACCGCCGGACTATCAGAATTTCTACGAACAAGAGCGCCGATTAGATTAATTTGCCAACAAACGGGGTGTGGGCACTAATGAGAACACTACTAGCTTTTTTAACGGTACTGGCGTCGCCATGGGCTTTGGCCCATGACGCGGACAAGGACCTGGATCTGGGGCACTGGTATATAGAGGGTGCCTACAGCGCTGCTGACCTCAAGGATGCCGAGAATACTACTGAGTTTCAAAACACCAGTTGCGGCAACCTGCTGAATATTTTGCCAGGGCCTTTGGGTTGCAATGTGGGCGGGGCTCCTTTGTTCGTGCTTTTCCCGAACTCGGCAGGTCCCGGTTTGAGTCAGACGACGACAACAGAATACGACAATGGTGATGGCTTTGAGGTATCACTGGGTTATGACTTTCCGGGTGCCTTCCGTCTCGAATTGAACTACGTGGAGTTTGATAACGAGATTGATACGGTTGATGGCATGCAAACCAGCGTCAAGACTACGCTGGAGTCTCAGAAGCTGTTTGGTAACCTGTGGTTCGACTTCAACGAAGATGGAGTGGTTCAGCCCTACTTCGGTTTGGGTCTCGGCGCCGCCCGGCTGGATTTTGAAGAGTCCGATGACACTGTGCTTACCGCCCAGGCGGGTTTGGGGCTTAACTTTGCGCTGGGCTCACACGTCAAAGTTAACCTTGGTTACCGCTATTTTGAAAGCAAAGATCCCGTCTTTGAAGACTCGGTAGCCAGAGTTGATTCGGAATATTCGGGTCAGCGCCTTATGCTCGGTCTGCGTTATGACTTCCTGCGTGACCCGCCTGTTCCGCCCGATGCTGACGGCGACGGTGTTCCCGATATGGATGATCGGTGCCCGCAAACACCGAGAGAAGCGAAAGTTGATGCCTTTGGCTGCCCGCTGGACAGCGATCGGGACGGTGTTTTCGACTATCTGGACCAGTGTCCGGGAACACTTGCCGGTGTTGTTGTGGATCAGAAGGGTTGTGACCTCGACGACGACCGCGACGGTGTGCCCAACGCTGCCGATAAGTGCCCGAATACACCAGCAGGCAAGCGGGTGTTGGCCAATGGTTGCCAGTCAGTGGTATTGCAGGGTGTAACCTACCTTAGCGGCAGTGCAGAACTGACCAACTATGCCCGTCAGGTTTGTATTGATGTCGCGAAGGTCTTGAACTCGCCAGCAGCGGCCGACCTGACGGTGGAATTGCAGGGGCACACCGACAGCCAGGGTGCGGATACAGCAAACCTGAAGTTGTCGCAAGCGCGTGCCGAATCCATGCGTAGCTGTCTCATTCAGAATGGTGTAGCTGCGAACCGCTTGCGTGCCCAGGGTTTTGGCGAGTATCAGCCGGTAGCGTCAAATGCGACTGCCGATGGTCGTGCCCGTAACCGCCGGACTGAAATGAAAGTGCTGAATAATTAACAGCGCCAGCGCCCCGGCTGTTGTGCATGTTGTCATGCATGACGTCGCAGGGCGCGCCTTTTACTCAATCTACCAGAGCGCCATTTGCGCATTCGACGGGTTGCGAAAGTGACCGCTGTCCAATGTGTGATGGCGCTCATTGGTCAGCCCCAGTTTTCGTGCGGCTAGCATAAACCGCTGTCGAATCAGGTCTGCGTAAACTCCTTCGCCGCGCATGCGGCTACCAAACTCGCTGTCATACAGCTTGCCGCCGCGCAGTGCGCGTATACGGCTTTCAACGTGGGCCGCCCGCTCGGGAAAATGTTGCTGCAACCAGTTCAGAAACAAGGGCGCCACTTCGTGCGGCAGGCGCAGCAGGATATAGCTGGCGCCGGTGGCGCCAGCGCCAGCCACCGCCGCAAGAATCGCTTCGATTTCAGGTTCGTTGATAAGGGGAATGACGGGCGCAACCAGCACCTTGACGGGTACACCAGCTCGGCTGAGCTGCTCTATTACACGCAGGCGCATGGCCGGTGATGCCGTGCGCGGTTCCAGTGTGCGTTTGAGGTGCTTACTCAAAGTGGTCATGCTAACGGTCACTTGAATCAGGTTGTCTTGCGCCAGTTGTGTCAGCAAGTCTGTATCGCGCAGTATCAATCCACTCTTGGTGATGATGGAAAGGGGCTGTTTGAAATCAAGAGCAATGCTCAGTAATTTACGGGTGATTTCCAGGCGGCGCTCAGCTGGCTGATAGGCATCGGTGTTTATGCCCAGTGCAATGGGCTCGCAGCGATAACCGGGCCGGGAAAGTTCCTGGGCCAGCAATTCCGGGGCGTTGATTTTGGCGCTGATCCGTGTTTCGAAATCGAGCCCTGGAGACAGGTCCAAATAACTGTGGCTCGGTCTGGCAAAGCAATAGACGCAGCCCTGCTCACAGCCGCGGTAAGGGTTTATGGATTGGGTAAAGGGGATGTCGGGTGACTTGTTGCGTGTGATCAGGCTTTTGGCCGTCTCAAGCCGGACCTCTGTGTCGGGATTGGTCGGCGGTTCGCCGTGTTCGTCCAGTTCCACCACATGGATGGCAAAGCGACCGGTCATGGACGATGAACTGCCGCGCCCTTTGATGGTGTGTTTCGACGGGGGGTGCACTGGCCTGCCTCAAATACTGTGTATCCATACAGTATTTGGATTGTTGCGAGATCGCAATAGGGATAGTCTGAGAGAACGTTTAAGCTCAAGCGCAGTACCCGGGAACCCGATTATGACGACAACAATACGATGAGTCTCGCTGCGCTCGCCGCGCTGCTGGTTATCGCCCAGCTGGGTTTGTTGATTGTCATCCTGCTGGTCATTGACGCGCCGGCAATCCGTACGGCAAACCGCCTGCTGGCAGCGATACTGCTGATTATTGGCGGCAACCTGCTGCTGTTTTTCTGGAAAGAAAGCGGTACCACCCCCTTTCCCGACTACTATCGGCGGGTGCTCTATATCGCCTGCCTGGCGATTGCGCCGCTGTTGTTGTTTTATACGCAGGCTATGGTTCAGCCTTCGTTTCGCGTTCATCGGCGCCAATTGTGGCATTTTGCGCCGGTGCTCCTGCTCCTGCTTGCCAGTTTGCCGGCAGCCGGCCTGTTCAGTGATCCGCAGGCTGGCGCGCACGTGTCTACCGACGACAGTCCACGGCTGGTTTGGCTAACGAGTCTGGTCACGCTTTTGGCCAGCGCCTGGGGCACGGTTTACGCGTTGGCCGGATTGCGTTTGATTGCCCGTTATCAGCGTGGTCTGCGCGATCGCTTTTCCAGTCTGGAGGCTGTGAGCCTGCGCTGGCTGCGCCGTATTCTCTATCTCTTCGTGGGCATGAATCTGGTGTTGGTACCGGTGGCGCTGTTGCGCATCGTGGTGGGTGGCGCGCTTCACCCCGTTCTCTACGTCATGTTGCCGACCAGCGTGCTGCTGCTTTACTACGTAGCCATTGCCGGTTTTCGTCGTGCGCAACTGTTCTACGCGCAACCGGTGATTGCGCACCTGCTGGATGAACCGCTGGCTGCGCCGGAACCGCCGGATGCTGCTTCGAGTACCGAAAGCAAAACCAAATACGCCCGGTCGGGGCTTGATGAAGGGGCCTGCAGGCAATTCTGGCAGGAGCTGACCCGGTTGATGGTTGAGCAGAAGCCTTATCTGGACGACCAGTTGCAGCTTGCCGCGCTCGCCGAACGCCTGGGTATCAGCACCCACGAACTGAGCCAGGTGTTGAGCACCTGTGCCGGGCAGAATTTCTACGATTTTGTTAACGGCTACCGGGTGCGCGAAGTGCAGGCTTTGATGGCCGAGCCCGCCAATCGGGATTGCTCCCTGCTGCAGTTGGCGGAGGACGCCGGTTTTCGCAGCAAGTCGACCTTCAATAAATATTTCAAGGGCGTGACCGGTATGACTCCCGGTGAATATCGGGGCACCCTTTCCTCGTAAACCTGCCCGCCTGAACTTTCAGCCCTCTCTGGGTCGCGCCGGTCGGCGAGGTCGAACCGCAGGGCTTTCTGCGCGACAAAGGCCTTTTTATTCCGGAGACAAGGTATGGCTGAGAGCATTCTGCTTTGGGGCGCTGATTTTATTGTTACCCTGCAACAATTCACCTGGTGGCCCTGGGAGGGCCTGATGCGCTTTGTTAGCGGGCTTGGGGGCATGGGCTACCTGTTTATGGTCCCGCTTGTATTGTGGGGCGTTGATCGCCGGCTGGGAGTGAGTCTCGTGCTTTTGCTGGCGCTGACGATGTACCTCAATACGGTGGTCAAGGAATGGTTTGAGCTGGCCCGGCCCTATATGACGGATTCCCGCATCCTGTCGGAGGGTGAGATCGGTTACAGCTTTCCCAGTGGGCACGCCCAGCTTGTGGTCGTGTTCTGGGGGCTGCTCGCGCTGTGGGTAGGCAAGCGCTGGTTCACGGGTTTGTGCCTGATGCTGATGTTCCTGACGGGCCTGTCTCGTTCCTATCTGGGAGTGCATTATCCAAGTGATGTTGTGGTGGGGTGGCTGCTGGGCGGCCTGACCCTGTGGGCGTGGCAGCATTGGGCGGGTGTGCGGCAGGGCGGGATACTTGAGCATTGCTCGCTATCACAGCGCGCCGTTGCCTTGTTTGTTGTCACCGCGGTGCTGCTGGCGGTGGCGGTTTTGCTTGGCTCGACGGCGATGGTCTACGGCAGTTTGGGTATGGGCCTGGCGGCCGGGTTGTCGGCGCTGGTGGTGGCTGATGCACCGCACATGCTCAGTGTGGCAAGGCGTGCGCTGCGCTGCGGTCTGGGCCTGGCGGTGATGTTTGCGACGCTGGCGTTATTGTCGAAGATAGCTGGCTGGAGTTCGCTGCCCGCCGCCGTTGACAGTTTTATGTTAACGGGGTTGTTTGCGGTGGTGATAACAGCGTTGTTGCCGTGGTTGTTTCAGCGGGTGCGGCTATAGTGGGAAATCCAATATTGTCTGACAGGGCCGCTCGGGCAAATTCGCTGGCAGGGCCAGCTCCCACAAAGGCCTGATTGGGGAATTCTATGTTTGACTGCAAGCGCTGAATGACGCTCTCCCTAGCCCCGACCCTCCACCAAGGGGGAGAGGGTTGGGTTGAGGGTTTGTGGGAGCCAGCCCTGCTGGCGAACTGATTGGCCCCCTTAGGTTGTTCGCGAGCGAGGCTGGCTCCCGCCCGAAACTGTATCGGAAGCCGGATTGTTCAGGGGTAGCGGTAGGCCACTTGCAGACCCCAGGTTCTCGGTGAGTTGGGGCCAAGGCTGGTGATCACTCCGTCTACGCCAAGACCGAGTGGCACCGGGCGGAAGAAAATCTGGTCTTTATCTTCCAGGCTTTCGACAAAGGCATCAACGCTCAAGGTTTCGTTGGGGCTGATCCAGCTCAGGCGCAGGTCTGTGTTGCTGAAGCTGTCCAGGCGGTCAACGTCGTCGCGGTTGTAGTGGCGCAGGAAGTAAGTATCAGTCCAGGTGGTTTTCAGTACGGCGCGAACAGAGCCCCAGTTACCCAGTGGGCGCTGGTAGTTCAGTAGCAGTGAGGCTTTGTAGCGCGGCGTATCCTGCAGGTCATTGCCGGAAAGATCCTGCTCTCCCGCCGGGCAGCCCGGGTCTGACAGGCTCGGAAAAGCCGGGTCTGAAGAGCAGAAGTCGTCAAAGGTGCCCTTGAGGTAGCCCAGCGATATAACCGTATAAAGATTGGCGGTCGCCGCGATACTCATATCAATTTCCAGGCCGGATAGGCTGGCGGTAGCCGCGTTTTCGGTGACGGTGGAGGTTTCGCGCACCTGCTGTACCTGCAGATTGCTGTAGTCGTAGGCGAAAGCCACGGCATTGAGTTGCAGGCGACCTTCAAGGAAGCGGTTTTTGCTGCCGACTTCAAAGGCATTGAGTTGCTCGGCTTCGACCTCGTTCAGCTCGCCGTCGTCGTCCACTTCACCAAAGCCATTCTTGTAGCCGCGTGCGAACTTGGCGTAGACCATGTAGTCATCATGGAAGAACCACTTGGCACCCAGCTCGCCGGTTGGCTCCTCGAACTCTACGCCGAAGGAGGTTGTGCCGCCGGAAATACCCGCGGACCGAATCCGGTTATCGCGATTGGGCAGCACAAGCTCCACTTCATTGATCTCGAACAGCTCCTGTTCGTCGCGGTTGATCCGCAGGCCGCCAAAGAGTTCGAGGTCGGGGGCGGAGCTAAGCCACTGTTTCAGGCGCAGGTTGCCGCTGACATAAACGGCTTCGCTGGTGAGCGTTTCCTTGGCCTGCGGGGTGCTGACATCCAGGTCGTAAATACTGCCGCCGGTGGGCAGGGGGAGTCCGAGCACTGAGTCGGCAAGATCGATCTTGGCTTTAACAAAATTCAGCGCTGTCAGCTGGCTCTCCTGCCGGGCGCGGAATACGCCGACTATCCAGTTGAAGGCGTCGTCGTTTTGGGAGGCCAGTCGCAATTCCTGAACCAGTGAATCGTCCTGCTCTTTGCGCAATACATCGACAATAGTGGCTTCGGTGCCATCAACATCAAGCGGGCGAAAGGCGAAATCGGCGCTTTTGCCCACGAGCAGGGTCAGGTCGACATTGCCCAGCAGAGGCAGATCTTCCATGGCCCACACGGCTTCCGCGTCGATGCGCTCTACATCGATCTGATAGTCGTCGAAGTCGCGCTCGCCAAACAGGGCTTTGGCCTGATCGCTGAAGATCAAACGGTGTGCCCGGGCGCGCACTTTGGTTCGATCCTGCGGCAGCGGGTCTGCGCCAAACTCCTCCAGTGAGCCGTTGTTGCGGGTGAGGGAGGTGGCGCTGGAGATGCGGTATTGGTCGCGTTGAAAGTACTTGTAGCGCAGGTTGAGTTGCAGGGCATCGGCGGGCTGGGATTGCAGCCAGAGGCGCAGCATCTGGTCATCTTTGGTATCGCCGTTGAAGCGTTCGTTTTCGGCAATGAGGTTGGTGACCAGGCCCTCACGCCAGTGATCGCTGGCTACCAGACGCGCATTGAGCCAGTTGCCGGGGAGCAGCGGTGCATTGATCATTGCGCGGTAGCGGCGCTCGTCCAGGCTGGCCACTCTGGCGTCGGCCTTCACTTCAAAGACATCGACGGGCGGGTTCCAGCGCAGGTTGAGGGCGCCAGCGGTGGCGTTGCGGCCGTAAACCGTGCCCGAGGGGCCGCGCAGCAGCTCGATAGCGGCAAGATCGTAGTAGTTGCCGCCCACATTGTTATTGGGAATAAACAGCCCGTTCTCGTGAAACGCCACCGGCGGCACGCCAATCAGGTCGGCGCCTATGCCGCGAATGGTCATGTTTTCGCGGCCGCGCGTGACCACGCCGGGGGTCATTTCAGCCAGGTTGAAGGGGTCTTCGATATTGGCGGCACTGAGCAATTCCTCGTCCAGCGCGGTTACCGAGGCGCCAACGTCCTGCAGGGACTCCTCCCGCTTGTTAACGGTGACAATGATTTCTTCGATGATCAGCGGTCGCTTTTGGGCGCTGCTGCGTTCACTGGTGGCTGGGGTGCCGGGTTGCCCCAGCGCAGACCAGCTGATGATGGCAAAGCAAAGGGCGAGACCTGAGGGGATCGTCCTGATCATGGTGTTCCTCCGCGAAGGTTCTTGTTATAGGGCGACCAGATTAGGCTTGGGGAGCGGCTAGCGGCGACCTCGCCGACCGGGACGAACCTCGCACGCGCTATGTATCGTGAAGACGGCGTGAAAAAGGGTTATGGTAGGCGCTGATTGATTGCTGCCTGAGAGTCTCATGTTGAGTTTATTGCTGGCCTATTTTCTGCTGGCTATTGGTTTTTCGTTTTTGTGCTCGTTGTGGGAGGCGGTGCTGCTGAGCATTACACCGGCCTACGCGCAGATACAGTTTCAGGAAGGGGCCGCGATCGGGCGGCAGCTCAAGTCCTTCAAGGATAATATCGACCGGCCGCTGGCCGCGATTCTGACCCTCAATACGGTGGCTCACACCGTTGGCGCCATTGGTGTGGGCCAGCAGGCCACCCAGCTGTGGGCAGAAACCAGCCCCTTGATCACGGGTGTGGTGGTGCCGGTGGCACTGACAATGGGGATCCTGATTCTGTCGGAAATCATCCCCAAAACCCTGGGTGCGAACTACTGGAAAGAGCTGGCGCCGTTCACGGTCTATTCGCTGCGGGTGGTGATTACTTTGCTATTGCCCCTGGTGTGGCTCAGCCAACAACTCACATCGATACTGCGCAAGGACAAAAGCCGCAGCGTGTTTTCGCGCCGCGATTTCCTGATGCTGGCCGAAATTGGTGAGCGTGAAGGCGTTATCGAGAAAACCGAGTCGGCCTTTATCGCCAACCTGCTGCGATTCAAGAATATTCGCGCGCGCGACGTAATGACACCGCGCACGGTAGTGAAGACCGCGTCGATGAACCTCAGTTTGAAAGACTTTCACGAACGCGAAGGTAATCTGGTGTTTTCCCGCATCCCCATTCACGAGGAGGGCTCCAAAGACAAGATTGTCGGCTACATTTTGAAAGATGAGCTACTGGTCGAACTGGTTGATGAGCACGGCGACAAACTGCTGCGCGAGCTGAGCCGTGAAATGCTGACTATTCACGAGTCCTGCCCCCTGCCAGATATTTTCAGTCGCTTTCTGGAGAAGCAGGAACACATCGCGCTGGTAGTGGACGAATATGGCGGCACCGCCGGCATCGTTACCATGGAAGACGTCATCGAAACCCTGATCGGTATGGAAATTGTCGATGAAATGGACAGTGTTGATGACATGCAGAAACTGGCGCGTGAGCGCTGGATGCGGCGGGCCAAGCTGATGGGCCTCAACGTTGATGTTGACGTTGCCGAGACTACGCCAGAAACGCCCGCGCCAAACCCAGCAGACTGATAAGCAGCAATGTGCTGCCCAGCACCCGGAAAAATACCGGGGTATCCGCATTCAACATGTGGTCGTGAAAGCGCAGGCCGATGACGTGACCAATGGCCGCGCAGGGTAGCAGCCACAGGTGGTGTATCAATTGCAGATCAATGTCGAAATAGACAAAGGCCGCCATTTTAATGGTAACCAGCACGAACCAGAGCACAAACAAGGTGTCGCGCAGTTGGGTTTTAGCCACATGCTGGGCGGCAACCGCAATGATGAGCGGTGCGCCGATCAATGATGTGCCGCTGATATAGCCTCCCAGCAGCAAAAAAACCGTATCGATAATGCGGCTGTTACTTCTGAAGGGCCGGTTAAAAATATAAGACAGCGAATACACCGATACGATGCTGAAAATAACGCCGCTGAGGATTTTTGCCGGCAGCGTAATCAAACCGAATACGCCTATCAGTTTGGGCACCATCATGATTGCCAGCAAATAGCGTAGATAGCGCCAGTCGACGGTGCCGCCGGCGTCAGGCTTGCGGTTGTTCTGCACCACGGTGATCGAGGAAAACACCAGCAGATGCACGGAGATGAGCGGTAGAAATACCAGTGCATCGTTGTGTACAAGCAGGAGAAAGGGTAGCGACAGCACGGCGCCGCCAAAGCCCAGGCCGGAGCGCACGAAACCGCTCCAGACAAAGATCAGGCCGATCAGGGCGTATTGGTACCACTGCAGATCGTGCACATTTCCTCGCGAAACGGGGGATTAAGGTTGTCTCGTATGGCTGTTCGCCAGCAGGGCTGGCTCCCACAAGATATCGACAAAGTGTCTGTGGGAGCCAGCCCTGCTGGCGAAACAAGATTGCTGTGACTACACCAGCAGCGCGGGCAACTCTTTCTGCAAGGCCATTTTCTGCTTGGTGCCTTCGCCGGTCAGGGCGAAGCCCAGCAGCTGGCCGCTGCGATCGCGGAAGGTGGCAACAATATTGCTGCCATCCTCTTCGATATTCCAGTCGCCTTCGGCGTCGCGTGGCGGCGGGTTAACCACCACCGGGCAGGCCGGGGTTTTGATGGTGACCGGCATGGCGGGGTAGCTCACCGGCGTGGCTTCACCGGCCAGGGTTTTGCCCAGCGCGCGCGCTTGCGCCATCAGCGGTGCAACGTAAACCAGTACGTGGCCTTCCACTTCAACACAGTCGCCCATGGCGTAAACATTTTTCGCGCTGGTTTCCAGCAGCCGGTTGGTGGTAATGCCGCGGTTAACCGCTATGCCGGCATCGCTGGCGAGCTGGGTGCGTGGTCGCACGCCAACGGCGGAAACCACAAGGTCACATTTGATGGTGTCGCCAGTGCTGAGAGTGACAATCAGGCCGACATCGCCATCCTTGTTCACTTCGGTAACCAGTGGGCCGAAATGGAATTTGGCGCCCTTGTCTTCGAGTGCGCGCTGTACAGCGCGACCGGCCGGTTCGGGCAGCAGGGTGGGCAGGCAGTAGCTCAAGGGGTCAACCGCTTCAACCTCAAAGCCGCCGTTAAGCAGGTCGTTGGTGAACTCGCTGCCGATCAGGCCGGCGCCAATGATGCAGATCTTTTTGACGTCGTTCTTTTTGATTGCGGTGCGATAGTCGTCGTAATCAAGCAGGTCGTTGACCGAATACACGTATTCCAGTGCGTCGCCCTTGATCGGCGGGTTGATAGTGTCGGCGCCGATAGCCAGCACCAGCTTGCTGTAGTGAATCTGGGTTTCCGCATCACCGAGCTTGAGAGTCTGGTTGGCTGTGTCAATCGCGGCCACATGGGTCATGGTCCAGACGCTGGCTTTGAGCTGCTTGCCCATAGTGCCGGCATCGGCCTGGGCCAGGTCGTCGGCGGTGGTGTTTTTGGTGTAACCGGTCGACAGCATCGGTTTGGAGTACGAGCGCCCGTCGTCGTTGGTCACCAGTATCAGGGGGGTGTCCTGATCGTGCTTGCGAAATTCCTTGGCCAAACCATAGCCGGCCAGACCGGTGCCGATGATAACAACCGGGGCTTTCTGCTCGTCGGTCGTGGCTTCTTCATGGTGCGGCACCGCGGCGGGCTCGCTGGTTTCGATCAGTTCGAAATCTTCCTTGCCTACGCCGCAGTCAGGGCAGAGCCAATCTTCGGGAACATCTTCCCATTTGGTGCCGGCAGCAATACCGGAATCCGGGTCGCCTGTTTCTTCGTCGTATACCCAGCCGCAGACGATACATTCCCACTTACTCATTGATTCGCTTCCTCGTAGTCAGTGTGTGGCCGGGCTGCGCTTGCAGTTTTTCTGTCAATCGCGCATTCTGCCGCCACTTTTTAAGGGCACCTCTATTTGACGTGGCAATGGTTTTGCACAGTCTCGGGCGCCTGCATAATGGTTTTGCAGTGATTTGGGAGGCGGCTATTGTACGCTGTTCACCACCACAGATACCAGCCTGACGAGCCCGCGTGGCGTGAGCTGCATCGCTATACCAGGGTTGAGCTGCCCCGCGAGATCCGCCCGTGGTTGCTGGATCCCGGTTCCCTGACAGCCAGGTTGATTGTGGCCAGCGAAGGCAACTTCCGCGTTAAAGTTTTGCAACAATCCTGGCAGCGCCCGCGATTTAGTGAGCGGCGCCTGCTGGGAATGCAGGATCGGGAGGTGGGCATTGTGCGTGAGGTCGAGCTTCACTGTAACAACGAGCCCTGGGTTTTTGCCCGCAGCGTGATTCCCGCGTCGAGCGTGCAGGGGAGGTTGCGGCATCTGCGCAAATTCAAGGATTCTGCGCTGGGCGCCATGCTCTTTAGTGACCCCGGCATGCACCGGGCGCCCTATGAGCTGGCGCGGCTCAGAGGCGATTCAATGACCTTGCCCGCCAACCTGCGCTCTGACGAGGCTCTGTGGGGTCGGCGATCCTGTTTTTACCTCAGCGGCCTGCCGCTAATGGTCAGCGAAATATTCCTGCCGGCGTTCAGGGCCTAAACTTGCGCGCTGAATGACCCGCCACAAAGCAGCCGCGCTGCGTCAACAGCGTTTGGCTTGCTATACTTCCCACGGTTATTCCCCACTGTAAACCAGCGGCAAGCGAGACTTTATGGATATCAAAGAGCGCATTCCCCACTACAGCAAACTTATGCGCTTTGACCGACCCATCGGTACCTATCTGGTGCTGTGGCCGACGCTATGGGCTTTGTGGTTAGCTGCCGGGGGTGTGCCGCCACTCGGCACATTGCTGATATTTGTTCTCGGGGTTGTGTTGATGCGTGCGGCCGGATGTGTGATCAACGACTACGCGGACCGTGATATTGACGGCCACGTCGAGCGGACAAGGGCCAGGCCGCTGGCGACCGGAGAGGTGTCGGCAAAGGAGGCTTTGTACCTTTTTGCCGGAATGTGCGGTCTGTCTTTTCTGCTGGTTCTTCTTACAAATCAGCTCACCGTGCTGTTGTCATTTGTTGCGGTGGCTCTGGCCGCCTGCTACCCCTTTATGAAACGCTTCACACACTTTCCGCAGGTTGTGCTGGGTGCGGCTTTTGCCTGGAGTGTGCCCATGGCATTCGCGGCGGTAACCGGTGCGCTACCTGCTGAGCTGTGGCTAATTTATATTGCCGTTGTGATCTGGACGATGGCCTACGATACGTTTTACGCGATGGTTGACCGGGAGGATGACCTGAAGATTGGGGTCAAATCGACGGCGATTTATTTTGGGCGCGAAGACCGCTTGATAACCGGCATATTGCAGCTCAGTGTTGTCTTTATACTTGTTATTATCGGCTCAAGGTTTCAACTGGGCTTTATTTACTTTGTGAGTGTGGCGGTTGCCGCCGCGCTGTTTGTCTATCAGCAACGGCTAATAAAGAATCGGCAGCGCGAAAAATGCTTTCAGGCTTTTCTGAACAATAACTATGTTGGTATGGCTGTTTTTATCGGTATCGCATTGCACTACCTTCTGGGCTAACGCCCGATGCTGACCTTTCGCTACCTCAATTCCATAGACGAAGTTTCTGCCGGGCAGTGGGATGCTGTTCTGCAAAGCGACTACCCCTTTCTGCGCCATGCTTTTCTGAGTGCGCTGGAGCGCAGTGGCGCAACTACCCGCAAGAGCGGCTGGGTGCCGCAACACCTGTTGCTGGAGGATGAGGGGCGGCTGATTGGTCACCTGCCACTCTTTCTGAAATTCCACAGCTATGGCGAGTACGTATTCGACTGGTCCTGGGCCGATGCCTATCGCCGCAATGGCCTGGATTATTATCCCAAGCTGTTGTCGGCCATCCCCTACACGCCGGCGACGGGGCCGCGGCTATCGGTATTGCCCGCCATGGATAGCCAGGCGCTGCGCAGCCGTTTGCTGAGCGAACTGCAAGCGCGCTGCGCCGGACAGGCGTCGTCGCTGCATATCTTGTTTCCCGTGGCGAGCGAATTACCCGGCTGGCAGGGTGCATCGCAGCGCGTGGCCGCGCAGTTCCACTGGTTCAATCAGGGCTATGCGGATTTTGAGGCGTTTCTTGCCGGGTTCAGCTCGCGAAAACGCAAGAGTCTGCGCCGCGAGCGCCGGCGTGTTCAGGAGCAGGGCATAACATTGCGGCGGATCGAGGGCAGCGATATCAGTGAGCAGCAGTGGTCATTTTTCTATCACTGCTACCAGATGACTTACGCCAAACGCAGTGGCCATGGTGGCTATCTGAATGAGGCTTTCTTTCGCGACCTGGGTCTTAGCATGCCGGAACAGTTGTTGATGGTCGTGGCTGAACACGACGGTCAGGCCGTTGCCGCCGCGCTCAACTTCAAGGACAGCCGGACACTGTACGGCCGCTACTGGGGCTGTATCGAAGAGCTGGAGTGCCTGCACTTCGAAGCCTGCTACTACCAGGGGATTGAATACTGCATTGAGCGAGGCTTGCAGCGCTTTGATCCGGGGGCGCAGGGTGAGCATAAGATTCAGCGCGGCTTTGAGCCGATTGAAACCTGCTCGCGACACTGGATTGTGGATGAGCGTTTTCGCGCCGCGATAGATCATTTTCTGGAAGAAGAAGCCTTGTCGGTTGCACGTTATATCGACGACGCACGCCGGCTTCTGCCCTTCAGGCAGGCCTGATCACGACTCAGTTATGCGTAGCCCAACAGCTTAAACCACCTCCGCTTGTTGCCGGTGCCGCCTTGTGCGACTTTGGTAGAACGACTTTTGCGAGGCTGGAACATGACCTGGGTGTTGGATCAAGCGAGTACCTTTGAAGGCGTGCTTGGCCTGCGGGCCAATCTCTTTAGCGATTATCAGGCCTTTGTGGCAGTTTTCCGCGAGCAAAAGTTGCTGGATGAGGAGCTGATGCAGCTGTGCCATTTGCGCGTTGCGCAACTGCATCGCTGCTCCTCGCAGGCCAACGCACTTGCGGGTTCCATATCTGATGCGAAGCTGTCTGCGCTGCCGCAGTGGTACCGGGCGCCCGAGTTTTCGGCTCTGGAGAAGGCGGCGCTGCAGCTCACAGAGTGTTTTTGCCTAGATACGCACAGTATCAGCGACGAGATGGCCGCTGCAGTCGTCAAGGAAATAGGTGACCGGGGCTTGGTCGCTCTGCTGGAATTTTTGGCGCTTTGCGACGGCTTTGTACGCTTTCAGATTGTACTGCAGACAGGAGAATCCCAATGACGGGCTCACGGGTAAAACTGCCGGAGAATGCGGGCGATGATCCGGTTAGTGGTAGTGCTCTGGCTCTGCAGCCGGAGGCGCTGGCGGCGTTCAACCAGCTTTACGGCACGCTATGGAGTCGCGGTGTGCTGGATCACCCCAGCAAGGAAGTTGCCCGCTTGCGCAATGCCCGCAAGACGAATTGTGTGTTCTGTAAAAACGTACGTTTCTCGCAAGCCCGCTCAGACGGTCTGGAGGAATCGCAGGTAGAGCATATTCGCGATGGTTATGAAGGCAGTGATTTGTCGGCGCGACAGAAGTTGATTTTGCGCTACACCGACGTATTTCTTGATGATCCGCACGCGGTTGATGCGAGCCTGAAGCAGGCGATGCGCGACGAATTTTCTGCCGAGGAAATTGTAGAACTGACGGCCGGTCTCGCGCTGTTTATGGGTTTTTCAAAGATAGCTGTTTCATTGGGCGGGATGCCCGAATCGTTGCCGACCTTTGAAATGCCGACACCGGCCTAGCAGGCTGTTGATTTTCTATCTGCGTTGCCACTGCGGCGTTAAAAACAGGCTCAAATCGGTCATTTATCACCCATAAACTCCCTCATTTCGCCTGTTTTTGCCTTGCATTGACTGCCTCGAATACGAAAATCAACAGCCTGCTAGGTTCTCCCGCGAGGTCGCCTTTCGCGGGCAGTGCCCAGGAGATTGCCTGAGCCGGCCCTGCGAATGGATTGCCTGTAGAAGCAAAGCCTTTTATTGGGGCGATTTGAGCAACGCTTGTTTCAGCAATCGCTCAAGCATCATCAGACTGGCGATGGGAACGAGAAAGCTGACGCTAAAGCGGATAAAAAGCAGCCAGCCGTTCACCGACCAGTCGCCTTCGGTTGCCGAGAGTGCAAGCATGATCAGCGGGCCGAACACAAACACCAGCGTGGGCACGTAGCGCCAGAGGTAGTACTCGCGACTCGCGCTTATTTTCTGATCCGCGCGACGATAGCAATATAGCGTGACGCCCACCGTGCCGACGCCGATCAACACGCTATAGAGCGTACTGAAAATGCCACTCATCACCGTGAGTACGGCGCCGAGCAAAAGGCTGACCAGCGCGGTGTTGGTCAGGGCGCGTAAGATGCGGATTTGCCTTTTGTCCATTGAATTCCCCCGTTGCGGCGATAATTTTGTTGAATAGTTCTCAAATGTAGAGCTGGCGCACTTTTCAGGGCGCTGCAATTGAAAAATAATACGGATAATGCGATGGTAGCGCACTTATAAAAGTACGTGTTTACAAAAAATACAGTAATCCATGGGGTAGGGTTTGAAATGACAGCTTCCAAAAAATTATCTGGGCTGCGGGCTGTAGCAGCCGGGTTGGTGCTGACGGGCGCTGCTGCTCCCGCCTTGGCGGAAAACAACTGGTACGTTGGTTTTGAATATGACCGGGTGCAGCTCAAAGATGGCTTTGGCAAGGTGTTCACGCCCGGCCAGGCGGCAACCGGGACTTTTTGTCTGCCGTTGATCAATGTCGACCCACTTAATCCGGCGGCTACTTGTACGGCTACCCTGGGTACCTTCGGTGATTTCAAGACCACCTATGAAGACGACAACGGTTTTGCTTTTTCTGTTGGGTACGATTTTGCTGGCGCGATCCGGGCCGATATCAGCATCAAGCGTATGCGCAATGAAGTCGATACGGTAGCCGGATTCGCTGTAAGCGGCGACATTACCTCAACATCCCTGCTGTCGAACGTATGGTATGACTTTAATCGGGACGGTGTTGTTCAGCCTTACATTGGCCTGGGGGTTGGCGCTACTGAAATAGATTTTTCTGACGACGACGATACCGTGCTGTTCGGGCAGGCAGGTTTGGGTTTGAACTTCAAGCTCAGCGACGCGGTAATGCTGGACTTGGGCGCGCGTTATTTCGAATCCAAAGACCCTGAGTTTGAAAATTTCACTACCGACTATCGTGGCACCAATATCGTACTGGGTGTGCGCTTTAACTTCCCCGGTGAAGACGCACAGCCGGCAGGTCCGCGCGATAGCGACGGAGATGGCGTACCCGATGCACGTGACCGTTGCCCGGGCACTCCGCTGGGAACGCCTGTCAATGAAGAAGGCTGCGCCGACAGTGATGGCGACGGTGTGATTGACACCCGCGATCTGTGTCCCGGCACGCCTCCCGGCACGCCGGTCGATGTTAACGGCTGTTCAGACATAGATGGTGACGGCATCAGTGATCGTATCGACTCCTGCCCAAGCTCTCCTGCGGGTCAGGCTGTTATGACAAACGGTTGCGCCGCCGAACAGTCGGTTGTTCTCGATGGCGTTAACTTCGAGTTCAACAGCGCCAAGCTGGAAGTCAACGCACAGCGCTTGCTGGACCGCGTTGGTCAGTCGCTGCTTGATTCACCAACCTTTACGGTTGAGCTGCAAGGCCATACCGACAATTTGGGCTCAGATGCTTACAACCTGATCTTGTCGCAGGATCGCGCCAACGCGGTTAAAGCCTACCTCATCGGAAAGGGCGTAGAGCCGGAACGCATTGTCGCGCGAGGGTACGGCGAGCGTCAGCCCGTTGCTGATAACAGCACGGAAGAAGGTCGCACCCGAAACCGCCGTGTCGAAATGAAGGTTCTAGGCGAGCAATAAGCGGGCAAGCGTCCTGTAAGCAAAAAGGCAGGCCTTGGGCCTGCCTTTTTTGTGTCTGCCTGTTTTTCAGTCATTTTTTCGGTCATTTTTTATAGTGCAGCAGCCGGTTATTGGCCGGCATCGCGTGATCGTTGATCAACGTCAGCCCGGCAGATTCAGCTAACGTGTTTATGTCATCAAAGTCGCGAATGCCCATGCCGGGGTCGCGTTGCTTAAGCCACTGATCAAAGCGCTCGTTGCTGTCGCTGGTATAGTTGCGCTGATAGTTAAAGGGACCGTAAAGGCAGAAGTCGCCGGCGTTGCTCAAGTGCGCTTTCAAACCTGCAAAAAAGGCCTCGACCTGATGCCAGTGCATAATATGCACGGTATTGGCTGAAAAAACGGCACTTACCCCGGTGATCGGCCAGGGGTTTGTTACCTCAAGTTCTAGTGCTGCTTCCAGGTTGTTTAGGTTTGCATCCTCAATCCACGCACGTATGCCGGGAAGATGCTCGGCCTGATCTGCGCATTGCCAGCGCAGATGCGGCATGCGTTCGGCAAAAAACACCGCATGTTGGCCGGTGCCGCTGCCCACTTCCAAAACATGATTGTGCTGCGCGAACACCTGTGAAATCACATCAAGTATGGGTTGCTTGTTGTTTTCACAGGCTTGCGAATAAGGTTTGTTCATGAAATATCTCTTGCCAGTCGCGTGCCGATGCGCCTATAAAAGGCCACTATAAACACCATAACGTTAATTCGGCTGGAGTGTCATGTGTTAGTCAGTAATATCGAAATCATCCCGGGCAAGCGCATCAGCAAGCACCTCGGTCTGGTGCAGGGCAATACCGTGCGCACCAAGCACCTTGGACGGGATTTGATGGCCGGGCTGAAAAATATATTCGGCGGTGAACTTAAAGGCTATACAGAGCTGCTGAACGATGCACGGGAGGAAGCGATTCAGCGCATGACGCAGCAGGCTGAGGCAATGGGCGCCAATGCTGTTATCAACGTTCGCTTTTCAACCTCGTCAGTAACGGCTGGTGCGGCCGAACTCTTCGCCTACGGCACTGCCGTGATCCTGGAGTAAGCGTGTACGATCTGATTGTTTTTCTGGCATTGCTCGCGCTGGGCTATTTTTTTGGTCGGGTGGCAGAGTCGCGACATTTCAAGTCCATACGCGAGCGCGAACAACAACTGGCCTCGGTGCTGGCTTTCAGCGAACGCTTGCCACCACCAAGCAGTACACCCCGCCGGGTGGCTCTGGTCGGGGGCAGCGTGGTGGTCTCGGTAGATTATTTCAAGCAGGTGGCGGCCGGGCTGCGCAGTATTTTCGGTGGCAGGGTAATGGCGTTTGAGACGTTG
The DNA here is from genome assembly GCA_002415025.1 of Spongiibacteraceae bacterium UBA5047. GTDB lineage: Bacteria > Pseudomonadota > Gammaproteobacteria > Pseudomonadales > Spongiibacteraceae > Litorivivens. The sequence goes on from DIBR01000002.1 coordinate 270,332, forward strand.
CTCGAACGTGCACGGCGCGAGGCCTTGTTGCGCATGAAGCAGGAGGCTGCGGATCTCGGTGCCGCGATGGTGGTGAACGTAAAGCTGGAGACCTCCTCCATTTCGAAAGGAAACAAAGGGCAGGTTGGTGCCGTTGAAGTCTACGCGTACGGCACGGCACTGATAGAGTTGGCGTGACAGATTACGAAAATCGCCCGCTCCCTGAAGGCATCAACTACAGCCAGGAAAACCCCCTCAAAGATTTTGCTCTGCTGGTGCTCGCCGCATTGGGGGGGCTTGCTGTCGTATTGCTGCTGCTGGTTGCGCTGGCCAATTCTATGGCGCCGCTTATTCCCTTTAGTGTGGAGCAGCGGCTGGCCGAGCAAATGGCGTCGCAATTCCCTGCGGCAGAGCTCAATGAGTCACAAGCAGAGAAACAAGCGTATTTGCGCAAGCTTGCCCGTGAGTTGCTTGAGCATGTTGAGTTGCCCGAGGGTTTAAATGTCACGGTGCACTATCTCCCGGCAGGCGCCGTCAACGCGTTTGCTACTTTGGGTGGCAATATCTATATCTTTGAAGGCTTGCTTCAAAAGATGCCCAGTGAAAATGCGCTGGCGATGGTGATGGCTCACGAAATCGCGCATATTCTTCACCGTGACCCCATCGTTGCAATGGGGCGCGGACTAACAGTGTCGTTGGCCCTGGCGAGCATTGCCGGGGTGGCCAACAGCTCGGGGATGGATTGGTTGTTCCGGCAGATGGGTATGGTCACCGTGATGAGTTTTACCCGCGGGCAGGAGCGAGAGGCCGATAGCCGTGCGCTGGAGATATTGCAGGCGCGCTATGGCAATGTGAAGGGCGCGGAGAGTATCTTTGCCGTTTTCGTCGATGAGGGGCGTGACGGAGAAATGCCGGCGTTTCTGAGTACTCACCCCTTAAGTGCTGAACGCATAGCGCGCATCGAAGATTTTGCCGAAGATCATCTGCAACGTGGCGAGCCAAAAGAACTGCCTGAATTTTCCACAGCAAAACAGGAGGAGTAGCCGCCGTGAACTACTGGTTGATGAAATCCGAACCTGATGCCTTCAGTATTGATGACCTGGCGTCTCGCTCCGGTAAGCGCGAACCTTGGGACGGTGTGCGCAACTATCAGGCGCGCAATTTTATGCGCGACGACATGAAAAAAGGCGACCAGGTATTGTTTTACCACTCAAGTTGCGCAGAACCCGGTGTTGTCGGAGTAGCCAGGGTGGTTAAAGAGGCTTATCCTGACGCGACCGCCTTCGATCCAGAATCAAAGTATTTTGACCCAAAATCCGACCCCGACAAGCCCCGCTGGTTTATGGTGGATATTCAGCTGGTGCGCAAGCTAAAGCGGGTGATTACCCTGGCCGAGCTTAAACAGAACCCTCAGTTGGAGGGAATGCGCTTGCTGGCACGTGGTAACAGGCTGTCGGTTATGCCGGTTGAAAAAGAGCACTTCGATACGGTGCTCTCGATGCTCTAACGGTTCTGTGGGCTAGCGGCTAGCCTGGTCGGCGCTGTCTCGCGTAAACACCAGATCGGTACCGGACGATAGTCCGGGCTGATAGCGATAGCCTTCACAATCAAAGGCCTTCAAACCTTCAATCGATTTCACCCGGTTTTTGACGATAAATGCGCTCATCAGGCCGCGCGTCTTTTTGGCGTAGAAGCTGATGATTTTGTATTGCCCGTTTTTCAGGTCTTTAAACACCGGTGTAATGATTTCTCCATTGAGAGATTTCTTTTTCACCGACTTGAAATATTCATTTGACGCCAGGTTGACCAGTAGTTCCGACTTGCTGGCCTGCAAGTCTGTGTTGAGCGCATCGGTGATCTTGTTGTCCCAAAAGCTGTAGAGATCCTTGCCGCGACTATTTTCAAAGCGCGTACCCATTTCCAGCCGATAGGGCTGAATCAGATCAAGCGGTTTAAGCAAGCCATATAAGCCCGACAGAATGCGCAAATGTTTTTGTGCGAACTGGAAATCGCGTTTGCCAAAGTTCTGGGCCTGTAGCCCCAGATACACGTCGCCCTTGAATGCAAGCGCCGCTGCGCGTGCATTTTTGCTGGTGAAGGGTGTCTTCCAGTTCATATAGCGCTCGTGATTCAGCTCGCCGAGTGCCGGGCTGATCTTCATCAAGCTGGAAATGTCCTCGGGATTCAGCGCCCGCAACTCACGAATTAATTGCTTTGAGTCGGCCAGAAATTGCGGCTGGCTGTGCTCATCTGTGGGCAGAGGGGATTCAAAATCCAGTGTTTTTGCGGGCGAGATTACCGTCAGCATGTAAATTCCTGTGACCTGTGTGGTTTATACCGGTTACGCTATAATGCCTCGCTTGGATGTGAGCCGAGGCAGCGAATGCGAATAATAACAGCCCTGTCGGCGCGACTCGACGGCTACAGTGAAACTACAGGAAGACTTCTGGCCTGGTTGTTGCCCCTGCTGATGTTAAATACCTGCGCGGTGGTTTTTTTGCGTTATGGTCTGGAGCAGGGCTCGACCTTTATGCAGGAGTTGTCTATCTACCTGCACGCGACCGTGTTTATGCTCGGCGCGGGCTATACGCTCAAGCGCGACGCTCATGTCAGGGTGGACATCTTTTATCGCCAGTTCTCCCTGCGCGCCAAGGCCTGGGTTAACGCGCTCGGCACGCTCGTTTTCCTTTTTCCCTTGTGCGGCTATGTCATTCTGATCAGTTGGGATTTCGTCAGCCATGCCTGGATGATCCGGGAATCATCGGGTGAACCGGGCGGAATTCCCGCCGTTTTCCTGCTGAAGACGCTTATTCCCTTGATGGCCGTTAATCTGGCGGTGCAGGGCCTATCTGATCTGCTGCGCAGTGTTGCAGTACTGGCCGACAGCGAGCGGGCCGCCTGATGGTGGAGTGGATGCCACTTTTGATGTTCGCCGCCGTCTGCCTGGTGCTGGTGCTGGGTTACCCGGTTGCCTTTAGTCTGGCGGGCACTGCCATGCTGTTCGCCGGTGTAGGGATTATTGCAGGCTGGTTTGACCCCAGTTACCTGTCGGCTCTGCCCTCGCGCTTATTTGGCACCATCAATAATATTACTTTGATGGCTGTGCCCCTGTTTGTGTTAATGGGTGTGTTACTTGAGCGCAGCCGCATTGCCGAAGATCTGCTGGATACCATGTCGAAGCTCCTCGGCAGGCTTCCGGGTGGGCTCGGGGTATCCGTGATTCTGGTTGGCGCGCTGCTGGCGGCGAGCACGGGTATCGTTGGCGCAACGGTTGTGACGATGGGGCTGCTGTCGCTGCCAACCATGCTAAAGCGCGGTTACAGCCCGTCTATTGCAACGGGCACCATTTGCGCCACCGGCACGCTGGGGCAGATCATCCCGCCGTCGATTGCGCTGGTGTTGCTGGGGGATACCCTGTCGACCGCCTATCAGCAGGCGCAACTGGAGATGCAGGTACAGAATCCGGAAACGGTATCGGTGGGCGACCTGTTTATGGGCGCCCTGGTGCCCGGCCTGCTGCTGGTGGCTATGTATCTGCTTTATACCGTTGTGCAGGCCTGGCGCAAACCCGAAAGCATGCCGCCGCTGGAGGAAGCAGGTGATGTTGATGTCGCTACCCTGCTAATGAGCCTGCTGCCTCCGGTGCTGCTGATTGTCACAGTACTGGGTTCTATTCTGGTGGGTGCTGCAACGCCGACTGAAGCTGCGGCGGTGGGGGCGCTTGGTGCTGCCGTACTGGCCAAAGCGAAGGGCGAGTTGAGCCTGAAGCGCCTGCGTGAAGTTGGTGAGTCTACACTGGAAGTGACCAGCATGGTCTTTATGATCCTGATTGGCGCTGCGGTGTTTTCGCTGGTGTTTCGCGGATACGGCGGCGACGACCTGATTCAATCCCTGTTTGACAGTATGGGCGGCGGCGTGGCCATGGCCGTGCTGGTGGTGATGGTCGCGATTTTTTTGCTGGGCTTTATTCTCGACTTTATCGAGATCACCTTTGTAGTGGTGCCTATCGTTGGGCCGATATTGCTGGCGATGGGGGTCGACCCGATCTGGCTGGGTATTATGATTGCCATCAACCTGCAAACCTCCTTTCTGACACCGCCTTTCGGCTTTGCGCTGTTCTACCTGCGCGGCGTGGCGCCGGAATCGGTTCGTACCCGCGATATTTATCGCGGGGTGGTTCCCTTTATTGCCATGCAACTGGTGCTGCTTGTTCTGCTGGCGCTCTGGCCTGATATCGCGACCGCGCTACCGAGGTGGATGCGCGGGTAGCAGCATAAAGGCTGTGCGCGAGCGCGGATTGACAGCGCCAGAGGATGCACTTACCGTTGGCGATTGGCTTCTCACGCCAGATATAACACTGGCATTTTAAGAATCACTAAGGACTCACGGCAATGCGTGAAATAGACGATACCCCCACTCCCCGCGGCGAGCTGGCTTTGCAAACGCTGGCCATGCCCGGCGACACCAACCCCAATGGCGATATTTTCGGTGGCTGGCTGATGTCGCAAATGGATCTGGCGGGTTATATCACCGCATCACGCCGCGCCGAAGGTCGTACCGCAACGGTTGCGGTTACCGGAATGGCTTTTCTCACGCCGGTGAAAGTGGGTTCTGTGGTCAGCTGCTACACCACGATCGAGGAAGTGGGGCGCAGCTCCATTCGTATTAGCGTCGAAGTGTGGATAGACCCACACCGTAGCCCGGTTAAGGTCACCGAAGGCGAGTTTGTCTTTGTGGCTATTGATGCCAACGGTCGTACCCGCGCAGTCCCCGACAGCGACGACGATTGATAAGCACCCGGCTTCAAAATACGCGAACAATAACAGGATAAATGTATGGATATGGCAGGCAAGGTGGCGTTGGTCACTGGTGTGACGAGTGGTGTGGGTACAGCAACGGCAGAAGCTATTGCCCAAACCGGTGCTGAATTGTTTATGGTGTGCCGAAACAAAAGCAAGGGCGAAGCGGTGCTTGCGGATATTCAGCAAAAAACCGGCAATGCCAAACTTCAATTATTGGTGGGTGATTTGGCTGTGCAAGCCGATATTCGCCGCGTCGCCCAGGAGTTTCTGGATACGGGTAAGCCGCTGCACTTGCTGATCAACAATGCCGGTGTGGTGAATATGCACCGGAAAATTACCGTTGACGGTATTGAAGAAACCTTCGCCGTGAATCATCTGGGCTACTTCCTGTTAACCGAATTGCTGCGTGAGCGCATTGTGAGCAGTGCGCCGGCGCGAATTGTCAGCGTTGCGTCCAACGCACACGAATTTTGCAAAGAGATTCACTTTGACGACCTGAATTACGAAAACAGAAAGTACAAAACTTTCGAAGTCTACGGGCATTCCAAGCTCGCCAATATTCTCTGGACGCGTGAAATTGCCAGACAATTGCAGGGCACCGGTGTAACCGCAAACTGCGTTCACCCCGGTGCAGTGCGCACGGGGCTGGGAACGCAAAATGGTTTACTGGGGAAGATTGCGACCAAACTGGTGGGCCCCTTTTTCAGGTCGCCGGCAAAAGGCGCTGCAACATCGGTGTATCTTGCTACCTCGGACAAGGTTGAAGGGGTGAGCGGCGAGTATTTCTACGATTGTAAACAGCTCACCGCCAAGCCCTGGGCGCGGGATGATGCCACCGCGAAACGCCTTTGGGATGTCAGTCAAAAATTGGTCGGCTTGTAACTCAACGGCTACCGCCTAAACAAAGTGTAATGGCCCGTGCGGGCAGGGCTGCCGCACACTGTGGTCACACAAGTGGATAGCGGGTGATTTATGGCCGTCAGTTTTGACCAGTTTTGTATTAACGTCAGCGATCTTGATCAATCAATTGCGTTTTATCAGGACGCCTTGGGCTTTACGATAACGCATCGTATTGAGCAGCCGGGCGGTATGAATGTTACCGAAGTGGTTTTTCAGGGCGAAAGCGGCAACCGTTTGCAGATAGCCCGGCATCACGACGTTCCCGGCCCCATTGAGCACGGCAGCGCTCTGTGGAAATTTTATGTTAATACCGATGATTGCGAGTCAGTGTACAGGCGTTGCGTCAAAGCCGGTGCAAAATCCATTACGGAGCCCGTGCGGCTTGACGCATGGCCGGTGACGGTCGCCATGATCTGCGACCCTGATGGCTACAATATTGAAATTGTGCAGCAGCACGCCGAGACGCCGCCTAATCAGTAAAATGTGTTTGTGGAGGGCGTTATAGCGCAATCTGCGCCGTTGACCACGACTCCATCAGTGGGCCAGTAACAGATTCCATCAACTCGGCATGAGCCGGGTGCATCACATAATTTTTGAAATCGTCTTCGTTTTCGAAATCGAGCACCAGCATATAGTCAGCATTGCCGGGAAAAATCGACAGGTCGGCGCCAAAGCTGCTGTTAACAATACCGCTTACCCGGTTGGGCATATCGGTAAAGGCGGCGTTGACCTTCGCCAACTGTTCGTCGGTGATGGCTTCTTTCCATTTCATTAGTACCACGTGCTTGATCATAACGTCCTCAGATAATGTCTATTTTTTCGACTTCGCAGTGTCGAGATTGCGGGTATTAATATACGCCTGCTCGGATATCCGGTGGTAATTACTCACGTTATCGAGGAAGGGTTTCCACGACTGGTACACCTTTTTAGCCATCGGGTCGCTGGCGATCACTTCCTGAAGATACTCTTCCGACGCCTGACGCAGCGCAATCAGTACATCGTCGGGCAATGGGCGCACTTGCGTTTTGTGTTTGTCCAGTAGCAGGTTTAATGCTTTATTGTTGCGCGCGGTGTACTCATCCAGCATGTCCTGGTTGGCGTAGCGCGCCGCGATATCGACGATGGCGCGCAAATCTTTCGGCAGTGATTCGTAGGCTTTTTTATTGACGGTCATTTCCAGTGTGGGGCCGGGTTCGTGCCAACCGGGATAGTAATAATATTTGGCAACTTCGTGCAGGCCCAGTGACATATCGTTGTAGGGAGCAACCCATTCGGTAGCGTCAATAACGCCGGTTTGCAGTGAGGTGTACAGCTCTCCGCCGGGCAGGGTGACAGCCGTGCCGCCGGCGCGCTGAAACACTTCGCCGCCAACACCGGGAATGCGCATCTTCAAGCCTTTGAGATCGGCAACGGAGTTGATTTCCTTGTTAAACCACCCGGCCATTTGCACGCCGGTATTGCCGCCGGCAAGCGGCACCAGATTGAAGGGCGCGTAGGCTTCACGCCATAACTCCATACCACCGCCGTAGTGGAGCCAGGCGTTCATTTCCTGCGCCGTCATACCGAAAGGAACGGAGGTGAAGAACGGGGCTGATGCGAGTTTGCCCTTCCAGTAATAAGCGGCGCTGTGCCCCATTTCGGCATTGCCGAGTGACACCGCGTCAAAAACGCCGAGCGCGGGCACCAGCTCTCCGGCGCCGTAAACTTTTATTAGCAGGCGTCCGCCGCTCATATTGCGCACGGCTTTGGCAAAATGTTCCGGCGCGGTGCCGAGCCCGGGATAGTTTTTGGGCCAGCTGGTCACGAGCTTCCAGTGGTAGACCTTTTGATTGCCGGAGGCGGTCAGTGTGTCGCTGCTGAACTCTCCGGCGCGTTCGCTGACGTAAAGCCAGAACAGGCTGACGAGGGACGCGACGAGGGTGAGGATGATGAGGTTTTGTTTTTGTTGCTCGCGCATGGCTCTCTCTATTTTTATTTTGTAGGAGCCTGCCCTGCAGACGAATGTTCAAACGGTTCGCCTGCAGGGCAGGCTCCTACAGGCCGGATTAAATGGCTTCCAGTTTTGCGTACTGCAGCACCAGCCACTTACTGCCTTCATTTTCGAAGTTTACCTGTACCCGGGTGGCATTGCCCTGACCTTCGAAATTGAGAATGGTGCCTTCGCCAAAAATACTGTGCAGCACACGCTGGCCGAGAGACAAACCACTGTCTTCGTCTTCACTGCGCATGCTGGTGCTGGCAAAACTCACTGGCCGGCTGATCTGGGTATTGCAGCGCACTTCGCTCAGCAATTCGTTGGGTATTTCTGAAAGAAAACGTGAGGGAGCGTTGTAATTTTCCTGTCCGTGCAGGCGTCGCGTTTCTGCGTAGGTCATAAACAGGCGTTGTTCGGCGCGGGTAATGCCGACATAGCACAAGCGGCGTTCTTCTTCGAGGCTGTTGGATTCTTCCATCGACATGCGGTGGGGAAAGAGGTTTTCCTCCATGCCACTGATAAACACGACCGGAAACTCCAGGCCTTTGGCCGAGTGCAGGGTCATCATCTGTACGCTGTCTTCAAACTCGTCGGCCTGCTGCTCGCCGGCATCCAGTGCGGCCTGGTCGAGAAAGGCGCGCAGCAGGGGTACGTCTTCGTCGTCGGTTTCAAATTGACCGGCGGCGGTTATCAGTTCCTGCAGGTTTTCGACTCTCGCCTGGCCTTTCTCCCCTTTTTCCTTTTTATGAAAGTCGATCAGGCCCGAGGCTTCAATGGCGTGTTCGACTTGCTCGTCCAGAGGCAGGTCGGCAATGGCCTGTTCCATTGATGCAATCAGTTCGCAAAACGCGCTGAGGGCACCGCTGGCGCGGGCGGGAAAGACCTTGTGGCGAAGGCAGTGTACCGCCGCTGCCCAGAGCGAGGTGCCTTGCTCGCGGGCTGTTGCGCGCAATTGCTCGATGGTGCGTGCGCCAATGCCGCGCGTGGGCGTGTTGATAACCCGTTCCAGTGCAGCGTCGTCGTCGCGTTGCATGCACAGGCGCAAATAGGCGAGGGCGTTGCGTATTTCCAGTCGATCATAGAATCGCTGGCCGCCATAAATGCGATAGGGCAGTCCGGCGCGAATCAGGTTTTCTTCGAGTACCCGCGACTGGGCGTTGCTACGGTAGAGAATGGCCATCTCTTTGCGGGCAAAGTCGCTAGTCAGGCTGTCGATGCGCTCGGTGATAAAGCGCGCTTCGTCCTGTTCGTTGAAGCCGGAGTAAATCTGGATGAGTTCGCCGTCTTCGCCCTCGCTCCACAGCTCCTTGCCAAGGCGATCGCGGTTGTTGGCGATCACGGCGTTGGCTGCGCTCAAAATGGTTTGGGTGGAGCGATAGTTCTGCTCGAGCCGTATCGTCTCAACATCGGCAAAATCTTTGGAGTATTGCTGAATATTCTCGATGCGGGCGCCACGCCAGCCATAAATTGACTGGTCGTCGTCACCCACGGCCGTAATGGGGATCTGCTTGCCGGCCAACAGTCTGAGCCAGGCGTATTGAATCGTATTGGTATCCTGAAACTCGTCAACCAGCAGGTGGCGAAAGCGGTGCTGGTAGTGGCCGAGCAGCGCAGAATTGTTCAACCACAGTTCATGGGCGCGCAACAGCAGTTCGGCAAAGTCGACCACGCCCTGCTGCTTGCAGATTTCCTCATAGCGACGGTAGACCTTGAGCATGGTGGTTAAAAACAGATCGCTGCCGAAATCTTCGATGTGGTCGGCGCGTTTGCCTTCGTCTTTCTGGCCGTTGATAAACCACTGCGACTGACGCGGAGGCCAGCGGCTTTCATCCAGTTCCAGTTCGCGATGGATGCGCTTGGTCAGACGCAACTGGTCGTCGCTGTCGAGTATTTGAAAGTTGTCGGGCAGCCCGGCGTCCTGAGCGTGGGCCTTGAGCAGACGGTGGGCGAGGCCGTGAAAGGTGCCCACCCACATGCCCTGATGGCTGTAACCCAATAATTCGTCGATACGGCCGCGCATTTCGCGGGCGGCCTTATTGGTAAAGGTGACGGCAAGAATGCTGTGCGGCGAAAAGCCCTCGGCCTGAATCAGCCAGGCAATACGATGCACCAGCACGCGGGTTTTGCCGCTGCCGGCGCCGGCCAGAACCAGGCTATTGCCGGGCGGAGCGGCTACCGCCTGGCGCTGGGCGTCGTTGAGACCGTTGAGAATATGAGATACGTCCATGGCGCCGTATTCTAGCGGAAAACACAGGACGATTGCGGGTTTTTGATGAGGGCCGGGGGTCAGACGTCCGCCCCGCTTTACGCTACAATGCACCAAAAGGAGCGCGCCAAGCCCATGAAGCCCCGCAATATCATCCGCGCCATCGAAAATGGTCGTCACGAGCTGCGTAAATCCGAGCGCAAGGTCGCCGATTTTGTGATCGGCAATGCCGAAGACGTTATTCACATGCGGATTGTCGATCTGGCTCAGGAAGCCAACGTCAGCGAACCAACGGTGGTGCGCTTTTGTCGCGCCATAGGCTGTGACGGCTTTCAGGCTTTTAAGCTGGCGCTGGCCCAGCATGTGGCACATAGTCCGCGCTACCAGCACTACCGCTTTACCGAGCAGGATTCTGCCCACGAGTACACCTTCAAGGTTTTTGATGCGACCATGGAAACCCTGAAGCGGGTACGCGACAGCATTGATGTGATGGCCATTGAGAAAGCCGTTGAGGCTCTGTGTGGCGCCAATCGCGTCGAGTTTTATGGTTTTGGTGCCTCGGGAGCTGTCGCCACTGACGCCCAGCACAAATTTTTCCGCTTGCAGATTTCGTCCAGTGCTTACTCGGACCCTCATATTCAGGCCATGTCGGCCATGAGTTTGCGCCGGGGTGACGTGGTGGTGGCGATTTCGCAGTCGGGGCGAACCCGGGCACTCATTGACGCCATCAAGCTTGTTAAAGATACCGGCGCGACGGTGGTTGGTCTCGCTCCCAGCGCCACGCCCGTGGCCGATGCCTGTGACCTTCCGATTTATATTGATGTAGAAGAAGATAACGAGAACTACACGCCGCTGCCTTCACGTATAGCCCATATGTCGGTCATTGATATATTGGCGGTGGGTGTGTCGCGTGCCAAGGGGCCTGCGGTGCGGGCGCATTTGGCGACCTTGAATCGCGGCCTGCAATCCTTGCGGGTGTCGCGGGAGTAAGCACCGCTGATGCCCGCAACGCGATGCTTATGCGGGCCTACATGATCCTGCACTGCGGCATAATCTGTTTTATCCGGCAGCCAGCGTTCTACCAGCGAGCGTAGGCCGGAATAAGCGCAGCGTTTCCGGCAGCGCAACCCCAGCGATTGCCCACAACCTGATGCTTACACGGCGGCATAATCGGTTTTATCCGACAGCCAGCGTTCTACCAGCGCCTCGCAGTGGGTCGGTGAGCTTTCGCTGAGTGCGCGGGCGCAACGTTTAACCTCTTCCAGTAAGTCGCTGTCGCGTTGCAGGTCGGCAATTTTCAATTGCATCAGTCCGGTCTGGCGAGTGCCCAGCACTTCGCCGGGGCCGCGCAGCATCAAATCCTTTTCAGCGATCACAAAGCCGTCGGTGGACTCGCGCAGGGCGCGCAGCCGCTCTTTGCCGGTGCGTGACAAGGGCGATTGGTAAAGCAATACGCAGTGGCTTTCGAGAGCCCCGCGGCCCACTCGCCCCCGGAGCTGGTGCAACTGGGCCAGGCCCAGACGCTCGGCGTTTTCAATGATCATCAGGCTGGCATTCGGTACATCTACACCCACTTCGATGACGGTGGTGGCTACCAGCAAGTGCAATTCATTGTTCTTAAAGGCCTGCATAATGTCGGCTTTTTCGGCTGGCTTCAGGCGGCCATGTATCAGGCCGACCTTCAATTGCGGCAGGGCGGTGCGCAGTTCTTCCCACACGGCCTCGGCGGCCTGGGCCTGCAGGGCTTCGGATTCTTCTATCAAGGTGCATACCCAGTACACCTGCTGGCCACGTTCGCAGACATTGCTTACACGCTCGACAATCTGCGAGCGGCGGGCATTGTCTATTACTACGGTATTCACGGGCGTGCGTCCGGGCGGCAGCTCGTCAATCACCGAGGTATCCAGGTCGGCATAGGCGGTCATGGCGAGTGTGCGCGGTATGGGCGTGGCGGTCATGACAAGTTGATGTGGGTGGCCATCCCCGGCCTGCGCTTTCTGTTTCAAGGCAAGCCGCTGGTGAACTCCAAAGCGGTGTTGCTCGTCAATAATGGCCAAGCCCAGCCGCGCGTACTGAACTTCTTCCTGAAATAGCGCGTGGGTGCCCACGATAAGTTGGGCACTGCCGCTGGCGATATCGTCAAGACTGCGTTGGCGGGCGCGGCCTTTGAGCTTTCCTGCAAGCCAGCCCACTTCAATATTCAGGGGGGCGAACCAGTTCAGGAAATTCTGCCAGTGCTGCTCTGCCAGAATTTCAGTGGGCGCCATCAAGGCAACCTGATAGCCGTTGGCGATGGCTTGCAGGGCAGCCATAGCGGCGACCATTGTTTTGCCGCTGCCGACGTCGCCTTGCACCAGCCGTAACATGGGTGCAGGTTGCGACAAATCTGCAGTAATTTCCTTGCCTACCCGTTGCTGGGCCGAGGTTAGTGCAAAGGGCAGGGTCTTCAGAAATTGCCGGGTCAGTGTTGCGTTCACGCGCAATGCCGGTGCGCCCTGACGGCGAGTCTCCGAGCGCGTTTGCAGCAAGGCAAGGTTGTGCGCCACCAGCTCCTCAAAGGCGAGCCTGCGCTGGCTGGGGTGCAAGCCCTCGCGCATGAGCGACAGGCTTGCGTCGGCAGGAGGCTTGTGAAGGTAACGCAGGGCTTCGCTCAGAGGGTAGGAGCCGGCGCGTTTGCCTTCGGGCAGCAGCTCCTGCGGCGGATGGTGGCTGAGGTAGAGCAAGGCCTGCTCACAGAGCTTGCGCCAGGTGCCTTGCCCGATGCCTTCAGTGCTGGGGTAAACGGGCGTCAGGTGCTCATCACATACCGGGCTTTGATTATCACCGGGCAGGGAATACTCCGGATGGTAAATTTCGAGTCCGGCGCCGCCGCGTCGTGGTTCACCGTAGCAGCGAATCTGCTCGCCGGCGGCCAACTGTTTTTTCTGTGCGGCTGAAAAATGGAAGAAGCGCAGGGATACAGTGCCAGTGCCGTCCTGAACCTTGCACATCAGGCTGCGGCGCTTGCCAAAGACAATATCGGCGGCGGCAATTTTGCCCTCTATAACGGCATCAACGCCGAGCTGCAGTGCGCCGATGGGCGTGATGCGTGTGCGATCCTGATAGCGTAGCGGGAGGTGAAAGAGTACATCCTGAATGCTGCGTATACCGTATTTCTGCAGTCTTTGTTGCAGGCGCGGACCAACGCCCTTGAGCTGTTCAACGCCGATCTGGTGAAGAGCCGTCACGGGTTGGTCTCGCCAGAGGCTGGATGCAGTCTGGTCATTAACCTTTGAAGTGACGTCAGCTGCGAGCAAGAAGCGTAGGGTAGACGGCGTGTGATGTCGCGCTCTCCTGGATAGCGGCGAGGGTCTTTTCTTATGTGGTATTGTAGCGGGCTTTATTCAGTATGCCACAGCGTCCTGAACACCAAAGAGTACTTTATTTTGGAGAGATCGTGAGCCATCCGAAGCCAACATTGTTGTTATTGGGTTGTGGTCAGCTGGGCACGGCCCTTGGGCAGTACTACCTGAGCCGGGGATGGTCTGTTGTTGGTGTGCGCCGCAAGGCCGACAAACTGCCGGGGGAGTTTCATCGGCTGTCGGTGGATTTTGGCGATCCGGATTCGACGCGGCAGTTAGCCGCAATTGCCGCCGATTATGTGGTGATTACGCTGACGCCGGGCGGGCGCAGTGAAGAGGCCTACCAGCGGGCATTTGCCAGCGGTCTGGGCAACCTGCTGTCGGTGTTAAACCGCAGTTCGATCAAGCGCGTTCTGTTTACCTCCAGCACCAGCGTTTACCACCAGAATGATGGCAGTGTGGTGGATGAGGCCAGCCCCATAGAGCCATCAAGTTTCAGTGGTCGGGCGGTGCTGGGGGCAGAGCGCCTGCTGCGTGAATCAGGCTTGCCATTTACCGCAGTAAGGTTTGGTGGCATTTACGGTGGAGATTCGTTGAGATTGGCGCAGCGCGTGCGCGAGGGGCAGTGCGCACCGCCGGAGCCGGTGCACTACAGCAACCGTATTCATCGTGATGATTGCGTGCGTGTGTTGCAGCATCTTATTGAGCTGCATCATACAGGGCAGCGCGTCGACGAATGCTACCTGGCTGTGGACGATGATCCGGCCCCCATCGCGGAGGTGCATCGCTGGTTGGCGGCAGAAATGAACATTCCTTACGCGACGGATGCGTCCTACCGGCATATGGCTGGCAGCAAACGTGGTGACAATCGCCGCTTGCGAGAGAGCGGGTTTGACTTCAACTACCCGGATTTTCGCAGCGGCTACCGTGCCGTGCTGGCACAGACACAGTAGTTGCCTGTCTATCCGCTTTGCTGAACAATACTCGCTACACCTCATTCTGGACGATTCATGAGTCATATTTTCGTTACGGGCGGCGCCGGTTACATTGGCAGTCACACGGTTGTTGAACTGCTCAATGCCGATTTCGACGTTACTATTTTTGACAACTTGTGCAATAGCAGCCGCGTTGTACTGGAGCGCATTCAAAAAATTACGGGCAAAACCCCTGACTTTGTTGAGGGTGATATTCGCGATAGCGCCGCGCTGGCGGCAGCCTTTGCACGCAAACCGGTCGACGCCGTTATTCATTTCGCAGGCCTTAAAGCGGTTGGCGAGAGTATCGAGCAGCCTCTGGAGTACTACGACAATAACGTAAGCGGCTCAATTGTCTTGTGCGAAACCATGCAGGCGGCCGGCATACGCAAGATCATATTCAGTAGCTCGGCGACGGTGTACGGTGAGTCTGCGTCTGTGCCCTACAAGGAAGATATGCCTCTGGGCCGCGCGTCTAACCCCTATGGCGCATCCAAGGCGATGATCGAGCGGATGCTTAGTGACCTTTGCGATTCGGACGGCCGCTGGTCGGTAGCAGCGTTGCGCTATTTTAATCCGGTGGGAGCGCACAAATCAGGCCTGATCGGCGAAGATCCTAAAGGCGTTCCCAATAACCTGATGCCCTTTATCAGCCGTGTTGCCGTGGGTAAATTGCCCGAACTCGCGATTTTTGGTCAAGATTACGACACCCCCGACGGCACCTGTCTGCGCGACTATTTGCATGTCTCTGACCTGGCAGATGGCCATAGGCGGGCATTGCCCGCGCTGGAAAAGCCGGGCTTTCAGGTGTACAACTTGGGAACAGGGCGGGGTTACTCCGTAATAGAAATGGTTCAGGCCTTCGAGCGTGTTGCAGGCCGCCCGGTGCCTCACCGGTTTGCGCCGCGGCGTGATGGTGACTTGCCGGCTGTGTGGGCGAATGCCGACAAAGCCAAAACTGAATTGGGATGGTCGGCCGATACGTCACTGGAAACCATGATGGAAGACACCTGGCGCTGGCAGAGTGCTAATCCGGACGGCTATCCCCAGTTCTAGCGGGGAAGATGCTCCGCGATAGCTCCTGATAACAATAAGTCATAGGGAGAATTATCATGAATCTGGTCTTGTTTGGCTCCACCGGAGCTTTGGGTCGTGAATGTCTTCGCCAGGCGCTGGAAGCAAACCACAACGTAACCGTGCTGGTACGAAAAGCTTCAAAACTCCCCGAGAATCTGCCCGCACAGGTTAGTGTCAAAGTTGGCGATGCAACAGATGCTGCGACTGTTGCAGCGTGCATCGATAGTGATACCGACGCTGTACTGTTCACAGTCGGTGTAGTGAAACATTCTCCGGATTACCTCTGTACTACTGTCACCAAAAATATTCTCACAGCCATGCGAAAACGTGGCGTACGGCGGTTGGTCTGGTGTGGCGGTGGCAGTACCTTGGTGAAAGAAGACACGACAGGCTTTGGCGAAAAATTTGTCAGCGGCTTCTCGTCCTACTTTATGAAGAAGAAACACCTCGACAAGGAGGCGCAGTATGCACTTCTGGATAAGAATCGCGACATCGACTGGTGTGGCGTGCGTCCCTTGCAAATGAAAAAGGGCGATCACAAAAAACAGTATCGTTTGGGCTTTGATCGCTTTAGCGGCATGTCCAGCATCAGTTTTGCCGATTGCGCCGATGCCATGCTGTCGATGCTGGAAAACGATACCTGGGTTGGCAAGGCGCCGATTGTGCAGTACTGATCGTGGCAGCTCTGCCAAATGAGGTGGTGAGTTTTCGCTCGATTGTTCACTCTGACATTATTGTTTTTGACTCGAATGCGCCGGCATAAAAATCCAACCGCCGTTTTAGCAAGTCTTGTACTAGATGAGGTGATTTGGCCAGCTCCAGCGTCATCTCTGTATCGTTGGTGAAGCGTGGCCAGTGTGGTCGGCCATCGCCGTTTGGGTTGCCTGTCTTTGCAAAAGCTACCCAGTACGCACTGACCATATCGCTGTATTTTTTGTCGCGATCAGTAAAGAAGAAGAATGGAATTGGCATGTTTTCTGCCTCAGAAGGCAGCGTGCGAAACACATATCCCAGTTCGCTCGCGTGGGGAGCGCCATCCAGAAACAGAGACAGCAATGTTGCAACGTAGTCAAAGTGGTAGTTGTATACCGCTGGAGACTGGCGTGCTGCAGCCCGTAAATAACGGCGAGTAGGTTCATAGACAAGGCTGTCTTCCCAAATATGCCGAGCCAGTTCGTCTGGGGACAGATCTCCGTACAGTTCTGTCAGATCGGCGGGGTCATACGCGTTGACGAATTCATCTTTTATTTCTTGCGGCATTATCGACAGCATGATCCCTTCAAGGCTGGTGAGGCCCATTATCATGGGTACTGGATTCTCGATTTTCTCAGGCCAGATTTTTAATGGATCTGCAGGCAATATTTTGCCGTCGGCGATTGGGCCGTAAGACATTTTTCCGAAGGGAGAGAGTTGTATCTTGAGTAGTTCTTCGGCAGGCAAATTACGTAACTGCTCGGCAATGTCTTCGCCCTTGAGGCCAAGCTGCTCTGCAATATAGAGCCCTTGTGCTTGCAGGGAGGGATTGTCGGGTTTGGAAATCGTCAAATCTCGGGAGGGCATGGTGTTGAAGGTGCCACTTTGAACAATTGCTTTATGGAATAAGCCCTTGGCCAGTGGGGCTGATAGCAGAGTCATTACGGACCATCCGCCTGCGGATTCGCCAAACAATGTAATGTTGTTTCTATCTCCCCCAAAGGCGCCGATATTGTCGTTAACCCAATGTAGGGCGGCTAGTTGATCCATCGTAACGTAGTTGCCGCGAAACTCGTCGCCATCGTTAAGACCCGGATAATCAAAACTACCCATCGGGCCGAGACGATAGTTAAACGTTACTAGAATGACTCCCTGAGGAACCAATCCTGCCCCGTGATATCGAGGCATTGACGCAGACTCCCAGGAAAAGCCACCGCCATGTATCCACACCATCACGGGTAATGGCTCGTCTCCGGCTTCAATGGGGGTGTACACGTTCATATACAGACAGTCTTCACTCATGTCGGTAAATTGGTGTTCTTTGTGCCATGGCGCTTTTGTTTGCATGCACGGCGCACCGTAGCTGTTCATGTTGCGAGTGCCGCTCCATTTTTGGGCGGCTTGCGGCGGTTTCCAGCGCAGCGCCTCAATGGGAGGAGCTGCATACGGGATGCCTTTGTAGACCATAATTCCCTGTTCCTGGACACCGGTCATTTCGCCGACGGTAGTTTGAATGACCTCGTTGCCCGCAACCGTTAGAACTTGCTTGTCGCTACAGGCGGACAGCATGGCAGCCAATATGACTACCTGAACAACACCACGCCTTCCCTTTGGTGGTAATAAGCGTTGGCAACATTGAATGACGGATTGATTAAGGTTGTGCATGCTTGCTCCCGAACTGAGGTGGAATCCCCTTGCTTGTGAGGCAGCCTATCAGCATAAATTCTCAAACAATATGGATAAAGCTACGGCATACCCACAAGAACAGCGATGGCCGTTTCTCTGTATGCAGTTAGTGAATGAACCGGGAATCAGCGGAACTAGCCGCGAGGCTTAAGGGTGAGATACCAGGAACGGGCATAATTCAACGCCTTTACACAGGCTGCGGCAATGCAGCATTCCAATAATGGAATGCTGCATTGCTCCGCTGCTAATTACAATGCTGTCATTTGAAGGCTATAAACAAACTCCATAACAGACAACTACAACAATCGGGGTGCAGCAATGAGCAAAGCAAGTGTCGTGGGCATTCAGAAATTACTCCCCCAATTCTGGATGCTCATGGCGCTTGCTTCCAGTTTTGGAATCTCCGTGGGGCCAGTACATGCTCAAGCGAAAGATATTCTGGCGCTCGAAGAGGTTGTTGTGTCGGCTCGTCGTGTGGAAGAGGGCTTGCAGTCGACGCCAGTCGCGGTAACTGCGGTTACGTCCGACGAGATTAAGGTTCGCAATATGGCCGATATACGAGACCTGGCTGGTTCTACTCCAAATATGATTCTTCAATCCAGCGCGGCAAACGGTGGCTCGCAAGTGGCTGCTATTTTTCTCCGCGGGCTAGGGCAGTTCGACGTGACTCTGGCGTCAGATCCGGCCGTCGGCCTGTACCTTGATGGAGTGTATATCGCGCGTAACACCGGAAATATTCTGAGTCTACTTGAGTTGGAGAGGGTGGAAGTTTTGCGCGGCCCGCAAGGAACATTGTTTGGCAAGAATACGATTGGCGGGGCGATCAATCTGATTAGCAGGAAGGCAGGCCCGGAGTTTGAACTGAAAGCCGAGCTTACCAGGGGCAACTTCAACATGAGCGGTCAGAAAGTTTCTGTGAATGTACCTGTTACTGACAATTTTTTTGTTCAGGCTGTGGTCGCTCAAAGTGAGACCGACGGCTATGTTGACCTGGTGCACTACCCCGGAAAAAATCTGGGTGATTCCGAAAAGTTTGCGGCGCGCCTACAAGCACATTGGCTGCCAACCGATACGGTAACTATCGACGGGTCTTTGGACTATTCGCTTATCGAAGACGTGGGTTCGCCGACGCTATTGCTGGAAGTCTATCCCGATGATGTGTCCCCAACCCTGTATAATCTGACATTGAGCGGGAACCCGTTGTGCATAACATCCATCGGCCAGGAAACAATGCCGGAATGCTATGGTCAGGTTCATTTGTCTGATGACCCTTATGAATCCAAAGCGGGCTGGACTGACCGGAACGATAATAAAGTTGATCCCTATGGCGATTATGAAGTGTCAGGTGCCAATATCACTGCGGGTTGGGAGTCGCCTTTTGGCACATTTAAGTCGATTTCTGCCTACCGGGGGCTAAGAACTGCATTCAACTTTGAGGGCGATCGCAGCCCTGCGATGGCAGATGGCGGCGATGCGAAACAGCAGGATGCTGATCAGTTTAGCCAGGAATTGCAACTGTTTGGCAGTTCATTCAGCGACCGATTGAGTTGGCTTGGGGGGTTATATTACTTTAAAGAAGATTCGCTCAGCCGGGTTGAGGTCTATTCACCCCTTGCGCTCGTTGTAAATGGTTCGTACCCGCTATTAACAGACAATTACCAGCCGCAGGAGACGATTACCAAGTCAGCTTTCGGGCAGGCAACCTGGGATTTTACCGACTGGCTTCACCTGACAGTTGGTTTGCGCTGGAACCGCGAAGACAAAGAGTCATTATTGATTTTGTTGCCATCGACACCGGACGGACTGCCGGGTGAGAACCACGTTGAAGAGTGGACGCCGCTGGTCTCTGTGAACGTTAACTTCAATGAAGACGTGATGGCGTACCTGTCCTATTCGGAAGGCTTTCGAAGTGGCGGATTTCCTCCCCGGGTTATTGGACAAGTGGATGAAATACCTTCATTCGGCCCGGAATTTGCGAAAACCTACGAAGTGGGGCTGAAGTCTGAGTATCTGGATCGTCGTGTGAGAACCAATATTGCGGTGTTCAGGAATGAGTATACAGATATTCAGTCGCTCGCCATTAATGATGAAGTAACACCGCCTTTGCCGACTACTATCAATGCTGGCGATGCGCTTATCGAGGGCACTGAGCTGGAATTCGAAGCGATTTTATCCGAGTCCTTCAGGCTGGATGCATCGGCTTCCTACATGACGACGGAGCTAACAAGGCTCAATCCCAAAGCCAACGCGGGTGGCCTGCCAGTATCCAGGAATACGCCTCTTCCTTATGCGCCCAAGTGGAAAGCTTCGCTCGGATTGCTGTGGAATAAACAGCTTTCGGGAATAGGCTATCTGGTTGCTCGCGCCGATGTTTCCTATCGGAGCAGCATGAGCTTTTTCCTGGCGGATTTTCCGAGTTCTGACTTGCCCGAACTAACCACTTATAGCGCAGGCCTCACCTACATCTCTCTCGACGATCACTGGGAGTTTTCGATCGGAGGAAAGAATTTGAGCGATGAATACTACTTTGATGCCAAAGGGCCTAAGAATTCGGGCGCTAATCAGCAGGGGACACTGGCTGCGCCCAGAACCTATTTTGCGACCGTTCGATGGCAATATTGAACCGGCGTTTGTCGTCTATCTGAATATAACCGGCGAGTTCACGGGGCGTGTCCCGGTTCGGGATAGATCAATGGAAATACTTTCTGCATGAGTGGATTACGTTTGTTCAGGGCATACCATTCCAGGCAGCTACTAAGCGCGGGGAAAATCGCACGTGATTAGCGGCCAAATTCAGCCTTGGTATGCTCGCGAATAATCAGATTATGCGAACTCAAAATAGCCTTCATAGTGCGAATTCCACTGACATACCTGTTATAGATGAGTTAGTGAAAAAATATTCTTGCAAGTTAGAGGCGTTCATCGAAGAGGGTCACGAAAACAACTCTGTAACACGGGCATGCCAGTTTATACGCAATAACTTCAATCAGCCCATTAGCGTAGCTCACGTATCGAGGGTTAGTAATCTTTCTGTATCGAGGCTGGCATACCTATTCAAGCGGGAGACCGGTATGAGCCCAATGCAACTGCGTAATGCACTCCGAATTTCGCAAGCCTGCCAGCTATTGATCAGTAGTTCGACACGGATTTCAGTTATTGCAGAAAAAGTTGGATATGCGGACCAGTTGTATTTTTCCAGAGTGTTCAAAGGAAAGGTGGGATGCGCGCCATCGAAATATCGCAAAGCTCATCGTCAGTGCAGTGGCGCGAGATACTGACCCTTGATCAGTCGGCTCCTCCGCCACTAAACAAGTATTCCCACGCTGCGATGACCGTAGGAAGATTTTCGGGGTCAACCGTACTTTGATGTGACGCTGTGGTACCGCCAACGTCTTCGGTAATGACAAGCCGCTGAGCGCCATCTGGGTCGCCGGTGCCGTTGCCGATATCGACCTCGGCATTGTTCATTGGCCCGCCAACGCCACCGCTGCCGGGTCCACCAAGGCGCTCCCAGTTCTGTTGTACGCGTGGTCCCAGAGTGGTGTCGTTTGGATGGCGTAAGCCCCAGAAGCGTGACATGGCAGTGGCTGATATTTGCAGCATCCAGGTGGCGGGTTCGTTGCCGTTAACGCCACCGCTATTGTCGTTTGGTGACGAGAACATAATGACGCGGCGGGCGGGAACGTCGGCCAAATTCATGGCCAGCATCGACGCCATGCCTCCGCCCTGGGAATGACCTGCGATAACGATTTTTGACCAATCGGGATAAGCAAAACCGTTGTTGCGGGTGCTGTAGGGCGAGTTGCTGTCTGTGACTAGAAATTGCTGCCAATAGCCCGGATCGGGATTGTTATCCGACGCGGTCTGGTTGGCCAGGAAGTCGAGCAAGTTGGCGACCCGGTTGACCACCGAGTTTTCACGCGTAACGAAATTTGCAGCCTGATTGTAGGTAGGCAAGCCCGGTGCGTAGGCAACGTTCTCGCCGAATACGGTCTCGCCGCGAAATTGGCCAAAGCAATCTGCCTGGCCACCGCATACAACGCCGACCACGGTGGTGTTGGGGTACTGGATATTGAGCACGCCAAAACCGAGGCTGGCAGCAAATCGTGCTGGCTCCAGCGAGAAATCAGGACTGCCGCCCGAGCCAACCATATAGACGACAAGAATGCCCTTGCGCTGTGCGGCCCTGGCGGGCTGCGCAACATGATGAAGCTCCTCGTCGCGCGGGGCCGGGTCTATTCCATCGCCGGTATCTGCGGGTTGTATTCGCTGTTCGACAATTTCGGCCGGGAATCCGCTGCCGGGTGTTGCGTTGCTGTCGCTGGAGTTACTGCTGTGATTGCATCCCGCCACCAGCAATATCAATAAACTCGATGTAAGCAATTGAATTTTCATAGATACACCATTCTCGTGCGGGCCCTTGGGGCGGTGAGTGCTTCCTCTCTGTTTGCGCAGCATTAAGTGTAACTATACAGTATCGTTTTATCGCTATAATGAAAAGCCGGAAAAAGCCGTTGTAACGGAGAGCGTCGATCGGCAGGCGGGCCCAATAGCCGCGTGCACATTCGCCCGCCCGGGGGGGCGAAAATGCTATGCCAGAATACTAGCTGTGGTGTTTTCGCAGGGTGCCAGGTTCGACAGGGTTAATAGTCACTGTGGGGAAATCAGATGAAGTGTCTTTTCAGTCGGGCTCAAGGTTTATCGCTGGCAGCAGTGATCTTACTGAGCCTACCACTCACAGAGGCGGCCTATTCGGAGCCGGAGTGCGCGGATAGCGAAGCCTATCCGAGGCTAGAAGCGATAGCGGCGCACCTGCAATTTTATGATAGCGCGGGGCCGCACCGATCCGGTACAGTGGGGGATATCAAAACGGCTCAGTACCTAAGTCAGCAGCTTTCGGCTTTGGGTTACGACGTGCGCCGGCAAAATTTCACGGTGCCGGATCACGGTCGCTTGCAAGCAAATGTGAGCACTGGCAACGAGCAGATCGCGTTGCTGGTGCAGCCACCGGTAAGTGAGAGGCGTATATTCAAAGGCCCGTTGGTGTACTGGCACTATCGTCCGGGTATCTCAATTCCTGACCCAACTGAAAAATCTATATTACTGGTTGAACTTTCTGACGCGCGCTATTCCTCTTACCAAAGTTTTCCCATCCGCAAGTTGCGTGCGCAGCTGGTTGATAAAGGCAGCGACGTTTCGGCAGTCATATTGATTACTAACGGCGCAACTCAGGAAGCCCAGCTGCTGAATATTGATCCGGCGGAAACCTTTCTGCCCACCTTTATTGTTGCGCCCAGAGATGCGGCGCCCTTGCGCGAAGCAGCCAATCGGCAGCAGAGGGTCGCGCTGGAAAGTCTCGCATCCACGGGTGAGTTGCAAGCGAGCAACGTGATCGCGAGTCGCATCCTGCCGGGTCGCCCGCACTGGATAATCAGTACGCCCACGAGTGGATGGGGGCATTCGGTCGGCGAGCGTGGCCCGGGCTTTGCGGCCTTTCTGGAAATGGCCGCATGGGCGAAATGCGCGCTGGCAGATTACTCCTTGCAGTTCGTTGCGAACAGCGGCCACGAGCTTGAAAATATGGGCAGCAAAAAGTATCTCAATGAGCTGGCGCCCAAACCATTCGAGGTTGAGCTTTGGCTGCATTTGGGCGCAGGTTGGGGAGCGCGTGATTATTTGGATATCGGGCCGCGTTTGCTGCCGCTGAATCACGCCAATCCCTATAGTGTGTTGATGATGTCGGAGGCGATTAAACCAGCCTTGTCGCCCCGGTTCAAGGCGCTGCCGGGCTTGGCCAACGCCTATACCTTTGCCGACGGTAAGGCTGCCGGAGAGCTGCAAGAGATTCACCATCTTGGGTACAACGCAATTGGATTGTTTGGCGCCCATCAGTACCACCACGTAGCAAGTGATCGGCTGGATAAAACTCACGCTGATCTTGTCGCTCCGGTGGTGAGTGCGCTGCAGGACACTTTGCTGAGATATAAGTCGAGGTAACGGTAGTCTGACTTTTTGCAACATTGCCGCTGCAGGTATTCGCGCTTACACTTCAGAGTCCCTGATAACAATAAGAATGTATAGATGGTCAGAAGTGCACTTTTCCCATTTGTGATGGTGAGTCTTTCGGCGACGCTGATTTCTGCTTGTGGCGGCGACGATGGGCGTACGGGCGCTGCGGTACCACACATCACATATTCTTCAGCACAAAGTGATTGGCGCCACTACTTGGGTGACGCCTCATCGGCGCAGTATTCTCCATTAACAGAAATACGCACAACCAATGTAGATCGGCTACAGGTTGCCTGGCGTTACACCAGCGAACAGGTAGACCCGGACGAAGGCACGCAACTACAAACCAATCCTCTGGTGATCAACGGCGTGCTCTATGGCGTCTCGCCGCATTTGAAGGTATTTGCCTTAAATGCGGCAACAGGAGAAGAGCTTTGGCGATTCAACACTCCACGACAGCGCTCGTTAATGCCGAACCCGAATCGTGGTTTGGCATACTGGCCCGGCGATGAGCGGCAGCGTCCCCGACTGCTGTTCAGTGCGGATCATTTTCTTTACGCGATAGATGCCGGCACCGGCAAACTGAGTAAAGATTTTGGCGAGGGCGGCAAAGTGGATTTGCGTCAAGGCTACGCCGACAAAGATCCGGATAGCATCACAGTGAATGCGACCTCTCCCGGCGCAATCTACAATAATATTCTTGTTCTCGGTTCGCGAGTATCCGAGTTTACCGGTGCTTCTCCGGGCGATATCCGCGCTTTTGATGTGCGCAGTGGTGAGCTTGTATGGGCCTTTAAAACCATTCCTGACGCGGGCGAAGCTGGCGCGGAGACCTGGCCTGAAGATCCGAGATCGCGTTCCGGCGGCGCCAACTCCTGGCCGGGAATCAGTATTGATCACGACCGTGGCATCGCCTATGTACCGACCGGCTCGGCGACCTTTGACTTTTATGGTGCTGATCGGGAGGGGGATAATCTTTTTGCCAATTCACTGATTGCTCTCGACGCAACAACGGGAAAGAGAATCTGGCATCAACAAATAATCCGTCATGACCTGTGGGATAGAGACCTGCCTGCCGCGCCCAACCTTATTACGCTGAACCGCAACGGACAGCAGATACCCGCTGTGGCGCAGGTTACAAAGACCGGGCATGTATTCGTGTTTCACCGCGAAACCGGCGAGCCCCTGTATCCGATGGAAGAGGTGCCCGTGGGCGGCGCAGCACTGCCCGGCGAGTTTCCGGCAGCAACGCAGCGATTGCCCCTGTCACCGCCACCCTTTACCAGGCAGCAGCTTACTGCGGAGTTACTGTCTGATCGAACGCCCTACGTTGCCAACGCTGTGCGCAGAAAGTTCGATGCGCTTTCCTATCAAGGGCTCTATACCCTGCCCAGCATGGAGGGAACGCTGGTATACCCCGGCATTGATGGCGGAGCCGAATGGGGTGGAGCGGCCTGGGACGAGGCCGCGCAAACCTTGTTCGTTAACGCGAATGAAGTCCCCTATATTATTCAGATGGTGGTTGGCGATGCGACCGACGAAGCGGTGCGAACGCCACGAGCTGCGTACCTGATTGGCTGTTCAGGTTGCCACGGAGTTGATCGAAAAGGTGACGGTATCAGCGTGCCTTCGCTGGTCAATCTTGGCGAGCGCATGAACGCCTGGAAGGCCTACACCATCGCCCGGGACGGTCGCGGCCGGATGCCGGCCAACGAGTTGTTGCCCTGGTATGGTTTGGCTGCGGTGATTGGCTATCTTTATTTCGGTGACCATGAAGCAGAGCTTGCCACTCCGGAGAAATCCGCCACACAGCGCTCGTTTCTGAATGCCGGCTGGCAGAAATTTGTTGACCCCGACGGCTTGCCTGCCAGTGCGCCGCCCTGGGGTACGCTCACGGCTATTGACCTGAAAACAGAAACTATCAAGTGGCGTCTGCCGCTGGGTGACTATCCCAAAGCCTTGTCGATGGGGCATTCCGGGTTCGGCGCGGAAAATTACGGCGGCCCGGTGGTAACGGCCGGTGGCGTCCTGTTCATAGCGGCCACACCGGATTCGAAGTTTCGCGCTTTTGACAGCCGCTCCGGAGACTTGCTCTGGGAAACAACACTACCCGCACCGGGTTTCGCCACGCCGGCGGTGTATCAGGCGGGCGGCCGGCAGTTTGTGGTGATCGCTGCCGGTGGTGGCAAGCTGGGGCAGGGCTCGGCGGCTGAATATATTGCTTACGCGCTGCCCTCAGCGCCCTGAGGCTTTGTTTATTAACGCGGCAATATTGTGACTGATCGAGGGTTCATGAATAAGAAATGGCGAATAATATTTGTTTGTTGGTTACTGCTGGGTTTTTGCGGGTGGCTGGGTTTTAAAGTCTGGTTGGCCGCTCAACCGGAAGATTTTCGTCAGCAGGTGGATGAACTTTCGACGGCTGACTTCTGGCGGCACGTCTGGTTACAGGTTGTACCCCTTGAAAAACAGGATATGGCAGCCTGGCAGCGTCGAACCTACGAAGGGCGCGGTCGCAGCCCCTGGGTGTTTCGAACCAGTCTGGACGGGCAGCCGCGAATGCTGAACCTGGCTGTTGCTCCGGATATCTGGCTGAGCTACAGCCTGGAGCGAATGGCGCCGTACCAACTGTGGCGTGGAGCGTTGCAGCTCGATGGAACCGTTTTTGATGGCGGGCAGGGAGGCGAGCCTTACAGCGAAGGCGACGCATACCTGCGACAATTGAAGGCAGATGCCTGGTGGCTGGGTGCCGACAACGGCCATTGGCGAAACGCCAGTGCAGAATTTACTGCCTACGAGCTGAGCGATAAGGGCAACACTCTGCAGTTGGAGTACACGCTTGGCGCCGGTAACCACGAGGTACGCATTCGGGAGAGGCCGCGAATTGTAGTGAGCCCGGAAGGTCTGACCTTCGAGCGTGATATTAAGATTGTCGATAATCCGGCGGCAATAGCCGTTCGTTTCGGTGCCGGAAATCCAGCGTTGGAATCGGCCACGGTTTTGCCCGGCACTGTTCTGCAAGAGTCAGAAAATTTTGTTTATCGCCGGCAATTTGATAAACCGGATATTCCCATCACCGGGCAAGGAGGTGCTGATACTGCGCTGGCCAAGGGTGAGCAGCTTGTAGCCGGGAGTGACTGTTTAAGCTGTCACAGCAAGCATGAACGCATTGTCGGTCCGGCCTGGAGCGAGATCGCCCAGCGCTATGCGTCCTCATCGGGTGTGGTAGACCAATTGGCCGATAGAATCACCGCCGGTAGTCGCGGTGTTTGGGGGCAGGTTGCGATGCCACCGCACCCCGACCTGACGCAAACGCAGGCAGCGGAGATGGCGCGCTTCATTCTCGCGCAAAAAGACGGCGGGAGTCATTTGCCTGACGACGTGATTGCGCTGCGCAAACAGGTGCCCCACAGTTATGAAGCCATAGCAGTAAATAAACCGGCTGGCCTGCATCCCGCGCTGCAAACCTCAACCCTGCTTGTTGATGGCTTTACGCCGGCCATCGGCGGTATGGCGCTGGACGCAAGTGACACCTTGTTTGTGACCACCTGGGACAGGGACGGTTCTGTCTTCCGCCTTGATGGCTGGCGTTCAGGCCAACCGGAAATCACCCGTATTGCGGAAGGCCTGCACGAGCCGCTGGGTTTGGCTGCGGTTGATGGGCGGCTGTTCGTTATGCAAAAACAGGAGCTGACAGAGCTTGTTGATAGTGACGGCGATGGCGTTATTGACCGATACCAGAAGCTCAGCAGCGATTGGCAGGTAACAACAAACTTTCATGAATTCGGCTTTGGTCTGGCCGCCGATCAAGAATGGCTCTATGGCGGTTTGTCTGTGTGTGTTGAAGTGGGTGGCAAGAGTTGTCAGGTGCAGGCAGAAAAGCGTGGCAGTATTTTTCGCGTACACAAAACCACCGGAGAGTTTGAAGTAATTGCCGATGGCTTTCGGACGCCTAATGGCATTCATGCTTCACGCACCGGCGAGTTGCTAGTGACCGATAACCAAGGAGATTGGTTGCCCGCGAGCAAGTTAGTGGTGGCGCGCAACGGCGACTATTTTGGTTTTGGCGGGCGCAGTGAAGCAAAAGCGCCGACATTGTGGTTGCCACAAAATGAGATCGGTAATTCACCCACCCAGCCGCTGTGGCTGAGTGCCGGGCCCTATGCCGGTCAGGTTGTATTTGGTGATATTTATAACGGTGGAATCAAGCGGGCATTTCTGGAGAAAGTTGGCGGCGAGTGGCAGGGCGCGGCCTTTCATTTTACCGAGGGGCTTGCTGCGCCGGTAAACCGCCTGCTGGAAACGAAAGGCGGGTTGTTGGCAGGCCAGGTGGGCGGCAGCGGGAATTGGGGCGCGCAAGGCAAACCCTGGTATGGCCTGGAGTATCTGGCGTGGTCTGACGAGACGGCGTTCGAGCCGCTTGAAGTTAGGGCAACAGCGACCGGGTTTACCATTGTGTTGTCTGAGGCACTCAGTGCCGATGTTGACCCCGCTCAGACAATCGACCACGTAAGCCAGTGGTTCTACCATCCCTCGGCTTTGTATGGCGGGCCAAAATACGGGCTTGAAAAGCTGGCCGCAGACAATGTCACAATATCAACAGACAGGATGCGAATTGATTTTGACACCCCGGCCCGTAAACCGGGGCGTGTTGTCTATATTCGCTTGTCTGAAAACCTTGAGTCAGCAACCGGTGCGTCACTTTGGGTGAATGAAGCCTGGTACACACTTAACCGTGCGCCGGCGGAGCGCGTGAAGTCCAAACCTGCTGACAATAATGTCTTAAGCAAAAACGAGAAAGACGCTGGTTGGAGATTGCTGTTCAACGGCCGGAATCTGGATGGCTGGCGTAATCATCGCGCCTCAACAAGCGACCCCGTGCGCGGGTGGGCTGTTGAAAACGGCGCCATCAAAATGACGAGGAATACCTCATACTTCAAGTTTGTAATGAACTATATCAATCCTTTCACCGATCAACCCTTGCTCGACTTGATGAGTGTCGAACAGTACGGAAATTTCGAACTGTCATTGGAGTGGAAAATATCCCCTGGGGGCAACAGCGGTATATTCTATTTGCTGCCAACCCCGACGGGTCGCATCGCCTGGGAAAATGGTCTGGAAATGCAGGTGCTCGATAACAGCCAACACAGCGACGGCCAAATACCGAAAAGGCGGGCGGGCGAGTTATACGATCTGGTTGGTGCCGATACTGACCCGACGGTGCCTGTGGGTGAATGGAATCACGCGCGTGTGAAAGTGGAAGGTGCGCGAGTTCAACATTGGCTTAACGGTGTGAAAATGGTTGATGTCGAGCGCAGCGGAAGTGATTGGGAAGCGCGCCTGGCTGCCAGCAAGTTTGCGGGTAGCCCTTTGCATGGCCAGGCCGGGAAAGGACATATACTATTGCAGGATCACGGTAACACCGTCTGGTATCGCAATATTAAAATTCGCGAGCTTCCGGAAAAAAATTAGAGGAATTGCCGGGCCGCGGTGTTAGCCAG
>DIBR01000002.1:299607-304438 GCA_002415025.1 Spongiibacteraceae bacterium UBA5047
CCGCGGTGTTAGCCGCGGCCCGCTCGGGTTTACCACTTTGCTTCCATAATCAGGCCGGCAGTTCGCGGCGGCTGCGGTGCAATCAGTGAGTAGTTGCCGGGATCCGGCTGGGAAAAATGGTGGGTAAAGATGTCGTCGTGGTTCTCCAGATTCTCGACAAATATACCAACCCGGTAAGTGTCCTGAGGGCTGTCCCAGTTGATGCGAATATCTGTTTTGTTGTGGGCATCAACCCGGTCTATCGGGTTGTCGTAGGGCCGGCGCTGATAGTCATCTGTCCAGCTGAACTTGATAAGCCCCGTAACCGATCCGGCGCTGTCAAAGGAATGCGTGTAGCTGAACAACGCGCCCAGCGTAAATTTTGGCGCATCGCTCATGGTCGCGCCTTCAAAGTTGTGGGGCTGGTCGGCGTCGCAACCGGCCTGCGTACTCTGGTTGACCAGTTCGTCGTCGCGGCCGCAGAACTTTTCGAACTTTGCATCCAGCCAACCAAAGGAAAATTGCGCCATAAATGACTGTACCGGCACCCAGCGCATCTCGGCCTCAACACCCCGGATTGATGCGGCGCCGGCATTGTTCAGTTCGATGCCGGTCACCACAATTTTGGACACCTGCAGGTCTTCATAGGAATAGTCAAACGCGGTCAGATTGAGTGACAGTGAGCGGTTGTCAAAGAAGACCGTTTTCCAGCCGACCTCGATCATGTTCAGGAACTCCGGATCAACCTGATTCAGCTTTCCGTCTGTGCGCAGTTGCGCGGTGCCGGGTTTGTATCCGGTTGCGTACTTGGCGTACACCATGCCTTCTTCACTGTAAAACCATTTGGCACCGAGTTCACCGGTGCGAGCGGTAGATTCACCCGGTGCGTCGGTGGGCATGTCGGACACAACAAAGGGCGGGTCGGGCAAGCCGGTAGCCGAGTCTCTGGCGGCGGCAGTATCGCGTTCGACGTTCAGCCGATAGGTGTCGTCATTGGTGCGAATGCCGGCAAACACTTCGACCTCGGGCAAACTGGCCACCATGTCGCGAAGGTTGGCGCGAATATTGAAGAATATCGCTTCGTTCTTAGTGTTGTCGTTTTTGTCGCGCGTGGTCACTATTGCATCAAAGGTTCTCTCGGCCAATCCGAGTGGCAAATCGATATTCATAAAAAACAACTGGCCAAGATTCTGGCGGGTGCGGGCAAACACAAGCCGGTCTTCGTGCATGTCGTCGCGGAACCAGAAAAACCCCAGAATCCAGTCGATACCGCTGGTATTCTGCGACGTTAATCTAAGCTCGGCATTGCGGCCAACGCCATCGATAAAACTGTTGGTCTCCACAATTTTTACTTCTGTGCCATCAAAATCGTTGTAGCGCTGCAGTCGGCGCCGCTCGACCCCGCCGATAAAATCGACATCAATATTGCCGAAAAGCCACAGGTCCTGAAGCGACCAGGTGAGGTCGGTTACAACGCGGCTGCTCTTGTCGATGACCGGGCCGAGTTCCTGATACTGTTGGGAGCGTACCTTGAGCAGATCTGCGGGCAGGGGCCTGACACCAAAGGACTCATAGCGCTCGCTGGTGCGGGTAGACAGCGAGGGGCTGGCGACAAGGCCGGCATTGTTCGTGCGATGGTTCTTTATAGCGTGCAGCGCAATGCGCAGGTTCTCGTTCACATAGCCTTCAAAAATACCCCGGTAGAAATAGCGCGAGAAACTTTCCGGTTCCTGGTCGCCCGAGGCGAGTTCGTTGTCGATATAGCCGTTGCGCTTTTCCCATACGGCAGCAAAGCGGGCGTTTAATTGCTGGTCGTTGTTGTCCAAAATAGGCGTGTTAAGAAAGGTGCGAAAGCGTTGCGAATTGAACGAGCCATACAACAGGTCAGCGCCGTATTCCCAATGATCGACCGGCCGCTGCCACTTGACGTCAACCGCGCCGGCGGTGGCATTGCGCCCGTAAACCGTACCGGAGGGGCCGCGAATAACTTCGATCGACTGAAGGTCGTAAAATGGCTCGGTTGTGTCAACAAAATAGCCATTCACATGAAAGGCTACCGGCGTAGTGCCGCCAAAGGCCTTGCCAATACCGCGAATGGTGATGTTGTTGCCTTCACGGTTATTGCGCGACACCAGTCCCGGCGTAATGTCGGCCAGTTGGGTAAAGCCATCAATATTGTTGGCCTTTAACAATTCATTGGAGAAGGCCGAGACCGCCGCAGAGACTTCCTGCACAGACTCCGTGCGTTTATTGGCGGTAACAAAGACCTCTTCGATCATGGCCGCCGGTGCGTTCGCTGGTTCGGACTCTGATTCCTGTGCGTGAACGAATGTAAGCGAACTGACGAAGATACAGGACAGCAGCAAGTTGCTGTTTTGACGGAGTTTCATGTTTATCTCACTACAGTGAATTTTTATTATGTTGGTCATACTAACCGCTAGCGCTTAGGCGTGCAGCTATTTTCGCCGACCCGGTTTGGTGATTTGTTATGGCGCCCTGTTGAAATAGGCTTGTGCGCGCTGCTCAAGATTAACCCGTATATTCATCCAGAACAGGTTGTAGTCATAGGCGTGGTAACCGCCGCCGGGGAATAGCGCAAGGCTGTAACCGGACGCCGAGGGCACATCAATCCAGAGTATGCCTTCGTCGCATCTGGCTCCGGTTTGCCCGGTGTGCAGGGTTTTAAGAAAGTAGTGGCCGGTAACCGGCATGGAACCAAGGTTCTCGCTTTTGGGTATGCGAATATTGTCGCGCCGCCACGACAGCGGGTTTACGCACACGGGCCTGCCTTTGTTAGTCCAGTGGCTGCCATCGCCGCCTTCCGCTACCGCATTCCAACTGAGATAACAGCCGGTGTCAGTAGGGGTCTCGCATACGGGCAACAGGGGCGACAGCTTTTCCTCAACCACGGTGTTGCCAATCAGATAACCGGCCACAAAACGTTTCGCATCTGCCGGACGCTCGGTGAACAAATATTGCAGCAGCGGCACAGCATGTGTTGTGCCCTGGCTGTGGCTTGCTATCAGAAAAGGCCGGCTCTGATTGTGGTGATCGAGAAAATAGTCAAAGGCGCGCTGTACATCGCTGAAGGCCAGCGCCAGTGTTTTGTCCAGATCACTTTGACTGAGGGGCTTCATCTGCGCGCCCTGCGACGCCTGGCGATAGCGGGGCACATACACCTTTGCCACGCCGTTATATACCGCAGCCTGTTGCGGCAGTACCCCGTAGTCGGTAATCAGCGCTGGTAAAAAGGCGTCCGCGTGGCTGTTCCAGTCGCCGCCAATCAGGTAACTGGTAGGGTAAATGTAAAAGACATCCAGTTTTGCTGTAGCCTGCTTGTCCTCAAGCCCCATGCCGGCGGGCACGGTGTCGGCGTTGTCTTCTGTCTCCGGCAGTGCGGCCCAGAAACGCGCTTCGCTGTAATCGGG
Organism: Spongiibacteraceae bacterium UBA5047; assembly: GCA_002415025.1. Lineage (GTDB taxonomy): Bacteria > Pseudomonadota > Gammaproteobacteria > Pseudomonadales > Spongiibacteraceae > Litorivivens. The sequence continues at coordinate 303,015 of DIBR01000002.1, forward strand.
TGCTGGCGGCCGCGGGCTTTCGTTAAACGGGGTTTGCGGGAAAGTAAGCCCGGAAAATATATCCACCGCAAAGACCGGAGAAACGGGCAATAAAGCGCTGACAACCGATATGCACGCTAATTGACGGATTATTGCTATCACGCTGGGCATCGCCTTTTTATTGTTGTTGTGTTGTTAAGGAGACTAGCATCCCGATTTCGGAAGCTTACATTGCGAATTGTCCACTTTCTATATTGAATGAAACGACTATTCTGAGTGGCATAAGCAATGCAGACATTGCCGTGAAATCATAATAAAAACCGGAGAGCACTATGAGCGACGCGACAATGCGCGCCTGGCGAACACAACATTATGGCCAACCGCTGGATGTGTTAAAGATGGAGAGTGTGCCTGTGCCTGTTCCCGGCCCCGGGCAGTTGCTGGTTAAAGTGCAGGGCATTCCGTTAAACCTGAACGACCTTGAGCGTATCAAAGGCGGCAATATGATGGTACAGCCGGAGCTGCCCTACAGCCCGGGTATGGAAGTGCTGGGTATTGTTGACGCCGTAGGCGAAGGTGTTGGCGCAGATCATATTGGTCGCCGCGTTTCTGCTATTCCCGACGGCGCTCACGGCGGTTACGCCGAATACTGCAACTGCCCCGTGGTATCGGCCTTCGACGTGCCGGACGATATTACCCTGCCTGATGCGGCCGCGCTGATGTTCCCCTTCCATCTTGCCTGGCTCGGCTTGTATGACCGCGCCCGCCTGCAAGCCGGTGAAACCGTGTTGATACACGCGGCCGCGGGCGGTGCCGGCAGCGCGGCCATTCAATTGGCCAAGCTGGCTGGTGCCACCGTTATCGCAACCGTTGGAAGTGACGCCAAAGCCGAACTGTGTAAATCACTCGGCGCGGATCACGTCATCAACTACAACACCCGGGATTTTTCTGCAGAGTCATTGGCGCTTACCGGGGGCAAAGGGGTCGATGTGGTGTTTGATACTGTTGGTGAGGCAGTGATGGAAAAATCCATGAATGCCATTGCTTACAACGGGCGCTATATCATGCTGGGTTTTGCCTCGGACAAAACCGTTGCAGATGAAAAATTTGTTGTGCCCCGACGACTCACGCTGGGAAATTTCAGCCTCTGCGGGGTAACGCTGGCGTATATCGACGATGCTATAGCAGTTGGCCTGAAGCAGGGAATGGGCTGGAACTTCGCAACGGCCTCGTTGGGTCAGAAAATTCAGAAAGAAATTGTTGAGCTCTACCGCGCCGGGAAAATTCAGGCGGTTGTGGGGTGGCACATCGGGTTTGAGGATATTCCCCAGGCCATTACCGATATGGCTGAGCGTAAAACGGTGGGGCGGGTAGTGGCAGTTCTTTAAAGCAGGGGCTAAACCATGTTAAATGGTGCCCAGAGGCGGAATCGAACCACCGACACG
>DIBR01000002.1:304578-306825 GCA_002415025.1 Spongiibacteraceae bacterium UBA5047
GGCGGAATCGAACCACCGACACGGGGATTTTCAATTCTATTTCTAGCGCTTGAAAACCACTATCTACTTGATAATAAAGAAATATATAACACGACAAACCACTGTATAAACTCGCTGGTTTGTCCAGTCCAGTCCAGCTTAAGATTAAGCCTATGAACTTTACGAGATTTTCGCAAGAAGCTTGGAGTGGTCTTCAAGACCAGCGGCTATTCAAGTGTGTTGAATTGCAGTTCAACAATGACACTATGGCATCGAACGACAAGGATCCCAAAAACCGGCGCAATAAGCGAGCAATCGTAATACGCAATAAGCGAATTATAGGTATACGTAATAAGCGAATTATGGTAAAACATAATAGGCGAATAAATGCTCAACACAAAAAGCGAAAAATACAATCATAGCCATGGCCACTCCATCCGAAAAATTAGCCGATTCCCTTCAGGAGCTTCAAAAGCTACAGGAAAAAGCGCTTGTCGCAATTCGCTCTCAAGATTTAAGCCGCACTCACCGAGAACGGCTACAAAAGGCCGGATTTATCCAAAGTGTTATCAAGGGCTGGTATATACCTGCAAGGCCGGACGAAACGGCGGGGGAGAGTACAGCGTGGTATGCGGCGTTTTGGCCGTTTTGTGCGGCCTACCTGAACAGCCGATTCGGTGATAGCTGGAGCTTGTCACCAGAGCAGTCACTCGCAATCCATGCCGGGAACTGGACTGTGCCCAAGCAATTACTGGTTCGCGCGCTGACACCGACTAACAATGTCACCGCCTTGCCTTACGGTACCTCGTTACTGGATATTCGGGCATCACTGCCGACAGCCAGCGATACGGTAACCTTGGACGGGCAGCGTCTCTTTTCACTCCCGAGTGCCCTCATTGCCTGTGCGCCTGATTATTTCAGGCGAAATGCTACAGATGCCCGCGCGGCCCTATCCTTGATCAGGGACGCTTCAGAGGTATTAGAGCCCCTCCTTGAGGGCGGCCATAGCACCATTGCCGGGCGGCTGGCCGGAGCATTTCGCAATATAGGCAAAGATCCTATTGCCGATGCCATTATCGACACGATGAGAGCTGCAAGCTACACAGTCAAAGAAACGGACCCTTTCGATGAGCCAAGCCCTATGGCCTTCTCTAACCGGGAGCGTTCGCCCTATGTCAGCCGGATACAGCTTACCTGGAAGACTATGCGGCAAGCTGTCCTGGATGAGTTTCCGCCAGCTCCCGGAATCGCAAATGACAAACAAGCCTATCTGGAGCAAGTGGATGATATCTACGTCACCGATGCCTACAACTCTCTGTCGATAGAAGGCTATCGTGTCAGCGCCAACCTCATCGAGAAAGTAAGATCGGGAGACTGGAACCCTGAAGATGACCAAGAGGACCGCCAGCATCGCGACGCCTTGGCTGCGCGCGGATATTGGCTGGCGTTCCAAAGTGTAAAAAGCAGTATCGAGAAAATTCTAGGCGGAGCAAACCCTGGCGAGGTCGTGGAGCGCGATCACGGGGCCTGGTATCGCGAACTGTTTGCGCCGAGCGTGACTGCAGGCATATTAAAGCCCGCCGACCTTGCGGGGTACAGAAACGGCCCGGTCTATATCCGTCGTTCAATGCATACACCTCTCAATCGCGACGCCTTACGGGATGCCATGCCCGCCTTTTTGGAACTGCTCAGCGCTGAAACTGAGCCAGCTGTCCGCGTTGTATTAGGGCATTTCATTTTTGTCTACATCCACCCTTATATGGATGGCAATGGCCGCATGGGAAGATTCTTGATGAATGCCATGCTCGCCTCCGGCGGTTACCCCTGGACGGTCATTCCGCTTCAGCGTCGAGATGATTATATGGCCGCGCTGGAAAGTGCGAGCGTTGACGGCGATATCGGACCTTTTGCCCGTTTTCTTGCAGAACTTGTCAGGGAGGCGTTGCCCTAGGCAGCCGGTAGACTAGGGGCCGACAAGTTAAGTGTCTGTTGGTTTGCGCTCAAAACTGATCCATTTTCGACTGCCATTTGCAGAGTGTAGAGGCTTAGTGAGTTAAGTAAACTGTCCCTCGGAACTTCAAGCACATGTGTCGAAAAGCACGATAATATCGACATGGTGAGTGATGGTGTGCAGTTCCATATTCTATCGGGCTAGAATAATTGGAAACCTCATTAAGGTCATGGTGTTAATATCGAGAGAAATGTCACTTTTCTCTAGTAGTATATAGGGCAAGTCTACGCCCCATTGTAATCCCCCCATTATTAACC
>DIBR01000035.1:0-35933 GCA_002415025.1 Spongiibacteraceae bacterium UBA5047
ATCACATAATCCGTGATCGACTGCTTCGCTTCAGCAAAAGAGCGGTATCCCGTTTCCGGTACCCACTCGGTTTTCAGGCTGCGGAAGAACCGTTCCATTGGTGCATTATCCCAGCAGTTACCCCGTCGACTCATGCTCTGCTTTATCTGGTAGCGCCACAAGTGTTGCCGGAAGCGCAGGCTGGTGTATTGAACGCCTTGATCTGAATGGAACAACAAGCCATTAGGCCTTCCTCTCGATTCGTAAGCCATCAGTAACGCCTTACTGGTTAGCTCGCTGTCAGCCTTTAGCGACAACGCCCAGCCAACCGGTTTCCGAGCGTATAGATCCAGCACTACCGCCAGATAAGCCCATCGTTGGCCTGTCCAGATGTAGGTAATATCACCACACCAAACCTGGTTGGGTTTACCCACAGCGAACTGCCGATCCAGTGTGTTGGGAATGGCCACATGCAGCTTCTCAGCCCGTTTATAAGCGTGTTTGGGCAGCTGATTACTCACCAGCCCCAACTCTTTCATCAAACCACCCGCCACATATCGCGTTAGCTTTTCGCCTCGCTGGTTGACGATAGAGGCAACCGTTCTGGCACCTGCGGAGCCACCACTCAACTGGTGTGCGGCACGTACCATCAACTTCAGCTTGCGACGGTAGGGGCTATCGCCTTCTGGGCGACTACGCCAGTACTTGTAACTGCTACGCTGAATATCGAATGTCTGGCACAGCAGCTTTACGGGATAGCTCTCTTGAAGCCGCTGAATTATCGAATATTTTTCAGCTCGTCTGACATCAAGAGAGCCATACCCTTTTTTAAAATGTCTTTCTCTGTTTCAAGGCGCTTAACTTGCCGCTCGAGCTCCCGAATACGACGCTGTTCTGAGGTCATAGGAGAGGCATCGTAGCTGCCACCAGAACGTTCTTGCTTGAGTTGGCGAACCCATTTGTCCATCGTGGACTTGCCCACGTTCATGGCTTCGGCGGCGTCTTTCACTGAATGCCCTGGTCAACGACGAGCTGTGCGGATTCGAGCCGAAACTCGGGGCTGAAGGTCGGGCGTGATGGTCTGGTCATTGGGTCACCTGTAATCGAATGAGGTGATGCTATCACCTCTAATTAGGTGGCCAAATTCACTATGCCACTACATGATGCTGTTATCGTAATTTTTATAACCGAGAATCGAGTTAATTTTTGGATGGATTGGAGAAACAAGCTTAATACCGGTGCGGCGTTCTTTGGGTACATGTGAAAAGCCGGTGCGCTCAGTAATATCTCCCGATATCGAGAGAGACCCGATCGAAAGGGGGCGTTGCGCATGCAGCTCAAGATGAGGCCTGGACTGCCACCCGGAGTCGGTTAGTGGACCATCAAATTCGCCGGGAATGAGATTTCTCAATACGGCGGTGATATCCCATGAAGCCCATTTTTTGGTTAGCCCTATATCGATATTGCCAAAATGATGCTCGTTGCTGTCGCGACTGGGATCGAAAAGATCGTCGTCTTCGTGCTCCACCAATCGGAGTTTTCGTTCATGCACGATAATGTATTGGTATTTGAAGCTGGCGCCGAAATTGAAACCCTTTAGCCAGTTGACGTTGAAGCGTTTCATTAAAGCCAGATCGATTACCGCTACACCGGCGGTTTCTATCGTGGATTCCAGATCGGCTGGCATGAGACCCGCGGTCATCGTTGCCAATTGCAGTCGCTGTTCGTCCTCGGGGTCGTAGACAAAGGTGCCGGCGAATCGCCCTTGGCCACAAGCACACAGGTGCCAACCTTCTGGTAGCAATGGCGCATCAAATAGTACCGCGAAATTAGCTCGACCCGTAGCGAATTGACCATCCAGCTCTTTCATCTCCGCGATAAGAGAGTCGGTTTCGAAGTCGAGTAATAACACACCGGATTCGGAACGATCACCGAGCCCTCTTGCTTGTTCAGCTAAATCCAGCACTTCACTCAGGAATCTGTCATTGTCAGTAATGCGAACACGCCCTGTAATGCCCAGTAATGGCGGGCTATCGCTCTGTTTATCCGGTAAAAGTGACGGGGAAAACGCTGCCGCTACTAATTGCGCCTGTTGGGCGATTGCGACAGGCACTTGCGTACTTAGCCGGATGCAAGTAACCAGGATGATAAATGGATGTTTCACGCACGCTTCCTTAGCGCTACGCTTTTAAATTTTCTTAGCGATCGTGCGGCATCGTCCGCGATCACATAGGCGGCTGGTAAAACCAGAAGCGTGAGAATTGTCGACGAAGACATACCACCGATGACAAGAAAACCGACTGGATTACGGAGTTCAGAGCCGTCGCTATTCGCTAACGCCACAGGCACCATGCCCAAGACAGTGGACAAAGCAGTCATTAGTACTGGCCGTAGTCGCTGAGGGCCTGCACTCAACACCGCGTCCCTCGACGCTTTCCCTGCCTCGCGGAACTGATTTGCAAGGTCTACAAGCAGGATGCCATTTTTCATGACAAGCCCCATGAGCGCAATGAGTGCAATCTGAACAAAAATGTTCAAAGGTTGATTGAAAAAATAGAGCATTGAGAAAGCGCCTATAAAAGAGAGGGGAGCCGTGACCATGACAATTAGGGGCTGCACAAAGCTGTTAAATAAGCTCGCCAGGATCATGTAAAGCGACACGAGGGCTAAAACGAAGGCGAAAATAATCGCGTCTGTGCTGTCCTGCATGCGTCGGGCTTGACCAAGGTATAGGCCGGAATAACCTTCGGGCAGGCCGACCTCAGCGACGATGCGGTCTAGCTCCTCTGTTGCAGTCCCGAGCGCAACGCCAGGCTTTGTGTTGGCGAAAATACCAATTTTTCGGGATCGAGACTGGCGCTCAATCTGGGCTGGGCCTGAAGCAAAGCGAAGGTCGGCCACATTGGCAAAATCAATGAGCGATCTGTCCGACGCCCGCGATTGAATGAGCTCGACCCAGCGCATGTCAGCGCGGTCGTCTTCCTCCATCTGGGCGCGCACCTCGATCCTTTCTCCATTTTCCTCATAGGAAGTGACCTCTATCCCGCCCAGCATAATACGCGCGTTGTTGGCAAGGCTTTTGATCGAGACGCCTAAATCTGCCGCTTTGGCACGATCGACATCAATTTGTAGTTCTGGGCGGCCAATTTTGTACGTAGAGTGTATATCCGCATAAATGCCGGTTTCTCGCATACGTCGCATGACCTCGTCGGTAATCCGTTCAAGCTCCCCCAGATCTGAACCGGTCAACGCATATTCCATATCAAAGGACGTAAGACCGCCACCGGTCATGATGGGCATTTCAGAAACAGAGATCGTTTTGGCCTCGGGTATAACCTTGTAGAGCACCTGGCGCGCTTCGGCCATAACGTCAAATTGATCCGATAAGCGATCTTTTTTGTGGACAAGTTTGAGAAAATAACTAATCTCGTTCACCCGCTCGGTCTGGTTGCCGCCGACGGTGAAGAATACGTTATCAACGTGTTTTATTTTTGCGAGCTCAGCGGCAGCGCGCTTCGCAAGCTCTCGTGACTGGGATATGCCTGCGCCTTGCTCCAATTCAACGTCGGCGATGAACTCTGACCTGTCAAGCGAAGGGATAAAATCGATGGCCAAGCGTTGAGCGACGAGCACGCCAATCACCACGGAACCCAGCGCGGCCGCGACCACAAAATAGCGATAGCGAATGGAAATGCTCAGCATTCGGCTATACCAGTTTTCCAGGCGCGATAGAGCCCGATCGATTAGGGAGCTAATTGCGCCTTTGTGCGCTTGTGGTTTTAAAATTCGAGCACACAGCGCAGGTGTGAGCGTGAGCGACACGAGCAGCGACACTCCAATGGAAAACACTACCGTTAATCCATATTCACGGAAAAAACGGCCAATCACCCCTTCCATAAAAGCGATGGGCACGTAAACCGCCATGATTGCTACTGTCGCTGCAATGACCGCACCGCCCACCCGATCGACGCCGTGGGAGGCTGCGTTCGCCGGGCTCATGCCGCCTTCTATTTCCCGCTGAATACTTTCTAGCACAACAATGGCATCGTCCACCAGAAGACCGATGGCCATGGCGAGGGCAATCAGCGTCATCATGTTGATGGTGAAGTCTGCGGTATAGAAGGCAAAAAAAGTAGCAATTAAAGCACATGGCATGGCGATAGAGACAATCAGCGTTGCCCCTATACTGAGGAGAAAGAACCAGGTGACGATAGCTACGAGACCGATGGCAAATATCATGTCCGCAAATGTGTCTCGAATGCCGGCCTCGGTGAAGAGAGATGCATCTTGAGCTGTGACGATAGTTGTTCCCTCTGGCGCTAAAGCCCGCACCTCATCGAGTGCCTCTTTTACGGCGTTGGCGACTTCGACGACGTTTGTGCCAGATTGCCTGCGAATATCAAGGGAAATACCGGTGCGGCCGTCTAACTCCGCGTAGGTGCGCTCGTCTTCCAACCCATCCTCGATGCGGGACACATCACCGAGCTTTACAGGCGCTTGACGGTCAAATGCGACGATGAGCTCTTCGAATTCACGGATTGAACCGACCTCGCCTTTTGTTTTAACGCCGAATTCGCGATCTTTCATCTCGGTTTCCATGCGGCCGCCTGGTACTTCCACATGTTCTCGCTTTATAGCCTGAACTACTTCATCGGCGGTTAGACCATAAGCGCGCAGGCGTTCTGCATTTAGCCAAATTCGTATTTGCCGTTCACGTCCACCAACGACTGTTACAGTTCCGACGCCGGTAACGCGTTGGAGGCGATTCTTAACGGTGTCCTCTGCAAACACTGTCAGTTCGCTGATTGGCACCGTACTTGCGATCATGACGGACAAAATCGGCGCAGATGCAGGATCGACTTTCTCAACAATGGGTGGCTCGATATCTAAGGGCAAATTACGCCGTGCAACGTCCAGCTTGTCCCGGACATCCTGGACCTTAACATCGAGGTTGTCCTCCATCTCAAATTCGAGAAAGATTTGTGACAGTCCTTCTGAGCTCACAGAACGGAGAAGTTTGAGGCCCGCTATGGTGTTTACAGCTTCTTCAATGACATCAGTGACTTCGGTCTCAATAGTTTCCGGCGATGCCCCCTCGAGCGCTGTGGTTACAGATACGTAGGGTATGTCCAGTTCGGGGAAAAAATTAACACCTAGACGTGCTAGCGAAATCGATCCAAGTACAACCAGTGCACCGATTAGCATGGTTGCAAAGACCGGTCGTCGGATAGACAGATCGGAAATCCACATCAGTTTTCCAATCCTTCTTTTCTGGTCATGACGACATCGTCAGAAACGTCAGTAAGGTGCGAGCTCGGCAATACGCGCATGCCGGCCTCCAGTCCACTAAGCACCTCAACCGAATCAGTGTTGTGGTCACGTGTTGTTAAGTGGCGTATTCTTGCCTTGCCATCTTCGTAGAGCAAGACATAGGGGTCGTTGGGCGGGCCACGCAATAAAGAACGGGGGAGGAGAACGACTTTGTGCGGCTTGGGAAAAATCTCGGCTCGCGCGAAAAGGCCCGGTTTGATTTTGTAGCCGTCATTGGTGATAACTGAACGTGCGTCAATCGACCGAGAGGCTATATCGATTCGGTCGTTAATAATGTGAATCTCAGATTCAATTACATCCGGTATACCATCGATACGGATTTCGACTTTCGTGCCTAACGTGATTTCGGGTAAGTACTTGGCAGCTATACTCCAGACGGCTACGACAGGATCGGCTTTTTTTACCTGGACCACGGCCGAGTTTCCCATGCCTGAGGCTCGGCTTGAGATGAAAACGCCTTCGTCCACAAACCGTTCGGTGATTACGCCGGTGTAGGGCGCGCGGGCAATAGCATCTTCAAGACTCTGTTCAACCTGGGCGAGTTTTGACTTTGTAATATCGACACGGGCTCTCGCAGTTTCTAAAGCGGCGGCCGAGGTGTCAAATTGCGCTGCTGAAGCTACTCCCTTGTTGCGCAGATTGGAGACCCGATTAAATTCAATCTTTGCCTTTCGAAATTCGGCCGCGTATAGGGCGGATGAAGCAGCGAGTTCCTGCTTTTGTAACCTGAGTACGACGTCTCGCGTTCGAAACAAGGCGTCGCCAGCTTTCACTCGATCGCCAACGCGCACATAGATTTCCTCAATCGTTCCTTCGATCTTGGGGCCAATATTGCTGGATTTTGCAGCCATTATCGTACCGGTTGCCAAAATGGGTTTTACAACGTTTTCAGTAGTGACGGTATGTAAGGCGAATTGGGATGGTTGAGAGTGCTCGGATGGCGGTGCTTGCTCAGTAATTTCGTTCTCTGCCGATGCAAATGCTTTGCCACTATGAAAAGCGGCGATCAGTGGCAGCGACACAAGAAAAATCGATTTGCTGATAAGGCGCAATGGAATACCCTCTTGCAATAAGGCGTTGTACATACTATAAGTATACATAACATATGTAAACAGAGGTTATTCCATGAAGCGAGAGGACTTGGAGTGGAATTTAGGGTACCTGCTAGACGATGCAGCGCGGCTGATGAGGCGGGCCTTCGATGCGCGAATCAGACACTTGGGTTTGACGCGAGCACAGTGGTTTGTGCTTGCACAGCTTTATCGGGAAGATGGGTACACCCAGACTAATCTTGCGAAACTGGCGGATATGGACAGGGCCACGCTGGGCAAAGTTGTCGACCGCCTCCAGGAAAAGGGCTTAATTGAGCGACGTCCCCACCCTGAAGACAGGCGGGCCAATCTTATCTACATCACAAAAGCATTTGATCGGCTGGTCGCGCCAATGCGTGCAGAATCAATACGACTCTACTCCGACGCCCTGCGCGGGCTTAGTGTCAAGCAGTGCGAGCAATTTACCGCTATGTTAGCCAAGGTCCGCGAAAATTTAATCGGTAAGGCAGAGATTGAAAATGATGGTGTTAGCGAAATGGATTCGTATATGCCACGCATGGTCGGCGTCCGTGAGCTTACCTGATTGCAGGTTCGGGCAGACAGAGAAGATGCAATAACTTTTAGTAATAATTATTTCCGCTACGCTGTGACTTGCGTGCAGCTGCCGATGCTATGCCAGGCATGCCTCGAGCATCCGGAGCCTTATTAAATATCTAAATGAGGAAAATATGGTGTTTGAGCAAGGAAAAACTGGTATTGGCAGCACTGAAAAGTTATTTGATATGTTCTTCACGCATGTTGGTACGCATCGTGACCTTGGATTGACGCTCCAAAATATAGAGGGAGATATCGCTAAAATTCATCTTCCTTTTCAGAGTAAGCATGCTGACTCAATAGAAAATGGCAGTCTTCATACAACCGCAATAGCGACGGCCATTGATAGCGCCTGCGGCTGTGCGGTGATGCTTCATCTCGGCAAGCCGGCAGCCATCGCGACCGTGAATCTAAGAATCGATTACATGCGCAAACCTGAGCCTGGGCGGGGCTTGGTTATCGAAGCTAGTTGCTATCAATATGCGGAGGATTTTATCTATGTTGGTGCGGCGGCTTATCAGGTAAATTCAAAAATAATGTGCTGCAACGCTGTTGGCATATTTAAATCTGACACGCCGGGCCCCGTGCTTGGCATGGAAATAACGTAGGCACGCCGAATGATAAACCAAAAGCTTATCGATTTTCTTGAAGAAACGCCTTATGCCCGTAACTACGGGACCGAAATAATTACTTCAATACCAGAGACGGAGTGCGTAACCCGGTGGCAGAATGTTTTTACGGGTAACCCACTTTTGCGTGCCTGGCACGGAGGCGTAGTTTCAGGTGTTCTTGAGCTGACCGGGACGCTCGCCGTCATAAATTCTGCCAAGACTAAAGAGTGCGCATTGCTTTCTATAAACACGAGCTACCTTCGTCCAGCCTTAGGTGATAAAAGTTTGTTTAGCCGTGCCACTGTCGTTCGAAGCGGAAAACGTGTTCATACGGTCAGCGCTGTTGTGTGGCAAAACTCTCCGGATGAACCAACAGCAATCGCATCATTAACGTTCGCAGGAAAGTAGTAACTCATGGTCTGCAGAAAGTCCGGGGCATCCACTTCAATTGCAATCCCGATTGAGGATTTTTATAAGAGTTGCCCTAAGCGTTCACCAAAACTGCTTTTGTCGTCATGGCAAAGCGTGATCTTTACTGACTGAGTAAACACATCTCGCCACACCCTTCATATCACAAGTATCCATCTTTAGATCAAATGCCTCTATTTTTTTCGAGGTGCCTGTTGCTAGATTACCCAAGTGAAAAGGCCAACACTTTGGGGGCGCGAGCTAAAAGCGCATGGCCAAAATTCATTTCCCATGCTGGTTCCCAATAATACCGTTGATCCTGCGCAGTACGCGCAACAGTTGAGGACGAAAGTCCCGCTTGTATTGGATCCACAAGTCCAATCATTGGGCTGTCACCAATTACGGGAAAACGGAAAGTTCGTAGGACGACCCGGTGAACTGTTCTCTTTCAGCGGGCCAGAAGGCGATTTTTAAGCAGAGGGCCGCAGCTAATTTTTGATGTGTCCGCACAACCGTGTCGACACCCCCAGACAGGTGAAGAATTCTATTATGAGCGTTGCCGAATTGGACAACTACAAGCAGGCCGCGGACAACCGCGACCTGAAACACATTCCAGGCTCCTTTGGCCTTCCCGTTATAGGGCACTTCTTCGAGATGGTGACGGATCTTTACGGCACCATCGACCGACAGTATTGCCGCTACGGGCCAGTATCGCGGCTAGGAGTGGCGTACCTCAAGGGAGTGCTGCTGATCGGGCCGGATCTCTACGGGGAGGTTTACCTCGACAAGGATAAGAATTTTTCCGCTGAGATGGGGTACGCGCGCACTCTGGGTCGCTTCTACAAAGGAGCGCTGCTGCTGCGGGATCACGGCGAGCATCGCTTCCAGCGCCGCATTATGCAGAGCGCGTTCAAGACCGAAGCCATGCGCGGCTACTTCGGCACTATGGGGCCTATGCTCAAGGAGGCTGTGGAAGGCTGGGACGGTCGCGAAGACTTCCTGTTTTTCCCAGCCATAAAACAGGCCCTGTTGGACGTGGCCGCTACAATTTTTGTCGGGCTGGACAAGGACGATGATCGCGCCGCCAATTTGAATCATGCCTTCCTGGACATCGCCAATGGCCTGCTGGGGTTTTTCGCCAAGGAAATACCCGGCACTAAATACGCCAGGGGTAAAAAGGCCCAGCGCCATTTGCAGGAGTTCTTCGGTTCGTTGATCGAGGAGCGACGCCGCGGCAAAGGCATCGATACCTTCAGTTACTTCACCCGGGAAACCACTGAGGACGGTGAATACTTCAGCGACGAAGACATCATCGCGCACATGAGCTTCCTGCTCTTCGCTGCGCACGACACCACTACCAGTGCCCTTAGTCACTTGATGCTGCATCTCGGGGAGAATCCCGAGTGGCAGCAGCGCTTGCGCGAGGAAGCGGCGTCGATCGATAAGGAGTTTCTGGATTACGACGATCTCGAAAAGATGCCACTGGCCGACGCGGCGGTGAAGGAAACCCTGCGACTGCATCCCTCAGCGATGGTGGCGCAGCGGAGAACAATTCGCGACTGCGAACTCGGCGGTTACCGCATACCTGCCAACACCCTTCTGTTTCTGGTGCCCCAGTATACCCACCGTATGGCCGAGTACTGGGATAATCCTCATACCTTCGATCCTGAGCGCTGGCTGGAGCCTCGCAACGAGCACAAGCGCCACCCCTTCAGTTTTGTCGGCTTCGGCGGCGGCGCTCATAAATGTATCGGCATGCACTTCGCGTTGACACAGACCAAGAACTTTTTACACCAGTTTCTGCGTCGCTATGAGTTCTCATTGGCGGCTGATTCCGGTGAAAAACTTCAGACCGTTCCACTGCCCAAGCCAGCGGATGATCTACCACTGCATTTGAAGCGTTTAGGGTAATACGTCTGCCGGGGCCTCCCTGTAGGCCAACCATCGCACCAGCACAATTTTGGCGTGGTTCGCCGGACTTTTCTGTGGTATGAGGCATGGGTTCGAGCGAGCTTCGCAGATGCTTTGCATCTCATACCCCAGTTTATTCTTTAGGATGGGATAGCCTGTAAGCTTTTGGTGACATGCCATAATGCTTTTTAAATAGCCTAGAAAAATTGTATTGATCGCTGTATCCCACCGCTTGCGCGATTGACTTAATCGACTGATTTGTATTCTGAAGAAGCAGCCGTGCTTTGTTCATTCTTAGGTTGCTAATGTAATCGAAAGGTGGCCTACCTAGCTCTTTCTTGAACAAGCGACTAAATGCCTCCCTTGTCATATTCTGACTGTTAGCCAGATTTTCAATGGCGATATTCTGTGTGTAAGACCGATTCAGGTAGGTGACTGATTTTTGAATGCGATGATCGATTACCGTTCTTTGGGATAACGTGATATCCAATTGGCTTAAGGTGTAACTAACTAAAAGGTTGCTATAAAGTTGTCCAATTAAGCCGTATCGATCTTTCTCTGCCATGGAACTAAGCCGAGTAACCCGATCAATCACTATGTCAATCGCAGGAGCCTTATAGATACCAGGTTCTATATTGAGGTGAATCGATGGCAGGTAAAAATAAAGTACCAACTGGAAAGACGATGAAAGTAGCGTGCCGTATACCTCCGTATGCGGCGGTATTAAATAGATCCAATTTGGCTCAAGAAAAATTTGGCGACCTTCATACTGCAGAGCCGCGGTAATCTCGGCATTGTAGTAAAGACACCACTCTTTGGTGTTCATGGGAACGTTGCCAATATTCTTGTCTACCCAAACATATTCGCAACTGACAAGGTCTACACGGAAATTCCCTTCTTCTTTCATAAACTGTACTTGGCTTTAAAAAAAGATGGCTTATTCTATCCAGCATAAATAATCGGGTGGCCTACCCTATATTGTATATCACAAATAGCCATCAATTGGTCATATTACACCATTCGTCGGAGGAATGTTTGGACTCCCCGAGAAAGATAGACACTTCCGCGCTATTCTTGAGCATAGGAGGAAGTCATATGAGCAGTCAACGATATACCCCGAAATTCAAGGACGAGGCCGTTCGCCAAGTAGTTGACAAAGGACTTTCAGTCGCCAGTTCGTTAATGCACACCGGTATGAATTTGCGGTAACAACGATGTGTCTTTCACTGAATGTTGCACGAGCCGGCTTCTACCAATGGCCGCAAATATCGCTATCTGATGGGGCAATGGAAGATTTATGGGTGCCGGCTTAACCCGGTCATCGTATGCAGCAAGCCGGGGCGTTTATGGCTCCCCACGGGTATTCCTGGATTTGCGCGAAGTCGGAGAAACCTGCGGGATACATCGGGTTGCCAAAACCATGAAAGCCCCCCTTTAAAGGCGGTGCGCGTCCAGATCACACATCTCCATCATTCGGTCAGATATACCTATTTTAGCGCAAGGTTTCTATTGCTATATTTGGAGTTGGAAAGTCCGACACATTGATTAGCAGGAGCTAGAAGGCCGTGGCAACACAATTATTTCCCATGCTGGATCCGAATTATATCGACAATCCTGAGCCGTACTGGCAACAGCTGAGAGAGGAAGCCCCGCTGTATTGGAGCGAGGAATTCAACTTTTGGGTGGTTACTCGCTATGAGGACGTGGATAATTTCGCAAAGCGGCCGGAAGACTTTTCATCTTCGAGCGGCCCTGGCGGTGGTTTGCGAATGGATGATGCTTCAGCTGAGGACGTAGTAGGCTTTTTGCCGATGATTCAAAACGACCCGCCAGAACATACCAGGTTGCGCTCTATATTTGCCAGAAGCTTCACATCGCGCCGCATAACGCAATTGGAATCTGAGATAAGTGGAATCGCCGATCAATTGATTTCTGACTTACAAAACAAATCTTCCGAAGGAAGAGAGTTAGACCTCTACAAAGATTTTGCAAGTCCATTACCGGTGGCAGTTATTGCAAAGCTTTTAGGAATACCGTTGGAATATTACGAGCGGCTTAAATTTTGGAATGAGGCATTGGGAGTTGGTGTCGGCGGAAGCTATACAGAAAAACAGCGTTTTAACGCCACAACTGAAATGAACGACACTTTATCCGAAATCATTGAGGAAAAACGACTCAACCCTGCAGGTGACCTGATTTCGTCGCTCGTTAAATTGGCCGATGAAGATGGCGAGCAGCTAAAGCCGAATGAACTTTTAGGGTTTTGTAAATTGTTGTGGATTGCCGGCAACGAGACAACCACGAATTTAATAACAAACGCTGCGGTTGTACTCCAGGAGCAACCCGAGATACTTGAGAAGCTGAAAAATAATAAAGCACTGATTCCTCAATTTGTCGAAGAAGCACTTCGCTACGTAGGGCCGGTAAATGGGCTCTTCCGTCGAGTAACTCGAGATATTGAATACAAAGGGAAGAAACTTAGGGAAAATGACAATGTCTGGATAATGTTCGCCTCAGCCAACAGGGATGAGAGACATTTTGAAAGCCCGGAAAGTTTCATTATTGAGCGAAGCCCTAATGATCATTTGTCACTGGGAAAGGGAGTGCATTTTTGCATGGGTGCAGCCCTGGCAAGACTTGAGGCACAAATAGCCTTTGAGCATCTGGTAGACGTGCTCCCTGGCTTTGAGTTAAAACCTGAAGAGGGTTTGCGCATTCCCGTACCAGTTCTGCGCGGGTGGATAAAGCTACCCATGATTCGTAAAGTATGACGCCATGAACGCCGCAGGGTTGTCTAATTGCCACGCCTTAACCAGTCGTGGCTGTTCGCGCTATGGCTGCTATGGGTCGGGAGCAGGCACGCCAGCGAAATAGTTGGAATGTCTGGAAAGAGCTGCTACCAGCCATATTGATGTCCAGGCCAGCCGTCCGCTTATTACCAGCAGCCGACTTTACTTGCGTTGGGCAGGAACTGACCTACCATAAATTGGCCATCACGGGTTTCTACCATAAGATGGCCAAAGCGGCCAAGTTATGGGTGAATCGATACGCTTTTGGTAGGTGGTCGCCGGTAGAGAGTTATATTAGGCCGCTATTAGAGCCGCTGGCTCGACTTCAGATTTGTAAAGGATATTTAGGCAGTATGACCCATTCTTAGCCCTTACTATTGGGCCCCCGTTTCGTGCTTTACGAAATAATAGATTGCTGTAAAAAAATATCCCAATATGTGTGGGTAAATTGTTTCTTATCTTATTGCTTTATAATGGAAAAATTGTTTTATCCTCGAAATTTATCGTGCTTATTGTGATTTCTTACCGGATACAAGGCAAAGATTCCTACGCCATGCTGGATATTCTGATGAATCTCCAGAAAAGTGCGCCGATCGAGTTTGAGCTGGTCGCCGTGAATATGGATCAGAAACAGCCCGGTTTTCCGGAGGAGGTGCTTCCCGAGTATCTGGAGCGACTGGGCATTGAGTACCATATTCTCGAGAAAGACACCTACAGCATCGTCAAATCAGTCATCCCCGAAGGAAAAACCACCTGCGGCCTGTGTTCCCGGCTGCGGCGCGGCTCGCTTTACGGCTTTGCCGGCGAAATTGGCGCCACCAAAATAGCGTTGGGGCATCATCGCGACGACATCATGGAAACGCTGTTTCTGAATATGTTCTTTGGTGGCAAGCTCAAGGCCATGCCGCCCAAGCTGCTGAGTGACGACAAGCAGAATATCGTGATTCGGCCTCTTGCCTACTGCAAGGAATCGGATCTGGTGGCTTACGCCAGCCTCAAGGAATTTCCGATTATTCCCTGTAATTTGTGCGGCTCTCAGGAAAACCTTCAGCGTCAGGCGGTTAAGCAGATGCTGGCCGACTGGGAGAAGCAGTATCCCGGCCGCCTGGACTCCATTTTTACGGCTATTGGTAATGTGTCGCTCTCGCAGTTGGCCGACGGCGAGCTGTTCGACTTCAAGAATCTGACGATCCAGCGCCCGAGCTTGTCGGCTATCAAGGCCATCAATATAGGCTAGCGCCTTGAATAAGCTGGTGTATGCGGGTTTCGAGCGTTATGCTTGACTGCAGCTTCTTCATTAAAAAAGCAATGTAGGGGCTGGTTTCATAAGGCTTTCCGAAAACCAGAGGCGGAAATTCGAAGAGTGAATCCGTTAAAGAGCTTTCTATTCCTGCTGGTGCTTTTCTGCGCCGTCAGCGGGGCGCACCTCCAGGCTCAGCCACTGGGCTCCGGCGAAGTGGACAGTCGCCGTGAATTCGATATGGCGCGCCAGAGACTCCTGTCGGTGCTGGATTCGGTGTTTGGGGAAAATGGCTATCACGCTGAAGTGTCCCGCGCCGAAACCGGTGTACGGGTGTTGCTGGTGGTCGACCGCCGTTTTCGCGGTGAGTACAGTGAATCGGAACTCAGAAAACTTATCGGAGCAACGCTTGGGGTCAATCTGACAGCTCCGAGCGCCTTCATTCTGAGCTCTCTGCCTCTGTCCGAGAGCGAGCCGGCGTCGTATCGCGGTGACGGCCCCACACTTTCGCCCGTCTTGATCGTTATTGGTGGCGTGCTGTTATTTGGTCTGGGTGCGGTCAGTGTGTGGTATTTCGGACCAATGGCGAGAGAGCGCAATCACTACCGGGACCAGCTGGATTCAGATCTCGACAATTTCAGAAAGCTCGCTGTGGACGATGCCGCGCGCGTCGCGCAGGTGTTGCGTATGTGGATGCGACCAGCGGCCACGGCGTCTGCCGAGAGCGGGGGCATGACTCAGCGGGAGTTGGCAGCGGTGCTTCTCTTGAGCCTGCCGAAAGACGATGCTGCGGTGGTTATCCAGCATTTTCTGCCTCGGGAGCTGCAGATTCTCGGCGACATCATGGTGCGTATTGCGCGGGTGCGGCGTACCGTGCTGCGCTACGCTGTCGCCCAATTTTTCACTGATGTGCAGGAAGCGACCGGCTTCGGTGTGAGGTCGGAATGGGACATGCACGGGCTGTTTGAAACTGCTCTGGGCGAAAAGCGCTCGCGACTGATTTCCGGGTTTTCTGATTTACAAAGCAGCGCGCCGCTGTTGGAAAACCTGAGATGGCTGGACGTGGATGCCACAACGGATCTCATTCGCAGTGAGCACCCGCAGTTGCAGGCGATTGTGGTGGCCAGCCTGGATCTGGACAAGGCTACCCAGGTTCTGGAGCGCTTGCCGGAAGGCGTTCGCGCGGATGTCTTGATGCGCGTTGCCGAGTTGGACAAATTGCAGCCGGCGGCGGTTGAAGCTGTTAGCGAGTTAATAGAAAAAAAGCTGGCCTCGCCATCTCGTACAACACACACCGGTCGCCCGGGCCAAAGACAGGCGGCTGCCATACTCAAGTCGGTGTCGGCAGATTGGGCCGAGTCGTTAATGCAGGACATCTATCGCCGCGATCAGTCGTTGGCGGCCTTGCTGCAGGACCAGATGTTTACCATGGATGATTTGCTCGCGCTCACCACCGGCGATTGGCAAAAAGTTTTGCAGCAACTGCCCGATGATTTGTTGTCACGGGCCTTGCTCAGTTGCAAGCCTGATACCCGGGAAGGTTTCATGCAGCGCCTGCCTAAAGCCCGGGCCAGAGCGGTCAGGCCTTTGCTGAGGCAGTTTGCCGGCGTGGGGGCGGATTTAATCCAGCAGTCGGCTAACGATGTGTTGGCGCTGGTGCGACGTATGGCGGCTGCGGGCGATATCGTTGTTGGTGGCGAGCTGCGACTGGCCGACCCGGCGTTGGTGAAATAGATGAAAGATATACTCTCCCAGTCCGAAATTGACGCTCTGCTGGATCAGGTCGCCAGCGTCGATGAAGAGGTGCCGCAGCGGGCGAATACCGCCGTCGGGGTGCGAACCTTTGATCTTTGCGGCCAGCAGCGGATTGTGCGCGGTCGGCTGAGTGGGCTGGAGTCATTGAATCAGCGCCTCGCCGGGCGCCTGCGACTGAATTTTGCCGGTTTGTTACAACAGGATATTGATGTTGCTGCGCAGGCAATTGTTACTCAAAAGTACGGTGATTATCTGCACTCGCTCTACGTGCCGAGCAGCCTCAACCTCATTAGCCTGCTGCCACTGAAAGGCTCTGCGCTGATTGTGCTGGATGCCCGGTTGGTATTCAGGATGGTTGACTATTTTTTTGGCGGCAGTGGTCGTCATAGTAAAATTGAGGGCAGGGAGTTTACCGAAACCGAAAGCCATATCGTGTCGCGCTTGTTGGAGAGGCTGTATCGCGACCTTGAGGAGATCTGGCGGGGCGTGTTGGAGTTTTCCTGCAAACCTCAGGGCAGCGAGCTGAATCCTTCGATGGCGACGATTGTCGACGCCGGCGAAAATGTTGTTGTTAGCAGCTTTAAGGTGAATATTGGTGGAGCGGGCGGTGAGCTGCAACTGGTCATGCCGGAGGCAATGCTTGATCCGGTGCGCGATAGCCTCGACGCTATATTGCGAGGTAACAACGCAGATTCTGACCGTTTGTGGCGAAACGCAGTTGAACACCAGTTGTCGCGGATTGTGGTGGAGGCGCGTTGCCGGGTTGCGGAAAAGGATCTAACGCTGCAGGAATTGGCGGAGTTGTCAGTCGGGGATTTTATCCCTCTGGATACGCGCCGGGGGTCCGAGCTCACCGTTGAAGGGGTACCGGTTCACCGTGTGCGTACGGGTGTGTATGGCGGACACTGGGCAGTCAAGGTGCAAAGGGAAGAGGAGTAAGTGATGGACGAGTTCGAGGAGTTACAGCGCCAGCGCAAGACCAGGGCCGAATCCTCTCGTTTTGAGGCATGGGACGGTAGCGCCGACGACAAACCGTCGCTCGCGGTCACCAGTAGCGCCGCCAGCCTGGATCTGGTTATGGATATTCCGGTGCGTATCAGCATGGAGGTGGGGTCTGCTGAATTATCAGTGCGAGACCTGCTCAACCTCAACCAGGGCGCGGTTGTAGAGCTGGACCGGCTCGCAGGTGAACCTCTGGATGTATTGGTGAATGGCAGCCTTATTGCCAAGGGAGAGGTTGTCATTGTGAACGAGCAATTGGGTATTCGCTTGACTGAACTCGCATCGGCGGCGGATCGGGTCAAATCGCTGCGTAGTGAGGGGTAGCTTCTTTCAATTTGCTTTCATATTCCCATACAGTCTAAACAGGCGTGAACCAGGCGGCAGAATTCTGCCACCTCTTGTCTATACTCCATATTGACAGGCTGGCCATCGCGCCTATCAATCAGGTCGCGCAAACAATAAAAACCTGATGCTGCTTTCAACGCAAAGCCGCCATGGTTTACTGCAGGGTAATTGGTGGCGGCCCAAAATTCCGGTTTTGTTTTAGTGGTACGCGTAGCGTCGCTTTGGCGACCGCTCCGTCCAGGTTGGCGCCATGATTTGGCGTATATTGAGAGGTATGGGCCGTCTCGCGACAGCGAGACGGTCTTTTTTTTGTCTGCCCTTTGGCTCGCGCTGTTGTTCCCGAGCTTGGCAGTGTAGGCTCCCCATATTACTTCAAATCATTATGTAGGCTGGGCCTGCAGCAGCGACTGACGAGTACAGGCATGAAAATTCTGGTTGTCGACGACTTCGCAACGATGCGTCGCATAATAAAAAATCTTCTCAATACGCTTGGCTATGAGGACGTGAATGAAGCGGAAGATGGCACGGTTGCATTGCCGATGTTGCACAATGAAGACTATGAATTTCTGATTACAGATTTGAACATGCCCGGCATGTCGGGGCTCGATCTGTTGCGGGCGGTGCGCGCGGACAGCACCTTGTGTCGCTTGCCGGTGCTGGTGGTTACCGCAGACGCAAACCGGGAAAAAATAGTTGCAGCAGCAAAAGCCGGCGTTGACGGATATATGGTCAAACCCTTCAGTGCTGCGGTATTGCAGAGCAAAATAAGCGCGATTCTAGCTCGCACCGGGCAGGGTCCACTTGAGGCGGCTGCGGCGGATAAAGATGAGACCAACTGAAGAAGACCCGGATCTATGGTCTTTCTTTCTCGATGAGGTTGAAGCTCTGGGACAAGAAATGCTCGCCGCTGTTAAGGCCCTGGCTGCTGGCAGCCTTGCCGAAACGGCCTACGAGGATTTACGTCGCGGTTTTCATACGCTGAAAGGCGGCGCTGCGCAGATGTCTGGCTGTGATAGCCTGTATTGCTGCTCCATGAAAGCCGAGCGCATTGTGCAAGGGGTTACCCGTGAGGTGGTATTCCCCAGTCCGGCACTGCTCGGCCTGCTCGGCGACGCGGTTGGCGCCAGTATCGATCTGATTCAGCAGGCCCGTCTATCGGGGGTAATGCCCGCATATTCGCTCTCGCTACGCGAGCGTCTTGAGCGCGCCGACCAGTACCTTGTTGACGCTGAAAGAGCGCAAATGTGTGGTGAGGGCCGGGCGCCATTTCCCGGTCTGGTCGTTGACGGGGCGTAATTCAGGGCCTGATTGGCCGATGACGCCAAACACTTTTCTGCAGGCTCGTTTATAATCGCGCTTTTTTCTCGGGAAGGAGCAATCTCGCTTGCAGTCGCTTCTTGACATTTCAGGTCTCGGATTTGAGCGGGATGGTCGCCAGCTGGTGAGCGGGCTATCCTTCGCCGTCAAACCGGGCGAGGTGCTCCGTATCGAGGGCCCGAATGGCGCCGGTAAAACCAGTCTGTTGCGTGTGCTTGCCGGTTTGTATTCGGGCTATCAAGGCGATATCCGCTTTAACGACGAGCTGCTGACGAGCCGCTGCCGGCCCTTGCTGCAACAGCAGAGTCTGTTTCTCGGTCATTCTCCGGCGATCAAAATGACTCTCACTGCCCGCGAAAACCTGGAGTGGCTGGCAGCGCTGCAGTGCCGGCAGGTTTCAGCGGGCATACTTGAGGCTGCCTTGGCGCAGGTGGGCTTGACTGGATACGAAGACGTGCCCTGCAGGCAGATGTCGGCAGGGCAGCAGCGCAGAGTCGCGTTAGCGCGCCTGTTTCTCGCGCCGCTTTCTTTATGGATGCTCGACGAACCCTTCACCGCTCTGGATAAAACCGCCGTGCTTGAGCTTGAGGGCTGGATCAATGATTTTGCTGCGCAGGGCGGGGCAGTGGTGCTAACCACGCATCATGACTTAACGACGGTAACGCCGCTTCAGAGCATCGTGCTCGAGGGAAGTCGATGAATCCCTTGACACTGACGGGATTGTGCCGGGCCTTGCTAAGGCGTGAGCTCACGGTAATGCTGCGCAGCCGTGCAGAACTGGCAAACCCCTTGTTCTTCTTCCTGATGGTCTGCGCACTGTTTCCTCTGGGCCTGGGGCCCTCGCCGCAATTGCTGGCGACAATGGCGCCCGGAATTTTGTGGATTGTGGCATTGCTGTCAGTGCTGATGGCCAGCGACAGCCTGTTTCGCAGCGACTTTGAGGACGGCACGCTGGAGCAAGTATTGCTCAGCCCGGTATCGCTGTATCTGATTGTTTTGATCAAAACGCTGGGTCACTGGTTGTTGACGGGCCTGCCGTTGACCCTGCTTGCGCCGTTGCTGGCTCTCATGCTGCAAATGCCTTCATCGGGTCTGGTGGTGTTGGTCTTGAGTCTTGCGGCAGGTAGTTTGGTGTTGAGCTTTATTGCTGCGATCGGGGCTGCCCTGACCGTTGGCTTGAAGCGCGGTGGCGTGCTGCTTTCGTTGCTGGTGTTGCCGTTGTTTGTGCCTGTACTTATTTTTGGTAGTGCGGCTGTGCAGCGGGCGGTGCAGGGAATGGACAGTGTTTCCCCCCTGGCCTTGCTGGCCGCAATGGCGCTGTTATCGCTTGCGTTGGCGCCGCTGGCCATTGCCGGGGCCTTGAGAGTAAGCCTCGACCAGTAGCTTGAGGTATACTACCGCGCCTGGAATGGGTGCATATTTTCATGGGTTAGAGTGGTTTTTATGTGGGGCTGGTTTCACAAATGGAGTTCGCCACGCTGGTTTTATCAGCTGAGCGGCCGCCTGTTGCCGTGGCTGGCGGTGTTAACTGCACTAACGCTGGTCGCAGGTGTTGCATGGGGCTTGTTGTTTGTACCGCCGGACTACAAGCAGGGTAACAGCTTCCGCATTATTTATATTCATGTGCCCGCTGCGGCGGTGGCCATGGCGGGGTATATGGTGATGGCTGTGGCGGGTGCTATCAGCCTGATATGGCGCATCAAACTGGCGGACATGGTAATGAAATGCTGCGCGCCAATAGGGGCTGCGCTGACATTTTTGGCGCTGGTCACCGGCGCCATCTGGGGCAAGCCAACCTGGGGCACCTGGTGGGTGTGGGATGCGCGTATTACCTCCGTGCTGGTTCTGTTTTTTCTCTACGTCGGCGTGCTGGCTCTGTACGAGGCGTTTGATAACAAGGAAGCGGCTGGCCGCGCCTGTGCAATTCTCGCTTTGGTCGGTGCAGTGAACATTCCGGTTATCTACTGGTCTGTAGAGTGGTGGTATAGCCTGCATCAGCCCGCGAGCATCAGTTTTACCGGTGAATCGAGCATTCATCCGAGCATGCTGCGCCCGCTCATTCTGACGATTATCGGCTTTTACAGTTTCTTTGCCGTCAGTCTGCTGCTGTTTGTGCGCAACGAAATTCTGAATCGCGAGCGCAATACGCGCTGGGTACGTGAGTTGATTCTGGCTGACTCCAAGGTTTGAGGGTAAAGATGTACTTCAACAATATTCAAGAGCTATGGGCAATGGCGGGGCATGGGCCTTTCGTTTGGGCTGCCTATGGCATCACGCTTGCCACACTTCTGGCATTGCTCTGGGTGCCGCTGCGCACCAGACAACAGCAGTCACGCAATTTGCGAGCTTACTACCGCCGCCTTAATGCGAGCGCAACTTCCCTGACTGACGGGGAGAACTGATGCACCCGCTACGCCGACAACGACTGATGATTGTACTGTTTATTGTAATGGCGGCGGGTCTTGCCGTTGCACTGCTCGGATACGCCCTGCGGCAAAATATCAATCTGTTTTATCCGCCATCGGCTATTGCCGCCGGCGAAGCGCCCGTGGGGCGTGATATTCGCGCGGGAGGCATGGTGCTTGAAGGCAGCATCCAGCGAGCGGCCGATAGCCTTGATGTGAGCTTTATTGTGACCGACTATCAGGCCAATGTGCCTGTGACCTACACCGGAATACTCCCCGATCTGTTCAGCGAAGGCGAGGGAGTTGTGGTTGCCGGTCAGCTCGATGATCAGGGCGTTTTTCGCGCCAGCCAGGTACTGGCCAAGCATGATGAAAACTATATGCCGCCGGAAGTCAGTGATGCGCTGGAGAAAGCGCGCCCGGAGGGTTGAGTTTGATACCTGAAATTGGTCACTTCGCGTTAATCATCGCATTTTGCTTTTCGTTGCTGCTCTTCGCATTGCCTGCCAGTGGCTACTATCTTGGCAATCGACAATTAATGTTGAGCGCGCCGCGACTGGCAGTCCTGCAATTTCTGTTTGTAGCTATTGCCTTTGCCTGTCTCGCGGCGTCCTTTTTGCTGGACGATTTCACGGTGTCTATCGTCGCCCAGCAATCCAACAGCCAGTTGCCGGTTCACTATAAATTCACGGCACTGTGGGGTGGTCACGAAGGCTCGCTGCTATTGTGGGCGTTGATACTCGCCGGCTGGACCGCGGCAGTGGCCGTGACCGGAAAGCAACTGCCGCATCCGGTCAAAGCAATAGTGCTGGCGACTATGGGTGCGGTGGCGATAGGCTTTTTAAGCTTTATGTTGTTTACGTCCAACCCATTCGAGCGGCTGCTGATTACGCCTCCGGCTGATGGTCAGGATTTGAATCCATTGCTGCAGGATTTTGGCATGGTGATCCATCCGCCGATGCTGTACTTCGGTTATGTGGGATTTTCGGTCGCCTTCGCTTTCGCCATTGCGGCGCTGATTCGCGGCAAGCTTGATGCCAGTTGGGCGCGCTGGGCGCGGCCATGGACGAATATCGCCTGGGCCTTTCTCACCGCAGGTATTACGCTTGGTAGCTGGTGGGCCTATTACGAGCTGGGTTGGGGTGGCTGGTGGTTCTGGGACCCGGTCGAAAATGCCTCCTTTATGCCCTGGCTGGTGGGTACTGCGCTGGTGCATTCGTTGGCAGTCACCGAAAAGCGTGGCGCGTTTAAGAACTGGACCTTGCTACTGGCGATTTTCGCCTTTTCGCTCAGTCTGCTGGGTACCTTTCTGGTTCGCTCCGGGGTGTTGACCTCGGTGCATTCATTTGCAGCCGACCCGACGCGTGGCCTGTATATCCTGGCGTTTCTGTTTGTCGTCATTGGCGGCTCCCTCACGCTCTACGCGCTGCGCGCACCGGAGGCTCACTTTAAGCCGGTGTTTGCCAAAGTGTCGCGTGAGTCGCTTTTGCTCGCCAATAATATCCTGTTGGTTTGCGCCGCATTGGTTGTGTTGTTAGGAACCTTGTTCCCTCTCGTCATGGATTATCTGGGGCAGGGGAAATATTCCGTCGGACCACCGTACTTTAATGCCATGTTCGTTCCGCTGGCCGGCGCCCTGGGCGTGCTGACCGGCATCGGCATGTTCAGCCAGTGGAAGAACTCGCGGGGTTTAACCGAACTCATTCGCTCACCGCTGGTGCTCGCGGTTATTGCGGGAAGCTTGCTGCCTCTGCTGTGGGGCAGCTGGCTGCCCGGTGCGGCCTTTGGCCTGTTTTTGGGTAGCTGGCTGATTTTTGCCAGTGTTCGCAGTCTCCTGCATCAAACTCGCCACGCAGCGAATTTGGTCGTCGGCCTAAAGCGGTTGCGATTGTCATATGTGGGGATGCTCTGTGCCCATATCGGATTTGGTTGCGCTGTTATTGGCGTTACGGTGGTCAGTTTGTACAGCAGCGAACGCGACTTGCGCCTTGATCAGGGCGAGAGTCTGGAGCTTGCGGGCTACAGCGTGCAATTCAACGGTACCTCGGCAATTCGCGGGCCCAATTATGTTGGCACGCGTGGCGACTTGCGTGTGAGTCGCAACGGTCGTTTTATTGCAGAGCTCCATCCCGAAAAGCGACGTTACCACGCGCGGCAGGAGCAGGTGATGACCGAAGCCGGTATTGATGCGGGTTTGATGCGGGACATTTATGTGGCCCTCGGCGAACCCTTGCAGGGTTCGGCCTGGGCGGTACGTGTGCATTACAAACCCATGGTCCGCTGGATATGGCTTGGCGGAGCGCTGATTGCGCTGGGGGGGCTGCTTGCGGTTATGGACAAGCGCTACCGTTTGCCGGAACGTGCGAAAAAGGCGTTGGAGGTTTAGTGTGGCGCGACTGAAATTGTTTATTCCGCTGATTATTTTTATCGCCCTCGCGCTATTGTTTTTTGGTGTGGAAACACGGGTAAGTGACGGCGAGTATGACCCCAAAGAGCTGCCGTCTGCCCGCATTGGCAAAGCCTTTCCCGACTTTGCCTTACCCGGTTTGCTAAGCGGTGATACGGTCACTCCCAGCCTGTTTCAGGGTAAGGTCAGTATTGTGAATGTGTGGGCGACCTGGTGCCCGACCTGCCTGTATGAGCACCCCTTTCTGGTTGATCTCGCCCGGCGCGGGGAAGTGAGCGTGTTCGGTATTAACTATAAGGACAGCAGCGACAAAGCGCGGCGCTGGCTGCTGGATAAGGGCAACCCCTTTGAGGTGAATATCGTCGACAGCGCCGGCAAACTGGGGCTTGATCTTGGCGTAACCGGCGCTCCGGAAACCTTCGTGGTTGATCGGCAGGGTGTTATTCATATGCGCTATCAGGGCGGTTTGGACGAGGCCATATGGCAGGCGCGTTTTGTACCGTTGATAACCCGCTTGAAAAGCGAGGCGGGGCAATGAGGCTGGTTTCGCACGTACTGCTGCTTGTTTTGATGCTGGCTAGCCACCATGCCGCGGCCGTTGTCGAGACCTACGAGTTTGCAAACGCGGTTGATCAGCGCCGCTATCAGGCGTTGATTGAGGAGCTGCGCTGCCCGAAATGTCAAAACCAGAATCTGGCGGGCTCGGACGCACCCATTGCCGAAGATCTGCGCAACGAAGTATATCGCCTGATCAACAGCGGCTCGTCGGATCAGGAAATTTTGCAGTATATGCTTGATCGCTACGGGGACTTTGTTCTTTATCGCCCCCGCTTTACCCTGGAGACGCTGGCCTTGTGGCTGGGGCCGGGGGTGTTGGTACTGCTGGGCTTGGGTATCTGGTGGCGCCTGTCGCGTGCCGACAGCAAAGCGCTGGCCGCGCAGTCTCTTAGCGCCGACGAGCAAAAGAACCTGGACGATCTATTGGAGCAGCAAGGTGGTGACTGAACTGTTGGTAGTACTGTCACTATTGGTGGTGCTTGCATTAATAAGCCTCTGGTGGGCCATGCGCGCTGATCGGTCAGTGCCGCTCGGCGTGGACGGTGATCGCAACGCGGACGTATTTCGGCAACGGCTCGCCGAGCTAGAGGCGGAGCGAGAGCGGGGTACGCTCGACGACGACAACTATGCTCAGCTGGAAACCGACCTGAAGCGGCAGTTGTTGGCCGAAACGGAAGGCGAAGGGGTCGCATCCGGCGCCGATCCTACGGGCAAAAAGGCACGCCATTCCAGCGTTCTAGTGATTGTTATCTTGCTCGGCGTTGTGGCAACCAGTGCAGTGGTATATCGGCAAATTGGCGGCTGGCCAGACCTTCGTTTTTACACCTTGCAGCAAAATTTTTCGGGTAAGCAAAGCTTGAGCGGCGACGACCTGCGTGATCTGACGCAGGCGATTGATACCAGCCTGAGGTTTCGGCCGGATAACGTCGACCTGCGTTTCTGGCGTGCGCAGCTGGCGGTAGAGCAGGGAGACTTTGTTGCAGCGGTAGCGCACTACAGAGAGCTTCTGCAAGCCCAGCCGGGCAGCGCAATGATTATGGCGCAGCTGGCGCAGGCCTTGTTTCTGCAAAATGGTCGCAAACTTGACGATGAGTCGCGTGCACTAATGCGCCGGGCGGTAGAGTTGGATCCGACCCAGACCACCGCGCTGGGTATGCTGGGCATCGATGCCTTTGATCGAGAGGATTACCCGGCAGCCATTGATCACTGGTCTTTGTTGCTGCGCAATATTTCCCCTGATGCTCCGCAGGCTGATGTGATTCGCCATGCCCTGGCGCGGGCCAAGCAAATGGTCTCTGCGGGCGGGGTTGCCCGGAAAGGTTCTGATGAAAGTGCGGTGGAAGGTATTCGGGTCAGAATTAGCAAAGGTGCGCATGAGCTTCCCCGCAGCGGTGTGCTGTATGTGTTTGCCAAGGCTGCGCAGGGGCCGGGTTTTCCGCTGGCCGTGGTGCGCAAGCCCCAGAATGCGGATGCCAGCTGGCCCCAGGAATTTACGCTGACTCCACAGGACGCGATGCGACCGGATATGACGCTTGATCAGTTTGAAAGCGTAAAGCTGACCGCGCGTTTCTCCCAAAGTGGCACCGTCTCGGCCGCTAGCGGGGATGTCGAGGGTAGCTCGGAGGCGATCACCTGGCGGGATCTCGATGCACCGGTAGAGCTGGTGCTGGACACCCGAATTCCCTAGCACCGGCCTGTTCGGTTGAGCAGGCCGGCGTGCGGGCTAATTCCGGCGAGACGGCCGTGCGGCCGATGTCGCAAGCGGGAAAAAAATGCCTGCCCGGCGTAGAGCCATGCCTGAATAATCGCTACACTAGCTGAAGTTTTTTGTCGCGTTGGCAATGCGCTTCGCCACCGCGACATTATTTAGCCATCACTACAATAATATCAATCACATACGACACTATCTGGTAGTCATTTCTATGCGCCTTAAATGCATCAAGTTGGCGGGGTTTAAGTCTTTTGTAGACCCGACCACGGTTTCCTTTCCCAGCAACCTGGCAGCGGTTGTCGGGCCGAACGGCTGCGGAAAATCCAATATTATCGACGCGGTGCGCTGGGTGATGGGTGAAAGCTCAGCAAAAAACCTGCGTGGCGAGTCCATGACCGACGTTATTTTTAACGGTTCGGTCAACCGTCAGGAGGTCGGGCAGGCTTCCATTGAGCTGGTTTTCGATAACAGCAGCGGCAAGTTGGGTGGCGAATATGCCAGTTTCAGCGAGATTGGCATCAAACGAAAGGTGACCCGCGAGGGCACCTCCGAGTATTTCCTGAACGGCACCAAATGTCGCCGTCGCGATATCACCGATATTTTTCTGGGCACCGGGTTGGGGCCGCGTAGCTACGCCATTATCGAGCAGGGCATGATTTCACGCCTGATCGAATCCAAGCCGGAGGAGTTACGGGTATTCATTGAAGAAGCTGCAGGGATATCCAAATACAAGGAGCGCCGCCGCGAAACCGAGAGCCGGATGCGCCGTACCCGTGAAAATCTGGAGCGGCTGACTGACTTGCGCGACGAAATGGAACGCCAGCTTCAGCACCTTGAGAGGCAAGCAAGGTCAGCGGAAAAATATAAGGAATTCAAAGCAGAAGAGCGGCTTCTTAAAGCTCAGCTTCAGGCTTTGCAATGGCGCGGCATCAACGACAAGGTTGAAACCCGGGCCGCCCAGATACGCGAGCTGGAAGTTGAAGTCGAGTCGGTCGTTACCCAGCGTCAGTCCATTGAAACCGACAGCGAGAAGCAGCGCGACAGCCTGACCCAGTTAAATGATGCCCTCAATCAGGTGCAGGGCCGCTATTACAGCATGGGCGCAGAAATCAGCCGGGTTGAGCAGAGCATCAAACATCAGATGGATCGCGGTCGCCAGCTCAATGAAGACCTTGCTCGGGTTACCCGCGATTATCAGGAAGCCCAGTCCCACCTCGACAGTGACAGTGAGAAAGTCGCGCACTGGCAGGAAGAGCTGGAAAGTATTACGCCCGAGCTGGAGCTGTCTCAGGCCCAGGAAGAAGAATCCCTGACCGCATTGACCGAGGCGGAAGAGGCGCACGGTGACTGGCAGCAGCGCTGGGACGAATTCAACCAGAATGCAGCAGCGCCGCGTCAGCAAGCTGAAGTTCAGCAGTCGCGTATCCAGCATCTGGAGCTGACTCTGCAGCGCCATCAGGACAAGATTCAGAAAATGGAGGCTGAAAGCGAAAGCCTCGTAGCGTCTGATGAAGATGCAGAAATTGAAGTTTTGCGCGAGCAGCTTGCAGAGATGGAACTGCAGGGCGAGGAGCGCCAGCTGCAGTTAGACGAATTACTGCCTGATATTGCCACGCAACGCGATACCCTCCAGCAACTGAGTGATGAACAGGACAAAGCCCGCAGTGAGCTGCAGACCATGAAAGGTCGCCGCGCCTCGCTGGAGGCTTTGCAACAGGCAGCATTGGGGCAGGGTGAGTCGGTTGAGAGCTGGCTTGAGGAAAAAGGTCTGGCCAATGCCGCGCGTGCTGCCGAGCAACTTGATGTGGAATCAGGTTGGGAGCTGGCGGTAGAAACGGTACTCGGAGATCAGTTACAGGCGGTTTGTGTTAGCGCCATCGATGATCTGGCGAGCTCTGTGTCCGATATTGCTAACGGCCGGCTCACGCTGGTGGACGGCACCGAGGTGGCGGCGTCCGGCAATGCTGCGAGTCTGTCGCATAAATTGCGCGGTGCTGGCAATACACTGGCATCGGTTCTGGCAGCCGTAGAAACGGCAGAAAGCCTGCAAGACGCATTGGCACGCCGGCGCGACCTGAGCGCAGGTCAGTCAATCATTACCCGCGAGGGCATCTGGCTGGGGCCGAACTGGATTCGGGTAGCACGGCCCGACGACAACGAACAGGGCGTTATCAAGCGCCAGCAGGAACTGTCTGATTTAACCGAGAAGCTGGCCGCTACCGAGCAGCGGCTGCAGACGATTGACCAGGATATTCAGGCGCGCCGCGAGTCTATTCAGGCAGCAGAATCCAGGCGCGATCAACTCCAGCGTGACATTCAACAGCACGGTCGTCAGTACGGTGAACTCAAGTCGACATTGAGCGGCCATCAGGCCCGCATCGAACAGATTATCAGCCGTCGAGAGCGTCTGAGTACTGAACTTGAAGAGCAGCGCAGCCAGTATCGGCAGGAGCAGGCTTCACTCAGCGAGGCGCGTAATGTGCTTTCGGCAGCGATTGAGGCGATGGAGCGTGATTCCGGTCAGCGCGAGGCCTTGATGCTCGAGCGCGATACGCTGCGCGCCACGCTGGATCAGGCGCGTCAAAAAGCCCGCCACGACAAGGATCAGGCGCACCAGTTGGCCATGCGCTCGCAAAGCCTGAGTGCGCAACTCGATTCGGTGGGGCAGGCCATAGCCCGGGCCAATGATCAGGTTGCCCAGCTGGAAAAGCGCCGCGAAGAATTGCAGGCATCGCTGCTCGAGAGTAGCGAGCCGATAGACGCCATGAAGCTAGAGCTTGAGGAGCGCCTTGAGCAGCGTCTGGTTGTCGAGGAAGAGCTGACCGAAGCGCGCCGCAATGTAGAAAGTGTCGATCACGTGATGCGCGATCTTGACCGTCGCCGCAATGAGGTTGAGAACAGCTTGCAGGCGGTTCGCGGTCGGCTCGAGCAGGCACGTCTTAACAATCAGGAGCTGCAGGTGCGGCGACGCACTCTGCAGGAGCAACTGGCTGAAGGTCAGCACGATCTCGATGAGATTCTGGCTGCCCTGCCAGACGAGGCAGGCGAGACCGAGTGGCAGTCCCGGCTGGAGCAGGTGGGGCGCCGGATCGAGCGGCTTGGCGCTATCAACCTGGCAGCGATCGATGAGTACCAGTCTCAGTCTGAGCGCAAGCGCTATCTCGACGCCCAGAACGACGACTTGAATGAGGCGCTTGAAACGCTGGAAGCGGCTATTCGCCGGATTGACCGCGAAACCCGCAACCGCTTTAAAGAGACCTTTGATCAGGTTAACGCCGGCTTGCAGGAGTTGTTCCCGAAAGTATTCGGTGGCGGCAGCGCCTCGCTGGAGATGACCGGTGACGACCTCCTCGATACCGGGATTGCCATCATGGCCCGCCCGCCGGGCAAGAAGAACAGCACCATCCATCTGTTATCCGGTGGCGAGAAGGCCTTGACGGCGATCGCGCTGGTATTCTCCATTTTCCGGTTGAACCCGGCTCCCTTCTGTATGCTCGATGAGGTTGATGCGCCACTGGATGATGCCAACGTCGGGCGCTATGCGCGTATGGTCAAGGAAATGGCGGAGCAGGTGCAGTTTATCTTCATTACCCATAACAAGATTGCGATGGAAATGGCCGAGCAGCTGATGGGCGTCACCATGCATGAGCCGGGTGTGTCGCGTCTGGTGTCGGTGGATCTCGAAGAAGCCGCCGAGATGGCTGCGTTGTAAGCGGCTGCCGGGTCGGCGGTTTTGGTATTTTACGGGCCGGGCAACACTGGCAAGTGAATCCAAGCAGTGACAAAATACCGGCTCATCGGTTTTGAGTAGCCGCGGGGAGAGTACGGAAGGTCGATGGAACTCAACGTAAGAGACTGGTTAATCATACTCGGCAGCCTGGTAGCTGCCGGTTTTATACTGGATGCCTATCGCCGCGTACGCGCTGGTTACAACGACAAGTTGCGTTTGTCGGGTAAGCAGCGCGACGATGACGATGAGTTGAGCAATCCTGAGCTGCCGGGCGGAGGTGCCCGCGTGGTGTCTCGCTCCAAAACCATTCCCAGCTACGAAAAAGCACAAGACGACCGGGTGCGGCAAAACAAAGCCTCGCCTGATGATGGCCCTGTTCCGGTATTGATGGATTCTGTTGAGACTGCGGGCGATGCCCCGGACGACGCTCCCGACGAGTTGCCGCAAGAGCGCGCTGACGGCCCTTCCGGTGCTGATATGGTGAGCGACGCGCAGGGCGCGGCTGATGCCGCTACTTCTCTGGGTGAGCTGGCCTATGAGCCGGGCGAGGCTTTGCCTGAAGCACCGCCCGAAGCCCGCGAGCTCGATTTGAATCAGCCTCCTGCTGACAAGCAGACTGCCCCGGCCCGCGAAGCTGCCGGTGGCACCAAGCCTGAACCCTCAAACAAAGAGCCTGACGAGATTATTGTGTTGCATGTGGTCGCCGCTGGCGGCGGGCTGATCACCGGCAGCGCCTTGCTCCAGATACTGCTGGCCTGTGATGTTCGCTACGGCAGAATGGACATCTTTCATCGCTACGAGGAACCGGGCGGTGAAGGGGCAGAGCAGTTCAGTGTAGTTAACATGGTGGCGCCGGGCACCTTTGATCTTGATGACATGGATAGTTTCAGCAGCCCAGGCGTCAGCTTTTTCATGAAGCTGCCGGGGCCTAAAGAGCCCATTAAAGCTTTTGATTGCATGGTAGAAACCGCGCAATGTCTGATAAAAAATCTCGACTGTGAGTTGCAAGATGAAGCGCACAGCGTTGTTACAACCCAGACGCTCCAGCACTTGCGGCAGCGTATCCGCGATTTTGAACGTCGTCAGCTCACCCTGGTTTAAGGGGCGGGCTGAATGACGGGCTCTCACTGCGACGACGGACACTAATGAGTAAAGCTGATGTTCGCGCCAGGATAGAAACCCTGCGCGAAGCCCTGACCGAGCACAACCACAATTACTACGTGCTCGATCAGCCTGCTATCCCCGATGCCGAATACGACCGCCTTTTTCAGGAGCTGTTAGCACTGGAGCAGGCAAACCCCGACCTGCAGTCTTCTGATTCTCCTACATTACGCGTTGGCGGTGAGGCGCTTGCGGCGTTTGACGAAGTTGCCCATCTGGTGCCCATGTTGTCTCTGGATAACGTTTTCGACGAGCAGGCCCTGCGTGACTTTGAGCAACGCATAAAGACTCGCCTCGGCACCGACCAGCCAATTGAATTCGCCTGCGAACCGAAGCTCGACGGCATTGCCTTGAGCTTGTTGTACCGCGATGGTGTGCTGGTGCGGGGTGCCACCCGTGGCGATGGGCGCAAAGGTGAAGACATTACCCGGAACGTTAAAACCATCGCTTCGGTGCCCCTGCGCTTGCGTGGCAGCGGCTGGCCGGAGGAGCTGGAAGTGCGCGGTGAGGTGTACATGCCCCGCGCCGGCTTTGCGGCTATGAATGACGCTGCCCGCGCCAGGGGAGAAAAGGTATTTGTTAATCCGCGTAATGCTGCGGCCGGCAGCTTGCGCCAGCTCGACAGCCGGATAACGGCCAGCCGGCCACTGGAGCTCGGTGTTTACGGGGTCGCTATTCGCGGTGACAACAGCCCCTGCCGGAAACACAGCGAGAATCTTGCGCTGCTCGCCGAGTGGGGCTTTCGGGTCAGCGCCGAGCTGCAGACCGTTATGGGTGCAGAGGGATGTCTGGGCTACTACGAATACCTGCTGAACAAGCGTGACCAGCTCGCCTATGATATCGACGGTATCGTCTTCAAGGTTGACGATATTTCACTGCAGCAAACGCTGGGCTTTGTTTCGCGCGCGCCACGCTGGGCGGTGGCCCACAAGTTTCCCGCGCAGGAAGAGCTCACGCTCTTGCAGGACGTCGAATTCCAGGTGGGGCGCACCGGTGCCATTACGCCGGTTGCCCGGTTGGAGCCGGTCTTTGTCGGCGGAGTGACCGTCAGCAACGCCACCTTGCATAACGTCGATGAAATTCGCCGGCTGGATGCGCGCATAGGCGATACCGTGATAGTGCGCCGAGCGGGCGATGTAATCCCCCAGATTGTGCAGGTGGTGCTTGACCGCCGGCCTTCCGGAGCGCAGGAAATAATCATGCCTGCCACGTGCCCGGTGTGTGGCAGCGACGCCGAACGGGTTGAAGGCGAGGCGGTAACGCGCTGTACCGCAGGTTTGATCTGCGCTGCGCAGCGGGGCGAGGCGATCAAACACTTTGCCTCGCGCAAGGCGATGGATATCGAAGGTCTGGGCGATAAACTGGTTGATGTGCTGGTAGAGAAAGAGCTGATTCGCCACCCCGGTGAGCTATACGCCCTCGACGCTCAAACCCTGGCGGGGCTGGATCGGATGGGCACGAAATCAGCCGCCAACCTGGTTGATGCTCTGGAAAAGAGTAAAGCCACCAGCTTGCCGGCCTTTATCTACGCCTTGGGCATTCGGGAAGTAGGCGAGGCCACAGCACTCAATCTTGCCCGGCATTTTGGCTCGCTGGAGGCGGTTATGGCGGCAGATAGCGAAGCCTTGTTGGCGGTGCCGGATGTGGGGCCGATAGTGGCTGCGCATATTGAACATTTTTTTGCCGAGCCGCATAACCGCGAGGTTGTGGAATCGCTGCGCGCGGCGGGCGTTCACTGGCCGGATATTGAGCTGCCGGACTCTGCCGCTCAGCCTCTCGCCGGTCAAACGTGGGTGGTGACCGGCACCCTCGAAAGCATGACACGCGACGACGCAAAAGCGGCTCTGCAAGCACTGGGTGCCAAGGTGGCGGGTAGTGTTTCCGCAAAAACCCATTGTCTGGTGGCGGGGCCGGGGGCGGGCTCCAAGCTTGCCAAGGCCGAAAAGCTGGGTATCGAGATCATTGACGAGGATGAATTTATCAAACGTTTGGAGCGCAGCTGATGACACGATTTGCACTGGGAATACTAGTAGCCGCGTTACTGGGCGGGTGTGCCAGTGCTCCGAGCAATGTGGATAATATTTGCGAAATCTTCCGCGAAAAAGATGACTGGTACGACGATGCCAAGAAGGCCTCTAAAAACTGGGGTGCGCCTATTCCCACCATGATGGCTATTATGCATCAGGAGTCGCGCTTTCGTGCCAAGGCGCGGCCGCCGCGAAAATACTTTCTCTGGATAATTCCGGCAGGGCGGCTGTCTGACGCTTACGGTTATGCCCAGGCCAAGGATGCCACCTGGGACTGGTATATTGATAAAAGCGGCAATCGCGGTGCCGATCGTGATGATTTTGACGATGCCGTCGACTTCGTTGGCTGGTACAACAGTCAGTCTCAGCGGCTTTGCAAGATCAACCCGGCGGACACCTACCATCTCTATTTGGCTTACCATGAAGGGCACGGCGGCTTTAATCGCCGCACCTTTGCCAATAAGGAGTGGCTCAAGCGGGTGGCCCACAAAGTTTCTGCGCGCTCGCAGACCTATAGCCAGCAACTGGCCAGTTGCCGGGAAGAGCTGGAAAGCCGGGGCTGGTTTTTCGGCTGGTTCTAGGTGCCCGGCTGGCCGGATTCTGTGTCTTTAAATTTCACGAGGCTGCATTCCCTGTCAATTTATTACAGGATGGCTGTTACCTTATACCAATGATTTCTTTCGAGATTTTCCCGCCTCCCAGTCTATTTATTTGCTGAATTATCACTATCAATGTGCTGTAATCGTTCTGTTTAGGCCGGTGTAAAGCAGTTTTTGGCATAAGCCGCTGCTGCCCTGGCACTGGAAGTCACAGGACAGATAACGGGAAGACCATTGAAACCAACAGACGTCAAAGACCCCGAATATTTTCACAAGGTGGTTGATTGTCAGTATGCCTGCCCGGCGCACACGCCGGTGCCGGAGTACATCCGCCTCATTGCCGCCCAACGTTATACCGATGCCTACATGGTCAACTGGGAATCCAACGTGTTTCCCGGCGTATTGGGCAGAACCTGCGACCGGCCCTGCGAACCCGCCTGCCGGCGTGGGCGTCTGGAGCAAGAGCCGGTAGCCATCTGTCGCCTTAAGCGGGTAGCCGCTGACAACAAAGATGATATTTCCCGGTATTTGCCCGAAATACCCAAAACCAAAAACGGTAAAAAAGTGGCGCTACTTGGCGGTGGCCCGGCGTCGCTAACCGTAGCGCGCGACCTTATGCCGCTGGGTTATTCCATTGACCTTTACGATGACCAGCCCGCGGGCGGCGGCTTTATGCGCAGCCAGATTCCGGCCTTCCGGCTTCCCGAAGAAGTGCTCAACGAAGAGGTTAACCTTATTCTCGATATGGGTGTGATGACCCAGTTCAATACCTATGTTGATAGTCTCAAGTCGATCCTGGACAAGGATTACGACGCCGTATTTGTGGGTACCGGTGCGCCGCGGGGTCGTGACTTGAACCTGCCGGGCAGGGAAGAAGCCGCCGACAATATTCACATCGGTATCGACTGGCTGGCCAGTGTCGCCTTTGGCCATATTGAATCGGTCGGCAAAAAAGTCATCGTATTGGGTGGTGGCAATACCGCTATGGATTGCTGCCGCACCGCCCGTCGTTTGGGTAGTGATGACGTCAAGGTTGTGGTGCGCAGTCCCTTTGCGGAAATGAAAGCGTCGACCTGGGAAAAAGAAGATGCCATGCACGAGGGCATCCCGATTCTTGATAATCACGTGCCGAAAGAATTCGTGGTTAAAGACGGCAAGCTGACCGGCATCGTATTTGAGAAAGTTGAAGCCGTGTATGACAAAAGCGGGAAGCGGTCGCTGCTGCCAACCGACGAAGAGCCTGTACTGATCGAATGTGACGATGTGCTGATGGCCATTGGCCAGGAGAACAGTTTTCCCTGGATTGAACGTGATATTGGTATCGAATTCGGCAAGTGGGATATGCCGGTCGTGAACGAGACCAGTTTCCAGTCAACAAATCCGAAAGTGTTTTTCGGTGGCGATGCCGCCTTCGGCCCGGAAAATGTTATTACCGCAGTGGCACACGGTCATCAGGCCGCGATCTCGATAGACCGTTTTTGTCAGGGCGAAGATGTAAGTGAGCGGCCCGCGCCGGGTGTAACGCTTATCAGCCAGAAAATGGGTATTCACGAATGGAGCTATGACAGCAGCGTGGAAGACGACGTGCGCTATGTAGTGCCGCAGGCCGAGCTGTCAAAAACCCTGAGTGACCGCAAGCTGGAAGTGGAGCTTGGCTTTGATGCTGCAACGGCCTTCAAAGAGGCTCAACGCTGCCTCAACTGCGATGTGCAGACCGTATTTGCCGAAGATCGTTGTATTGAATGCGATGCCTGTATTGATATCTGTCCGACAGACTGTTTGACCTTTGCCGTCAATCAGGAGGAAGAAGTGCTGCGGCAGAATCTGAAAATGCCGGCCAGCAATCTTGCACAGGACATTTATGTGTCTGAAGACCTGCCGACGGGCAGGGCGATGGTGAAAGATGAAAACGTCTGCCTGCACTGTGGGTTGTGCGCCGAGCGTTGCCCGACAGCAGCCTGGGATATGCAGAAATTTTATTATTCCGTAACCAAGGCGGGGCAGTAGGGCAGAGCCATGAAACGAATAGAAGCAGTCAACGATTTTGTTATCAAGTTCGCCAACGTAAACGGCACCGGCTCTGCCAGCGCCAATAATATGTTTGCCAAGGCCCTGTTCCGCATGGGGTTGCCGGTTAGCCCCAAAAATATCTTTCCATCGAACATTCAGGGTTTGCCCACCTGGTACGAAGTGCGGGTTAGTGAGAAAGGGTATCTTGGCCGTCGCGGCGGAGTGGATTTTATGGTCTGCGTAAACCCGCAGAGCATGGCCAAGGACATTCGCGAAGTCGAGCCCGGCGGCTATTTCCTGCACGACTCCAGTAAGCCGCTCGATATTCGTATGGTGCGCAACGATATCAATATCGTTGGCATACCGCTGATGGATATCTGCCAGCGTGAATATGCCGATCCGCGCCAGCGCCAATTGTTTCGCAATGTCATCTATGTAGGCGCACTGGCGGCTTTGCTGGATATTGAATTTGATGTGCTCACCGGTCTGGTATCGGATCAGTTTCGCGGCAAGGAAAAATTGATTGTTCCGAACGTTCACGCTCTGGAGCTGGGTTACCACTATGCTCGCGACAACTACACATGCCCTCTGGGTGTGCGGGTAGAGCGCCGTGATGCCGTTGGCGACCGCATTCTGATTGATGGTAATACCGCTGCGGCGCTGGGGGCCATTTACGGTGGCGCCACGGTTGCGGCCTGGTATCCGATTACCCCCTCGACCTCGGTTGTCGATGGTTTCGACAAATACTGCAAACGCCTGCGCATTGATCCGGGCAGTGGCAACAAAAACTACGCCATTGTGCAGGCCGAAGACGAGCTGGCCGCCATCGGTATGGTCATTGGTGCGAGCTGGAACGGTGCCCGCGCCTTTACGGCCACAAGCGGCCCCGGGATTCCCTTGATGAGTGAGTTTTTGGGCCTGGCGTATTTCGCGGAAATACCTACTGTCCTGATTGACGTACAGCGCGCCGGCCCTTCTACCGGTATGCCGA
>DIBR01000035.1:36138-36400 GCA_002415025.1 Spongiibacteraceae bacterium UBA5047
AAGCAGGTGCTGCTGTTCCCGTCGACACCCAAAGAGTGTTTCGACATGACCGCCGACGCGTTTGATCTGGCAGAGACCTTGCAAACGCCGGTTATTATGCTCAGCGACCTTGATCTAGGTATGAACGACACGATGTCTGACCCGCTGACCTGGGACGATGGCCGTGAATACAAGCGCGGCAAGGTGTTTTCCGAAGAAGAGCTGGAGAATATGAACGAACGCTTCGGCCGTTACCTTGACGTCGATGGCGATGGAATTCCCT
>DIBR01000070.1:0-790 GCA_002415025.1 Spongiibacteraceae bacterium UBA5047
GGCGATAAAAGCCTTTAAGCGGGTGTTTAATCAAAACCGGCTTTTTATCGGTGAGGTACTGGAGCCATTGCACCGCGCCTTTCGCAAGCAATCGGAAGAGCTTGAGCTAATCACCTATTTAATGGCTTGCTACGAAGAGTACCCGAGCACCGCTTTGTTGCTGAAACTGGTCGAGCTTATCGACAGCAACCAGCAGGCAGAGCAGGCTGAAGCCTATTTGGCGCAGCAGCTCAAGCGCAGACCGACGCTGCGTGGCCTGTTGCAACTAATCAATTTTCAGGCGCCCAAGGCGAGCGAGTCTGCACGCGAAAACCTTGAAGTGCTGCAGCGCATGCTAAGTGAACTGCTGTCGGCAAAGCCGCGCTACCAGTGCGACCACTGCGGATTTTCCGGGCAGCAACTGCACTGGCTGTGCCCAAGCTGCAAACACTGGGGTCGCACCGCTCCGATACGGGGCGCCGAGGGCGACTGAGTAAAACCCTTCGGCGGAATGTAATGCCTGCTGAACGAAAGAGGATTCAACATTGTCATCAGATTCGCCCATCATTGTTGCGCTGGATTTCCCAACATCAGCTCAGGCCCTGGGTCTTGCTGAATTGCTTGATCCGGCTCTGTGTCGCGTCAAGGTTGGCAAGGAGCTGTTTACCCGGGAGGGGCCTGTACTGGTCAAGGCTCTGACGAACGCAGGCTTCGAGGTCTTTCTGGACCTCAAGTTTCATGATATTCCGAATACAGTGGCAGCCGCGGTGCGAGCCGCCGCCGAGCTTGGCGTATGGATGGTCAATGTTCA
>DIBR01000070.1:978-9254 GCA_002415025.1 Spongiibacteraceae bacterium UBA5047
TGGATGGTCAATGTTCATGCCAGCGGTGGTCCGCGCATGATGGATGCGGCGCGCGAAGCCCTTCAGGGTATGGGTAGCCATGCGCCGCTGCTCACGGCGGTTACCGTGCTGACCAGTATGGAGCAGGCAGAGCTGACAGCCATCGGTGTTACCCGCAGTTTGCAGGAGCAGGTTGAGGCATTGGCCGGGCTGGCCAAAGACTGCGGGCTGGATGGTGTGGTCTGCTCCGCCAATGAAGCCGGAGCCCTGCGTAAGGCGCTGGGCAATGATTTCTTGCTTGTCACTCCCGGCATTCGTCCGGCCAACACTGAACACGGAGACCAGCGCCGGGTTGCAAGCCCGAGAGAAGCATTGGAGCAGGGGAGTGACTACCTCGTCATTGGCAGGCCGATTACCCGGTCTGAAGAGCCTCTGGGCAGCCTCAGAGCGATTGCAGAGAGCATCGCCTCGCGCTAGTATCACTACCAGCCCGGATTGGGCTGCCTACAAAAAAACACAAAGGAGTGTGTTATGAGATATTTCCCTGCCTTTAAAAACCTTTTGCTTGCTGTTGCGCTGTCTTCAGGCTTTGTCGTTTCCGCAGAGTTACCGGCTACCGTTAATATCAACGCCGCCGATGCCGATACCATTGCTGCGGTACTAACGGGAGTTGGTAAAGTGAGAGCCCAGTCGATAATTAAATGGCGCGAGTCGCATGGGCCGTTCACAAGCGCTGAGCAGTTGGCTGAAGTGAGTGGGGTTGGCGCGATTGTGTTGGAAAAAAACAAAGACAAGATTGTTCTGGAATAAGCTAGGTAGTATTCAATCTAAGACAGGCCGCCTGCGGGCGGCTTTTTTATGGTAATTTAACGTAAAGCTTACGCTAAATTGGGGCGCGAGTAAGCGCTGTGCTATTCTGTGGCGGATTTTTTCAGGCAGTTCTTCGAACAATAAGGTTAAGTTATGGCGGCATATGATGTTTTTAACGGGGATGCGGACGGAATTTGTTCGCTGGTACAGTTGCGAAATGCCGAGCCCCGCGATGCCGAATTGATTACCGGAGTTAAGCGAGACATTGAACTGCTGGCGCAGGTTAACGCTCAGGCCGGCGATAAGATTACGGTGCTGGATGTTTCATTGGATAAAAACCGCGAGGCGCTGATAAGCGTTCTGGACAATGGGGCTGAGGTATTTTATTCCGACCACCATTTCGCGGGTGACATTCCCGAATCGCCGGGATTGACTACATTGATCAATACCGCCTCCGATGTGTGTACCAGTTTATTGGTGAACGGGCACCTGAAGGGGCAATTTGCGCAGTGGGCCGTTACCGGCGCCTTTGGCGATAATTTGAGGCAGAGTGCACTGGCGGCTGCCAAACCGCTATCGTTGAGCGAGGCGCAGCTTGCGTCCCTGGAAAACCTCGGTATTTACATCAACTACAACGGTTACGGCTCCAACCTTGAGGATCTGCATTTTCATCCGGCAGAGTTGTATCGTCAGGTAGCGGGCTACCATTCGCCCTTTGATTTTATTCATGACAATCGTGAGGCCTTTGAGAAGCTTGAGCAGGGCTATCATTCCGACATGTCGGCAGCGAGCGCTATTGCTCCGCAGAGCGCAACTGACAGCGCTGCGGTTTTTGTGTTGCCTAACAAACCCTGGGCGCGGCGCGTTAGCGGTGTTTATAGCAATGACCTGGCAAATGGCAGCCCCGATCGCGCCCATGCCGTATTAACCCACAAAGACAATGGCAACTACCTGATCAGCGTGCGCGCGCCGCTCAATAACAAACAGGGTGCTGACGAGTTGTGCAGGCAGTTTCCAACCGGCGGAGGGCGTGCTGCGGCTGCCGGAATCAATGATTTGCCCGCCGATGCGCTGAGTCAGTTTATAGACCAGTTTACTGACTTTTTTACGCGCCGGACCTGATGATGTTTTCGCCTGAAGCCATACAGACCTTGTTGCTGATTACCGGCTGCTTCGGGTTGCTTATTTTTACTCGCATACCTGCAGATGTCGTCTTGCTTGCCGGCGTTGCAATTCTGGTATTTGCAAATATTCTCACTCCCGCCGAGGCGCTGGCCGGCGCAGCGAGCGAAGGTCTGGCGACGGTAGCAGTGCTGTTTGTGGTCGCCCAGGCTCTGGCTGATACCGGGGTGGTGAGCTGGATTTCATACACACTGCTGGGCCGACCGCGCAATGTTGCCTCGGCGCAATTTCGCCTGATGGCGCCGGTCGCGATCTTCAGTTCCGTGCTGAACAATACGCCGGTAGTAGCCATGATGGTGCCGGCCGTGAGGGACTGGGCGCGCCGCAACAATATATCCAGCTCACAGCTGATGATTCCACTGAGTTATGCGGCCATCATCGGTGGTACCTGCACCATCGTAGGCACCAGTACCAATCTGGTTGTTAACGATATGCTCAAGGCGCATTCAAGCGGCATCAGCCTGGAATTGTTTGATCTCGCCTGGGTGGGTGTGCCCTGTGTAATCGTCGTCATATTGTTCACTGTTTTTACCAGCCGCTGGTTATTGCCCGATCGTAGCGGGCGTGTGCAGCGCTTTGAGGATGCCCGGCAGTATGTGGTTGAGATGCTGGTCGATTCCGGCAGCCCCCTGTGCGGAAAAAGTATCGAGAATGCAGGTTTGCGCCAGCTTCCGGGTATGTTCCTTATCGAAATTGATCGCGAGGGGCGCTTGCTGACTGCGGTTTCGCCACGGGAGACTCTGCAGGCCAATGACCGGTTGATTTTTGCCGGCGATGTGCGCTCGGTAGTGGACCTTAAAAACATACACGGTCTGCGTATGGCCGACGATCAGGTCTTCAAGCTGGATGCCCATCAGGCAGTGCGTAGTCTGGTCGAGGTCGTGGTGTCGCCCAACTTCCCCTTTCTCGGCAAGACTGTTCGGGATATGGGCTTTCGAAACCACTACGGCGCCGTCATCATTGCGGTGTCGCGTGGTGGCCAGCATTTGAAAACAAAAATTGGGGATGTTGAGCCTCGCCCGGGTGATACTTTTTTGCTGGAGACCCACGACGAATTTGTTGAAAGTCAGCGTTATTCGCGCGATTTTCTACTGGTCAGCCAGATTGAGAATTCGCGTCCGGTTCGTCACGAGCAGCGTGGCATTGCGGGCCTGATTCTGCTCGGCATGGTTGCCGCTGTGGCGGGCGGATTTATGTCCATGTTCAAGGCAGCGTTGCTGGCGGCAGGGTTAATGGTGCTGACACGCTGTGTGCGCACTCAGGACGCCCGTCGCAGTATCGACTGGCAGGTGTTGCTGGTGATCGCCGCCTCGATTGCGCTGGGCGCGGCAATGGAGAAAACCGGTGCAGCGCAGACCATTGCGGAACTCATGGTTGGCTTGTCTGCCGGCTCGCCAATCGGGTTGCTTATCGCGTTATTTACCCTGACTACGCTGTTTTCCGCAGTAATCTCCAATATGGCGGCCGCGGTGTTGCTGTTCCCCGTGGCGATGGCTGCGAGTGATCAACTGGGTATCAGCGCTGTGCCGTTGGCGGTAACCCTGATGGTTGGCGCATCAACCTGTTTCGCTACTCCGATTGGGTATCAAACCAACCTCATGGTTTACGGGCCGGGTAATTACCAGTTTCAGGACTTTATGAAGCTGGGTATTCCCCTGTCCATGCTGGTCGGTATTGTCACCGTAATCATTGTGCCAATAGTGTGGCCGTTTTAGGGCGCCGCTTTGGTGTGGCGGCCCTAGCGGGTCGTTTTACCCAGAGCCATTACCGCCTGTAATTGGTTGCGCAGGGTTTCGTGATTGCGAAAGGGATACATGCGAATCGTGAGAATCATAACGCCTAAAAACCCCTTCAGGCTTTCCAGGTCCACGACATTGCCTGTTTTGCGCCGGTACTGGCGGTAGGGCTCGTCAAGAATACTTCCCCAGAGATCTCTGGAACCCACATTTTGA
This sequence comes from Spongiibacteraceae bacterium UBA5047, assembly GCA_002415025.1. GTDB lineage: Bacteria > Pseudomonadota > Gammaproteobacteria > Pseudomonadales > Spongiibacteraceae > Litorivivens. Next base: position 4,902 of record DIBR01000070.1, read on the forward strand.
AAGTAGGCCTTTATGCGTCCGGCATTAGGTCCTGATACCAAATCATTGGTGCGATTTTTGGCGGTAAATTGCTGGGCGAAACAAAGACACTCTTCAATTAAACGCGGAAAATCATCGCGAAAGGCTTGGGTAGCCTGATGCATTCCCTGGAAAAACTCTTCCTGACGTCGGGCCAGCAAGCTTTGTACGATATCGTCGCGACTGTCGAAGTAGCGGTAGATGGTGGGGCGTGAAACCTTGGCCTGTTTGGCAATTTCCGCGATGGTGGTTTTATCAATCCCCTTGTTCGTGACCACCTTGTAGGTTGCCATCAGGATATGTTCCCGGGCACGTATCGGGTCGTCGTGCCGACTCCCTTTGCCCCAGCGCGTTTCGCTCGACATTGCTTTCCTCGGTCATTACTTCAGCTCGCTGAATTGTAAACTGTTTTAACAAAGCAATTGAAGTGAAATGTAAATTAGAGGGAGAGTGGCAAACGACCTTCAAGCTACGAAGTAGTAACCTAAATATAAATTTTAGGGTGGGGTAGTGCTGGTGCGCTCGCTAACTTATATGTGCCTATAGTGTAAACTAGTGGCAATATTTTATGCTCCGGGCCACACCTGATTGCTGCGAATTTCTTAGGAGCAGCGTTAGGCTGCTCCATAACACAAGGCGTCAGAAGCTTCTTTCGTGCCCGGTTTCTCCAAGCTTGTTTTGTAATCCCTGCAGGCGGATATTCGCAAATACCGGGCCATTGTCGGTCATTGTGACCCAGGCGACGTGGTCCATTTTGCCGGGCCCCGCGCGGTGGAATGAGCCGCCGGTGGTACCCATCTGAATATAGTCAGTACCTCTGCGTACCTCATGCTGATAGTAGTGCTGGTGTCCGGCAATGACGGTATGGGGGCGACCGGCCAGCAAGGCTTCGATACGCGGCCAGTTGGGGTGCTTGAATACCCAGGCAGGCTTGTGCATCAACACGACCGTCCAGCGAACTGCGGGGTTGTCGTCGAGCACTTTTTTGAAGTACGCCACTTGCTCATCGCTGATTTTTGTCGGCAACTCATACTTGCCGCGAGAGCCATCATTCATGCTTTGTTTAATCATGGCTTCCGCTTTTTCCGGGTCTGTTTTCAGTAATTTTTTAAAGTAGGCAATGCCCGCTTGCATCTCCGGGTCCAGCGGGGTGGGAGGGTCTTCGGTATTCACTGCCAGAAATAGTACGTTTTTATAGATGAAGTGATAGTAGTCGCGCTTGCCATACCGCGCCTGCCACACATCCCGCATGACGTTGTTGCCTATATCGTGGTTGCCTACGACATAAAAGAAGGGCATATCCAGGCGTCCAACCATTTCGTCAACGTGATTCCACTCCTTCTCCAATACCGTACGATCTTCACTGTAGCCTTCAATCAGGTCGCCAACGCTGACAACAAACTCGGGTTGCAGCCAGTTGATCTGTGTTATCGCGCGCTCGAAAACGCCGAGGCGGGCACCTCCCGTACGGTCGCCGACAATGGCAAACTGGAAATTCTCGGGCTTGTTGTTGAATGCTGTGCTGGTCCAGGGCTTGGGGCCTGCTGTTGTATCGCTGCTGAATTCGGTGCTACAGCCCAGAACGCATACACAAAATGCAGTAGTCAGTATTATTCTCAGGTATGTCATAGTGGCTCCGGAGTGCAAGTATTTTGCGTATAGAGTTCCAAGAGTCTAGTTTGACCAGAAATTGATTGCCACGAGAGGATTTAGTCCAGATGAAGTATTTTGCCGGCGTATTAATAGCTGCCGCAGCGACCGCAGTCGTTCTGGTGTCCAGCCAAATGGGAAGCCGGCCACCGCTGCCACAGCAGCAATTATTCGTTAACGCCAATATCCTTACCATGAATGAGGCGCAACCCGCCGCCGAGGCAATGATGGTAGAGCGTGACCGGATTGTCTGGGTTGGGAGCGGTGCAGAGGCCGAGCGTCTGTATTCGGGTATGCAGGGTCGAGATCTGGGAGGCAAAACAGTGGTGCCTGGCTTCATTGATGCCCACGGCCATTTTCCGGGGTCCGGGCTCAGTGCGTTTGCGCTTGATGTGAATAGCCCGCCCATCGGGCATGTGAAAACCATAGCCGATATTCAGTCAATGCTCAGCGATGCGGCGCAGCAATCAGAAGGTTGGCTGGTTGGCATAGGCTACGACGACAGCTTGCTGGCTGAACATCGTCACCCCAATCGCAGCGACCTTGATGCTGCGACCGGCGACAGGGCCACATTTCTGATGCATGTTTCCGGACATATGGGCGTTGCCAATTCTGCTGCGCTGGCCGCAGCGGGTATTGACCGCAATACGCCTGACCCGGAAGGCGGCCGGATCGTGCGTGACGATACCGGCGAGCCCACGGGCTTGCTGCTCGAAACCGCTGCAACGCCTGTGCAGGCCCTGGCTATGGATTTTAGCGGGGGTGATTTCTTCCGGATGATTGACGTAGCGTCCGCAGAGTACTTGCGGGCAGGCGTGACCACAGCCCAAAGCGGCGGGGTAGACGGCAGGATGTTGCAGGGTTTGTGGTTGGCGTCGGTCTTGCGCCGGGTGCCACAGCGGCTGGAAATCTGGCCCCTGTGGAAAGAACTGGGCGAGTCATTGGTCAACGGAAACTTTGCGACAGACAGATTCCAGTCAGCACGTTTTCACGTGGGCGCTATCAAAATCATTGCCGACGGCAGTATTCAAGGGTACACGGGCTTTCTCAGTAAGCCTTACCACCACCCTTACGAGGGCGATCCAAACTATCGTGGTTTTCCCATTCTTTCCGGCGAGCAGCTGCAGGCGCAGGTGCAAAGCGCCCACGAGGCGGGCTATCAGCTCGCAATTCACGGCAACGGTGACGCGGCAATAGATATGATCCTTGACGCGATCGACGCTGCGCAACAGCAAACACCCCGTCCGGATAGCCGTCATATTATTATTCACGCCCAAATGGCACGCGACGACCAGCTTGAGCGCATGAAAACACTAGGCGTCACGCCCTCATTTTTTTCGGCTCACACCTATTATTGGGGTGATCGTCACAGGGATATTTTTATGGGGCCGCAACGAGCCGCGCGGATGAGCCCGACACGCTCCGCCCAGCAGCTCGGCCTGCGCTATTCGGTACACCTCGATACCCCGGTTGTGCCGATGGACCCCTTGTTGTTGCTGTGGAGTACGGTAAACAGAACCAGCGCCTCCGGAGCCACCATTGGCGCCGAGCAAGGTATTACGGTGAAGCAGGCGTTGCGGGCCATGACCCTCGATGCGGCCTGGCAGATCCACCGAGAGCGGGAGCTTGGTTCACTCGAGGCGGGCAAGCTGGCCGATTTTGTGGTGCTGGATAAAAACCCTCTCGCCATTGCGCCGGAAATGCTGCGCGAACTAAATGTGGAGGCGACCTATATTGGCGGGCGGCGCTATTTTCAGCGCTAACGCTACGCGAAAGTTGCTGCTGCCGGAAATAGCCTGTTGCTGCAGGGCCTAATCCAGCGTTCCAAACAAGCGGTCATAGAGCAGGGTAATGGTCGCGTAATTACCCTTGTGCATATTTTCGTGGTGCACTGCGTGCTTGGCGGTAATCCAGCTGACGGTTTTGAAGGGAAAGCGAGGCAGGCTTACATAGGTGTGATTGATGGTGTTTATCTGGATAAAAGCCAGATAAGCCAGAATCATACTGGCTACATGGAATGTGCCGAGTGCCAATCCGGTTAGCACCGCGGTCCCCATAAATAGCGCAATACCGATAAAAGTTTCCAGCGGGTGCACGTAAAAGGCGTCAATGTGCGTGGGTTTTCTCGCCTGATGGTGCAAGGCGTGCACTTGCCGAAAATAGCCCCGACCGTGAAAGACAAAGCGGTGCGTCAGGTAATAAAAAAAATCGTAAACCATCAGTATTGCGACGGTTTCCAGAAGAATCAGCCAGATCGCACGTTCCTGCAGAGTGACAAAGAAAGGGGCAATGGCGAAGAAAAAGACAAGGTTCGTCCACAGCCCGATCCGGTTGTTGGCTGCGACTACGGGCGGATACTTTTCCAACTCCAGTTTTTTAGCGTCCTCATCGCGATTAATCGCGCGCATCTGGCGTAGCGAGGCGCTACGAAACGCCAGCCAGTAGCCCAGCTTGCTGAGTACAGCCACCGCAACCAGAAAAACCAGTCCCGCTTGCCAGTTATATACCATAGTCAGTTCCCGCAGCTGCTATCGTCGATAGCTGATTGTAAAGCCTATCGACTGCAGGAGAACCTTAACAAAATCTTAGGAGGGGCGGGGGCTAAAACGCTAAACCCCCAGAACAAAAAAGGGGCTACGCATACACGTAACCCCTTGTTTTGTTTGGCTCCGCCTGCTGGGCTCG
>DIBR01000070.1:9501-64991 GCA_002415025.1 Spongiibacteraceae bacterium UBA5047
TCTACCAACTGAGCTAAGGCGGATCTGCTCTCTCAATGAGAGAGGCCGCGAATATTAAAGACCTTTGGCGGAGCCGTCAACCGCCCCGGAAGTGATTTTTCTCTCATTGTTTCCATGTGTATGCGAGTTTGGCAGCCATATGTGCTGAGTAGTAACATGGCTCTTTTACTGTTGCAGAAATTCATGAGTAAGCGCTTTACCGTATTCTCCAAGTTCAAGCCGGCTGGCGACCAGCCGACGGCGATAGCCCAGTTGGTTGAGGGCATCAATGCGGGCCTGCATTCGCAGACGCTGTTGGGTGTGACCGGCTCCGGCAAGACCTTTACCATTGCCAATGTGATGGAAGCCATTCAGCGCCCGACCATCGTTATGGCACCGAACAAAACGCTGGCCGCCCAGCTCTACGGCGAGTTTAAGGAGTTTTTCCCGAATAACGCCGTCGAATATTTTGTCTCTTACTACGATTACTACCAGCCTGAGGCCTACGTCCCCTCGTCGGATACGTACATCGAGAAGGATGCTTCGGTAAACGACCATATTGAGCAAATGCGTCTGTCGGCCACCAAAGCCCTGATGGAGCGTGATGATGCCATCGTCGTTGCTACCGTTTCGGCCATTTATGGCCTGGGCGATCCGGAGCAATACTTCAAAATGGTGCTGCATCTGGATCGGGGCGAGCATATTGACCAGCGCAAACTGCTGCGCCGGCTGGCAGAGCTGCAGTACACCCGCAACGATATCGCGTTTTCACGGGCAACCTACCGGGTGCGCGGAGATGTCATTGATATCTTCCCCGCCGAGTCTGAGAAGGACGCGGTTCGGGTCGAGCTGTTCGACGATGAAATTGAAAGTATTACCCTATTTGACCCCCTGACGGGTGAAACGCTGGGCAAGCTTCCGCGCTACACGCTGTTTCCCAAGAGCCACTATGTTACGCCGCGAGAGACTCTGTTGAAGGCAGTGGATTTCATTGAGGAAGAGCTTAAAGAGCGTCTCGAAGATTTGCGCAACAACGAAAAACTGCTGGAAGCCCAGCGCCTGGAGCAGCGCACACGCTTTGATATGGAGATGATTCGCGAGCTGGGTTACTGCACCGGCATCGAGAACTACTCACGCTACCTGTCGGGGCGCGATCCCGGCGCGCCGCCGCCGACCCTGTTTGACTACCTGCCTCACAATGCGCTGGTCGTGGTAGATGAGTCTCACGTGGGTATTCCGCAGATAGGCGCGATGTATAAAGGCGACAGGTCGCGCAAGGAAACTCTGGTTGAATATGGCTTCCGCTTGCCATCGGCGCTGGATAATCGGCCGCTCAAGTTTGATGAATGGAAGCGCTTGATTCCGCAGGCAATCTTCGTCTCGGCGACGCCTGGTCCTTACGAGGCGGAACACGCCGCACGGGTAGTGGAGCAGGTGGTCAGACCGACCGGGCTGATAGATCCGGAAGTGGAAATCCGGCCGGCCAGCACACAGGTTGATGATCTGATGTCCGAAATTAGCCTGCGCACGGCGGCGGGAGAGCGGGTTTTGGTTACCACGCTGACCAAGCGAATGTCAGAGGATCTAACCGAATACTTAAGCGAGCACGGGGTCAAAGTACGCTACCTGCATTCCGATATTGAAACGGTTGAGCGGGTGGAAATTATTCGCGACTTGCGCCTGGGTGAGTTTGATGTGCTGGTGGGCATCAACCTGCTTCGCGAAGGGCTGGATATGCCCGAGGTGTCGCTGGTGGCGATACTGGATGCTGACAAGGAAGGCTTTCTCCGTTCCGAACGCTCACTGATTCAAACCATCGGTCGTGCCGCGCGAAACCTCAACGGTAAGGCGATTTTGTACGCTGACGTTATGACGGGGTCAATGGAGCGCGCGATTGGGGAGACCGATCGCCGTCGTGAAAAGCAGATCGCCCACAACAAGGCCAATAATATTACGCCTATTGGCGTGAAGAAGGCCGTGGCCGATATTCTGGAAGGCGCCTTTGCGCCGGGAAGCAAGCGAGGCCGCAAGGGAGGCGGGCGCAAGGCCGCCGAGCCGGGCGCGAACTACGACCTCGATGTGCGGGATATGAAGCCCGCTGAGGTGTCCAAGCTGCTCAAAAACCTTGAACAGCAGATGGCCGAACACGCTAAAAACCTTGAGTTTGAGCAGGCTGCACGCGTTCGCGACCGCTTGGCGGATATCAAGCAAAGCCTGTTTGTGGAATAGGCGGATGTTCTATACTCGCCGGGGACATTGGTGGGGTGTAAAGGAGAAAGAGTGATGAGCAGGGCTAAATCGGTGGTGTTAGGTGTAATGGTGGGGCTTGTGTTGGTCGGGTGTTCCAGTGCTCCAAATACACTCAGTCAGGAAGAAGTTGAGCGTGAGAAGGCAAGGTCTGACGCGATGCATAAAGAAATGGACCGGCAAACTCCGTAACACGCCGGCGGGGCGATACTTATCTATAGGTGGGGGCTACCTGCGAACTTTGCCTCCAGAGTAGTTGTTACAGCGGGCAAGCTTGGCTATAATGCGCGGCCTCTTTTTGTACGACCGTAGCTCAGCTGGTTAGAGCACCACCTTGACATGGTGGGGGTCGGTGGTTCGAGTCCACTCGGTCGTACCATTATTCTCGAGCGGCCCGTCGTATGCCGGGTCGTTTTAGTCCATGCCCAGCCTTCCCGGGTTCCCGCGCTTCAATTTCAAGCGTTTTTTTATTTTATCTATATTTATCTGCAGCTTAGAGCCGGGTGACGACCTTTCGCCAGCTCAACCTTTGCAATATTTTTGTGTTATTCTTCACATATTATAAATCGATGCCTCTGAGAGTTTGTGGTTTCGGAGCCTAACTCGGTATAAGACAATGAAAAATGTTAAGTGGTGTGGGGTGGTTCTGTGTGTCGGGTGGCTGCTTGCCGCCCCGGTGAGCGCGGGTCTGTTTGATACGCTTAAAAGTACGCTATCGGCCGGCGGGTCGTCGGAATCCAAAGAAGAACGCGCGCTCGATCTCTACCGTTCAGGCAAAAAGAAGTACGAGAAAGGCAACTACGCGGATGCGCGTAATGACTTGTGGAATGCCATAAAGCTCTATTCAAGTGACGGCAATATAAAAATATCGAAAGATCAGCAGGTTGAGTGGGTTGAAACGCCACGCGGCCTGGAACGCAGAGTCGTGTCAGACTCTACCTCCTACGATTATCAGCCCAATAAATACCTTCGTCTGGTCGACTTGGAACTGGATAAAATTGCGGCCGATAAAGAACGACGCTGGAAGCAAGATCAGCAAAATGAATTGGCCGCAGAAGAGCGCCGCAAGAAGTTCTCCAATCCGCCTGTACTGCATATCAGTTACGACTTTATTGACAATAATCGCGACGGCAAACTATCAGCAAAAGAGTCCGGAAAGGTTGTTGTGACCCTTGAAAATACCGGCGGCTATGCCGGGGCCGGCGTCGAGTTGGAAGTCAAAAGCAGTGACGCTTCATTGTCTCTGGGGTGCTGTGACCAGTCTCGCAAGGTAAGTGTTGGCGAGATTGCGCCAGGCCAGGCTGTGGTGGAAACCTTTGAAATTATTGCATCGGAAAAGATCGGTAGTGGCCGTGAACATTTGTCATTCGTTGCAACCGAGCAGGACGGCTTTGGCACGGGTGACGAATCACGACTCGCCATAACGACCCAGGAGTACCTGCCTGCAATATTCGAGCTGGCTGAACAAAAGGTCAGCCATGTGCGGGGGAATATCTATCAGGTTGACTACATTATTATTAATCGCGGTAAGGGACCGTCGCTCAAGACAGTCGCTCAGGTCCGGCCGGACAACAATAATATCTATGTGCTCGACAATACCCGGGTAGAAATCGGGAGGTTGGCCCCAAACGCCAGTCAAGCGGGTTCGTTTACATTCTCCAAAAATAACCGCGTGAAGGAGGGGGACGCATTACCCTTGTCGGTGCGCGCATTTGACGAATCTGACGACGCAACCCAGAAGGAATTCGCGCTGGCGCTTTCTCTTCCGCAGGGTGGTGCTTCGCCTGCGCGCTATGCCTCGGGCACCAACCAGTCAAACGTGCCATTGGCCGCACCCGCTGCTGCAATTGCGGTAGAAAATGTTGATGTTGATATTCCGGTGGGGAGTGACCGCAAGCCATACGGACGGGCAGTTATTATCGGGAATAGCCGCTATAGCAATCTTGACGACGTTGCGTTTGCGACTAACGACTCGCGTTCGGTGCGAGCTTACGCCGAAAAAACGCTGGGTTATAAGAGGGTGCTCTACAAAGAAGATCAGGGTTCCTATGATCTGAAGGAAATATTCGGAACGAAGGATCGTCAGTTTAAAGATGGTACCTTGTACAAAATGGTGTCGCGAGATTCGGAGCGGCAACCCAACCCGCCGGTGTTTATATACTATTCGGGGCATGGTGCGCCGGGTTTGAGCGATGGCAAGGCCTACATTGTTCCTGTAGATGCCCAAATGAACCGGCTGGATCAGCAGGGCTATCCACTGGAAGACTTGTACGCAGCAATCAAGTCGCTGCCTACGAACGACGTAACGCTGGTGCTCGACTCCTGCTTTTCAGGCAACTCGGACACGATAGCTGGCGGTCAAGCCAAAGCGCTTTACAAGGGTGTTAGCCCGGCAGCATTTCGAACCAATTCGCTGAAGCCGGAGAACATTCCTGGTTTGACCATGTTTAGCAGCGCTGCTGCCAGCGAAGTCAGCTATTGGCACTCCGAGAGCCGTCACGGGTTGTTTACCTACAATTTTCTTCGGGCGTTACGTGGTGCCGCAGACCGCGTAGGTGGAAACAAAGACGGTCAACTGAGTGCGAAGGAAATTCAGAACTATGTTGAATACGAAGTTGCGGAATATATAGATGTGACCGGTAAGGGTAGTCGTCAAACTCCGGGCCTCACGGGGCAGAGCGAAAAAGTTATAGCTAAACTTCAGTAGAGCGAAGGGTCCGGGTGCTGGTATTTATTCGATTCATCATATTGGGCGTTGCTGCGTTTGTCGTTTCGTGTGGGATGTTACCCGGCGGAGGCGATGACAGCGAGTCAGACGCCGCGGCCGATGAGCGATATCGCTCTTTCTGCATTGATAAAGCGCCGGCAGACTCCCAATATTTTGTCACGGGAGTGGGTGTCGGCAAGGATGTGATGGCCGCCCGTCAATTTGCTCTGGCCGATATTGCGCAAAAGCTCTCCAGCACTGTTTCAGTGACAACGGTTGCAACAACCCGCCAACTGGACGACTACGAGTCTGAGTCCTTTGATCAGGATGTCTCTATAAAATCCAATGTGTCGGTTAGCAACGCCGTAGAGCTTTGTCGTGACGACAGGGCTCCGATCGAGCAGGTATTTGTGGTGTATCAGCTGGACAAGCGGCCGTTGGTGCAAAAAGTATATGCAGATATTCTGGGTAGCTGGAGCGGTGAGTATGCGGGGGTCGTAAACTTTAAAGGCCCAACAATATTGACCGGTTCCCGCTTTGCGTCAGAGCTGCAATCCAAATTGGTAAGGGAAGGCAGCGAGCAGGTTCGCACTGTAGTTGTTGATTTGCAGCGCCAGAACAACCGCTGGGTGCTGAGCGTTAATGACGGCGCCACCTACGGAATTGATGATCGTTCCTTTCTCTCCTTTATCTCTCCGAATTTCGGTCGTACCGTTAAGGCTCTGGATATTGACATCGCCAGTGGTCAGGCACCCGAGCGTCCCGTCGAATTTCGTTTTGCCCGCAGCGTGAGGTTGCGCAATGGCGATGACTTTAATTTCCGAATCGCCTCGCGTCGCAATGGCTACCTTTCGCTGTTCAATATCTATGAAGACGGTCGCATAGCCAACCTGATCGAGAATCGTCCTGTTTCCGGTCAGGACGTGCTGCATTACCCCGAAGGTGGTTCATTTACTTCCTTGTTGCTGGAAGACGGGCGTACAACTTACGATATTTATATTGGGGTGCTCACCGAAACTCCGATACTACTCTCCGAATTCGCCAAACTGACCGCCGAGGGAGGCTACCTGGCTGGCGATGAACACTATCAGTTTGACCAGTTTTTACGCTGGTTTGATTTTGTCAATCCTATCGGGGTATCCACCCTTGAAGCGCGAACAGAGCCTTAGGCTTTTCGTTTGCCTGGCAGCGTTGTTTACTTCGACGGCCTGGGCTGCGCCCTGCTGGCTTTATTCTCCTGTAACAGACTCTCGAGTCGGGTATATCGGCGTTGCAAGCAATCTGGATGTGAATGGCCAGCTCGCGGTTGCCCACAGCCGGCAAGCGGCATTGCGGCGGGCGCAAGTTGTCCTTGCTCCGCATGAAAGCCAGAGTCCGCTCACAGACGAGCAACTGGCCTCAAACCACATCTCAATAGCGGGTAAAGACTTCTATTTTTCGCGAGAATTTGAAACCTCGGGTGCTGTATTTTCGTATCTGTCTACAGATGCAGATGCCAACGCAAAATGCCCGGCTATTCGCTGCAGCGCAGCCAGATGCGAGCCAAAATGGTTGTGCCGGCAAACGCGAAGTAACGCCGGAGCTGAGGTGCTCGGCGTGGGGGAGTGGAAAATATCGGCTAAGCAGCAGTGGTTAGATGCTGCAAAATCTGCGGGTGAAATAGCCGCATATTGGGGTTTGACAGACGTGAGTTCGGATTATCGGTTACTGCGTGCTAACTCGGCTAAACAGTTTTATAATTTTTTTGAACACAATATCGTTGTGAATCCGTATAATTCCAAATTGCCTCATTTGACGCTAAAAAATAGTTGCGTAGACGGGAGCAGGCTTTACCAAAGATGGGTATTTGCCGGAGAAGATCAGCATTTAGGTGAAAAGCGAGCTGCGGGCGGAGCACTTACAGGCACTTCGCGTGTATCCGGTTACACCTCCCAGGGCAGCTTGCAATCAGTAATTGATTTGGCAATTCGTAGAGCTTATGCTGACTTGGCACAAAATAAAAAGGTTACCGTCAGTGCGATACAAAAACAATCGGATGGCGCTCATGTTTCTGGTTATTCACTCGAAGCTGTGCAGCTCTCCAGCCAATTACGTATTTCCGCGAATATTATTGAACTAGCCGTTACACCTCGTGTGGGTAAGCCACATGTTGTTTCAGTCATACTGCAGGAAACATTGGCCGATTAGGTCGCATAGTAAAGGAGAAGAAAAATGAAAAAGATATTTGCAGCAGCCTCACTTGCGGCGAGTGTATTTATTGTTGGTTGTTCGAGCACTCCGGAGGAAAGCACTGAATCCAGTAATCAATCGTCGATAATCGACAATCGTCCTGATTGGGTTAAGCTCCCCACAATTGAAGACGGCCTGGCGAGCACGCAGTGCGTCGGCAAAAAAGGTTCCAGCAGTATTATGCAGGCAAAAGCCACCGCACTGGCGCGTGCTGAAATTGCCCGTCAAATTGAAGTTAAGGCTACAGCGTTAGATAAAACCTATCAGCGCTTGACGGAAGCTTCTTCTGGTGACTCTTTTGGTTCATCTTTTGAAAGCGTGTCGAAAACAGTGGCGAACCAGAATTTGTCCGGTACGCGGGCGGTGAAAGCTGAGTACGTGATGGGAATTGACGGCCAGCCTGAGTATTGCGTTATGGTGACATTGAGCCCTGCATTAACAAAAAACCTGTTTGCTGACCTGATGAAAGAGGCCAACGCAAATCTGAGCGGCCAAAACGAAGAAATCCTCTACGAGGAATTTAAGGCTTACAAGGCTCACCAAGAGCTGGATCAGCTTACGGCCGAATAACGGTGCCCTGTTCTCTGAAGCGGTCCGTACTGCTGTGCTCTGCGCTTGTTATATCGGGCGTGAGCGCTCATGCAGATATCTGGGGGGAGCTGGAGTCTGAAGCTCAAGATGTTGGCGCTGCTGCGCCAGCATCTGTTGCCAAGGAAGTTCCCAGCGAATTTGACCTCTATAAACAGAGGCAACAGGAAGAATTTGCTGCCTACAAACGCATATTTGCCGAAGAGTTTCAGAACTATCAACAGGCAATACTTAATCGCTGGGATTCCGTAGACGTTAGTAGTCAAAAGGTCTGGGTTTCGTACACTCAGGATTATGGCGTCAAGCGCGCTGTAGATTTTGAAAAGAAGACGCTGACAATAACCTCCCTTGATGTAGCGGCAAACCAAAAAACGGCCTACGCGCAGTTTGAGGCCCAGATTCGACAGGTCATTACCGCAACAGTGGCTGAAGCCTTCGATACCGACCAGTATTTAAGTTCGGTTGAGAGCCGCATTAAAAGCGAAGGCGTTAAAGCGAAAACGGCAAAGGTGCCCAACAGTTCGCTATTTGGTTTGCCAACAGATAAAGACAAGCGTGAAGCCATTGAAAAGCGTGTTAAATCACTCGCTCGTAAGCTTGAGTTAAAGCAAGCAGAGAAAGGTAAGGCTGTAACGGCAACGATTGATTTGGCTCCCGTGTTGAAAGCATCCAGGCCCCGCTCACCGGGCGATGGTGTTGTTTACCCTGTTCCGGCGCGTGCTGAAGGTTATGTTGATCGTGTGCTTGCGGAGGCTGAGCGCCGGCAGCTGGATGCCAGTTTGGTTTTGGCTGTTATCCAGACAGAGTCTGCTTTTAACCCTATGGCTCAGTCTGCTGTTCCCGCATATGGTCTAATGCAGATTGTACCCAAAACAGCAGGTTTGGATGCCACTGAGTATGTTTACGGGAAGCAGACGCTATTGGCGCCTTCGGCTCTCTTCAACCCTGACCAAAATATCGAGTTGGGTGCAGCTTACTTGTGGATTCTTAACAATCGCTACCTGAAGTCGATCACGAACCCGGAAAGCCGTTACTACTGTATGGTCGCTGCCTACAATACCGGTGCCGGGAATGTTGCTAAAGCATTTACAGGGAAGCGCAATGTTAATAAGGCTGCAAAGATCATCAATAAGATGTCGGCAGACGAAGTTTATGCGCATCTAGTGAAAAATCTGCCATATGAAGAAACGCAGAATTACCTGAAAAAGGTAGTGAAGCGCGAAAAAAACTATAAGGATTCTAATAAGAACTAAAAAGCAGTTTAACCTGAGGAGAAAAACCAATGAAAAACCTGAATAAAACGTTGTTGGCTACCAGTGTTGCTGTTGGCTCGGTATTGGGGACGAGCAGCGCATTTTCGCTGGAGCAGTTTTTTAATGTGCCGGGTACTCGGGCTATGGCCATGTCGGGTGCCTTCGTTGCTACTGCTGGAGACAGCACAGCGATGTGGTATAACCCTGCGGGCCTGGCAAAGCTGGGTAATTCCATCGACTTCACTCTCGAGCAGGGTGATATCGTCGAAGAGAAAACTGCCGCTGAATTCGTTCCCGGTGGTGATTTGTATGATACCGATTCCGATATTAAATACCTGGCTGTAGCTGGTGGCGGAATGGGGTTGGCATACTTTAAACCGTACAGGTTTTTTAACACTGCCACATACAACGTATCAGGAAGCACGGCAACAGCTGAGATTGAGACCGAACTGTCCGAGCTTAAATACGGCTACGGTGCAAACCTGACCGAGAATTTGCGTTGGGGCGGTACAATTGATTTGATATCGAAGGAAGCAGACATTAACGACTTGAACGGGTCTGCAAACGACGATGATATTTCGCAACTGGACTTTGGCTTTTCGCTGGGTTTGCAGGGCGATGTTGCACTCGACGACATGGTTGCCAAAGGGCACAAGTTTAGCTATGGCATCATGTACCGTAGCGGCACAGATAGCGAAGTAGAAGACGATATTACCCTGGGTAAAGTCAAAGGCGTACCGGGTCGCCCGGAAGCGATGAACTACGGGTTTGGCTATTCGGCTCCTCTGCCTGTGGTGTTGAATGTACCAATGTTCATAACCTTCAATTATGAAATTGATAACCTGGTATATGAAGATATTCTGAATGCAGTTGGTGCAGCTAATGCCCAAAGTGATCTGGAAGAAACAAAGAATGCTTGGGGTATCGAGCTGCAGTTGTTTCCAGGGTTTCTGCAGAACGGATCCTTGTTTGTTCGCTTTGGTGGCGCAGAGATCGAGATTGACGGCGTAGATGATCAGAGAGCGACCTTTGTCGACGATATCGAAGTGGCATCATTCGGTGTGGGTATCAAGTATGGCAAGTGGGTTTTCGATTATGCGAAAGAAACTCGTGACCTGAAGGTTAACCCAACGTTTGTTAACTTGAGGGATCAGGAACTAGACCTTTCTGCTATTTCAGTTTCGTACGCGTTCTAAGGAAGTAGTCGCAAAAAAAAGAGGCTTCGGCCTCTTTTTTTTGTCACAATGTTTTGCCTTTGGTGTCTATGTTGGGCTGATGCCATGGTTTTCATAGGCTCTACGAGGGCGCAAATTTGTATACTCTAGGTATTCATACCGGGCACGACTCTGGTGCTGCTTTATTTAAAAATCAGGCGTTAGTCGCATTCTGCAAGGAAGAGCGAATGACGCGGATTAAAAATGATGGCGGTCGTTTTGAATTGCAGTCGATTGATGAGGTATTGCGTATTGCCGGTATTTCCCGGCGGGATGTTGATACCGTAGCCCTGTCGAAAACGCGATTGCCGCTCTCTGTCTACCGGTCGACCTCAAGCCCGGTGAAAGATGCCTGGCGCAAACTGAGAGGCAAGAATCCCGGACGATTTCTTGCGCGCGAGATGGCTGCCAGGCACGAATACGATGAAGCAAAAGTAGTTGATTTTGCACGCCTGAAATCGGTTTTGGGTGTGAAAGAAACCGCTGAAATCATTTTTACCAACCACCACTATTCACATATTCTAGGCTCATTCCGCTATACCGACTGGCCGGATCAAGCTTTGTATATAAGCTGCGATGGCAGTGGCGACGCCATGGTGTACTCAGCTTACTACTTTGACGGCGAAAACCTCGAGTGCTTGCACGGCGATCGTTTCCGCTGGATGGATCTGGATCAGCGTGGCGGTTTTTCCGTGGGTCTGGCCTACAGTTATGCTACCGAAGTCATCGGTTTTCGCCCCAACCGCCACGAGGGCAAGATTACCGGCCTGGCCGCGTTCGGCAGGCCGGTGGCGGCTGATGCGATATTTCAGCGCTTTCAAACTGCGAGTGACGGGTCTATTACCAGTGATTTTAATCACCCCAAGGAACTTCGCGCCTTTATCCGTGAGTTGTTGTCGCCCTTGAGTCGGGAAGATGCGGCAGCCTCGATTCAGCAAGCCTCCGAGCGAATTCTCGAGAACTGGGTAAAGCAATTGCTTGCGCTGAGGCCGGTGAAGTACGTGGGTATGAGCGGCGGTGTGTTTGCGAACGTTAAGTTGAACCAAACCGTTGCCAGTATACCGGGCATTGAAGAGGTCTATGTTTTCCCGGCGATGGGAGACGAGGGCTTGCCGGTTGGAAATGCGATAGATGCGCTGATTCGTCAACACGGATTGACATCAATACAACGCGACCGTTTTGCCACACTCTATTATGGCTACAACTATAGCGGCAACGATTTGGTTGAAGCGGCTGACGCTGCGAAAGTCGATATCCGGCGTAGTGAGGCCCCCGCGAAGGAGGCTGCGGAGTTGCTGGCGGCAGGTCAGGTGGGCGCGATATTCTTTGGCGGAATGGAGTTGGGACCTCGCGCGTTGGGGGCTCGCAGTATTCTCGCCAGCCCGGCCAAGCGCGATGTGAATGACAGCATTAATGCACGGCTGGAGCGAACGGAGTTTATGCCCTTTGCCCCATTTGTGGCGGCTGAAGACGCCGCAGACGTGTTCGAGGTTGATGGTTCGACCCACCATGCTTGCGAGTTTATGACGATTACTACCAACGTGAAACCGGAGTGGGAGGATGTGATTCCTGCTGTGGTACACGTAGACAACACTGCTCGGCCGCAAATTATTTCCCGTGAGCAGAATTGGCTGTACTACGACATTCTCAAAGAATTCAAAACCATTACCGGGATTCCCTGTCTGGTCAACACCAGCTTTAACGCCCATGAAGAACCCATCATTAATACTCCACAAGAGGCCTTGGGAGCGCTGTACGACAACAGGGTGGATTTTCTCGTCTGCGACGCGGGCTTAGTGATACGCCGTTGAAGTTGTTGCCACATCACAACAAAGCTTGTCGGCACACGGCGTCACTCGCGAGTAACTTGAAACGTTAACAATGATGCGGCTCACAAAACTTCATAGCTGATCGCGGCAGGTCTTTTTTCTTGCCGCCAAGGTGGCTAACATCCCCGCGAAATTTGTTGTATACACCTATAAAAACGTGTGTTCCTGCTTTTTTGTATCGCTCTCCGCGCGGTAGCGATATTTCAGAATTGAAAGGTCATATTCTAAAAATCGATAGCAGCTGCGGCTCGGCCAAGAGTGCGTTGTTCTCCGGTGTAGGAAATTTTATTCGCTGGTTCTCCGGCGACTAGTAGTGCGTATGGATTGTTGGCGTATGTGGGCGCCAGCTAATCCTATGCGATTGAATTAATCCGATACTGGGCTACACACGCTATGATTTTATCTACTGCTGACAGCACTAGGGCAGGGTCTTCTGCCAGTTTTTCTCACGCATTTTTTTATTGCTCGCTCATATTTCTCTGGCTGCTGGTTGCGATTTGGGCACCGCAGGTTGAAGCAAAGCCACTGCAGGATCTGCGGGTTAATAATCTGGAGTCTGTGGGTGCAGGGCCGTCCGGGCCAGGGGGCGACACATTCTATTCTGCGCGGGCCTATGCTTACGGTGCTCACGATTATATCTATGACCTTGGTGCCGACGAGGAGGGTGCTGGCCGCCGGGTACTGTCAGCCTATTTCAAGGATACCGGCTCGCGCTGGGTTTACCTTGCCAGCAGAAACCGGAATGGTCAGATATCCCGAACCTACTTTGACTTGCTGGCCGGTACCGTCGGCGCGCAGGATGCGGGTCACGATGCTGCCATCAGCGCCCAGGGCGGTGGCTGGTATCGGCTCTCTATTGCGTTCGAGTTAAGGGATGTCACATCGCTGTACTTTGGTATTGCCGCGGCGAATGGTGCGCCCTTTTTCGCTGGCGACCCCGGAATCAACCGGGTGTTTTTCTCGGGACCCAGACTCGATTCCGGTGCCGCGGTACCCACCGCGGCAAATGCTGCTGCCACCCGGGCCATGTGGATTTGGAAGGCCGATACCGTGCTCGATATACAGCGGCGCAACGAATTGATGACCTTTGCAGCAAACCGGGAAATCAATACTTTCTATATTGATGCCCGTACACCGGTTTTACACAACCAGTACATGCTGGCGGAGTTTATCCGTGCCAGCCAGGCGCGGGGTATCAGCGTTGAGCTGCTGTTCGGGAAGCCGGAGTGGGCCCTGTACTACAACCACCACGAAGTGTTGACACTGATCGACGAAGCAACCGGCTTTGCCCGGCGCTACCCGGACGCAAAGCCCAGTGCTGTACATCTGGATATTGAGGCCCATCTTGTTCATCAGTGGCAGGGCGATCGCAACGCTGTTGCCAATCAGCTACTTGACCTCTATGAACAGGTTCGAAATAGAGTAGCGCCTGCGAACCTGCCGCTGATTGTCGATATGCCGGTGTGGTATGACCAGTATGTACTTCCGCGGCGAGGGCAATCGCGCTTAATGCATGAATGGATTATCGATAGCAGTGATGGCGTCGCGTTAATGGATTATCGCGATACCGAAGCACGCATTATCAACGATGCTGACGCCGAATTGCGCTATGCCAGTGCCAGCGGAAAGTCTATGGTGGTCGGGGTTGAAACCATGTGCATTAATCCTGAGCAAATCACTTTTTGTGAAGAAGGCAGTGGTGTTATGAATGCGGTGCTGGGGCGGGTAAATTCCCGATTGCGGAGTAGTCATCCTTCGTATCGTGGCGTTGCCATTCACCACTACGAGGATTACCGCCGGCTGCGGCCCTGAGTATTTGTCAGACTGTTCGGAGTGAGAGACTATGCAGGCCCTGCAAGAACAATCTTGTCATTGCCCGTACTGTGGTGAGTTGATTAGCTTGCTGTTGGACTGCACTCAGGCAGGGCAGACTTATATTGAAGACTGCCCTGTTTGTTGCCAGCCCATGCAGGTTTACTTGTCGACCGGCAGCGAAGACGCTATTGAGCTGATGCTTGGTCGCGAAAACGACTGAGGAGCGTGCCTCAGGTCTTACATTCGACGTGATTTTCCCATAGCGCGTTCAATACATTGGCCCGGGTCAACAAACCGATCAGCTTGCCTTCAGCAACCACCGGGTAGGATTTTGGCTTTTCCTTTCCCATTTTCTGGGCGATATCAATAATTGAGTCATTGGGACCAACTGACAGAACCTGATGACTCATTATGTCACTGACAGACTGGGATTCCTCACAGTGATAACTGCTGATTAACATGCTGTGAATGCAGTCCTGCTCAGACAAAAAGCCGACCAGCTGACGCTTGTCGTCGACTACGGGTAATCCGAGCAGGCGGTGATGAATCAGGCGCTCGACCGCGTCGTCAAGCGATTCGACGGCTTTGACGACAGGCGGATTCTCGATCATTACGTCTTTGACCAACATTTGTGTCATCGGTATTCCTCCCTGCGATAGTGAATACTATACGCTCAAAAGCGCAGGGCGATAAGTGCTTGTAAACGCGCAAAATTACGCGGGTGTTTTGCGGCTACGACGTGTGCTTCGCCATCCCTACAAAAGTGTAATGATGCTTTAATTGAAAAAAGTAGAACGCTGTGTAACTTTAGGCCGTGAACGGGGCCTCGTTCGCCCACATTATAATGAGCTGGTTGCGGCCGTCTGGTTTGCTGTACCGAAGGAGTTTTACATGGATCGCTACATTGTTGTTTCCTCAGATTGCCACGCAGGGCTGCCGCCAGAGCAGTACCGAAACTATCTGGACCCGCAATATCGCGAAACCTTTGATTTGGCGCTCCCGATTCAGATTGAAATGACTGAAAAAGCCGAAGCAAGCTTTTTGATGAAAGACATTAATGACCAGTGGCGTGCAGGTGTTGAAGACGGCTTACACGGCGCCTGGGATCATGCCAGCCGCATCAAGATGCTTGACGAGGATGGCATTGCCGGCGAGGTTATCTTTGTAGACGGAATTACCGAGCGCAACAGCCCGCCGTTTGGTGCGGGGCTCGGCTTACCCTGTGATGAAAACATTGTGGCGGAATTACAGTGGGCCGGCGCGCGTGCCCACAATCGCTGGTTGGCGGAATTTTGCTCCCAGGCTCCCGAGCGTCACTGCGGTGTGGCTTCGGTGCCGCTTTTATGGGACATAGAGGAGGCGGTAAAAGAAGTCCGCTGGGTGAAGGAGAATGGACTGAAAGCGGTGTTGATCCCGCTGTCGACGGGTACGTTCGAACCCTATCACCACATGAGATACGACCCTTTCTGGCGGGCGTGTGAGGACTTGGGTATCGTCGTGAACTTTCACTCTGGCGGCGGTTTAACGAAAGAATACTTCGGTAAAAATTTCCCGGAAGAAGCGCCGGATAATTACCCCGGCGGCATGGGTGTTTATGTGTCAGAAGTGTTTTTCTGGACCTACCGGCCATTAACTTTCATGATCTGGGGCGGGGTATTTGAGCGCTTTCCCAAACTGAAAGCGGCTGTTACCGAAACCGGCACCAGCTGGATGCTGCCGCCGCACCTCAAGTTGCTGGACCACAACTATCACGACGTACATTTCTCGGCCAAGCTGGGAGACTTCCGTTCGCACCTGTCTATGTCGCCGACTGAATACTTTCGCCGCAACGTGGGTATCGGTGCCTCCTGTATTCCACGTAGCGACATGCAGTATCGTCACGACATGGGTATTGATCAGGTGATGTGGGGCAGCGACTATCCCCACCCCGAGGGCACTTGGCCGAGTACTCGCGAAGCCATGACAGATACCTTTCAGGGCCTGCCCGAAACCGAGATCGAAAAAATGCTGGGCGAGAACGCCATTCGCTTCTACGGCTTTGATCGCGAGAAACTGGTTCCGATTGCTGAGCGAATCGGACCGAAGAGGTCCGAGATCGAAAAGGCCGCCTAACAATGTGAGAGGTGCCGGTTGTAGCCTGATACGTTTTGCTTAATCAGGCCTGCCGGTACCGTTCACCGTCAGCTACTACCCAATCCCGCTGATAGATAAGCCTCTTTCGCTGTTCGATCTTGCGCCCCTGCGAGCCATTCGCTGGCCGGACGCAAGAAGTCTTGTTATCCCAGCGGCGCCACACTTTTCAGAATCAAACTCACCAGCTGGGTCTGCTGGCTTACACCGGTTTTGGAGAATATCGAGCGCAAATGTGCGCGGGCCGTGTTGCGGCTGATATGCAGGCTGGCGCTGGCATCATCCAGGCTGAGGCCATTGGCCAGCGCAGTGGCCAGCCGGCTTTCGGCAGGTGTCAGCCCGAACAGTTGCGTGAGCGAGGAGTGGGGGGCTTCCACAGTAGCCGCAGCGTCGCTGACGAAGATGGCAATTACGGCCTCATTGTCTTGCTCGCGGTGCCGCTTTACTGCCAGCGGCCGAACAGTCAGGCCGAGCAGGCATTCCCCGCTGTTATCGTATACAGGCATGGCTTGTGCAAATACCGTATCACCGCGACTGCGAGCACTGAGGGCGGCCTCGATTGCGCTGCGCAGCTTTTGGTTGTCAACAGGGCGTTGCAAAGCGAGTTTGCCGGCGTTGAGGCTGATACTCCGGTTGGCCGTCAGCAGTCGCTGGGCCATGGGGTTGCTGTCGACCAGTTGGTGTTTGTCGTTCAGGAAAAACGTGGCCACCGATAATTGCGACACCGCCTGGGCATAGAGCTCCTTTTCGCTGCTCATGCTTTCAAGGCGGCTGTGGATGCGCAAGGCGCGTTTGAGATGCGGAATCAGATCGTTCAGGAGTTCGCGATCTTCCAGGGTAAAGCTGTCTCTGCCGCGTTTGCGGGTCAGGCGCAGGCTGGCATCTATGTCTTCGCCGCTGCTTAGCTCAATCCCGGCAATATGGTGAATGTCGAAGGGCTCCATGCTGAGCTTGTAGAATTCGCTGTCGAGGAGGGCGTCCATGTCGAGGTGTTCGTCCAGGGTTACCGTTGTGTTGTCGGGTATGTTGACGAAGGGGTCGACGCTGTAAAACTGCTCGCTGTAAAGGTTGTCACCTATTTCACCTTCCATGCCCGGTATGCCTTCGGTCAAAATAACGCCACGCTCAAGTTCATTGGGCAAGCGCAACATCAGGATTACTCCGTCTGCTTTCAATGCTGCGCGCAAGCTCTTCAGGCATTCACTCCATACCGGTTCGGTGAGGGGGGCCTCGTAAATGGCACCCAGTAAACCCTGTTCGCGTTCGTTCATGCCTGTGCTCACTGTTTCTTTTCTTCATGCTACAAGAATGCACCCTGCAGGTACTAGTCCGGGCAGACGATGCGGGCGGAGGCAGCATTTGCGATAAACGCAGTTAATTAACCAGTCTGGGTGAAGCGAATGCAAGAGTTCAAAGGCAAGGTGGCCGTGGTAACCGGTGCGGCCAGCGGTATTGGGGAAGGGCTGGCGCGGCATTGCGCAAGTGAAGGCATGCGCGTGGTGCTCGCGGATATTAACGAGCAGAGCTTGCAAGCTTTAGCGGAGTCTTTGCCTGCCGAAACGGCTGTCTGTAAAACCGATGTGTCCGACAGCGAGCAGGTAAAGGCTCTGGCCGACTTTGCCTGGGGGCAATTCGGGCAGGTAGACCTGCTGTTTAACAATGCCGGGGTGTTGATTAGTGGCGCGAGTTGGGAAATCCCCCTGAAAGACTGGCAATGGATTCTCAATATCAACCTGATGGGCGTTGTACACGGTCTGCACCATTTTGTGCCGAGAATGTTAGCGCAAGGTACCCCGGCGCATATTGTGAATACCTCATCGCTGGCCGGTTTGATGGCGGCGCCACTGATGGCGCCCTATACCGTCGGCAAACAGGCTGTGCTGGCACTGACCGAAACCCTGCGTTACGAGCTGGCAGAAACGCCGATTGGTGTATCGGCGCTTTGCCCCGGCCCAATAGCCACCGGTATTGCCGACTCCGGCAAAGACCGCGAGGCCCAGGCGGCGCAAACGGACGGCCAGAAGCAACTGATGCAGTTTTTAAGCGACGGCATCAGCCAGGGGATGTCTCCGGCCGATTGTGCGGCGCTGGTGTTTGCGGCCGTTCGCGAAGACCGCTTCTGGGTATTTACCCATGAAGACTTTAAACCGGAGTATCAGCGCCGCATTGATGATGTGATGCATAACCGGAATCCGGCTTACAATCAGTACACGGTGGATGAGTAATCATTCGGTAACTCCCGAAGCCAATAGTCGAATGCTAGAATCTTTGCTTATCGCCTGAAACCTACAATAATTCGAAGGAGAGATAATGGCTGTTAGTTCTGAGCTGACGGATCTGCTGGCCCTGATGAACAGCGTGGACATGCCTTCGCTGGACACCATCACACCCGAAGCGTACCGGGAGCAGTTTGTCTTTCCGGCGCCGGAAACCGTGCATCCGGTTGGCAAGGTCGAGAATAGAACCATTCCCGGCCCGGCTGGCGAGATTCCGGTTCGCATTTATACTCCCGATACCGCAGGGCCGTTCCCCGTGCTCGCCTATTACCATGGCGGTGGCTTTGTGCTCTGCGATCTGGATTCCCACGACGATCAGTGCCGCAAAATGTGCGATGCCATGAAGGCTGTTGTGGTGTCCGTGGATTACCGCCTGGCGCCGGAAGCCAAATTTCCGGCCGCGCCCGATGATTGCTACGCCGCCACCCAATGGTGCGCTGACAATATGGCTAGCCTGCAAGGTAACGGCAGGCTGGTGGTGGGCGGTGACAGCGCCGGTGGATGTCTGGCGGCGGCGGTTTGTTTGATGGCGAAAGCGCAGGGTGGGCCGGAGATTGAGCATCAGTTTTTAATCTACCCGGTGACGGATTGCGCCTTTGAAACCGGCTCTTATCAATCCTTTGCCGATGGCTATTTTCTCAGTCAGGACATGATGCGCTGGTTCTGGGGGCATTATCTGGAAAGCACCAGCGATGCCAATAACCCGCTGGCCTCTCCGTTGCGCTCGAAGGATTTGGCGGGCTTGCCGCCGGCAACGGTAATCACGGCAGGCTACGACCCGCTGCGTGACGAAGGCAAGGCCTTTGCCGACAAGCTCGGCGCTGCGGGTGTGCCCGTTCAATATCGCTGCTACGACGATATGATTCATGGCTTTCTCAGCCTGCCGGTGCCGTTGACTGCAAGCGGACAGGCAATGGCCTTTATGGCCGAACAACTTAATTAGCACTCACGCTCACACAGCGCTCACAAGCGAGGAATTACACATGGGTATTTATGCAATGACGGGCGGCGCCACGGGTATTGGCGCGGCGATTAAAGCGCAGCTGCTGTCCGAGGGTCACGAGGTTATCGTGGTGGACATCAAGGACGCGGATATTATTGCCGACTTGTCGACCGCTGAAGGCCGTGTGTCGGCCGTCGAGGGTATTCGTTCGCGGGCGCCCGAAGGCCTGGACGGTTTTGTTCCCTGCGCAGGTCTGGGGCCGGCAGCGCGCCCCTACTCACTGATCACGCGCGTTAACTATTTCGGTGCCATTGCTACCACCGAGGGGCTGCGCGATCTGCTCGCCAAGCGCAAGGGCAGTATCGTGATGATTTCTTCGAACTCGGCGCCCATGCTGCCGGATGATGATTACACGGCGGCCTTGCTCGCGGGCGACGAAGACAAGGCCTGTGCGCTGATTGATGAACGCGACGCAAACCAGGCCTATGCGGGCAGCAAGCGGGCGGTGAGTCAGTGGCTGCGCAGCAACTCAACAGCGTACGCACAACAGGGCATCCGCCTCAATGCGGTCGCTCCCGGCATTACCCAAACGCCTCTGGTGGATGCTTCCAACAGTGACCCGGAAGTGGGGCAGGCCATGAAGGATTTTGCGGCCAGCGTACCGCTGGGGCGGGTTGGGCAGCCTGCGGATATTGCTCAGGTCGTGTGTTTTTTGCTGAGTGACAAGGCCGCTTTCGTTACCGGTTCCATCTTCTTTGCCGATGGTGGTCACGACGCCATGTTGAGACCTATGCAGTTCTAATAATTGTTTGATTGAGGGCAGGTCTGCAACACTGTGCGTTGCAGGCTTTTTCTCAGCCTCGCGCAATCCGCCAAAAAAGGGTAGCCTTCGCGCCGAGCCATTGCCGGATGTGTCATTGTGTTAGGCGTAATACTCCCTGTCATTGTCCCCATTATTGTTTGCATCGCCCTCGGCGCCTGGTGGGCCCGCAGTCAACAGCGTTTTCCGACGGAGTTTGTGGGCGACCTGGTAATGAAAGTCGGCGCGCCCGCGCTGATTGTTGGCACCCTGGGCTCAACCGATTTGTCTCCGGAGGCGCTGCTTGAAGTCTTGCTGGCCGGATGTACGCTGCTACTGTTTTCTGCGCTGCTGTCGGCGCTGGTGTGCAAAGCCTGCGGCTGGCCATTGCGGGATATCGGCGTACCGCTGGTGTTTGGTAATTCGGGCAATATGGGCCTGCCACTGTGTCTGTTTGCCTTTGGCGCCGATGGCTTGGCCCTGTCGCTGGGTATTTTCGTTCTGTTCTCGCTGGTGCATTTTTCGCTGGGCAGCGCCTTCCTGACCTCGAATCTGGCGGGAAAACAGTTGCTGCGTTCGCCCCTGATCTGGGCGGGCCTTATCGCTCTGCTGATGATTGCGCTGGACTGGGAATTTCCCGCTACCGTGGGCAATACCCTTGATATTCTGGGCGGTATGGCGATACCGCTGATGTTGCTGACGCTTGGTGTATCGCTGGTGTCGCTGCGTTTGCGCGACAGTGGCAGGGCGCTGGCGATGGGGGTGGCCCGCATGGGTACGGGCATCGGCGCAGGCGTTTTGACGGTTGAGTTGTTGCAGCTGGAAGGTTTGCTGCGCGGCGTTGTATTACTGCAGGCCGCAACCCCGGCAGCGGTGTTCAATTATCTGCTGGCCCAGCAGTACCAGCGCAGCCCGGCGCTGGTGGCGGGCCTTGTAATGGCATCTACTGTGTTGAGTTTTATCAGTATTCCGCTGGTGCTGGTGTATCTGGTTTGAGCCTGAGAACTATTGAAAGCCGCGTTTGTCCTGAATAACGTCAACGATGCCGGCAGCTTTGTCATAGACCTCGCGCACCTGCACATCCACACCGGCTTCGACCCGACGAGAAATCATGGTGATGGGGAAAACAAATTCCCGTTTGCCGGGGATTTCCAGCGCGCGGCTGCGGCCCAGCTTGTCGGTGTAAATGGTCCAGAACAGCGCCTTTTCCTTGCGCAGCAGCTCGCCCAACACGACCCCCATGCCCTGTAGTAGAGCGGTATCCTCGGCTTTCACCAGCTTGTGATCGAGCAGCCTCTGCAGCAGGGCCAGATCGTTGTGTTTGTTGCCGCTGAACTGTCGCCCCCACTCCCGTCTTGCGATGTCCTCGAGGGCCGTCACCTGGTTGTCCATAAAACGACGATCCATTTCAGAGAGGGCTTCCGTGCGGAAGGTTTCCGCACCGGCCACCAGTGGCAGCGTACCCAGCAGCAGGCTAAAAATCAGTCCGACTAGCACGCGCATTGTCATCCTCCTTTGAAATACAGCAATTTTGCGACGGTAGTTTAGGGTGCCCGTTGGCGCTATGCCAGTAAATACGGGCATTCGGAAGTGCTACTTGATCAAAAGTCGCTTGAGCTTGGGCAGGCCCACCATTACCATTAGCGCCTTGCGATATTTGGGAGATGTTTGATGATTACCGGCAGTATGGTTGCGCTGGTGACGCCGATGCTGGACGACGGCACGATTGACTGGCAGGGGCTGGCCAATTTGCTGGACTGGCATATCGAAAGTGGTACCGATGCCATCGTGGCCGTTGGTACAACGGGCGAGTCCGCGACGCTAGACGTTGATGAGCACTGCGAGGTTATCCGCAGTGTGGTCGCGCGCGTGGCAGGTCGCATTCCGGTGATTGCCGGTACGGGAGCCAACTCCACGACCGAGGCCATTGAATTGACCGTGGCTGCGAGCAAGGCGGGTGCAGATGCCTGCCTGCTGGTTACGCCCTATTACAACAAACCGACTCAGGAAGGTTTGTATCTGCACTATAAAACCATCGCCGAGGCGGTGAATATCCCCCAGATTCTGTACAACGTGCCGGGCCGTACCGCTTGCGATATGAGCAACGAGACGGTATTCCGGCTGGCCGATATCGACAATATTGTGGGTATTAAAGACGCTACCGGTGACCTGGTGCGCGGCAAGGCGTTGGTTGAAGGTGTTGCTGGCCGGCTGGCCGTATATTCTGGTGACGATGCTACCGCGATGGAACTCATGTTACTCGGCGGGGTCGGTAATATCTCGGTAACGGCCAACGTGGCGCCCGTGCAGGTGTCGGCCATGACCAGGGCCGCGATTGCCGGTGATCGCGAAACCGCCGAAAAGATCAATAACCAGATCGACGTTTTGCACCACAAGCTGTTTCTTGAAGCCAACCCCATTCCGGTGAAATGGGCGCTTTACGAGATGGGCCGAATCGAGAAGGGCATTCGCCTGCCATTGACGCCGCTGGGCGAATGGGCGCGCGATGAGCTTCAACAAGCATTGCAGGCGGCGTCTGTACTGTAATGACATTAGCTGGAATTCGAATGATAAGACTTGTCGCATTACTTACCCTGTCGCTGGTTATGGCAACGGGCTGTACCTGGCGAGATCGTGCCAACGATTACCGCCAGGCCCAGCTCTCCAAGCCCTTGCAATTGCCACCCCAGATTCAAAGTGACGCCCTGCATGACAGTTACCGTGTGCCGGGTATTGAGTCGCACGTTGTGTTGCCGGGGAAATTCTCGGTGCCGCAGCCCGACCCGTTGATAAAAGATGCCGAACAGGGTGTGGTGCGTATTCAGAAAATGGGTGACGAACGCTGGGTGTTGCTGGATGGTTCGCCCGGCCAGATTTGGCCTCGACTGCGAGGTTTTCTGGATCTTGGCGGATTTCCTATCGCCCGCACCGACGCGGTGAACGGTATTATAGAAACGAGCTGGGTGCAGCCCAGGCTTGAAGATCAGCCGCGAGAGCGCTACCGCTTTCGCATAGAGCAGGGCGTTCAGCGCGGCACCAGCGAAATTTACGTGCTGCAATCGGTTGTAGACTCAGGCGAATCGCGCTGGCCGCGCGGCTCGTTCAGTGAGGAGCGCGAACAAAAAATGACCCTGGCGTTGGCCCAGTATCTGGCAGATTCAGAAGCGGCCAGCAGTGTATCCATGTTGGCCGAGCGCAACGTTGAGGCCGGCGGGCGAATCTCGCTGGTTGGTGGTCCTCAGCCCTATGTGAAACTGCAATTGCCATTCGACCGTGCCTGGGCCTCACTGGCAAATGCGATTGAAAAATCCGGTTTTGTGATTGATGACCGCAACCGCAGTGAAGGGCATTACTGGATTACCATTGCCGAGAAAGGCAGTGAATCCCAGTGGTTCCGCCGCTTTGTGGAAGACAAGGACAGTGAGGCGAAAAGTTTTATCGTCGAAATCAAGGCAGTGACCGAGGACGACATGCGTATTACGGTGTCGCCGCTGGAGCCGCGTGACGACAACCGCGATGTATTGGAGCGCGTGCTCAAGCAGATCAAGGGATACATTTCCTGATCACTGCGCTTGTGTAGCCACAGCGCTTTTGACTATAACTAAAGGCGATTCATGCGCTTTGCATCTTTGGGAAGTGGCAGCCGTGGCAACGGCACGCTGCTGGAAAATGACGATACCTGCCTGCTGGTTGATTGCGGGTTTACGGTAAAGGAAACCGAGCGGCGTTTGCGCCGGCTCGGGCGCGCCGCCGACGATCTCAGCGCAATACTTGTTACCCACGAGCACTCTGACCATATAAAGGGTGTATTGCCGCTGGCGCGCAAGTACGGTATTCCCGTTTATGCCAGCAACGGCACCGCCCAGTACGAAACCATGGCAAAGCTGCCAGCCTATCGTGAGGTCAATACTCACGCGGCCTTTCGTGTCGGCAATATCGACATCACGCCCGTTGCCGTACCCCACGATGCCCGCGAACCCTGCCAATATGTATTTGCCGATGGCAAACGCCGGTTGGGCTTGCTAACCGATCTTGGCAGTATCACGCCCTTCGTCAGTGAGCAGTATGGGCGCTGTGACGCACTGGTGCTTGAGTTTAATCACGATGCCGACATGTTGGCGCGTGGTCCCTATCCGCCGATGCTGAAAAACCGCGTGGGAGGCAACTGGGGTCACCTCAGCAATGAGCAAGCCGCAGCACTGCTGGGCTGCGTCGAACGCGAGCGTTTGCAGCATATTGTGATGGCTCACATCAGCGAAAAGAATAATACGGTAGCCCTGGCAGAGGCCGCGCTCCGTCAGGTTGTAGAGTCAATGGATACCGCCATTTCGGCGGATCAGGAAAGCGGATTCGACTGGCTGGCGATTGCCTGAGTGATTGTCTGACTGTGGCTTTGTTGGCACATATTCGCTGGCAGGGCCAGCTCCCACAACGAGGTCGGGCGTGGGAGCCAGCCTTGCTGGCGAAGCATCAATCGATTAAACCGTATTGGTCGCGCAGAATGTCAATAATCTCCGCTTTCGGATTTTCTGACAGGGTGAGTTTCTCGCCGGTAATTTTTTCCGCAATTCCTACGTAAGTTTTCGATACTTCCATCAGTACCGATTCCGGCAATGCATTGTCGCGGGCCAGTGCTACGCGCTCAGGCATACGATCCTTGTTCAGCAGAATATCCGGGTCGGGGAAGTGATTGAGCAACAGCTGGCGGAAACCTTCCTTTGAATTTTCGATAATTTTGCCGTTTTTGTAGGAGGCACCGTCCCAGATACGGGACGAATCCGGTGTGCCGACTTCGTCCATGTAAATCAGTTTTTCCTTGCCAGCCTTATCGGTGACGTAACCAAACTCGAACTTGGTATCGACAAAAATCTGATCGAGCTTGGCCAGCTCGTCGCTGATCACATTGAAACCTTCCGTTAGCAGTTTCTCGTACAGGTCGATATCGGCTTTGCTGGAGAAATTAAAAGCCTCGAAGTTATCGTCGATGTTCGCGCGGGTGATATTGACGTCGTCCTGAGCGGGCACGCCGGGAATACCTTCGAGAATGCCTTTGGTGGAAGGCGTGATCAGCAGCTCTGGCAGCTTTTGGTCTTTCTGCAGGCCATCGGGTACTTCAATGCCGCAAAACTCGCGCTCGCCCTTGGCGTAAGAGCGCCACATGGAGCCGGTGATGTACTGGCGCGCGATCGCTTCGATCATCACCGGGCGCGCCTTCTGCACAATCCAGACGAATGGGTGAGGGATGTCGAGGATGTGGCTGTCGGCCAGACCGTTTTCGCGAAACAGCTTGAACCAGTGATTGGAGATAGCATTCAGGGCTGCACCTTTGCCGGGCACGCCGTTCATGCCGCCTTCGCCATGCCAGATGCACTCAAAGGCTGAAATCCGGTCGCTGATCACCATGATGGCCAGTGGCGCATCGGCGGCAACGTTGTAGCCTTTTTCCTGAATCAGACGGCGGCTGTCAGCGTCGCTCAGCCAATATACTGAGCGGACTTTGCCACTGTGTACGGGAGCGTCGGTACGGATCGGCAGATCGTTATTTACGGCCAAAACTTTGTCGGCAAGACTCATGCTAATTTGTCCTGTAATCATTCTCTCCGGGGTAGCCGGCAATGAGGTAAGTCAATGATATCGGAGCCGGAAACCCCGATAGATGTCGGGGTTTAAAGGCGGCCTAGCTCCAGTAAGGGGGCGATTTTAGCAGATATTGGCAGGCATGCCATAGCCTGTGGAGCACAGGCTGCGCGGTCTCGCGAATGCGGTCAGACAGACAGCTTTTTCTCTGCAAGGGCAAAGGCCTCGGACTCGAAGGGTTTGGGGCTTTTCCATTTTTTGTTGCTGATCCACCAGCTGGAGGGCTGCTCGCGAATCGAGCGCTCGCAGGCCTCAATAAAGCGTTCCAGCACGGAGGTGTCGTTGCTGTAGGGCGGTTCTGCGAGGACTTCCCAGCGAATGCTGTAGTAGCCGCGACGCAGGCGCCGGGGGTGCGCGAAAATAACGGGGTTGCCGGTCGCCTCGGCGATGGTTTGCGGGCCGTGGTAGAAGGGGGCCGGACGGCTGAAAAAGGGGTGCCAGAAGCGCTTGTCACGGCTGATGGGTGACTGGTCGGCCGCCAGCAACATGCAGCGATAGGCCTTGCGCTGGCGCAGTATCTCGCGCCCGGCGCTCTTCATTGCTACCGGAACGCCATAGCGTGCCCGCGCCTCCATAATGAGAGCATCTGCGGTGGGGTTGTGCATCGGTTTGTAGATGCCCGCTACCGGGCAGGGGAAGTACTGCGCGATGCGCTGTACTATCCATTCCACATTGGCCTGGTGCAGGGTAAGAATCAGTAAAGGCTGTTCACGCTCAATATAGGGCTCTAGCAGCTCGGGGTTATCGATGGTCACCCGTTTGACCAGCTCTGCCTCGCTCATGCTGAAGCCTTTAAGAGCCTCAACAGCCTGGTCGACGAAATTTCGCCGGAATTCACGGGTGATTGTTAAGCGTTCTGCCTCGCTGGCATCGGGGAACATAATGCCGAGATTCTTCTCTATAACCTTGCGACGGTATCCGGCTACGTTAAAGGCCAGAAATCGCAGCACGTTGCCCAAGCCGTACAGCAGGGGCCAGGGGAGGTGTGACAGGGCTTTAAACAGGCTGATCATAAGGCTGTACTGCGGCGCAAAGGTGCGTATAGTAACGGAAAATTCATAAAGACTCTTTAAAATCGCCGCCCGACTGTGTCACCACAGGCCGGTTCGATAGTAGTGAGGTTTAATACAGGTTTTATGCCGACAGTTCAACGACTAGTGCCGGTCGTCAGTGCCTTTTTGCTTGCATTGGCGGCTTGGCTGAGCGCGCTTTTGTGTTGGGAGCTGGTGTCACTCGCCGTTGACGAGTCGCCGGTGATCGGCGCGCCGACGTCGCCGGGTACGGCCTCCGTCGGTACTTCAGAGCCGGCCTACGATCTTGCGGCATTAGTCTCTGTTCCGCTATTTGGCGAAGCGGATACGCTGGTTGCCAATGCACCCGTGGCCACAGATGCAGTCAAACGAACCAACTTGCGTATCAATCTGCTGGGCGTTGTGGTGGGCGGGGATCAAGGCGTCGCTATTCTCAAACACGATGGTAAAGAGTATGCCTACAAGGTTGGCGACAAACTTGATGTGCGCGAAGAAATTACCCTCGTGGCGGTAGCTTCAGACTACGCAATCATTGCTCGCGCTGGCGGCAATGAAAAAATTGAGCTGGATAAGCCATTCCAGACCGGGGTTCGAGACAATGAACTCAGGGTGGTCCGTCGTCCGAACGTCGCCAGCACTACGGTGAACCTGAACGACCCCTCTATTCGCCGGTTGATTGGCGATCCCAAACAGACGCTGAACACCAATCCCCTGCGGTTGACCCGGTATATATCGGCGCAGCCTCGCGTAGAAGGCGGCAAAACGATCGGGTTTGCGGTTCAGCCCGGACGTGACAAGCGACTCTTCGGGCAGTTGGGACTGCATCCCGGTGATGTGGTGGTGGCGATCAACAGCAAGCGAGTGGGTGAAGCGGCAGTCAGTGATCTGCTAAACTCCGTCAATAATAGCCAGAGCGTTGAAGTGGAAATACTGCGCAACGGGCTGCAACAGACAATAAGACTGAACCTATGATGAGAAAATCCTGGCTTGCCTTCGGTGTGCTCGCCGTAGCCCTCTGTTTTTTGCCCGCGGCCATTCAGCCGGCGATGGCAGAAGAGACCTTCGAGCTGGATATGCGCGGCGTTGATATTCGCGAGTTTATCAATACGGTTTCCAAGCTGACCAACAAAACCATCGTGGTTGATGAGCGCGTCAAGGGTGACGTCAATATTAAAAGCCCGCGTCAGCTGACGGCGTCGGAGCTTTACGAAGTCTTTTTGCTGCAACTGGGTGTTAGCGGGTTTTCCGTGGTGGACATGGGGAGCGGCATTCTCAAGGTCATACCCAATCAGGCCGCGAAAATCGAAGGTATCCCGGTGCAGATAGAGGGTGATGAATCGCTGCAAAGCGAGTCGATTATTACCCGCATCGTGCAGGTTCAGAACGTTGACGTTGACAAGCTGATTCCGTCCTTGCGCCCTCTCATCGACAACCGCACGGGTGTCATTACGCCCTACAGTGCATCGAATGTCATTCTTATCACGGATCGTGAATCAAATGTACGGCGTCTGCTGCAGATTATTCAGCAAGTGGACAAGGCTGACTCCCAGTCGATGGAAACGGTACCGCTTAACAATGCGTCCGCCAAGGAGCTGGAGCGGATACTTACCAAGCTCATCAACGATCAGGCGAAAGAGCAGGGCACGCCCAAGCCGATTATTACCTCGGATTTGCGCACCAATACACTGGTTATTTTTGGTGACCAGAATTCGCGAACCTATCTTAAAAAGCTTATAAAAGAGCTCGACAGCGAAATTACGACCTCGTCTAACGTGCGAGTTCATTACCTGCGTTACGCCAAGGCAGAAGACATGGTGCCGGTGTTAAAGAGTGTCAGTGAAGCGATGCTCAAGCAGGAGGGTGAGAAAGAAGCCGCCTCTAAAAGTAACATCAATATCGAGGCCCACGAGCAAACCAATTCTGTGGTGCTGTCGGGCAGCCCGCATATTATCCGCAATCTCGGTGATGTGATTGACCGTCTGGATATCCGCCGGGCACAGGTGCTGGTTGAGGCTATCATTATCGAGTTGACAGATCGCCGGGCAAAAGAACTGGGCGTGCAGTGGCTGTTTCGCGGGGATCCTTCAGGTACCGCGCCGATTGGCGGCATTAACTTCGGCTCGACGACTCCGGCCGGCATTTTCAACGTGGCCGGTGCCGCGAGTGCCGGTGGCGATGTCTTGAGTGGCGTTCTGGGTAGCCTGCAGGGGGTTTCGTTGGGCGTGGGCAAGATTCGCGACAACGGCTTCAGCTTTGGCGCTCTGATGACGGCGCTGGCCAGCGATACCGAATCCAATATTCTTTCGACGCCAAGCCTGCTGACACTGGATAATCAGGAAGCATCCATTCTGGTGGGTAGTGAAGTGCCGGTGATTACCGGGTCTACCGCCAGTGCCAACAATGCGAACCCCTTCCAAACGATTACCCGCCAGGAAATCGGCATCAAGCTGACGGTCACGCCGCAGATTAATGAAGGCGATGCCGTGCAATTGAGCCTGCAACAGGAGGTGTCTTCACTGAGTGGCTTGTCGGCCTCGGACATCATTACCGACAAGCGCACCATCAGTACGACCGTGCTGGTGAATGACAGTCAGACCATCGTGCTGGGCGGGCTGATTGATGACGATATTCAGGAGTCCACCGAGAAAGTGCCGATACTCGGTGACATGCCGATTATCGGGCGTCTGTTTCGTGCTGATCGCACGCAAAAGGTCAAGCGCAACCTGATGGTTTTTATTCGCCCGACCATCGTGCGCGACAGCGAAACCTTGCGCGGATTGTCATCAGAGAAATACAACTATATCCGCGCCCAGCAGATTATGATGCACGATGGCGGCATCAATCTGTTCCCGAATGCGAAGGCGCCTGTGCTACCCGCCTGGACGGGGCTTGATCCCTCGCCGGAAGGTATGCTGCCCGAGCTGGAAGGTGAGGTTGACCCGAACGCTGAACCCGAAAATCCCTGAGGCGTGACATGCTGTCCTATTCGTACGCACGCAAAAATCAGGTACTGGTCACCCGCGAAGCGGACGTTGTCGAATTACTCTACTGCCGCGACACCCCGGCGGAAGCGCTGGTTGAAGTTCGCCGGGTAAGCAAGCGCCCGGTGTCGGCCACCTTGTGCGAGCCGGCCATTCTCGCGGAAAAAATCAACGCAGAGTACCAGCAGCAGAGTGGTAGCGGTGGCATGGACGCAATCGGTGATATCGGCAACGAGGTCGATCTCGACAAGCTGATTGAAGCCATGCCTGAGTCGCAAGATCTGCTTGAATCCCAGGATGACGCGCCGGTCATTCGTCTGATCAACGCCCTCTTTGCCGAAGCCTTGAAGCTGGGTGCCTCCGATATTCATATTGAGACCTATGAAAAGGCGATGTCGGTGCGCTTGCGCGTTGACGGTATTCTGCAGGAGGTGCTCAGCCCCAATCGCCGTCTTGCACCTTTGCTGGTATCGCGCATCAAGGTTATGGCGAAGCTAGACATTGCTGAAAAGCGGGTGCCGCAGGATGGTCGTGTATCCCTGAAAATTGCCGGTCGCTCAGTGGATGTGAGGATTTCGACGATCCCCTCCAGTTACGGTGAACGCGTGGTAATGCGTTTGCTGGACAAACAGGCAGCGCGCATTGATTTACTGCATCTGGGCATGCCCGCGGGCACGCTGGAAAAGTTTACCCAGCTGTTGAAAAACCCCAACGGCATCATATTGGTTACCGGTCCGACCGGTTCAGGTAAAACCACAACACTGTATGCAGGGCTGACCCTGCTCAATGATCGCATCCGCAATATTCTCACGGTTGAAGACCCCATCGAATACGCCGTTGACGGTATCGGCCAAACGCAGGTGAACACCAAGGTAGGCATGACTTTCGCACGGGGGCTGCGGGCGATACTGCGTCAGGACCCTGATGTGGTCATGGTGGGCGAAATTCGCGATGCCGAAACCGCAGAGATCGCTGTGCAGGCCAGTTTGACCGGTCACCTCGTTCTATCGACGCTGCATACCAACAATGCCGTGGGCGCTATTACCCGCCTGGTGGATATCGGTATTGAACCCTACTTGATCTCGTCGAGCCTGAAAGGGATTCTTGCCCAGCGGCTGGTGCGAAAGCTGTGTACGAGTTGCCGAGAAGCGCACGCCATGGACGCCGTTGAAGCCTCCTTGCTGGGAGACAGTAAACTGACCGGTAGCACCGCCTACTTGCCAAAAGGTTGTGACGATTGCCACCACACCGGGTACCGGGGGCGTAGTGGCATATACGAACTGCTCACCGTCGATCGCAAGGTTGCCGAATTGATTCACAATGGCGCGGGCGAACAGGCCATTGTTGACGCCGCCCGGGGTGCCATGACGCGATTGCTGGACGAAGGGCGCCGGCAGGTGCTGGACGGTGTTACCAGTATCGATGAAGTGTTGCGCTGTGTGCGTGAGGAATCCGCAGATGCCAGCGTTTGATTATGTGGCATTGGATGCTGGCGGCAAGCGCCAGCGCGGCATACTTGAAGCCGACTCTGATCGTCTGGCCCGGCAGCAGCTTCGCGAGCGGCAACTGATCCCGGTTGAAGTTACCGCCTCGCAGAAAAAACAGTCCGGCGAGCAGGGCGGTTTTGGCCTCTTGCAGCGCATTGGTATCGCCGACCTTTCATTGTTCACACGCCACCTGGCAACGCTAGTACAGTCCGGTATTCCTCTGGAAGAAGCGCTTCATGCCACGGCACGACAAACACGCCATCGACGCCTGCAATCGGTGGTGATGAGTTTGCGCAGCAGCGTACTTGAAGGGCACAGTCTGGCCGATGGTCTCGGCACCTTCCCCCGCGTGTTTACCCCGGTGTATCGCGCGCTGGTGTCGTCCGGCGAGCAGTCCGGAGATCTCGGCCTGGTGCTGAATCAATTGGCAGATTACACCGAAGACTCACAGAAATTACGCGCCACCTTGCTGCAGGCACTGGTATACCCGCTCGCATTAACGGTGGTGGCGGTCAGTGTTATTGCTGTGCTGATGGTTTACGTCGTGCCAAAAGTTGTGGCGCAGTTTGACCACTACGGCCAAACGCTGCCGCTTCTAACGCGTATCCTGATTGTGGTTAGTGACGCCATGGTGACGTACTGGTTGCCCGCCTTGATTCTGATGGCGCTCGCAGGCCTGGCCGGGCGCTGGTGGATGCGTGACGAGAGCCGGCGCAAACGAGTGCATAAAAAATTGCTGCGACTGCCAGTGGTGGGTGACGTCTTGCTCACCGTCGATTCCGCCAGACTGCTGCACACACTGGCGATTTTGCTTGCCAGCGGGGTATCGCTGATAGAGGCGATCAAAGTCGGTTTGGGTACCTTGAACAATCTGCATTTGCAGCAGGGCATGAACGAGGTTGCCAACGACGTGCGCGAGGGCAAAAGTTTCAGTTTTTCGCTACAGCAAATGGGCGAGTTGCCGCCGATGGCCGTTTATATGATTGCCAGTGGCGAGCAGAGTGGTGAGCTGGATGCGATGGTAAAGCGCTCCGCCGACAACCTCGCGCGCGAACTGGAAATGCGCGTGGGAGTTATGACCAGCCTGTTTGAACCCATTTTGATCGTTGTGATGGGTGTTATCGTACTAGCTATAGTGCTCGCCATTTTGCTGCCGATATTGCAGCTCAATAATTTGTCCGGTTTTTAGGAGAGGTCTACGGTGTTAAACAGGAAGGATTCGCGACAGCAGGGTTTCACCCTGTTGGAAATTATGGTGGTGATCGTGATACTCGGTTTACTGGTGTCGATTGTGGCTCCCAACGTGCTGCAGAATCAGGACCGGGCGATGGTGGAAAAGGCCCGCGCTGATATCTCGGTGCTGGAGCAAGCGCTGGATATGTATAAGCTCGATAACCACAGTTACCCCAGCACCGATCAGGGGCTGGATGCGCTGGTGAAAAAGCCGACTTCATCACCCGAACCGCGAAACTATCGCAGCGACGGCTATATCAAACGTTTGCCGCAAGACCCCTGGGGTAATGCCTATCAGTACCTGCAACCGGGTGAACACGGCCCCTACGACCTCTATTCCACCGGCGCCGATGGTGATGAGGGCGGCGAGGGTTTGGCCGGTGATATCGGCAATTGGTAACTCACTGAAGCGGGCACATCACAGCCAGCGGGGTATGACCCTGCTGGAATTGCTGCTGGTACTGTTGATTATAGGCTTGCTCAGCGCCGCTGCCGTCTTGACCCTGCCATCAGACAGCGGGGAGCGCGACATGCGGCAGTTGTCCGAGCGCATGGTTGCATTTTTCCGCTATGCCCGTCAGGAAGCCGTTTTCAGCGGCACTACTCATGGAATATTGTGGCAGGGCGGTAAACCATTGCTCGTGAAACGCAGCACCTCGGGATGGGATATCCAAAGCGATTCTCGACTGGAATCCCTGCAGAGCGCGGCCGGCCAATACGCAATGTTTCTGGAGCGCTCCCAAAAACTGCTGGATCTCTCGCAGGATTACCAGACACCCCAAATACTCTTTACCAACGATGGTCAGGTATCTCCCTTCACGTTGATTATCCGCGGCCCCCAGGGCAAGGAGTTGAGTCTGAACGACAGCCTTACGCTGGAGCAGGCAGAATGAAGCAGCGCGGTTTCACATTGCTGGAGATCATGGTTGCGCTGATGTTGTTTGCGCTGGGTGCTGTTTCTTTGTCGAAAGTGATTGGCAGCAGTGCGCTGCACGTCGACGAGCTCGCCCGGCGTCAGTTCGCCGGCTTGCTGGCACATAATCAGATGCTGGTTTTCCAGATGGCAGGGCGCTTGCAAAGCGACTCAGGCAAGGCCGTGCAGGGCCCCTTTGAGTTTACCTGGGAGATAAACGTAAACAAAACTGACACCGACGAAATTCTGCGTCTGGACCTCGACGTTTTTGACGATCCGGACGATGCGCCACTGGCGCAGTTGAGTGCCTTTACAGGGGCGGCAAAGTGAGAGTTTCGCAGCGCGGCCTAACGTTGATTGAGCTCTTGATTGCCGTCGGCATTCTCGCAGTGCTGGCGCTACTGTCCAGCACCTTGCTGGGCACATCGCTCGACAACCAAAAGCACCTGCGCAGTAGTAGTCGCAGTCTGGAAGAGCTGGGGTTGTCAATCACCCTGCTGCGTCGGGATATGGAACAGATGTTGAACCGGAGTGGTCGCGACGAGTATGGCACCCGCCAGCAGTCGCCGCTGCTGAGTTTTGCCGAAGGGGAGTTGTATCAGCTGGAATTCACCCGCGATGGCCGGCGGTTGTTGCCGGGTGAGGCGCTTAGCAGCTCGCTGGAGCGCATCCGCTACGGTCTTGAAGACAAGAATTTTGTTCGCTACAGCGCGGCGGTTCCCGATCCTATAGCCAATACCGAATGGCGCAAGCAAAAAATGATGGACGGCATTACGGCCATTAACTTCAGTTTTTATGCGCAAGGCAAGTGGCACAAGGAGTGGCCGCCCGCAACAACGGGGCTGGAGGCGTCCGGGCAGGGTTTGCCCCGGGCGGTGTCACTGCGGCTTGATACCGAACGCTGGGGTGTGGTGGAGGTTATGGCACTGGTGGCGGGGGGCGACGATGGTTCGCCGTGAGCGGGGCGCAGCATTGATCTTCGTACTGCTGATTGTGGCAACGCTGTCTATTATCGCCGTGCAAATTAATGAGCAGTTGCGATTCAATGTAAAACGTCTGGATAACCAGCGACAGAACAATCAGGCCTACTGGTATGCATTGGGGGGAGAGCAGCTGGCTATCAGTTTACTCAACCAAATCGGTGACGACGAGCGTACCCACCTTGGGCAAGCCTGGGCCACAGAAGATGCAGTGTTTCCCATTGACGGTGGCTTGTTACAGGGGCGGATTGTTGACGCCAGCGCCTGTTTTAACCTGAATAATTTGTTGGTTGTGCGCAATGCCGGTGAGGCAGAGCCCGCAGAAACAGCCTACGAAAAGCAGTTTGTCTCCATGCTTGAACTGTATGGCTTTGATCGCGCTCGCGCGCTGCAGTTGCGCGACCGGGTGCAGGACTGGGTTGACGAGGATTTACAACCTCACGGTCTCTACGGTGCAGAAGACCTCGATTACAGCGACCGTGAACTTGCCTTTCAGGCCGCAAACAGCTTTTTTGTCAATGCCAGCGAGTTGAATTTGCTGATGGAATTTGAAGACAAGGAGGTTGATGCGCTCAATCAGGTCTTCTGCACCCTGCCCAAAACCGGTACATCGATTAACGTTAATACACTCAGGGAAGGGCAGGCACCTTTTCTGGCCGCGCTACTGGCATCGACGATCAGCGTCGAAGATGCGTCGCAGCTGCTGAAACAACGCCCGGAGGGGGGGTGGGAAAGCGTCGATCAGTTTCTGTCTGATCCGGCGCTTGCGGGAAAGGAACTGCCCGAAGACTACCGGGACAAGCTGGCGGTGCAGTCGAGCTTCTTTCATGCCACAATTAACGTCTTGTACCGCGACACGCAATTCAGCCTGATATCACAGATGACCATCGCCAATAAAAAAGCCAGCGTTCAATCGCGTCGATACGGAGAACTCTTTTGAGCGAGCTGCTCTTACTTAACCTGCGCGACGCGGATTCTGCCGACACTCTGTGTGGTGACTGGCTGCTCTGGGAAAGTGCCCAGCAACGGGCCATAGATCGCGGTCAATTCAGCGCGACAAGCGTACCCGACG
The DNA here is from genome assembly GCA_002415025.1 of Spongiibacteraceae bacterium UBA5047. Lineage (GTDB taxonomy): Bacteria > Pseudomonadota > Gammaproteobacteria > Pseudomonadales > Spongiibacteraceae > Litorivivens. The sequence continues at coordinate 44,845 of DIBR01000070.1, forward strand.
AGCTAAAGAGTTACAGCAGAACAACCCCCTGCATTGTGCTCGTGCCGGGCGAGCAGGTTGTGCAATTGGCGGTGACACTGCCCATCGCCGGTGCCAGCGCCGAAGCGGCTCTGCCTTATCAAGTGGAAGAGAAACTCAGCTGCGAGCTGGAGCGGGTTCATATCGCCCACGAAAAAATTCGAGCCGGCCAGCCCTGTCGCGTTTGGGTTGTTGAAAAAGACCTTATGGCTTGCTGGCATAGCTGGCTACAGAATTCCGGTTTGCGTGTGCGAGCCTTGGTGCCCGACTATTCGGTTTTCAAGGCGCCCGTGATTTTTCAGGACAGCCAGCGAACCGTGGCGCAATTGGGAAACTGTGCGGCGAGCATGGAGCGCGAGTTGTTTGCTTGTTGGCTGCCGGAGCCGGGCGCAGAACCCGCTGCCGTCCCGGTTTATTTGCAGCACGAAAATGGGGCTGCAGCATCGTCGTCCGGCAGGGGCGACGCCCGCGTAGTTGGCTCTCTTCTCGATGCTGCGGTGCGCCACTTTTCAATGCCGACGAACAATCTCTGCCACGGGGCCTACCTGCTACATGATGCGGTACAGGATACGCTGGCACTGCTGCGTTGGCCCGCCTTTGCCGCAGGCTTGGTGCTGGTGCTGCACTGGGCGCTATTGGCCGCGTCAGCGATCAATTTTTCGCAAGGGGCCGATCAGCTCGATGCGGCGGCCGAATCGGTTTATCGCGATACCTTTCCGGAAGCACGCAGAGTCGTGAATGCGCGCAGCCAGATGAAGAGCCAGCTGAACGCGCTTGAAAGCCAGCGTGGTGACGCTGGTTTGTTGCCCGTCCTCGCTCCGATTGCTACGGCGTTTAAAGGCCAGTCGAGCATTACCGTTACCCAACTGGTATTTCAAAACCAGAGTGGCAGTGTGCGCCTCGCTGTAGACGCGCAAAACTATGCAGCGATCGATGCGTTTAGTGGTCAGCTCGAAGGTCAGCGCTTGCAGGTCAGTCGAGGTACTTTTCGTCAGAATGGCGAATTGATTAGTGGACAGCTCATTATTAGCAAAGGAGCTGAACAGTAATGGATTGGCGAAACCGCATAGTACACAGGTTTAATCTGGATAAAATTGACTGGAAACTGAGCCAGCGGACCGAGAGCGAGCGCAAGACCGTCTATATTGGTGTGGCCGTCGGCGTTCCACTGATTATCTGGCTGGCCATCTGGCAGCCGCTGTTGTCCTGGCGTGCAGAATCCGAACAGCGTTACGACAGTCGCGCACAAACTCTTGAATGGATGCAGGCAGCGGCGGCGACTATCCGGGCGCACCGCCAGTCAGGGAAATCCGGCGCCGGGGGATTCAGCGGTTCGCCGGAGCAAATGATTACCCGCTCGGCTGCGGCATTGGGTTTGGCAATCTCGAGAATCGAACCCTCTGGCGAACGGCGCTTCAATGTTTTCTTTGCAGATGCAGCCTACAAACCCTTTCTGCAGTTTGTTGACCAGATGCAAAAGCAGGGCTTGATTATTGAATCGCTGACCATGGGGCAGCTGCCACAGCCCGGACGGGTGTCCATTCGCATGACGCTGGAATCTGCCCTGTGACGGTAAAGCGAGCTTTAATCCTCTATTGCGTGGTGTTCGTGCTCGCGCTGCCACTGACTTTTCCGGTGCATTTGATAGCGGGCTTTATCAGTCTTCCTGAGGGTGTTGCCAGTGCAGCCCCGAAAGGTTCGCTCTGGTCTGTGCATCTCGATTGGGTTCAGGCAGGTTCTCTACGCGTGAATAATCTCAGAGCCAGGCCTTCGATTGTCGGCTTGTTTCAGGGTGCTCCTCTTAAACTGTCGATCGCGGAGCCGGTAGCCCTTGCAGCGAAGGTTGGCGACGCAGAGGGCGGCGCCATTGTGCGCGATCTTGAAGCCGTCACCCGGCTGGATGCCGTGCGTGACATGTTGAATATTCCGCTCCTGGGCGTTGACGCATCCATTATTTTGACGATCGAGGAAGGGCGCGTCGCCGGGAGTAATTGCCAGGCGCTGGCGGGGCAACTTGAACTTTCGGATTTTGCCGGCAATATCGAGGGTTTGCCGCAACTGAAAGCAATAACGGGCACGCTGAGCTGCGAGGCGGGCCGGGTTGTTTTAACGGTCAACCCGGACAACAGCCTGCGCCTTTCTGGTACGGCGGTGTTTTCTGCCAATGGCCACTATCAGGTCAATATGGTGGCCGAACCGCCGTCAGGCCCGCTGTTTGAAACCTTTATGGACTTACTCGGGCAGCCGCGCGATGGTAAACGCTTCCAGCTCAATTTCCGCTCCTGATCTTTGTATATTGACTGACGGTGACCCGCCGGGCAGCGTTGCCGAGAGTAAACTCGCCCGTCATTTAAATATTCCCTGTCTGTCGACGCAGCAATCTCTGGATCGTGCCGGTTTGTATCTTCAGTTTCGTGACGGGCAATTGAGACTTGGCCGTTTGGGCGCGCGCGAACATCCGGTTGCGGTCGATTTTGTTTCGTCTTTGATCAATCCTCGTCGCGGCCCCGAATTGCTATTGAAAGCAATAGGGGCAATGCCATCGCGCCACACAGTTGTAGATGCGACTGCAGGCTTGGGCCGCGATAGTGTGATATTGCTCGGTGCGGGTTACAAGGTCACGATGATTGAAGAAAATCCGGTGGCGGTAGCCTTGCTGAACGATGCTCTGGCACGCTTGCGCAAGGAGTTGGCAACGTCCAGCCATGCAGACAAAATTGCCTTGTTGGCGGGGCAGGCCGAGCAGGTGTTGCCTACGCTTGCGCAACAGGATGGTGCCGATGTGATTTACCTTGACCCGATGTTTGCCGCCTCGGGTAAGTCGGCACTGGTAAAGAAAGACATGCAGCTGTTCCAGAGTTTGCTGGGTCACGGCGGCGACGCTGCTGAATTACTGGAAGTGGCTTTATCGACGGCAAAGTATCGCGTTGTAGTGAAGCGCGCCATCAAAGCTCAGCCTCTGGCAGACCGCCAACCGACATTGTCGGTGAGCGGTAAAGCGGTGCGTTTTGACGTGTACGCGCTGAGAAGCCTCAAGCGCGATTAGTCAGAAGTAGCCAGAAGATTTTGCAGTATCTGACGGTAGATGACTGACAGGGTGTCCAGATCTTCGTGGCGCACGCATTCGTCTACCTTGTGAATAGTGGCATTGACCGGCCCCAGCTCAACCACCTGACTGCCGGTGGGTGCAATAAATCGCCCGTCGGAGGTGCCGCCCGCGGTGGAGAGTTTTCCCTCATACCCGGTAACGGATTTTATTGCCGCCATGGTTGCCGTCACCAGTTCGCCTTCTGCAGTCAAAAAGGGTTCGCCACTGAGATTCCAGTCCAGCTCGGTATCCAGATCGTACTTGTCGAGTATGGCCTGAGTTCTGCGCTTCAGGTCGTCCGCCGTGGTTTCCGTTGAAAAGCGAAAATTAAATACTACCTCCAATGAGCCGGGTATAACGTTGGTTGCGCCGGTTCCGCTATGAATATTGGAGATCTGAAAGCTGGTTGCAGGGAAGTGTGCGTTGCCCTGGTCCCATTCGGTCGCGGCGAGTTCAGCCAGCGCGGGCGCCGCCAGGTGCACCGGGTTCTTAGCGAGGTGCGGGTAGGCAACGTGGCCTTGAATGCCGTTGACCTGCATTCGACAACCGAGGGAGCCACGGCGGCCGTTCTTGATAACGTCACCAACCCGCTCCGTTGAAGAAGGTTCGCCAACAATACAACAATCAATATGTTCGCCCTGATTCTGCAGCCACTCAACCACTTTCACGGTACCGTTGATAGCCGGGCCTTCCTCGTCGCTGGTGATGAGATAGGCAATGCGGCCCTTGTGGTCGGGGTGGTCGGCCACAAAGGTCTCGCAAGCCGTTACCATGGCTGCCAGACTGCCTTTCATATCGGCAGCGCCGCGACCAAACAGGTAGCCGTCTTTCAGGGTGGGTTCAAAGGGTGGCGTACGCCATTCGCTGGCGGGGCCGGTGGGCACTACATCCGTATGGCCCGCGAAGCAGACCAGGGGGCCGGGGGCATCGCCACGGCGCACGGCCCAAAAATTTTTAACCTCGCCAAAGTTTAGCTCGGTGCAGTCAAAACCGATGGTGCGGAGGCGTTGCATCATCATCGCCTGGCATTCGGCGTCCTCCGGCGTAACGGAGCTTTGACGTATTAAATCCATTGCCAGCGACAGCGTGGCGCTTGTATTTTTAGGAGAGGGCATTCCAGATATTACCTTGCCATTCGTTAATGCCATTCTAACAGACATTTGCGTAAGCTCGGCGCTTTGACGTGCTTCGATTGGCTGCAGTCAGTCAGTGACAGAAGCGCTCAGGCTCAGCAAATTTTGGCAAGAATCGTCATAGTCTGCCGTTGTTGGCTTGGCTACCATTAAGCGTTTATGAATAATCGACCCAGAGGGCACTATGAGTATCGACTTCGACGTAGCGTCAACCGCCGCACAGTATGAGTTTGCCGATCAGGATATTCCCCAGCTGTTGCGCCATTGGGCAACGCATAAACCCGATCACCCATTCTTTGTGTGGGAGCCTGTATCCGGCGACCACAAGACCTGGACCTACAAGCAGTTCGACGAAGAGACTTCGGCGCTGGCGGCAGGCCTTCACGGCAAAGGCATCAAAAAGGGTGACAAAGTTCTGGTGCATGCAGAAAACTGCCCGGAAATGGTGTTGAGCTGGTATGCCTGTGCCAAGTTGGGTGCCGTTGCCGTTACGACCAACACCCGTTCTGTGGGAGGGGAGATCGAATACTTCGCCGGTCATACCGGCGCTGTGGCCGCAATTACCCAGCCCAAATTTGTGGATCAGATTCGCGATAATGCCAAGTCGGTAAAATGGATTGCCGTCACCGCTGACAATTCCGGTGAGCCTGCGGACGAAGCCACCCGTAATCACGGTCTGGACTCGTTCGACAGTTTGTTTGGCAAAGCAGAGGATGCACCCCGGCGCGATGCAGAGCCGCTGCTGCCCGCCGGTATTATGTTTACCTCAGGTACCACGTCGCTGCCCAAGGCGGTTGTTCATACGCATGCGAATGCGCTGTGGGCAGGTCGCACGGGGCCGATCAATCTTAATATGACCGGTGATGATACCTACCTCGCGTTCCTGCCGTTTTTCCACGTGAATGCCCAAAGCTGGGCCTTTTGGAGCACGCTGGGTTGTGGCGGCACGGTGGTATTGCAGCCCAAGTTTTCTGCCAGCCGCTTTTGGGAAGTCATTAACAAACACAAGGTTACTCATGTGTCCTTGATCCCCTTTGTTTTCAAGGCCATTGGTGCCCAGCCGGTGCCCGAGCACACCCTGAAGGTGGGGGCGCTCGGTATTATCTGGCATGAGATTAAGGGCTGGTTGAATCTGGATGTTCTCGCGTGCTGGGGTATGACCGAAACCGTTATTCACGCCACGCGCTCGGACTTCAGTCAAGTGTGGCCGCAGGGGTCTATCGGCAAGCCAACTCCGGGTTACCGTTTTGCAGTTGTGGACCCGGAAAGCGGCAAGCTTTGCGGGAAAGACGAAATTGGTGAGTTGTGGGTGCAGGGCACACGCGGGGTGCAGTTATTTCTGGAGTACTACAACAACCCCGAAGCCAACGCCAAGGCCTTTACTGACAACGGATGGTTTCAGACCGGTGATATGGTCAAAATTGGCGATGAGGGCCATTTCTATTTCTGCGACCGTGACAAGGATGCGCTGAAAGTTGGCGGCGAAAATGTGTCTGCCCGCCAGGTCGAAGAAACCTGTATGCAAGTGGGCGGCATCGGCGAAATTGCTATCGTAGCCAAATCCCATGAGATGCTGGATATGGTGCCGGTGGCCTTCGTTATCAAGGGAATGGGTGCGCCGGAAGATGACGCCGCCTTTGAGCAGCAGATTATTGAACACTGCAAAGCCAATCTGGCTGACTTTAAGGTGCCGCGCGCGGTGTATTTTGTTGATGAATTTCCGCGTGCTACGCTGGATAAAGTCGCCAAAAACAAACTGCGTGAAATTGCCGACGAAAAGCCGGCAGTTTAGAATCTAACATCAAAACTGACATATTGCCGGCGACGATGTTGCCGGCAATTATCCCATCACTTTCCGCAACGGAAATTTCACCAAGCCTTCTTAATTCTGTCACTGCTGAATTCTACTCTGTCTGTCACCTGAAATGCAGAGGAGTCAGGGCATGCACTATTTTTCGAATTCAACCGGCCCCGGCCACGAGCAATTGCGCCGGGAAATTGAACAGCAGGTGAGCGAGTTTTTGGCCGGGGGCGGAAAAATCGATTGCCTGGTATCGCCGCGCCTGGAGCCTAACCGGCATGTGCAGGTACGCGGCAACCTGGTAGTGGATCAGTAACGCCAGATAATTCGCCTGCAGGGCAGGCTCCCACAAGGCCGGACAAAGTAGTGTGGGAGCTTGCCCTGCAAGCGAATAGGGCGATCAGTTGTGCGCGTGCAGTGCTTCATTCAGCTCAATGGCTGACTTGTTGGTCAAGGCCTCGATCGCACCGGTTTTTGAATTGCGGCGGAACAACAGGTCTGATTGACCCGCCAACTCACGCGCTTTCACATTTTTTACCGCGGCTCCTTTATCGTCGAGCATGGCGACAATGCTGCCGGCCGTGATGTAGAGTCCGGCTTCTACCGTGCAGCGATCACCCAGGGGAATGCCGACGCCGGCATTGGCGCCTACCAGACACTCCTTTCCAAGAGAGATAATCACGTTGTTGCCGCCCGACAGGGTGCCCATGGTGGAAGCGCCGCCGCCGAGATCGGAACCGGCACCCAGCATTACACCGGCAGAAATACGGCCCTCGACCATGCCGGGCCCTTCAGTGCCGGCATTAAAGTTGACGAAGCCTTCATGCATGATAGTGGTGCCTTCACCAAGATAGGCGCCAAGGCGCACGCGGGCGGTATGTGCAACGCGCACGCCACCGGGCACAACGTAGTTGGCCATCTTCGGAAATTTGTCTACCGACATGACTTCCAGTACGCCGCCTTGCAGTCGGGCTTCCAGTTGTCGCTCCGTCAGCTCATCAATGGCGATTGCGCCCTGGTTCGTCCACGCGACATTGGGCAGAACACCAAACATGCCATCGAGCTTGATGGTGTGAGGCTTTACCAGGCGGTGAGAGAGCAGGTGGAGTTTCAGATACACTTCGGGTACGGAAGCTGGCGCTTCGTCGTTGCTCAACAGCGTAGCGACCAACGGTTGGGTGCTGCTGGAAAGCGTAGCGCAGGTTTGTGCCAGTTCGGCGTCAACGGACTTGAGTGCTTCCGATAGTGCGATCATGCGTGCTGCGTCGAGGCCGATTGCGTGGTTGCCGCCGCTGAAGGCGAGAGTGTCGACCAGAACCTTGCTGACTTCTGCCGAGGGCGAGATCAGGGGGCTAGGGTAGAAAACTTCCAGCCATTCGCCTTTGCTATTGTGGGTGCCGACACCGATGCCAACGCTAAAAAGTGAAGTTGTCATAGCTTACCTACCGGGTTTTAAGAAGAGTTGAATACTGGTCGGCGGAAAAGCCGACGGCGACGCTTTGTCGGGTTTCGAGTACGGGGCGTTTGATCAGTGTGGGGTGTTCTGCCAGCAGGCTGATTATAGCGGCCTCGTTGTTCAATGATTTCTGCGACTCGCTTAGCTGCTTCCAGGTGGTACTGCGCTTGTTGAGCAGGCTGTCGCCAACCGATTTCAGCCAATGCTGAAGTTGGGGAGTTTGCAGCGGGGTTTCGCGAAAATCGCTGAATTCGTGGTCGATATTGTGCTGTTCCAGCCACTTGCGGGCCTTGCGCACAGTGTCGCAGTTTTTGATGCCGTAGAGTTTGATCATTGCCGCTGTCGCTAAAATCAGGGCAGCGCAGAATAGCAGATTGCGGCTGCGGTTTCACGGCGCGTTTGTGGGAGACTCTATGTTGTTTGGCAAGGGCCTCTGAGAATATTGCGCCTGCAAGGCAGGCTCCTACAAAGACAGCCGGTGGGAACTCGCCCTGTAAGCGAAGAATTCAGGCCTTCAGGGTTATCTTGGGATTCTTCCGGTTCGGGTAGCACTGACGGCAGATTTCGCACACGGTGCCGTCGCAGCTGCGCGCCGAACAGAATTCGCGCCCGTAGTAGATAATCTGCAGGTGCAGTGCATTCCAGTGCTCGCGCGGGAACAGCTTTTTCAGGTCGCGCTCGGTCTGGGTGACGTTCTTGCCCGAGGTCAGCCCCCAGCGCTGGGCGAGGCGGTGAATATGCGTATCAACCGGAAAGGCAGGTACGCCGAAGGCCTGGGACATAACAACGCTGGCGGTTTTGTGGCCGACGCCTGGCAGTGTTTCAAGCGCTTCGATATCGTCAGGTACTTGGCCGGCATAGTTTTCCAGCAAAATTTCCGACAGGCGCTTAATGGCTTTTGATTTCTGCGGCGAAAGACCGCAGGGCCGGATGATAGCGCGAATGTCTTCGACACTTTGCCTGGCCATATCCCGGGGGTTATCGGCAAGGGCGAATAACGCAGGTGTGACCTGATTAACGCGCTCGTCGGTGCATTGTGCTGACAGTAATACGGCAACCAGCAGGGTGTAGGGGTCTTTGTGATCAAGCGGAATGGGCGGCTTGGGATAAAGCTCTTGTAGTCGCGACAAAATCAGCGCCGCGCGTTCCTTTTTCAGCATATTACAAGCTCTGTAGGTAGTCGCGGATTCTCTGCGCGGCTTCAATGCATTCTGCAGGTTCTGCAACAAGTGCCATACGAACTCGGCCGGCCCCCGGGTTGTGGCCGGCAACCTCGCGGCTGAGATAGCTGCCGGGCAATACCGTGACATGTTGCGATGTATACAGGCCTTTTGCAAAAGCCTGGTCATCAATGGGTGTTTGCGGCCACAGATAAAATGCACCGGCGGGTTGCTGCAGTGTCAGCAGGGGGGATAGTTCGGCGATAACAGCGGAGAACTTCTCCCGGTACAAGCGTCTGTTTTCCTGTACGTGAGTTTCGTCACTCCAGGCAGCTGCGCTGGCGAGTTGGTGTTGTACCGGCATTGCGCAGCCGTGGTAGGTACGGTATTGGAAAAAGCCCGCCAGAATATCCGCGTCGCCGGCAACAAAGCCGGAGCGCAGCCCCGGCAGGTTGGATCGCTTGGACAGGGAATGAAAGACGACGCAGCGATGGTAGTTATGGCGCCCCATCGCGGCAGCAGCCTGCAATAGGCCTGCGGGCGGAGCTGCTTCATCGGCGTAAATTTCGGAGTAGCACTCATCGCTGGCAATCACGAAGTCGTGCTCATCGGCCAGCAGGATCAATTTCTGCAACTGCTCGACTGACAGTGTTGCCCCTGTCGGGTTGCCCGGAGTGCATAAAAACAATAACTGGCAGCGCTGCCACTGCTCGTCACTGACACTGTCAAAGTCGGGCAGAAAGCCATTTTGTTCGTCGCAGGCAATAAACAACGGGGTTGCACCCGACAAAAAGGCTGCGCCTTCGTAAATCTGGTAGAAGGGGTTGGGGCAGATTACGAGAGGGTCGTCGTGGCGACGATCTACCACGGCCTGAGCGAAGGCGAACAGCGCTTCCCGGGTGCCGTTTACCGGCAGTACCTGTGACTCGGCATCCAGACCTTGAAGATGGAAGCGGGTGCTGGCCCATTGGGCGATGGCCTGTCTCAGCTCGGGTATGCCTTTGGTGTTTGGGTAGTTGGCCAAACGCGGCAATTCCCGGGCTAAGGTGTCGAGAACGAACTGTGGCGAGGCGTGTTTGGGCTCGCCAATGGAGAGGGCAATAGGCGACTTTGCGGGCGTTGTAACTGTGCCAAACAAGGTGCGCAGCTTCTCAAAAGGGTAGGGTTGTAGTCGTTGTAAATCCGGATTCATGAGTGGTGCGGCTCTACTCTTGTAGGGGGCTAGTAGGGAGACACGGCAGCCGCCTGCTCATCGAGTTCTTTGCAAATAGCGCTTTGGATAGATTGGCAAAGTTCCAGATCCTTGATCGGTTGCTGCTTCTTGTTGGTGATAAAAAATACGTCTTCAACGCGTTCACCCAACGTGGCAATTTTGGCGGCCTGCAACTTGATGTCGTATTCATAGAAGATACGGCCGACACGTGCCAGCAGGCCGGGTCGGTCGGGGGTGATCACTTCGAGTACCGAGCAACCTTTGTTAATGTCGGTTGCCATTGTGGTACGCGTGGGGGTGGAAAACAGTCGCATCTGCCGGGGGGTACGTTTGCTGATAAATTCCGGGAAGCGATCAGGTTGCTCTATATGCTGGCGCAGAAAATCGACGATCTGCTTGCTCCGGGTTTCGTCTTCACCGATGGGCTTACCGTCGGTATCGAGCACATAAAAGGTATCCAGCGAGTAGCCGGAGTTGGAGCTGTAAATGCGGGCATCGACGATGTTGAGATCAAGCTGCTCCAGTGCAGAGGCCACCACTGCAAACAAGTTGTCGTGTTCAAGAGTGTGTACGAAAATCTGGGTGGCGCCTTCGGTGTCCATAGAGCTGCTTTTTTTAACCAGCACAAGCGGCTTGCGAACATCATGGTGCCGTGCGATGGCGCGGGTGTGCCAGACAACATCCTCGGCATGTTCGCGCAGGAAGTAGTCCTCACCACGATCTTTCCAGATGCTCTGCACTTCCGGTTCCTCGAAGCCGAGATCTTCCAGCTTGGCGAGAGCATTGCGCTGGTTTTCCAGTACTGATTCCTGCTTGTCGATAACATTTTCGAGGCCGCGCCGCAGTGCCCGTTTGGTCTCTGCGTAGAGTTGTCGTAGCAAAGATGCGCGCCAGGAATTCCACAGAGTTGGGTTGGTGGCGTTGATGTCGGCAACCGTTAAAGCGTAGATGTAGTCGAGGCGAACCTGGTCGCCAACTTCCAGCGCAAAATCGCGGATCACGTCGGGGTCGGAAATATCCTTGCGCTGGGCGACAGCGGACATCAGCAAGTGCTTTTCAACCAGCCAGCACACAAGGTTGGTATCGCGATTGCTCAAGCCATGGCTTTCACAGAAGCGTCGGGCGTCAATGGCGCCGAGCGTTGAGTGATCGCCACCGCGGCCCTTGCCAATGTCGTGAAACAATCCCGCCAGATACAGCAGCTCGAGTTTATCCATGCGCCGCACGATGCGCGAGGCGACCGGAAATTTTTCCTCGTAGTCGGGGTAACTGAATCGACGCAGATTTTTGACCAGCTCAAGGGTGTGTGCATCAACGGAGTAGATATGAAACAGGTCGTGCTGCATCTGGCCGATAATCTGGCCAAACTCGGGAATATATTTGCCGAGAATGCCGAAACGGACCATCCGCCGCAGGGTTAGCGCAACCTTGTTGCGCGAGCGCAGGATGTCGATGAAAAAGCGGCGATTGCGCGGGTCGGCGCGAAAGGCATCGTCGATCAGTTCGCGGTGGTCGCGTATCAGTCGGATGGTGGACGCGCGCACGCCGTCGATAGCTTCGTTCTGGGCCATCAGCACAAAAATTTCCATCAGTGCTGAAGGTGTTTTCTTGAAGACCTTGCTGTTGGTGACCTCAATGTGACCGTTGCGAACACGAAAACGCGGGTTAATCTGAAGCACGGTTTCTGCTTCGCAAGCGCGAAGAATGGCTTCGTCGTAATGCTGCATCATCAAGTCGTTCAGTTGGCCCAGCGCGAGTGCCCAGCGATAGTAGCGCTGCATAAACTGCTCAACCGCCAGCCGGGCGTCGTCATCTTCGTAGCCGAACATGCGGGAAATAGTGCGTTGATGGTCAAACAGCAACCGGTCTTCTTCACGCCCGCTGAGCATATGCAGTGCATAGCGGATTTTCCACAGGTAGTCCTGCCCGCGTTTGAGGATGGACAGGTCCTCCTCGCGCAGAAAACCCAGGTCGAGCAATTCCGAGAGAGAATCCACGCCATAGTGACGTTTGGCGATCCAGCCAATCATCTGAATATCGCGCAGGCCGCCCAGACAGCTTTTTACGTTGGGTTCAAGGTTGTATTCGGAGTTGGCAAATTTGCGATGGCGATCAATCTGCTCATCCCATTTGGCGCGAAAAAACTCCCGGCTCGGCCAGATTTTGTCGGGGCCCGTTTGTGCCAGTAGTTTGTCCAGCAGGGCATCATCGCCGCTAATCGTGCGCGACTCCATGATGTTGGTGGCAACCGTTATATCTTCGCTGGCGACCTTGATGCATTGATTGATGGTGCGCACGCTGTGGCCAATATCGAGATTCAAATCCCAAAGCAGGGCGATGAAGGCTTCCAGTGAATCCCGGTAGTCTTCCGGGCTGCTGTTCTCGAGCAGTATCAGCAGATCGATGTCCGAGTAGGGGTGCAGTTCGCCACGCCCATAGCCGCCAACGGCAATGAGACTTATATCAGAGCCCCAGTTATAGAGCGCCCACGCTGTTCGCAGGACTTCGTCGACTACATCTGCCCGATTGCGAATGATGTCGTGAATCTCATCGCCGGCCTCAAAGCGTTTATCGAGCTGTTCCCGGTTGGCTCGCAGGTATTCGCGAAAAACAGCAACGCGCTGTTTTGGCTGGCGAATGGCGTCGGTTTGCTCCGACAGGGGGGTCACGACCAGTTTCTCCGAAATTCCTGCTCGGTGCTGCGCGCGGTGAGCACTTCGACGCCATCGGCGGTGACCGCCATGGTGTGCTCCCATTGGGCTGACAGGCGGCGATCTTTGGTGGTCACCGTCCAGCCATCTTTCATGTTGAGTTTGGTGTGTTTTTTGCCTGCGTTAATCATGGGCTCAATGGTAAAGGTCATGCCTTCCTTGAGTTCGAGGTCATTGCGGGCGTTGTAACCGGGGTAGTGCAGCACCTGCGGGTCTTCGTGAAAGCCGAGCCCGATGCCGTGGCCACAGTACTCCTCAACCACCGAGTAATGATTGGCGTGGGCATGCTTGGCAATAACTGCACCGATATCACTGAGGCGGGCGCCGGGTTTAACGAGCCTGATTGCCTGGTAGAGGCATTCCTGGGTGACGCGACACAGGCGCCGGGCGTGTTCGGGCACCTCTCCGACATAGAACATTCGGTTGGTGTCGCCGTGCCACCCGTCCTTGATAACCGTGACGTCGATATTGAGAATGTCGCCACTTTTCAGGGCTTTATCGCCGGGTATGCCATGGCAGATCACCTCATTGACCGAGGTGCAGATGGATTTCGGGAAGCCGTTGTAATTCAGCGGCGCAGGGATGGCACCCTGCACATCGACAATATAGTCGTGGCAGATCCGGTTTAGCTCTTCAGTGGTTACGCCGGGCTTGACGTGCTGCTCGATCATTTCGAGTACATCGGCGGCGAGGCGTCCGGCGATCCGCATTTTCTGGATGTCGTCAGGTGTTTTAATGCTTACATTCATGGGGAGGCTGAATTTGTCTCTTAAATCGGCTGGTTACAGGATAGCCGCGTGAATCAGGGGCGGCCATTGTAAACCAAGCCTTCCATCCTTGCGATGCCCCCGTATTATGCCGGAACGCGCGCGATTGCGACGGAAAACCTTTAAGTCAACTCGCACCTGTGGTATAAAACGCGCCCCCGCTGACAGGCAGTTCGTCCGGTGCTTGGCCGTCAGGCCGGAAATCGGCCGGAGAAGCCCGTACAGCAGGGGATTAACCTTAACGCCGCCCGTGTCTCGACACATGATCCTGGGTGCCAGCTTTGGCTCTGTCAAACCTGGTTGGTTCATGGGAGATGCGGAAGCCAAGAACCCGCAAAGGAAAATACAATGTCACATGTAAGCATGCGTGAAATGCTGCAGGCTGGTGTTCACTTCGGACACCAAACCCGCTACTGGAACCCCAAAATGGCGCCTTTTATTTTCGGCGCGCGCAACAAGATCCATATCATCAACCTGGAACACACCGTTCCTGCGTTCAATACGGCTCTCGACAAGATTGTTGAGCTCGCCGGAAACAAAAACAAGATTCTGTTTGTGGGTACCAAGCGTGCCGCAGGCAAGATCATTGCTGAGCAAGCGGCACGCGCCGGTATGCCTTACGTCAGCCATCGCTGGCTGGGCGGCATGCTCACCAACTACAAAACCATTCGTCAGTCTATTCGTCGCCTGCGCGAGCTGGAAGGCCAGCAAGCGGACGGCACCTTTGACAAGCTGACCAAGAAAGAAGCGCTGATGCGTCGCCGCGATATGGACAAGCTTGAGCGCTCCATTGGTGGTATCAAGGATATGGGCGGTCTGCCAGACGCGCTGTTTGTTATTGATGTCGATCACGAGCGTATTGCCATTCAGGAAGCCAACAAACTGGGTATCCCTGTTATCGGCATCGTTGACACCAACAGCGACCCCGATGGTGTTGATTACGTCATTCCGGGCAATGACGATGCGATTCGCGCCATCAAGCTGTACACCGCTGCAGTGGCCGACGCGATTGCCGCTACTCGATCCGAGGCTGGTGGTGTTTCTGCCAAGGACGAGTTTGTCGAGGTTGCTGCCGACGACAACGCTGAACAAGCCTGATCAAGCGACTTCGGCCAAAGGGGCTGCGGCCCCTTTTTTGATAGGCCAATTCCAAAGGCCCTTGCCAGACGGGGCTGAGTTGACAGTCTTACATCGAAATTTGATTAACAGGCCCGGCGTACCGGGCTGATATCCGGAGGAATAACCCAATGACTGCAGTAACTGCAAGCATGGTGAAAGAACTGCGCGAGCGTACCGGGCTCGGCATGATGGAGTGTAAAAAGGCGCTGGTTGAAGCCGACGGCAGCATTGAAGTCGCGATAGAAGAGCTGCGCAAGTCCAGTGGCATGAAGGCCGCGAAAAAGGCTGGCCGTACGGCCGCTGATGGCATTGCGGCGGTTAAAGTGGCCGAAGACGGCTCTTTTGGTGTGCTGGTTGAAGTTAACAGTGAAACTGATTTTGTTGCCCGTGATGACAACTTCCTCGGTTTTGTGGGCAAGGTCGTTGATAAGGCCTTTGACACCAAACAGTCGGACGTCGCCGAGCTGATGGCGGGCGATCTGGAATCTGCTCGCGAGGCCCTGGTTCAGAAAATTGGTGAAAACATCTCGGTTCGTCGCGTATCGGTGGTGACTGCCGAAGGTGGCGCGGTGGGTGCCTATGTTCACTCCAATAATCGCATTGGTGTGTTGGTTGCCCTGAAAGGTGGTGACGTGGAAGTGGCTCGCGATGTAGCTATGCACGTTGCTGCGGTTAACCCTGCGGTCGCCAAGCCTGAAGATATGTCGGCTGAGCTGATTGAAAAAGAGCGTGAAATCTATACCGCCCAGGCTCAGGAAAGCGGCAAGCCTGCAGAAATCATTGAGAAGATGATTGATGGTCGCATTCGCAAGTTCCTGGCTGAAAACAGCCTGACCGAGCAGGCCTTCGTTAAGGACCCTGATACAACAGTTGGCAAGTTGCTGAAAGGCGCAGGTGCCGACATTCTCGGTTTTATCCGCTTTGAGGTGGGTGAAGGCATTGAGAAAGAGGAATCGGATTTTGCGGCTGAAGTGGCCGCTCAGCTAAAAGGCTGATTTATCCTAAAAAATGGGGCTAAGTGCCCTGTTTCATAAATACGATATCCATCAGAACGTACAGAAGGGCCAAGGGCTAGGCGTGTCCCGAAGGCAATAGCGGGACTATTGGCAAGGGGCGCAACGCAGTCATTGGCCCTTCTGTACGTTCCCGCAGGGCACGGCCCACAAGACCTGTGGCCGCGTTGCAGTCCTTGGCAAGGGATTACCATTGTCTGCGGACTGCGTCTTGCCACAGGCCTTGTGGGTCGCGCTGATAGATACCGTATTTATGGAACAGGGCACCGAGGGCCCCATTTTCGTATTACAATATGCCACTTATTTTGACAGCGCTGGAAGAGAGTTATGACCAGTCAGGGCCGAGACAAGAAATACAAGCGGATACTGCTGAAGCTGAGTGGAGAAGCCCTGATGGGCGAGCTGGGCTTCGGTATAGACCCGAAAGTGCTGGATCGTATGGCGCTGGAAATTGGCCAGTTGGTGGGCATAGGTGTGCAGGTTGGCCTGGTAGTGGGCGGCGGCAACCTGTTTCGCGGCGCGGCACTCAGCGCTGCCGGCCTGGACCGGGTAACCGGCGACCATATGGGTATGCTGGCAACCGTGATGAATGGCCTGGCACTGCGCGATGCGCTGGAGCGAAGTAATATCAAGTCCCGCGTTATGTCCGCCATTCCCATGAGCGGTGTGGTTGACCATTACGATCGCCGTAAAGCCATCCGCTCGCTTGAGCGTGGCGAAGTGGTGATCTTTGCTGCCGGCACCGGCAATCCGTTTTTCACCACGGATTCAGCGGCCTGCCTGCGCGGTATTGAAATGGAAGCCGATCTTGTGCTCAAGGCGACCAAGGTCGACGGCGTCTACAGCGCCGACCCGATGAAAGACCCCGGTGCTGTTAAGTATACTCATCTGAGCTACGACGAAGTGCTGGACATGAAGCTCGAAGTCATGGACTTGACGGCGATTTGCCTCTGCCGGGATCACAATATGCCTCTGCGGGTGTTTGCCATGGAGGAGAAGGGCGCCTTGCTCAGTATCGTGGTTGGCGGCAAGGAAGGCACTCTGGTAACCGAATCTTCAGGAGAGAATTGACAGTGATTAACGAGATTAAAGAAGACGCCGCAGAGCGTATGAGCAAATCTGTGGATGTGCTCGGTCAGAATTTTAACAAGATTCGAACCGGCCGTGCCCACCCGAGTATTCTCGATACCATTCGTATTGACTACTACGGGGCCGAGTCACCCTTGAGCCAGGTGGCCAGCATCAACGTCGAAGATGCCCGCACGCTGTCGGTGGTGCCTTGGGAAAAGCAGTTGGTGCCTGCTATTGAAAAAGCCATTATGAAATCGGATCTTGGGCTTAATCCTAGTACGGCAGGTACGGTTATTCGCATTCCGATGCCGATGCTGACTGAGGAAACGCGCAAAGGTTATATTAAGCAGGCGAAGCACGAAGCCGAAAATGCCAGAGTGTCAGTGCGCAACATCCGCCGCGACGCGCTGACTGATTTCAAGGATCTGCAAAAAGCTAAAGAGATCAGCGAAGACGAGGAGCGCAAAGCCGCCGACGACGTTCAGAAGCTGACCGACAAGTATATTGCTGAAATCGACCGTGAGCTGGCGGAAAAAGAAAAAGACCTGATGGAAATATAAAGGTTTCAGGTTTTATGAGTTTTGACCCGCACGCTGCAGAGCAAGCCGCCCCCCGCCATGTGGCCATTATTATGGATGGGAACAACCGCTGGGCGAAGCATCATGACCTGAAGCCCTATGCCGGTCATCGTGCCGGCGTGGAAGTGATTCGTAATGTGCTGGATGAGTTTCAGAAGGCGGGCGTTGGAATTGTTACGCTGTTTGCCTTCAGTAGCGAGAACTGGAAACGTCCCAGCGCTGAAGTAAATGCGTTGATGACGCTGTTCTCGAATTATCTCGATAGTGAAATTCGCAAGCTGAATGAAGACCAGGTACGTCTGCGTTTTATCGGCCGGCGTGACCGTTTGTCCAACGCCCTGTTGAAGAAAATGGACTACGCGGAACAGTCCACTCGCCTGAACCGGAAAACCAGCCTGAATATTGCGCTCGATTACGGTGGCCAGTGGGATATTGCAGAATCGGCGCGGCAGTTGGCACGGCGGGTTGAGCGGGGTGAGCTAAAAGCTGACGATATCAACGAGCAGATGTTGGCTGACTGTCTCAGCCTGTGTAATTTGCCTGATCCCGATCTGTGTATACGCACCGCCGGCGAAAATCGTATTAGCAATTTTATGCTATGGCAGCTTGCCTATAGCGAGTTCTACTTCAGCCAGGTGCTGTGGCCAGACTTTGATGCGACCGAGGTACGTGCTGCGTTGAAAAGTTATGCCGAGCGTGAACGCCGTTATGGTGGGCGCCTGACCCAACCCGAGAATTCCGAAGGCAGTCATTTTGCTTAAACAGCGAGTTATCACTGCGGTCGCTCTGGCCGTTCCTCTGTTACTGCTGCTGGGCTTTCTGGAGCCGGTGCCGCTTATGGTGCTGTTTGCGGTGATTGTGCTCGCATCTGCCTGGGAGTGGTCCACCCTGTCTGGCATTAGCGCCCCCGGGTTAAAGGCGCTGTATACCCTGACCATCGCCGGGCTGATGGGTTTGCTGTTCCTGTTTGGAAACCTGCTGGATGTGGTGCCCAATTCCGAATTGGTGCGCGAAGTGCTGCATGCCGCGACTTTGTGGTGGGCTATAGCACTGCTGTGGGTTATGGGTTATCCCGGCAGCGCGAGATTGTGGGGAAGCACCGCCGTGCGCGCGCTGATGGGTGCGGTGGTATTGGTGCCGACCTGGCTGGCACTGTGTTATTTGCGGCTCCAGGGGCAGGGCGTGCTATTGATCGTCTATGTGCTGTTGGTGGTAATTGCTGCCGACGTGGGCGCCTATTTCGCCGGGCGCGCCTGGGGACGTGCCAAGCTCGCCGTTAATGTGAGTCCGGGCAAATCCTGGGCTGGCTTCTGGGGCGGACTCGCAGCGAGTCAGGCACTGGCTCTGCTGGTAGCTCAATTGTGGCCTGGCGGTTTACCCATCGCCGTCCTGCCTTTTATGATTCTCTCGGGTATCGCATCGCTGGCCTCTGTGCTCGGCGATCTGCTGGAAAGTATGATCAAGCGCCATCAAGGGGTTAAAGACAGCGGCACACTGCTGCCGGGCCATGGCGGCCTGATGGACAGGCTGGATAGCCTGACGGCGGCTGTTCCGGTGTTC
Source organism: Spongiibacteraceae bacterium UBA5047 (assembly GCA_002415025.1). Taxonomy (GTDB): domain Bacteria; phylum Pseudomonadota; class Gammaproteobacteria; order Pseudomonadales; family Spongiibacteraceae; genus Litorivivens. The sequence continues at coordinate 63,533 of DIBR01000070.1, forward strand.
ACTCTGGGTACATTGCTGGTGGGCTGGTAAGAGCATGGCGCGAGAGCAGGTCACCATACTCGGTTCAACCGGTTCCATCGGCGTGAGCACCCTGGATGTACTCGCTCGCCAACCCGATCGTTTCGACGTTTACGCACTGACCGCCAATACCGGCGCCGATGATCTTGCCAGTCAGGTGATGGCGGTCAATCCGCGGTTTGCGGTGCTGCGTGATGCCGATGCGGCTACGCGTCTTCAAAACAAACTGGACGAGGCCGGGCATACCGGCACCGAGGTGCTGGCAGGCGAAGATAACCTGTGCCGGGTGGCCTCGGACGAAGTAGTTGATGTGGTCATGGCAGCCATTGTCGGTGCAGCCGGGCTCGAGCCTACGCTGGCAGCGGTGAATGCCGGGAAAAAAGTACTGCTGGCGAACAAGGAAGCATTGGTGATGGCGGGGCGCCTGTTTATGGAGGCCGTTGAACGCTCCTCTGCGGTGCTGTTGCCTATTGATAGCGAACACAATGCCATATTCCAGTGTCTGGCCGATGGCAGTTTGCGCGACTTGCCGGCACAGGGCGTTAGTAAAATACTGCTAACCGGATCCGGCGGGCCATTCCGGGAGGTTCCGGCAGAGCAATTGGCTGAAGTCACGCCCGATCAGGCCTGCGCCCATCCGAACTGGTCCATGGGCCGCAAGATTTCGGTCGATTCGGCAACGATGATGAACAAGGGGCTGGAATTGATCGAGGCCTGCTGGTTGTTCGACACCGACGCCGACAATATTACGGTGGTTGTACACCCCCAGAGCATTATTCACTCCATGGTTGAGTATATTGATGGCTCGGTGCTGGCCCAGCTCGGCAATCCGGACATGCGCACACCAATAGCCCACGCGCTGGCCTGGCCGGAGCGCATGCCTTCCGGGGTGGGTAGCCTCGATATAATCAGTCAGGGGCGGCTCGACTTTCAGGCGCCGGATGAGGTCAAATTTCCCTGCCTGCGCCTGGCCAGAGAGGCTGCAATTCGCGGCGGTACCGCCGCGGCAAGTTTGAACGCCGCAAACGAGGTAGCGGTAGCGGCCTTTTTGGCGGGCGAACTGCCGTTTCCCGGTATTGCCCAGGTGATTGAATCCGTTATGCAAATTGTGGATGTGGTTGAACCGGACAGCCTCGCTGATGTCAAATTCGCGGATCGGCAAGCGCGCGAAGCCGCCGAGACGGTATTGGCGGCGCGTGTAGAGGTGAGGTAAGCAAACCGATGTTAGATGCTCTACAAACCCTGTTAGCTTTTATTGTCACCCTCAGTATTCTGGTGGCAGTGCACGAGTTTGGCCATTTTTGGGTGGCCCGTCGGTGTGGCGTAAAGGTGCTGCGGTTTTCGGTCGGCTTTGGCAAACCCTTGCTCAGCCGCCGCGATCGCCACGGCACCGAGTTTGTGGTTGCCGGCATACCCTTGGGCGGCTATGTCAAAATGCTGG
>DIBR01000070.1:65217-65407 GCA_002415025.1 Spongiibacteraceae bacterium UBA5047
GGGCGGCTATGTCAAAATGCTGGACGAGCGCGAAGGGGAGGTAGCGCCAGAAGAGCAACATCTGGCCTTCAATCGGCAGTCGCCGGGCAAGCGTATTGCCATAGCTGCCGCTGGCCCTGTAGCCAATCTGGTACTTGCCGTATTGGTGTATTGGCTGGTGTTTATGGGCGGTATGCGCGGTGTTGCGCCG
>DIBR01000063.1:0-4868 GCA_002415025.1 Spongiibacteraceae bacterium UBA5047
GTTGCTGATATGGGTCAGTTTTACAATCCGGGAGTGGTTCACCATGATGCTGAGCTTTTAACTGAGTCCTCGGATATTGAGCCAGCCGACACGATCGGCAATCAGTCTCCCGCCGCGCCGGACGATTCCGGCGACTCATTCGTGCAATGTGATCTATGCCATGGGCACTGCCATATGCTATCGATGGGTTACCTGCCTGACGCTTTGGGCAATATGCCGGAGAAAAGCCTGACGGGTTACCGGGCCCGCTTTTCCTCTGTCGATCAATCCTCTCCTTTCCGCCCTCCTATCGTTTGATCCTGCGAGCACTTTCCCCAACCCGGGGAATTACTGTCATTTAGACTTGCGTAGGAGTAGTTTCATGTTTTTTGGAATGCCCATTAAAAATGGGCTGCGGGTAGTACCGCGTCAATTTTTTAACACCGTGCTGTGTCCTCTCGTGCTAGCCCAAATACGTACTGCGCCTGGCTCTGGCGCTACGGAGCGGCGGAATATCAAAAGCCGCTGCATTCTGTTCAGTTTATTATTTTTTACTTTTTCTTCGGGGCTTAACGCCGCGCCAGGTGACCCAACAATCACACTGTCCACCGCGGTACAGCGTTCCTTGTCGCAAAATCCGTCACTAAAAGTGTTTCCCTACCGCTATGCCGCGCTTCAAGGGCAGGCAGAAACAGCCCGGTTGCGACCGGCGTATGAGTTGGGTTTTGAGGCTGAAAATATCGGGGGCTCCGGGGACTTTAGCGGTGCAGGTGGTGCGGAGCTGACCATTGCCCTATCTTCGGTCATCGAGATGGGAGATAAGCGCACGGCACGGCAAGGCGTTGTTTCCCGCAGTCGGTCGGTACTCGATGCCAGCCGACAGGTGGAATCCCTGGCCTTATTGGGCGAAGTCACCCGTCGCTATGTCGATGTTCTGGCCGCACAGGAGCAGGCTGCCCTGGCTGCCGAAGCTGCCCAGTTGGCGAGCGAGAGCTTACGCATTGTGAAAAAGCGAGCTACAGCGGGAGCGACTCCCGAGGCGGAAGTCAAACGGGCGCAGGCCGCTGCCGAGCAAGCGAAGCTCGCTTTGCTTTCGGAGCAGCAACGGCTGGCTTATTTGAAAGTGTCGTTGTCTGCTCTATGGGGAGTGACTACACCTGACTTTGCCAAGGTGCGAGGTGATTTATTCCAGTTTGGCGAGGACGTCGCCTTTGAGATGCTATACGCCAAAGTGGAAAAAAATCCGGCGATCGAAATATTCGCGGCAGAGTCCCGCCTCAAAGAAGCTGAATTACGCCTTGCCCAAACCCAATCCAGCGCCGATATCAGTTGGTCAGTGGGGGTTCGTCGAATACAGGAAACCGATGATACCGCACTGGTGGCTGGCTTCAGCATGCCGTTGTTTTCCGCCCAACGAAATACCGGCGCTGTGTCGACTGCGCTGGCCGAAAAAAATCAGGTGTTCGCAGAGCGCGACGTAATGCTGCTGGATTTACACACCCAGCTGTTCCGCGCCTATCACAACCGCAAACAAGCCATTGTCGCGGTCAAGGCGCTACGTACTGCGATTATTCCCGCCCTTGAACAAGCGCTGATAGAAACACAGGCGGCCTATCAACTAGGCCGGTACGGGTACCTCGACTATGTCAGCGCGCGGCAGGAATTATTGAGCGCCAGGCGCACCCAGATCGAAGCGGCCGCAGCCGCCTTAACCTATGGCGCAGAAATTGAGCAGCTGACAGCAGAGCCCCTAGCCTTGACTCAGTATGGCGAAGACAACACATTTTCAGGATCAGAACAATGAAACCAAAAAACCACGTTAACAAATCTATCATCCATCTTCTGTTCAGTTGCTTCGCGATTGCGCTTCTATCCGGGCAAGCGCTTGCCGAAACAGGTCATCGGGAGGAAGCAGAGCACGGCGAAGAAGGTCATATTGAACTGACTCAGGAGCAGATCCAACATTCAGGCATTACCCTGGCAACCGTGACTTCGGGCACCATCCGCGATGTATTGCCAGTATATGGCGTCGTTGCCACCAACGCAGAGCGTGTACAGTCAGTGACGGCACGCTTCGACGGTGTTATTCGGGAAGTTAAAAAACGTGTTGGTGATTCGGTTCGCAAAGGCGAAACCCTGTTGACTGTAGAAGCCAACGATAGCCTGAAAACCTATTCGATCGTCTCGGCACTCAATGGCGTTATTACCCAGCGCCACGCTAACCCTGGCGAGCAAACCAGCGATGCCCCGCTGTTGGTGGTGCAGGATTTCTCCACGGTCTGGGTAGAGCTGTCGATTTTCCCCAAGGATGTTGCTCAGGTTGAACTAGGACAGCAGGTTCGCATTCTCAGTCTCGATTCAAGCCAAATCGCAGAGGGAAATATCATCTATATTGCGCCACTTGGCCAAGGTAGCAATCAGGCCATTACGGCACGCGTTTTGATCGACAACCCAAACGGCATCTGGAAACCCGGTCTCTTTGTCAACGCTCAAATCACCCGCGCCAAAATTAATGCTCCCGTGGTGATCCGCAACGAAGCCTTGCAAATTGTCGACGATAACCCCGTCGTTTTTGTTCGGGGAAAGGAGGGTTTTGAACCACGTACGGTAACCTTGGGGCGCACCGATGGCGCGCTAAGCGAAGTGGTGTCCGGCCTGTCCGCAGATGAAGTGTATGTCAGCAACAACAGTTTTATTTTGAAAGCGGAATTGGGCAAAGGGGAGGTTGGCGATGATGATTAATAACTCCCTGAAAGACATTCAGCATTCCATCGGCCGGAAAGCATTTTTATTGCCGCTCATCGAAGGAGTGAGTGATGATCGATAAACTGATCCAATTTTCCATCGCACGCCGTTGGCTGGTGATGTTTCTGGTGCTGGTAACTGGTGCCCTGGGTGTCTGGAACTATCAGCACCTGCCCATCGACGCGGTACCCGATATCACCAATGTCCAGGTGCAAATCAATACGGAAGCCCCGGGCTACTCACCGCTGGAAGTGGAGCAACGCATTACGTACTTGGTGGAACTGGCGATCACTGGGCTGCCCTACGTGGAGAGTACCCGTTCGGTATCACGCTATGCTCTGTCCCAAGTGACCGTGGTGTTTGAAAAAGGCACGGACATTTACTTTGCCCGCAATCTTATCAACGAGCGCTTGCAGCAGGCAAAAAGCGAGATGCCTTCAGGAATCGGTCCGGTGATGGGGCCCGTTGCCACAGGACTCGGTGAAATCTTTCACTATGCAGTGCATGCGAAACCGGGCGCCTTGCAGGAAAATGGTGAGCCCTATGATGCGACGGCCTTACGTACCTTGCAGGATTGGGTGATCCGTCCGCAGTTACGCCTGGTTCCAGGGGTCACCGAAGTCAATACGATTGGCGGATTTGAAAAGCAGTTCCACATCACGCCGGAACCTTCAAGACTGCTGGCCTACCAGCTCAGCTTTGATGATTTAGTAGCGGCACTGGAGAAAAACAACGCTAATATCGGTGCTGGCTATATTGAAAAAAATGGTGAGCAATATTTAATCCGCGCCCCCGGACAGGTGGCTGACATCACCGCGATCGAAAAAATCATCGTCGCTCGTCGAGCCGGGTTACCCATTACCGTGGCTGATGTGGCCGAGGTCGGATTCGGCAAAGAGTTGCGCACAGGTGCCGCTACTCGCGATGGTGAGGAGACTGTATTGGGTACCGCCGTCATGCTGCTGGGAGGTAATAGTCGGACGGTTTCCCAAGATGTGTCGGCCAAGTTGTTGGAGATCAATAAGACGCTGCCCGAGGGCGTAATTGCAGAGCCGGTTTATAACCGTACGGTACTGGTTGATAGAACCATTGCCACGGTGCAGGCCAATCTGGCCGAAGGTGCGGTATTGGTTGTCGTCGTACTTTTGGTCATGCTGGGCAACGTCCGGGCGGCATTACTCACCGCAATGGTGATCCCATTGTCGATGTTGATGTTGATGACGGGCATGGTGCAAACCAAGGTCAGCGCCAATCTGATGAGTTTGGGCGCACTCGATTTTGGTTTGATTGTGGATGGTGCGGTGATCATTGTCGAAAACTGTATCTTGCGCTTGGCTGGGCGACAGCATCATCTTGGGCGAATCTTAAAACTGGATGAGCGTTTTCAAACGGTGTTTGCGGCCACCCGCGAGGTTTTTGCGCCGAGTTTGATCAGCGTGTTAGTGGTAATTCTGGTGAACTTACCCATCCTGGCTTTGACGGGCGTGGAAGGCAAAATGTTTACGCCCATGGCTATGGCGGTGATCATGGCCTTGCTGTCTGCACTGGTGCTGTCACTCACCTTTGTGCCTGCGGCCGTCGCGCTGTTTATGACTGGGCATATCGAGGAAAAAGACAATTTTATTGTTCGCCACTCCAAGCGGTTTTACGCCCCGGTTCTGGCGTGGGCGCTAAAGTTTCGCGTGGCCGTATTGTCTGCGGCTCTGATCTTTGTGGTTTTGGTCGGCGCACTGGCCACGCGGATGGGTACGGAATTTATCCCGAACCTGGATGAGGGCGATATCGCCGTCCAGGCACTGCGAATACCCGGCACCAGTCTCACTCAATCCCTGGATATGCAGTTTCAACTGGAGAAAGCGGTTCTGGAAATCCCTGAAGTCAAAACCTACTTCGCGCGCGTCGGCACGGCCGAAGTTGCCAGTGACCCCATGGGGCCCAACATTTCCGATGGCTATGTCATGCTCAGGGATCGCAGTGAATGGCCCGATCCTGATAAAACCAAAGCGCAGCTGTTGGAAGAAATTGGTGAGAAACTGACGTTGTTGCCGGGAAATGCCTATGAGATCAGCCAGCCGATCCAACTGCGCTTCAATGAATTGATTTCTGGTGTGCGATCAGACCTCGGGATCAAGGTGTTCGGCGAT
>DIBR01000063.1:4970-5412 GCA_002415025.1 Spongiibacteraceae bacterium UBA5047
GGGATCAAGGTGTTCGGCGATGATCTGGACCAGCTGCTTAAATCGGGCAGCGAAATCGCGGCGGTATTGACTGGCATCGAGGGCGCCGAAGGTGTCAAGGTCGAACAGGTATCCGGTTTGCCTATTCTGTCCATTAATGCTGATCGTTCAGCTATGTATCGTTATGGCTTGAATGTAGGCGATGTGCAGGACGTAGTCGCCGCCGCCACGGGCGGTGAGGAGGCTGGCCTGATCTTTGAAGGCGATCAACGTTTCTCGATAGTGGTGCGAGTGGCCGAGCGCATAAGGGGCGACTTACAAGCGTTGGAGCGTTTGCCGATACCGCTACCAGACGGCGGCTACGTGCCACTGCGGGAAGTGGCTAGTCTCACGCTGGCCCCTGGACCTAATCAGATCTCTCGTGAAAACGGCAAGCGGCGGTTGGTAGTCAGCGCCAATGTTC
>DIBR01000063.1:5636-5858 GCA_002415025.1 Spongiibacteraceae bacterium UBA5047
CGGTCGTGATTTGGGTGGCTTTGTGGCCGAAGTTCAGGACAAAGTGGCGCAACAGGTGAAATTGCCTCCCGGCTATTGGCTGGAGTACGGCGGTACTTTTGAGCAACTGCAATCGGCCACGCAGCGGTTAAGCCTGCTTGTCCCCGTTACCCTAGTGATGATTTTTGCATTGCTGATGATGACCTTTGGTTCGGCAAAAGATGCGGCATTGGTCTTTAGTGG
>DIBR01000009.1:0-1293 GCA_002415025.1 Spongiibacteraceae bacterium UBA5047
CTCAAGGCGTTCGTCGACAAGTACGGCCGCCTCAGAGGCCTTCCCACCACCGCCGAACAGCAACTCGCCAGCATGCGCGATACCAAATATACCTTTGCCGACTATATCGGCCAGAGCGAGCCGGTGGAGCGCCTGTTGCAACGCGCCCGCAGAGCTGCGGAGCTGGATACTACCGTGCTGTTGCTGGGCGAAACCGGCACCGGCAAAGAAGTGCTCGCCCATGCAATCCATCACGCCTCAGTCCGCACTGATCGCCCTTTTGTCGGGATCAATATGGCGGCAGTGCCAGATAACCTGATGGAGGCTGAGTTCTTCGGCGTCGCGCCCGGCGCCTATACGGGTGCAGATAAAAAAGGGCGCAAAGGCAAATTGCAGCTAGCAGACAAAGGCACGCTGTTTCTCGACGAAGTCGGCGATCTTCCCCACAGCTTGCAAAGTAAGCTGCTGAGGGTGTTGCAGGAACAGGAGTTCGAGCCGCTGGGGTCGAACGATGTGATCCGTGTTGATGTCAGAATCATCGCGGCTACCAGCCGGGATCTCAAGGCCATGGTAGAAACCGGTGATTTTCGCGCCGACCTGTATTATCGCCTCAATGTGCTGCCAATCGAAGTGCCGCCTCTACGGGATCGTGTAGACGATATCGAACTTCTGGCCGATGCGATGATTCGTAAAATCGCCCACGGATTAGGCGTGTCCCGGAAGTGGCTGGACGCAGATGCACTCGCCTACCTGAAAGCACATGACTGGCCCGGTAACGTACGGGAGCTCCAGAACATGCTTGAGCGCACATTCATCTTCTCCCAAAGCTCAACACTGAGTGCCGAAGAGTTCCATTCGCCATCGATGGACCGCCCGACAGAAGCGGCAGCGCCGGCTATTGAGCCTCTTCAGAGCATTGTTGCCAAAGCTGAAAGTGACGGCATTCGCAAAGCGCTGGAGTTAACCGACAACAACCGTTCCCAGGCGGCCAGGGCTCTCGGTATTTCCCGCGCCAACCTGTATGAAAAGATGGCGCGCTACGGGCTCTAAAGCAAAAAACAGGTGTCCGGAATACAAGACAGTGTCTGAATAATCAGACGCCTGATTGACGTAGCGTCATCCCCTCTCACTTCGTATTAACCGAGACAACTGTCTTTATATCCAGACAGTTGTTTTTATCCTATCTCTCAAACATCTTTCTATCCAATTGAATATAAACGACTTTGTTTATCTGGCATGAGACTTGTGTATGTGTGGGTGCAGATTAACCACTGCCACACAAAAACAATAGAGGTCTCAAAATGACAAACAGCC
>DIBR01000009.1:1438-1727 GCA_002415025.1 Spongiibacteraceae bacterium UBA5047
CGAAAAGCGCTCGCCCTGATTTCCGCCTGCGGTCTGGTCGCAGCCACCATCTCAACCCCTTCCTTTGCAGAGGAAAAAATCCGCTGGAAAATGCAGGCAGCCTACGGAAGTAACCTTCCAGCGCTGGGAGATGTCATTCCCGGTGTACTCGAAGACTTGAAAGAAGCGACCGACGGCCGGGTGTTCATCAAACACTACGAGCCCAACAAACTTGTCCCTACCCTGAATATCACTGATGCCGTGCGCACCGGAAAGCTTGACGCCGGCTACACCTGGATCGGCTACGATC
>DIBR01000009.1:1870-3538 GCA_002415025.1 Spongiibacteraceae bacterium UBA5047
GGATCGGCTACGATCAGGGCAAAATCCCGTCTTCCGTTCTGTTTTCAGCGGTGCCGTTTGGTATGGAGCCTTGGGAATACATGGCCTGGTGGTATGACGGTGAAGGCCAGAAGCTCGCTGAAGACGTGTACGAAAAAAATAATGTCCACCCCGTACTGTGCGGCCTGACGGGCCCTGAAACCGGCGGCTGGTTCAACAAGGAAATTAACAGCCTTGAGGATATCAAGGGCCTGAAAATCCGCTATGCCGGCATCGGCGGTCGTATTCTTCAGGAACTCGGCGCATCCGTGACCGTATTGCCCGGTGGTGAGATCTTCCAGGCACTTGAGAAAGGCGCAATCGATGCATCGGAATTCTCGCTGCCAACCGTAGACAAGCAACTGGGCTTCAACCGTGTCGCGAAGTACAACTACTTCCCGGGCTGGCATCAGCCGTTTGCTGCGTTCCACCTGATCGTCAACAAGGAAAAATGGGACGAAATCAGCGACGCCGACAAGAAACTCATCGACCTGACCTGTCAGGCGGCTGTCGCTCGCAACCTGTCCCGCAGCGAGGCCTTCCAAGGCCAGGCCATCAAGTATCTTGAAGAGAACGGTGCCGAAACCCGCAAGCTGCCCGAGCCAGTACTACGCGAATTGGAGAAAGTAACCCAGACCGTGCTGCAAAGCGAAGCAGACAAAGACGCGGACTTCTCCAAAGTCTGGGAAAGCCAGAAAGCATTCCAGGACCAGTATCAGGTCTGGCAGGATCTTGGCTATCTTCCGCGGGACTTCTAAACCCGTCGCCCCGCACCAGTCCTGAACCTGGTAATTCCAATCTTTCCGCATGAATGAACGCTGGCCCTGCGGGGCCAGCCTTTCGCCTGTATCCGGAGATAATAATGACGGCTTCGTCCTCAACCGATCGGCCAGAACTCGAGCCGGCACCGCAGGGGCTTTCTGGCGAGTCATTGCCCCACACTGCAATATCGCGTGCACTCGACGGCCTTATCCAACGTATTGGTGCTGCGAGCGCCTGGCTCTGGCCCATTCTGATGCTGGTGATTATCACCAATGTCGTTTCACGTTACGCCTTCAGCGAAGGCTTTATCGAGCTCGAGGAGCTGCAATGGCACATCTACTCGGCCGGGTTTCTGATTGCCCTGTCGTACGCACTGCTACTCGATAGTCATGTGCGCGTCGATCTGGTTCGGGAACGCATCAGCTATCGCAAACAGGCGGTTATCGAACTGCTTGGCATACTCCTGCTGCTTGGGCCTTTCATCGGCATGCTGCTTTATTTTGCGGTGCCCTACGTTATTGATTCGTGGACGATGAACGAAGTGTCGTCTGCACCCGGCGGCCTCTCATCCCGCTGGATTGTGAAAAGCGCACTGCCGCTGGGTCTGACGCTCGTTCTTGTAGCGGCCTTCTCACGCCTGACTCGCCTGCTGGCCTTTCTGCTATCGCCGGAGGTGAAGCATGGAAATTAATGAAATTCTCGCGGCCTGTATGTTCGGGTCGTTCATCCTGCTGATCTTCAGCGGTTTCCCGATCGCCTGGGTTCTCGGTGGCATTGCCGTCGTGTTTACCGGCATCGCCCTGTTGTCTGACCTGTATCTCGATACCTTTATCGCGATGGACTGGAGCTACTTCTCGCTGACCATTGAGCGCATATGGGGCACGATGA
>DIBR01000009.1:3725-4422 GCA_002415025.1 Spongiibacteraceae bacterium UBA5047
TGCCATTCCCATGTTTGTGTTTATGGGCCAGATGCTGGACCGGTCCGGCATGGCGGAGAAGCTGATGCTCAACGTCTCGCGCCTTTTCGGACGTCTTAACGGCGGTACCGCTATCGCGGTCGTGATTATCGGCCTTCTTCTGGCGGCTTCGACCGGCATTGTGGGCGCCTCTGTCGCCTTGCTGACGCTCCTCGCTGTCCCTGTCATGCTGAAGCGGGAATACCAGCCAGAGCTGGCTGTGGGCACCGTGTGCGCCGTTGGCACACTGGGCATCCTGATGCCGCCCTCGATCATGCTCGTGATGATGGCCGATCAGCTGGCGATGTCGGTCGGTGATCTGTTTATGGGCGCCGTCTTCCCCAGCGCGTTACTGGGCGTAGTATTCGTGCTCTATATCGTTATCCGCGGCAAGCTCCAGCCCCACGTTGCGCCGGCAGGGGACGACGCCGAGCCGGTAACCTTTGGTATTGTTCTCGACGCTATCAAATCGATACTGCCGCCTGCATTCCTTATTCTCGCAGTCCTGGGCAGCATCTTTGCCGGCATTGCGACCCCCACTGAGGCTTCAGGTGTTGGCGCGTTCGGTGCCACCCTGCTCGCGCTGACCAACAAGCGGCTTAACCTTGATGTCATGCGGGATGTTTGCCGCGAAACGAGCAAAACCACCGCGTTCATATTCGCGTTGCTGATTGGCGCG
>DIBR01000009.1:4579-13645 GCA_002415025.1 Spongiibacteraceae bacterium UBA5047
ATTGGTCCTGCGCGGCCTTGGCGGCGATGAGATGATCGAGTCTGCCCTGCATAACCTGCCGTTCGGACCTGCAGGTATCGTGATCTGTATCCTGCTGCTCACCTTCCTGCTCGGTTTTGTGCTCGACTGGATCGAAATCACGCTGATTATTCTGCCGCTGGTTGCGCCGGTTATTCACGCGCTGGGATTCGATCTGGTGTGGTTCACCGTGCTCTTCGCTGTTTGTTTGCAGACATCGTTCCTAACGCCGCCGGTGGGCTTCGCTTTGTTCTATTGTAAAGGTGTAGCGCCGAAATCAATCGGTGTGAAAACACTCTACAAAGGCGTTATGCCCTTTATCCTGCTTCAGGTAACGGTATTGGCCATCATCTTTATCTGGCCGGATATCGTGACATGGCTGCCAACCCAAGCCTACGGCGGCCAATAAGGAGAACAAGAATGTCACATTCCAAATTGCTGACTCCCGAGGCTGCTGCTGAGTGCGTACCGGATAACGCCACACTTGCGACCGGCGGATTTGTCGGCATCGGCTTTTCCGAAACGCTGGCCCGGGCGCTGAAAGAGCGATTCCTTGCCACCGGCTATCCGCGCAATCTGACGTTGGTTTATGCCGCAGGGCAAGGCGATGGCAAAGACCGTGGCCTGAATAACCTGGCGCACGAAGGCCTGGTCAAGCGGGTAATTGGCGGCCATTGGGGGCTTGTCCCGAAACTTGGCACCCTTGCCTGCGAAAACCGGATCGAAGCTTACAATCTGCCCCAGGGCGTGATTGCACAGCTCTATCGGGATATTGCAGCAGGCAAGCCTGGCATGCTGACCCATGTCGGGCTGCACTCATTTGTCGACCCACGCCACGGCGGCGGGCGTATGAATGAGAAAACCACGGAAGAGCTGATTGAGGTCATGACTATCCGCGGGAACGAGTACCTGTTTTACCGGACCTTTCCGATTCAGGTCGCGTTTCTGCGCGGTACAACGGCGGATGCAAGGGGCAATATCACCATGGAACGCGAAGCGTTGCCGCTGGAGAGCCTGGCCATTGCTCAAGCCGTGCACAACTCCGGCGGCAAAGTGATTGTTCAAGTCGAACGCCTTACCGAGCGGCACCAGCTGCATCCCGAGCGGGTTCACATCCCCGGCATTCTGGTTGATCACATTGTTCTCGCCGCTGAAGGCGAACATTTGCAGACGTTTGCCGAGCCTTATAACCCGGCGTATACCAGCGAGATTCGCTTGCCTGCGCTGCAAGGCGGCGACCCACTGAATGTCCGCAAGTTAATCGGTCGCCGGGCCGCACGTCATCTTGTTCCCGGCGCAATCGTCAATCTCGGGATCGGCATGCCGGAGCTGGTAGCAGACGTAGCGGCGGAAGACGGGTTGCTGGATCAAATTACCCTGACCATCGAGCCCGGCGCCATTGGCGGTCGGCCTGCAGGAGGGCTCAGCTTCGGTGCGGCGGCAAACGCCGAGGCGATTATCGATCAACCTGCCCAGTTCGATTTCTACGACGGCGGCGGGCTTGATCAAGCCTATCTCGGAATGGCACAGGTGGATCGTTTCGGTAACGTCAATGTCAGCAAGTTCGGCACCCGGCTGTCAGGCGCGGGCGGCTTTATCAACATCAGCCAGAATGCCCGCGAAGTCTATTTCATGGGTACTTTTCAAGCGGGCAAGCAGGATATCCGGATCAGCGACGACGGGCTGAAAATCATTGCGAACGGCTCGGGCTGCAAGTTCGTGGCGGATGTCGAGCACCTGACGTTCAATGGGCGCTATGCGCTTGAGCGCGGCCAAAAGGTGTTTTACATCACTGAACGCTGCGTGTTCCAGCTCACCGCTGAAGGGCTTGAACTGGTGGAGATTGCACCGGGGCTTGATCTGGATCGGGATATTCTGGCGTTTATGGATTTTCGCCCTGCCATTTCCAGCAAACTGCATGTCACGGAAAGTAGCCTCTACAAACCCTGACTTCGGTTTTCCTTTAAACCACAAAAAAGGGCGCCAAATGGCGCCCTTTCTTAGTTGAATCAGCTTATTACAGAGCTTTCTTCAACTCTTCCTCAAGCTGAGGAACCGCTTCAAACAGGTCGGCAACCAGACCGTAGTCTGCAACCTGGAAGATCGGTGCTTCCTCATCCTTGTTGATCGCAACGATCACTTTGGAATCGGACATGCCTGCCAAGTGCTGAATCGCACCGGAAATACCAACCGCAACGTAAAGCTGCGGCGCAACGATCTTGCCGGTCTGACCGACCTGCATGTCGTTCGGTACGAAGCCGGCATCAACAGCTGCACGTGATGCGCCAACTGCCGCACCCAGCAGATCAGCAACCTGCTCCAGCATTTTGAAGTTTTCGCCGTTCTGCATGCCGCGGCCGCCAGAAATGACGATACCCGCGCTGGCCAGATCAGGACGATCAGATTCTGCAACCTGCTCGCTCACGAAACTTGAAACGCCCGCGTCCTGTACGTTGTCCAGTGCTTCAACAGCAGCAGAACCGCCTTCACCTGAAACAGGATCGAAACCAGTAGGACGAACAGTGACAACCTTGATGCTGTCGCTGCTCTTAACGGTTGCGATCGCGTTACCCGCATAGATCGGACGAACGAAAGTGTCTTCAGATTCAACACGCACGATGTCAGAAATCTGCGCAACGTCCAGCAGCGCAGCAACACGTGGCATGAAATCTTTTCCGGTAGTGCCGGCAGCCGCAAAAATGTGGCTGTAGCCTTTACCGAGATCGGCAACCAGCAGACCCAGGTTTTCACCCAGGAAGTGACCGTAAACAGCGTTGTCTGCTACCAGAACCTTGCTTACGCCTTCGATCTTGCCAGCGGCTTCGCCTACAGCGCCGCAGTTTTCGCCAGCAACCAGCACGTCGATATCGCCACCGACAGCTTTAGCCGCAGCCACGACGTTCAGAGTCGCCTGCTTCAGGCTGCTGTTGTCATGTTCAGCAATTACAAGGATGCTCATTTAGATCACCTTCGCTTCGTTCTTCAGTTTATCGACCAGCTCTGCAACATCTGCAACCTTGACGCCCGCTTGACGCGAGGCAGGTGCTTCTACTTTCAGAGTGGACAGACGCGGCGCCAGCTCAACACCAAGATCAGCCGGAGTCATACCGTCCAGCGGCTTCTTCTTGGCTTTCATGATGTTTGGCAGCGAAGCGTAACGTGGCTCGTTCAGACGCAGGTCGGTGGTTACAACCGCTGGAAGGTTCAGCGCAACAGTCGTCAGACCGCCGTCTACTTCCCGTGTAACGTTAACCTTGTCGCCTTCGACAACCACTTCTGAAGCGAATGTGCCCTGACCCATGCCTGTCAGTGCAGCAAGCATCTGACCGGTCTGGTTGTTATCAGTGTCGATGGACTGCTTGCCGAGGATAACCAGCTTGGGCTCTTCCTTTTCGACAACTGCTTTAAGCAGCTTGGCAGCTTCAAGAGACTGAACTTCTTCATCAGTCTCGATGTGAATACCACGGTCAGCGCCCAGCGCAAGTGCAGTACGGATCTGCTCCTGGCAAGCTTTGGCACCGATGGAAACCACAACGATCTCGGTTGCGACACCTTTCTCTTTCAGGCGAACCGCTTCTTCTACGGCAATTTCGCAGAAGGGGTTAATGGACATTTTAACGTTGTTGAGGTCTGGACCAGAGCCGTCGGACTTGGGCCGAACCTTGACGTTGTAATCAACGACGCGTTTGACAGCAACAAGAACCTTCATGGATTCCCCATATATGTTCATCTAGAGTAAAGTTAAGTGGTGTGACAACGGTAAATCGCTACATCGCACCCCGTAAAAATCGGGAGGTATCTTGACGTTTCTGGCCTGCGAGGTCAACAAATCCATAGCATTTAGCGGATTTATAACCTTTATATTCGATATCCAAAGTTACCTTTTTGATAGCGCTATGGCCGCTTTTGACATACCGCTAAGTGCTTGAGGTAACTAGTTTATTCCTTAGACGACAGAAGATGTGAGATGGCCTATTTTCCGTAGGCCCGACGCGACTTCTATTGGCGTTTTAGCAACCTAAACAGTATACTTTGCGGCCTTTAAAGTACGGCTTTCCCCTTGATTTGGCTGTATTTAGTGACCTGGTAGAGGAGTTCAATCGTGGAACGCGAATCAATGGAATTTGATGTGCTGATCGTAGGTGCCGGCCCTGCCGGGTTAGCCGCAGCATGCAAAATCAGACAACTGAGTGAGAGTACTGGCAAAGACATCAGCGTTTGCGTGGTTGAAAAAGGTTCCGAGGTTGGCGCGCATATCCTGTCCGGTGCGGTATTTGAACCCACGGCTCTGAACGAGCTGTTTCCGGACTGGAAGGAAAAAGGCGCCCCGTTGCACACCGAGGTCAGCGGTGACGATATCTACTATATGACCGGCGCTGAGAAAGCGATCAAGGTGCCCGGTTTTGCTGTGCCAAAAACCATGCACAACGAAGGCAACTATATTATCAGCCTGGGTAACCTCTGCCGCTGGATGGCGGAACAGGCCGAAGGCATGGGCGCCGAGATTTACCCCGGCTTCGCCGCCTCTGAAGTGCTGTATAACGATGATGGCAGCGTTAAAGGTATTGTTACCGGCGACATGGGCATTGCGGCCGATGGCAGCCAGAAAGATTCCTACATGCCCGGCATGGAGCTGCACGCAAAATACACCCTGTTTTCCGAAGGCTGTCGCGGCCATCTCGGCAAGCAATTGATGGCCAATTTTGATCTGAATGCCGGAAAAGACCCGCAGCACTATGGCATTGGCATCAAGGAACTATGGAAAATCAATCCTGACAAGCACTCACAGGGTAAGGTCATTCATTCTACCGGCTGGCCACTGTCCGAAAACGGTGCGTTTGGTGGTGGGTTTCTCTACCACATCGAAGACGACCAGATCTCCATCGGTCTGATTACCGATCTGTGTTACGACAACCCCTACCTAAGCCCTTTTGAAGAGTTCAACCGCTTCAAGCAGCACCCCGTCATCAAGCAGTATCTCGAAGGTGGCGAACGCTTGTCTTACGGCGCGCGCGCGATCTCCAAGGGCGGCCTGCAGTCATTGCCCAAAATGACCTTTCCCGGCGGTTTGCTGCTCGGCTGCGATGCCGGCACACTAAACTTTGCCAAAATTAAAGGCAGCCACACAGCTATGAAATCGGGCATGCTGGCCGCCGAAGTTGTGCACAAGGCCATTACCGAGCAGGAACGCGGCAGCGATGAACTGGTCGAGTACACCGAAGCCTTCAACAACTCCTGGCTGTACAAGGAACTGCATCAGCAGCGTAACTTTGGCCCGGCTCAGCACAAATGGGGCAACCTCATCGGCTCGGCCTATGCCTTTGTCGACATCAATATCTTTAATGGTGCCCTGCCCTGGACCTTTGAAGACAAGAAAGCTGATCATGCGGCAATGCAACCCGCCGACAAAAGCAAGAAAATCAGCTACCCCAAGCCTGACAACAAGATCAGCTTTGACCGGCTGTCCTCGGTCTTTCTGTCAAATACCAACCACGAAGAAGATCAGCCTTGCCATCTCACACTGAAAGATCCGGCGCTGCCTATTCGTGAGAACCTGCCAAAATTTGACGAGCCCGCTCAGCGTTACTGCCCCGCCGGTGTGTATGAGGTCGTCGACAATGAAGACGGCAGCAAACGCTTCCAGATCAATGGCCAGAACTGCGTTCACTGCAAAACCTGTGATATCAAGGACCCTGCCCAGAATATCGTGTGGGTAACCCCTGAAGGCTTTGGCGGACCGAACTACCCCAATATGTGACGCATTCCGGGAAAAATCCAAGCCGCGCGCTCAAGGCCCGCGGCTTTTTTTTGGCTGCATTTTATCGTGACGAAAAAAAACCGCACCCCTCAGGGGCGCGGTTCCGTATCGGCGTGGATGATAGAAGTCGGGGCTTAAAACACCAACCTGGCGCTGGCAAAGAAATCAGCTTCTGTTTGCTCCAGGAAGGTATCCGACAGATTTTTCTCGGAAATCGAATCCGCAACAACCAGATTGACCTCAAACGTATCCTGAAACTTCGCAGTCAGACGGATACCGATGTCAGAGATGCTGACCGTATCACCATCAGGGCCACTGGCATCTTCGAAGTTGGCTTCGCCGTATTCGGCAAAAACACCGCCAGTCAATTCAAAACTGTCAGTGCTGGCCAGCTTGTGGTTCAAACCGATTTTTGCAAACAAACCGCTATCGCCAACAATAACGCCCGGCAGATGCGAACTGATGCTGTTGATACCGCCAAGAACCCACTGCTGCTGCTGTGGCAACTGGTCGTCAGCCAACTGTGCTGCAAAGTCGATATCAAGGGTCGTATTTTTGCGGTTCCCGATCTGAATCGCTGCACGCGGCTTGACCACAATAAAGTCGCCTACCCGCTTGCCTACCGTGGCGCCAGTCGCCGTTGGCATACTCTCCAACGTACCACCGTCGTCGTCTACACCGCCTTTCACTGAAGCCGAAAGGGTGTAGTTCAACAGCTTGCTGGCGCCCAACTTGTTAGCGCGCTGGTATTTACCACCCAACTCCAGCGTCGTGTAGGCTTCATCCTGCAGGTTATTGCCAGCCTGATCTTCAATGGTGGAATCCACCAGCTCCAGCTCCTGATACAAGCTGAAGCGACGATCAATATCGCTACTCAAGACTTGCTCACCCGTCAGGGCAATGCGCTGTATTTCAGCGTCCAGAACAGTCGTGGTGCTCGATGGCGGAATCGGAACACCAAGACAGATATTCCCCGGAAGAATAACGCCACTGCAGCTACCCGCCGTAACCGACCGGAAATCCTGGGTATATTCCGCCTGACTTACACGAAGGCCGTACAGGCCGAAGGAAAACGGGCTATTAATACCGAAGGTTATCTGGTCGTAATCATCACCATCGCGCGATTCACCCCACTCCGGGATAGCTAGCTGGTAGTCCAGAGAAAGGTCAGTGCCGCCCATTGTAGAATGTCTCAGCCCGGCATCGGCATAATAGCGGCCTGCAAAGCGGCTGCCTTCGTTGCTCAGTTTAAGACTGACATCCGTGCGGTCGGCTTCTTCATCGGGGGCCGCTTCGAAGACCATCGCGACTTGTCCGGGGTCACTTTCAGCAACCTTGTAGCTAACTGAATAGTCCACTCCGGTACGTTCCGATTTGACATTGGCCATAGCGCGAGCACGATCGAATTCGCTGCGCTTCAAGTCCGGGTCACCTTCAAGGCCTTTAAAATAAGGCGTGATGGCTTCTGCACCGGTAACGTTGGTCAGGTTCGCTTGCAAGGCGTGAACAAAAATCACGGTCTGCTGACGTGAATACAAGGTATTCACCAGCAGGTGCCCCTTGCGGTTAGTGGCGGAGTTGATCAGCAATATAGCCTGATCAGGTGACTTTGCCACTTCGAAAATCCGGTCCAACTCTGCGTTGCTCAGATAATGGTTGCCTGTCACGCGCAACTCAAAACTGCCTACCTTGCCGGCATAAGCGGATGCAGAGCTTGCGTAGTCTGAAATATAACTCGCATTGACTAGGGTTGGTGGTACTGCGGGCGGTAAATCGATAGCCATAGTCGTGTCCTAAATGTGTGCGGTAAATTGTTGTCTGATTATTTGGGCGGTGCGTTATCGAGCACCGCCATTCTCTTTTTATTGACCTTCACTTTCTTCAGTGTTGCTTGAGCCGCCTTCGAGGAAATCCAGATATTCGCTCTCATCAAATTCCCCGGATGATGATTCCTGCTCCTCGGCATCAGCGGAGTCCTTGCTGTCGGCTTCGCCGGCAGCATCGCTATCAGAGGTATCATCGGAATCGATATCTTTCAGGTACTCGCTGGCGTCAAACTCGTCGACACTGTCTTCATCAGAAGATTCTTTGGTTTTCTCTTTTTTCTCCGCAGCCTTGTTGGCTTTCTCCGCTTCTTCTGCCTCGGCCTCGGCTTTCGCAGCTGCCGCTTTAGCTCTGGCAGCGGAGCGACGAGCCGCCTCGGCTTCGCGTTGCGCCTTGCGTTCGGCGATCTCGGATTTCACGGCATTGAAGGTTTCAAGATCAAGAACATTAAGCTCGACACGGCGATTTTCAAAGCGACCTTCGGGGTTGTCACTGCCATCATCAAAGCTGTTAGGCGCAATGGGGCGCGCTTCACCAAAGCCACGGAATACCAGACGGTCCGGATTCACATTCTTGTCTACAAAGTAATCCTGAACCGCTTCGGCGCGCTGTCGAGATAGCCGCTCGTTGTATGACTCAGAGCCTTTGTTGTCGGTGTGACCATCAATGGCTACCAGCAATTCAGGATGCTCATTTAGCACGTTGACGGCTGCATCGAGAACCGGAATTGACTCTTGGCGCAATACTGCGCGGTCAAATTCGAAATTGACACCACGCAACACCCAGGGGCGATCCGCACTCAGTTCCATTTCATGGCAGCCGTTCATGAAAACGGGCATGCCTTCAGGCGTGTCGGGGCACTCATCCTTATCATCGCAGACGTAGTCGCTATCGACGTCATCGCAAAAGTCTGCTGTCTCCTCGAGGCCGATGTCTCCGCAGGATAGCTTTCCGTCGGCACCTCGAGAGGTACAACTTAAATCGGGTGCCGCTGCTGGAGCGGCACCGCCGCCACCCAGCAAACCGCCCAACTGGGCGTGAGACACCAGAGGGATTGATAGGAGCAGCGAACAGGTCAATGCTGCCAAGCCACGCGTCAATGTGGTCATTCAGGTTCTCCAGAAGTCGTTGATTCTACTTATTGTGAAGCGAGCAGTTGTTCTATGCGCTTCATTTTGAAAACAATTTACTGCATGTATTTGAAACTATCCACCCCGGATATCGTCGCGAACAGACAAATTATCGGCAACTTGTCACAGTCTGACGACAAGCGGGCAGGCGTTCAAAGCTACAAAGGGGGTACTTGAAGAGGAAAAATGCATTGCAACGAAGGGAAAATGGGGTGGCCGACGGGGCTTGAACCCGCGACAACAGGAATCACAATCCTGGACTCTACCAACTGAGCTACGGCCACCATATAAAGCGGTGTCAATTGCGGTGGCACGCCCGGCAGGATTCGAACCTGC
>DIBR01000009.1:13892-26710 GCA_002415025.1 Spongiibacteraceae bacterium UBA5047
TAGAAGGCCGTTGCTCTATCCAGCTGAGCTACGGGCGCACGGATCCTCCCAAGCGATAAAAAGAGAAAGTGGTCGGGGTAGAGAGATTCGAACTCCCGACATCCTGCTCCCAAAGCAGGCGCGCTACCAGACTGCGCTATACCCCGACTGACCTGACTTTCTATGCCCCGCAAGAGGAGCTGCGCATAATACGCACCGGCCCGATTCTCGTCAATCGCTATTTGCAATGAATTCAGGCAAATATCTGTATTTTCCGGTACTTGGCACCGGCACCGGTGCTTGGCGTTACCGCACGCAGGTGCGACAATAGCGCCTCTTTTTATTTGCCCCGCAACACGTGAAACGCATACGGATTACTAGGGAGAATTCATGTCGGCACTCATCCTTGACGGCAAGGCCTTGGCTGCGCAAAGTGAACAACAGCTCGGCGAACGCGTTGAAAAGCTCAAAACGCTGTCTGGCGGCAAAATTCCGATACTCGCCACCATTCTGGTCGGCGACGACCCCGCCTCAGCAACCTACGTCAAGATGAAAGGCAATGCCTGCCGGCGCGTCGGCATGGAGTCCCTTGCGGTAGAGATGCCCTCATCAACGACGACCGAGCAACTGCTGGCGAGGATCAATGAGTTAAACGCCAATCCCGACGTTCACGGCATTTTGCTCCAGCACCCGGTACCCGAACAAATTGACGAACGCGCCTGTTTTGACGCGATCAGCCTCGCCAAAGATGTCGATGGCGTAACCTGTCTGGGCTATGGCCGCATGGCAATGGGCGAGAAAGCCTATGGCTGCGCCACGCCCAAAGGCATTATGCGCCTGCTGGAACACTACAACATTGAACTGGAAGGCAAACATGCGGTGGTCGTGGGGCGCAGCGCCATTCTGGGCAAACCCATGGCCGCCATGTTGCTGGAGGCAAACGCCACGGTAACCACATGCCATTCACGCACCCGCCAGCTCGAACAGCACATCAAGCAGGCTGACATTGTGGTAGGTGCGGTTGGACGACCGGAATTTATCAAGGGCGACTGGATTAAAGATGGCGCTGTTGTCGTTGACGCGGGCTACCACCCCGGTGGTGTTGGTGATATTGAACTGTCAGCGATTACCGAGCGGGTCAGCGCCTATACTCCTGTGCCCGGCGGGGTTGGTCCGATGACGATCAACACGCTGATTATGCAAACCGTTGAATCCGGTGAGCACGCAATTGCCGGGCCCAACTAATGGCAAAACGAAAACGGCCGCTGACAGCCAGCCAGAAAATTGCCCGGGGCATTTTGCGATTTTTTTTCGATATCTGCTTTGTCTCGCTGAACACCCTGCGCTACGACAAATCCTTCAAACCGCAGGGTCCTTGCGTTGTCGCCAGTTATCACGACGAGATGGTTGCCGCTGTCGGCTTGCTGGCCCATCAGGATTTCGTCGCTATTGCCTCACTGAACCATAACGGCTCAGCGGTTGGCGATGTCATTCATCGCAAGGCCGGCCTTACCATCATTCACGGTTCACAAACCAAAGGGGGCAAAGAGGCATTTGGCGAGATGCAGGACGCGCTGACTGCCGGCCGTTCCGCGGTACTGTCGGTAGACGGATCACGCGGGCCGCGGCATGAGATGAAATCCGGCGCGCTTATGCTCGCGCGCAGAAAAAGAGTCCCTCTTTATCTGGTTCGATGTCGCACCGCCGGCATTCGCCTGCCCACCTGGGATCGCTTTCTCATTCCTTTTCCCTTTGCCAGGGTGACTACCCATATTGAGTGTATCGACTTTTCCAACCCGGAAGTCAAAATCAGTGTTCGCGACGCGCTGCCTGAAATTAACCAGAAAATGCAACAGCTCGGAACCTGAACCGGTGCGCCTGCCCTACCCGAAACTCTGCTTCGCCCTTTACGCACTGGCGTTGACGACGGTGTCACTGCTACCTGCAGAAAAGCTCAGTGGCGCCAGCTTTAATGACAAGGCCGCTCACTTTCTATGCTATGCCCTGTTCGCTCTAGTCGCGGCCGGGCTGCCGCTTGCCGGCAAGCGCTATCTTCTGCTTTGCATCGGCCTCATCTTATTTGGCCTTGGCCTTGAAGGCGCACAATCGTGGGTTCCCGGGCGTGAAAGCTCCCTGCTTGACGCACTGGCCAATACTGCCGGGGTTGCCGCTGGGGCCATCTCGGTTTATCTCTATAGTCGTCGCACCCACCAATCGCCGACAATGTAGTATCCTGCTCACGGCGGAGCTTCCCTCTGCCGCAAGTTCTGTTAAAGGATGGCAGACCGTTGGGATTCAAGCAGACACTGGACAATTTAGCCCCCTGGCTCGACAGCTTCGCTCCGAGAAAAGCTCGCAGTGAGCAGGATCGGTATCGACTGCGTTTTGTGGTAACGGTTCTGCTGGCCATTTTTATTTATTGCCTACTGTTGTCACTTGCCTCCTTCGCCATGCCTATTCGTCCCGAAGGCCGTGAACTCCTAACCGGCTTTTGTCTGATTTTTGCGCTGGGCATCGCGGTTGGCTTGTTGGTCCTACGCATGACGGGCAGTCAGAGCTTTTGTCTGCAGATAGTTATTTTTGCGCTACTGATCGCCATGTTAAACATCTCAGTCCAGCTCGGTGGCATCTACTCGCCCGCAACGCCCGTAGCGCTTCTGGTGCCGGCACTGGCAACCACCATGCTGGGGGTCCGCGCAGGAATCTTCTGGGCCGCACTGCTGGTATTGCTGCTCGGCGGATTCTATCGGGCCGACCAGATGGGCATCGTATTTCCCAGCGTGATGAAACCGGAAAACCGGAGTTTCGGCACCTTTATGGGGCTCGCCTCAGCCGTGGCCACCGTCACACTGATTATTCTGTTCTATGAAATAACGGCCCAAAAGCTCAATGCGAGGTTGCAAAAGGCGCACGATGACTACCTGTTTCAGGCCAATCACGACAGCCTGACAGGCCTGGCAAATCGCCGGCACTTTATCCATATCATTGATGGCTATATTGACCAGGCCGGCCCCGCTTCCGAGCGTTTCGCCATACTGTTCTTTGATTTGAACCGCTTCAAAGAGGCCAACGACCTCTATGACCACCAATTTGGCGACGAGGTGCTGGTGCAAATTTGGCGACGAGGTGCTGGTGCAAACCGCGAACAGGTTACGCGAGCAGTCACGCAATACCGACTACGTGGCGCGCTGGGGTGGTGACGAATTTGCCATGTTGCTTCCCGGCATCAGTACGGAAGAACGCGTACGCACGCGCATTGACGAATTGCGCTCGGCCTTGCGTGAACCCCTGCAAATCCGTAATACTCGGTACTGTACAGATGCCAGTATCGGCCACGCCATCTACCCTGTGCACGGCAGCACACACGAGGCACTTGTTCACCACGCGGACCATGAGATGTATGGTACCAAGCGACAGCAACGATCCTGACGTTCGCGCATCTCTTTTCGCCTAACTGGAAGACCGGATTTCAGGAGTACGCATGAGCAGTTCGGGTCAACGAAACCCGCTGAACGCCAAGGTCAGTACCGGCGAAGATATTGATGAGCAAAGGCTGAAATACGTCTTCTACGCGTCCAGCCTGTTTGGCGGCATCGTGATTCTTGGCTTTGCCCTGAGCCACAGACACAGCGATAATCTTGCGTTGAAAATTTCCCTGTTTGCAGCCAGCTTCAGTGTCTTTCTCGCCTTTGTCTACGTGTATATCTCCAAGAACATGCGCGCCGGTGTCGCTGTTGCCATCGCGGTGATTACCTCACTGATAATTGCGCTGGTCATCACCGGAGGACACGAAAATACAGGCTTGCACTGGGTATACCCACTTCTTTTTGTGCAGTTTATCTTTCTAGGAGCCTATCGCGGCTTTATATACTCACTTCTGCTACTCACGACGCTCTCGGCAATTCTAGCCAAGCCCGAGCTGGTTCCGGCTGAGTACAGCCCCGCCGAAATCAGCCGCGCGCTGGCGGCAGTTGCTACGCTGGTGCTGCTCTGCTTTGTCAGTGAGTATTATCGCCACCGCAGCCATCAGGACATCAGCTCACAACACACGGCAAAATTGGTGGAAGCGGTCACCGACCCGCTGACCGGGCTAACTAACCGGCGGTTTCTGGATGCCTTTTACTTTCCCGACTGCCACCGCGATGCCGACCGGCATTTCCCGCTCTCGGTCATTTTGTGCGACGTGGATCACTTCAAGGCAATTAACGATGAGAATGGCCACGCAACCGGCGACAAGGTATTGCAGCGTGTTGCCCGCCTGCTGTCAGATAATATCCGCAGCAATGACGTTGTCAGCCGGGTAGGTGGTGAGGAGTTTCTGATACTCGCGCAAAGAGCAGACTTGGCTACCGGCACAGCGATTGCCGAAAAATTACGGGAAAAAATCGAACAGCTGGACTTTCGCGATTTGAATAAGGGCATTACCAGTAGCTTTGGTGTCGCCACGTGTGAGCGCTTCGACCAGCTAAACCAGTCGATAAAACTGGCCGATACGCGCATGTATGAGGCGAAAAGGAAGGGGCGCAACTGCGTTGTGGGCGGCTGAGTTTTACTCGCGCCGCCAGCTGGTGCCCTCCCGGCTATCTTCCAAAGCCACACCGGCGGTTTTTAGCGCCTCGCGTATTTCGTCTGCCCTGCTGTAATTTTTATCCAACTTGGCCTGAACACGCTCGGCTATAAGCGCCTCGATCTCTGCCGCAGGCATCGCGTCATCACCGGCTCCGGTTTTAAACCAGCTTTCCGGCTCTTCCTGCAGCAAGCCCATCAACTCCCCGCAGCGCAGCAAAGCAGATTTCAGTGCAGATTTTTCGGGCGCCCCCGCTTTATTTAACTGTTTCGCCAACTGATGCAATTCCGCTATGGCGATCGGTGTATTCACATCATCAAGCAATGCTTTGTAGGCGGGCTGTTCGCGAATATCACACTCAACCACTGCCACGTCGCTGAGTTCACGCAATGCTGTATACAAAGAGTCCAGGCTGGCCTTGGCCTGCGTCAACAGCTCTTTGGAAAAATCGAGCTCGGAGCGATATTGAGCTGAAAGCAAGGCAAAGCGCAGCACTTCACCTTTATAGAGGCCCAACAAGTCACGGACAGTGCGGAAATTGCCGAGAGATTTCGACATTTTTTCACCGTCGATATTCAGGTAACCGTTGTGCATCCAGTATTGAACAAACTCCTCCCCGTCCTGACTGCAGCAACTCTGTGCCCTCTCGTTCTCATGGTGAGGGAAAATCAGGTCGCGACCGCCGCCGTGAATATCGATTTTGTCGCCCAGATGGGCCTTGATCATGGCGGAACACTCGGAATGCCAGCCCGGTCGGCCACGCCCCCAGGGGCTGTCCCAACCGGGCTCGGCAGCGGATGATGGCTTCCACAGCACAAAATCGCCCGCGTATTTTTTATAGGGCGCAACTTCAACCCGGGCACCGTCGAGCATATCTTCCAGCGAGCGATTGGACAGTCTGCCGTAGTCGGCCATCGACTGCACAGAGAACAGCACGTGCCCCTCGGCCTCGTACGCATGGTTACGCTCAACCAGCAGCGCAATCATATCGATCATGGCCTGCACGTTGTCGGTTGCCTTGGGGGCAAGCGTTGGCGGCAAGGTGTTCAGGGACACCATGTCCTCTTCGTAAGCGCGGGTAAACCGGTCGGCAACATCACTAATGGATTCCCCGTTATCAGTCGCCGCCTTCATAATCTTGTCGTCGATATCCGTGATATTGCGCGCGTACGCCACACGCGGATACAAGGTTTGCAGTAAACGAAACAAGGTGTCGAACACTACGGCCGGGCGGGCATTACCGATATGAATAAAGTTGTATACGGTGGGCCCGCAGACATAAAGGCTCACCGCATCGGGCTTGAGCGGTGTAAACCGCTCTTTCTTGCGGGTGTGCGTATTGTACAGGTGCAATGTCATCAAACTGCCTTTTCTTTATTAGCTCACTGGCCGCCGGGTTTCTCGGAAAATGTATCACGCAGGCCTATGGTCATATTGAAGACCGGTGACTCCGCGCAATGGTCAAAGCGATCTGCAACAAAGTAGCCCTCCCGCTCGAACTGGAAACTGCTTTCAGGGTTCGCCTCGGCCAGAGCCGGCTCAATCCAGGCGTTGGTGATGATACGCTTGGATTCGGGGTTTATATGGTCTAGCAAATCGCCCTCACCCTTGTCTGGCGAAGCAGTAATGAAGAGCCGCTCATACACTCTGATGGTCGCCTGCCGCCCTTCCGTTGCCGACACCCAGTGGATAACGCCACGTGGCTTGATACCTTCGGGCGGGTCTTCACCCACCGTATTCTCAACCAGCTCAGCGTAAAGTACTGCCGGCGATCCGTTTACATCGTGCTCAACGCGATTTGCCTTGATCACATAAGCACCGCGCAAACGCACGTAATCACCTAACACAAGACGCTTGAACTTCTTGCGGGAAAGCGTCGTGTCTTCAGTAAAGTCCGCCGTATCAATGTACAGCTCGCGGGTAAAGGGCAGTATCCGTTCCCCCATATCTTCTTTGGGGTGGCGCGCTGCGCTCAGAGACTCGACACGATCTTCACTAAAATTTTCAACAATCACTTTTAACGGGTTGAGAACGGCCATGCCCCGCGGAGCGTGCCGGTCCAGATCGTCGCGCACCGCAGATTCGAATTGCGCAACACTCACCACACCGTCGGATTTAGCGACCGGCAAGGCATCACAGAAATTGCGAATGGCGCGCGCGGTGAAACCCCGGCGACGCATACCGTGAATGGTTGGCATACGCGGGTCGTCCCAGCCATCCACATGCCCCTCGTCAACCAGCCGCTTTAGCTTGCGCTTGCTGGTCACGGTGTAGTCAAGATTCAGGCGGCCAAATTCGTACTGCCGCGGCCGTGAAGGCACCGGCAATTGCTCGAGAAACCAGTCGTAGAGCGGGCGATGATCGGCAAACTCCAAAGTACAAATGGAATGGGTGACTCCCTCGATGGCATCTTCCTGGCCATGGGCAAAATCGTAGCTCGGGTAGATACACCAGGTATCGCCGGTATGGTGATGCGACTGTTTGCGGATGCGATACAAAATCGGGTCGCGCAGATTCATATTGGGAGACGCCATATCGATTTTGGCACGCAAGACCTTCGCCCCCTCGTCAAACTCACCGTGCTTCATCCGCTCAAGCAAATCGAGGTTTTCCTCGGCGCTGCGCTCGCGATAGGGGCTCGGTTTTCCCGGCGAAGTAGCCCAGCCGCGATACTCGCTGGCTTGCTCGGCGCTGAGGTCACATACATAAGCGCGCCCTTCCCTGATGAGATGCTGGGCCCAGGCGTAAAACTGATCGAAGTAGTCCGAGGCGTAACGAACCTCACCCGCCCAGGTGAAACCCAGCCAGCGCACATCGTCCATAATGGCATCGACATACTCCTGCTCTTCCTTGCTCGGGTTGGTATCGTCAAACCGAAGATTGCACTGCCCGCCAAACTGCTGCGCCAGCCCAAAATTTACACAGATGGATTTAGCATGCCCGATATGTAAGTAGCCATTGGGTTCAGGCGGAAAGCGGGTAACAACCGCCTCGGCAGCCAACTTCCCCGCCTCGACATCGGCGCGGATAATATCGCGAATAAAGTTGGTGGCCTGCGTTTTCGTTACTGGTGTATCAGGTTTGCTCATGCACTCTTCCAGAGGCCCTCAACGCCGAGTCATCACTGAAACGGGCTGCAAAGCTCAAAATGGCTGCCAGACTTCGCGTCTGGCGCAAAAGGGCGTTATTATACCGGCTTTAAAATTCCTAGTTAATCAACACAGGCGTAAAAATGATTATTCTGCAAACAAATCATGGCGATATCAAAATTGAACTCGACTTCGAGAATGCTCCCAACACAGCTGCAAATTTCAAGCAGTACGTTGAAGACGGCTTCTATGATGGCACCATCTTCCACCGCGTAATCGACGGCTTTATGATTCAGGGCGGCGGTTTTACACCCGGAATGCAACAAAAGGCCACTCGTGATCCGATCGCCTGCGAGGCAGACAACGGCCTGAAAAATACGGTTGGCACGCTGGCAATGGCCCGCACAATGGACCCCGACTCCGCTTCTTCCCAGTTTTTCATCAACGTGAAGGACAATGACTTCCTCAACCACAGCAGTAAAACCACCCAGGGCTGGGGTTATGCAGTGTTTGCCAAAGTAGTTGAGGGCATGGATACCGTTAATGCCATCAGAGGCGTTGCCACCACCATGGCAGCCGGCCACCAGGATGTGCCAGCTGAAGATGTTGTGATCGAGAAAGCCTACCTGGCCGAATAATGCCCAGCCTCTTCATTTCAGACCTGCATCTGGATAGCAAACGCCCGGATATTCTCCGGGCGTTTTTGCATTTTCTGGAACACGATGCCCGCCGTGTAGAGGCGCTATACATATTGGGCGACTTGTTTGAAGCCTGGATTGGCGACGATGATGACAGCGAACTGGCCCGGACTTGCCAACAGGCACTCAAGCAACTCAGCGACAGCGGCACCCTCCTTTACTACATGCATGGCAACCGCGATTTTTTGCTGGGAGACGCTTTTGCCAGGAAAACCGGGGGCGAAATTCTACCCGACCCCACACTTATCTCACTTTATGGCACCCCCACCCTGCTGATGCACGGCGACAGTCTCTGCACCTCCGATACCGATTATATGGCCATGCGCCAGCAACTGCGCTCAAGCGAATGGCAACAAAACCTTCTTGCACAACCCCTGGAAGAACGCCGTCAACTGGCAAAACAACTGCGGATGGCGAGTGCCGAAGCCAACAGCAATAAAGCTGAAGACATCATGGATGTTACTCCGGCGGCGGTCGTTGACATCATGCGCCAGCACAATTGCAGGCGCCTGATCCACGGCCATACCCACCGTCCGCAGGTGCATAGTCTCAATGTGGAGGGGGCGGCAGCCGAACGCATTGTGCTCGGCGACTGGGATCAGTTTCTGTGGTTTCTCAGGGTCGACGATGAGGGGCACACTCTGGAAAAGCGGCCCATCGCATAGCTCCCAAAGAGAGCCTGCGGTCACACTGCTGCTAACACGGGGGCCCGCTATGAAAACGAAACTCGCTGTCCGGTGCTGACACGAGATCCGCTTCAAACTTGGCAAATTCTGCCACCCTCGCATCTACGTCTTCGTCACCCGCGTATTGTCGCGCCAAGCTCAGGTAGTCTTTGAAATGGCGGGATTCCGAGCGCAGCAAGGACTGGTAAAAGCTTGCCAGACCATCGTCCAGCAGGGGCACAAGCCGGGCAAAGCGCTCACAGGATCGCGCCTCGATAAACGCGCCCACTATCAGCACATCAATCAGTTTTCCCGGCTCGGATGTCCGCATATGTTCACGCAAGCCGCCCGCGTAACGCGCGGAACTGAGCTGAACATACTCAATACCGCGCTCAGCCATGATTGCCAGCACCTGCTCGAAGTGGCGCAACTCCTCTCTGGCGAGTTTTGACATGCGCATGAGCAGGTCGGGTTTGTCCACGTAGCGATACATCAGGTTGAGCGCAGTCGAGGCCGCTTTCTTCTCGCAATTTGCATGGTCTATCAATAAGATAGGCTCATTATCTAATGCTGATTCAAGCCAGTGGTCCGGCGTCTCACAAGCGAGAAAATCCTGTACGGGGCGTATATCAACGGCTTTCATGGGTCGGCTTTCGGCAGGCGGAAAATGTGGGGCGCGAGTATAACAGAGCGTTGCTGGCGCTAAATAACTTTCATATAGCGCTCGTAATGCGCTTCAGACAGTATGTAGAACTCGCGGTCTATCATGTCTTTGAGTTCAGGCAGCGGCACATCACGGTATTGCGCATCGATGCGCAAACCAAACTCGGCGAGGTTCTTGATCTGATGCGCCCCCGCGCGCAGCAGGGCAAAGGTCCACACTTCCGGTGACTTGGCGGGCTTATAGGGAAGTTGCTGGGTTTTCAGCTGCCATTCGAGCAATTCCGCGTCTACAACCCGCAACTTGTTGCGTACAACCTGCGACAAGAATTCATCCAGACGCGCATCGATAACCCGCTTCTGAGCCTGACTGTAGCCGTTCCAGTGAATTACCTCATGGGAAAAGCGCTTGCAGCCGCGACATACTGCGTCACCCAATGCAGTAGAGCACACGCCAATGCACGGGGTTGTAACACGGGGTAACAAGGCATCACTCACGAACTGCGAATCTCCGGATGAATTCATTGGTATCGGTGTACTGAGGCAAACATTCACCCCAAAAACGGTGAGTATAAGGTTAAACGTCTGACTTTTGCCTGCCAAGTGTCCAATCCGGACGAGCTTCCCCCTTAGCGAAGCGGTTGATTTACAGTATAATTGCGCTCCTTTCGACGTCGATGATGGGCATCGATAGTCCCGACGCCGGTGATCCCGGTTCTTGCGGGTAACGAAATTCCGACCAGAGGAGCAAAACTGTGCTTAAAGCATACCGTGAACACGTCAGCGAACGCGCGGCGATGGGCATTCCCCCCAAACCCCTGAACCCTGAACAAGTCGCTGAATTGGTGGAGTTGCTGAAAAACCCGCCCGCCGGAGAAGAAGACACACTGGTTGAACTGATTTCCGAGCGCGTGCCGCCGGGTGTTGATGAAGCGGCCTACGTTAAAGCCGGCTTTCTGTCCGCCATCGTCAAAGGTGAAGCCAGCTCTCCGCTGATCGACAAATCCAAAGCCGTTACCCTGCTGGGCAATATGCACGGCGGCTACAACATCACTACTCTGGTTGAGCTGCTCGACAGTGCCGAGCTGGCTGAGCAGGCTGCCACCGAGCTCAAGCACACGCTGTTGATGTTTGATGCCTTCCACGATGTGGAAGAGAAAGCCAAGGCCGGCAACGAGCACGCCAAGGGCGTTATCCAGAGCTGGGCCGATGGCGAGTGGTTTACCAAACGCGACAAAGTGGCCGAATCGATCAAGGTTGCCATCTTCAAAGTCACGGGCGAAACCAACACCGACGATCTGTCACCTGCCCCCGACGCCTGGAGCCGCCCCGATATTCCCCTGCACGCGCTGGCCAGCTACAAAATGCCACGCGAAGGCCTGACCCCGGAAGAACCCGGCGTGCGTGGCCCGATCAACAAAATCAAGGAAATTCAGGACATGGGCCTGCCCGTTGCCTTCGTGGGTGACGTTGTGGGTACCGGTTCGTCGCGTAAATCTGCTACCAACTCGGTTCTGTGGTTCTTCGGCGAAGACATGCCTGGCACGCCCAACAAAAAGTCCGGCGGCATTTGTATTGGCAGCAAAGTTGCCCCCATCTTCTACAACACGATGGAAGATGCCGGTGCGCTGGTCTTTGAAGCCCCCGTTGACGACCTGAACATGGGCGACATTGTTGAAATCCGCCCTTACGACGGCAAGATCCTGTCTGAGTCCGGCGATGTCATTTCCGAGTTCGGACTGAAATCCGACGTCCTGCTGGACGAAGTTCAGGCAGGCGGCCGTATCAACCTGATTATCGGTCGCGGCCTGACCACCAAGGCGCGCGAGTCACTCGGCCTGCCCGAGTCCGACCTGTTCCGCAAACCGACCGCTCCCGTTGATTCCGGCAAAGGTTTCACCCTGGCGCAAAAAATGGTGGGCAAAGCCTGCGGTACCGACGGGATTCGCCCCGGCACCTACTGCGAGCCGCGTATGACCACTGTGGGTTCGCAAGACACCACTGGCCCAATGACCCGCGACGAACTGAAGGACCTGGCCTGCCTCGGCTTCTCTGCCGATTTGACCATGCAGTCTTTCTGCCACACCGCGGCCTACCCCAAGCCCGTGGATATCGACACCCAGCACACCCTGCCCGACTTCATTATGACTCGCGGCGGTGTTTCCCTGCGCCCCGGTGACGGCATCATCCACAGCTGGCTGAACCGCATGCTGCTGCCCGACACCGTCGGCACCGGCGGCGATTCTCACACTCGCTTCCCGATGGGCATTTCCTTCCCCGCCGGCTCCGGCCTGGTGGCCTTTGCGGCTGCTACCGGCGTTATGCCGCTGGATATGCCAGAATCGGTATTGGTGCGCTTCAAGGGCAAAATGCAGCCCGGCATCACCCTGCGCGATCTGGTTCACGCCATTCCCTACTACGCCATTCAGGAAGGCTTGCTGACCGTCGACAAGAAGGGCAAAAAGAACATCTTCTCCGGCCGTATTCTCGAAATCGAAGGCCTTGAGCATTTGACCGCCGAGCAAGCCTTTGAATTGTCTGACGCCTCAGCCGAGCGCTCTGCCGCTGGCTGCACCATCAAACTCAGCGAAGACTCTGTTGCTGAATACCTGCGCTCCAACGTCACTCTGCTGCGCTGGATGGTCGCCGAAGGTTATGGCGATCGTCGTACCATTGAACGCCGCGCCGCGAAGATGGAAGAGTGGCTGGCCAACCCCAGCCTGATGGAAGCCGACGCAGACGCTGAATACGCCGCCGTGATTGAAATTGATCTGGCCGATGTAACAGAGCCGGTAGTCTGCTGCCCTAACGATCCCGATGATGCGAAAAAGCTGTCTGACGTTGCCGGCAACAAGGTCGATGAAATCTTTATCGGCTCCTGCATGACTAACATCGGCCACTTCCGCGCAGCGGGCAAACTGCTGGACGCTCACAAGGGTGGCATCACTACCCGCATGTGGCTGTCTCCGCCGACCAAGATGGACCAGCACACCCTGATGGACGAAGGTTACTACAACATCTTCGGCCGCGCCGGTGCGCGCATGGAAATGCCGGGCTGTTCGCTGTGCATGGGCAACCAGGCACGGGTGGCGCCGGGGGCGACAGTTCTGTCCACCTCCACGCGCAACTTCCCCAACCGTCTGGGCGATGGTGCCAATGT
>DIBR01000043.1:0-1519 GCA_002415025.1 Spongiibacteraceae bacterium UBA5047
AATTGCCGGCAAGGCCCGCCAATTGGATGTCTACCAGCGCACCCCCATCTGGGTACTGAAAAAACCCGATCATAGCCTGCCCGGCTGGCTCAAGACTCTGTTCCGAACCGTACCGGGCCTGCAACGCACCCTTCGGGGCGCCACCGATACCGCCAGTGAAACCCTGATGGTGCTTTCAGCAATTTATTATCGCCAGGCCCCCTGGCTGGTCCGCATGTGCGAAAAGGCGGGCATAAACAACTTGCGCGAACAACTGCCCAACCGCAAAGACCTGTGGGAGAAACTGACACCGAAATACGGCTTCGGCTGTAAAAGACCAACCTTCTCCAACGACTATTTCCGCACCTTCGGCCGGGACAACGTCGAGCTGGTGACGACGCCGATCAAACGCATCACCTCCCGTGGCATCACCACCGAAGACGGCCGCTCACGACGCATAGATACCTTGATCCTGGCCACCGGTTACAAAACTTTTGAGAAAGGGAATATCCCCTCGTTCGAAGTCATCGGCAGCAACAACATTAATTTGGGCGACTTTTGGCATGACCATCGATATCAGGCCTATGAAGGCCTGACCATCCCGGGGTACCCGAACTTTTACATCATGCTCGGGCCCTATGCCCTTATCGGAACCTCTTACTTCAAAATGGTCGAGGGCAATGCCATCCATCTCTCACGTTGTATTCGCGAAGCCAACCGGCGTGGCGCCACCCAAGTGGAAATTCGACAGTCAGTCCATGACAATTATTTCCATAATATCCAGAAACGTCAGCAGAACACGGTGTTCCTTAATCACAATTGCACGCTGTCGAACAGCTACTACTTCGACCATCATGGTGATGCGCCGATGCTGCGCCCATCAACATCTTTAGAAATGCTTTGGCGGGCCAAACATTTGCCGATGGACCACTACCGATTCAGTGAATTGGACTCCCACGCAAGCCACACCCCGGGAAGGCAGAACAATGGGAATGGGAGACAATCGGATAAGCGCACCCCCTGACGCCCAAGTAAAATGTCGGGCCGCTGGGCGCGGCAAAATAAAACAACTCAGCCAATCTGTTGAAGCATCCTAATGTAAACGGCACCCAAGATAATTTTTCGATTCTTCTAACCTTACGCTGGTGCGGTGCGCTGGATAGGTTTTACCTAGTCGAGAACACTGACTCATCGGCAACAGTTGACCGTAGTTTGCCAAGCGATATTACAACGCCCTATTCGCAAACCTCGATAGTCCATACAAGGGAGATAAGCAGCGACACTNNGTCATAGATACACCAATCAAAGCTTTCGATAATTTTGGTTGCTCAACCAAACATACTAAGAACTAGAACAACATATTTCAGGAGCTCATAATGTCTTCAACAAAAACAAAACAATTGCCTTTTCTTTTTTTCGCTTGCGGAGCCGCACTAGTCCCCGGTTTAAGCATTGCGGGAGCTGGCGACGGAGCAACTAATTATGGGCTAGGCCCTATGAATGCCGGCACCGCCTTGGCGTTCAGCCCTTTTGCATCCAA
>DIBR01000043.1:1547-4575 GCA_002415025.1 Spongiibacteraceae bacterium UBA5047
CCGACATCAAAACTGATCTTTTCAGGAGCTCAAAATGCCTTCAACAAAAACAAAACGGTTGCCTCTCCTTTTTTTCACTTGCGGTACCGCTCTACTCTCTCCGGCTTTAACCAATGCTGGCGCTGGCGACGGAGCTACCAACTATGGGCTGGGCCCCATGAATGCCGGTACTGCCCTCGCGTTCAGCCCTTTTGCATCCAACAGCTGGTCGGTTTATTACAACCCGGCAGCCATGGCCGGCTCACCGGAAGGCGAGCTGAGCGCCATCGTGCAATATGGTGACCAGGAATTACGTGCTAAATCCCTGGGGGGAGCCGCGCCTTTAGCACGCGAGAATGATGTGCTCTCCGATACCAGTTCCGAACTATTATTAATCGGTTTCAAAAGTCGCATAGCCGGCATCTCAAGTATCGACAATCCCATATATTTCGGGCTTAACGTTGGCGTCGACGAATACTCATCCAACCTGCTGCCATACCAGGCAAACACTAGCCAGGAAGGGCAGTTTCTACGCTATGAATCACAGCCACTTTATCTCGCGTTTGGTGGTGCTATTAGTAATATCCTGAGAGGAGTCGACGTCGGCGCATCTGCGCGCCTGACACTGGAAGCCAAAGCAAACCTGGAAACAGTCTCCGACCTTGGCGGCAACACTGATTCAGAAAAGCTTTCTCTCGAAGCATCTCCGTCACTATCGCCGGCCCTGGGAATCAACATCCGCTCTGGCGAATTTTTTTGCGGTACCAGTCAGTGCATGCCTTTCGGCATGGACAAGTTGGAATTCGCACTATTTTGGCGCGGTGAAAGTAGTTACGAAGTTTCAGTCGATGCCAATGTGGTTGTGCCAGGGGTTATACCCGAACCAGGTCTGAGTCTGGCACTGAGTACAATCGACACTTATCAGCCCGAGGTTCTCGGTGCAGCCTTTTTGCTTCCAGTAGGACAATTCGAACTGACGGCAGGCATCGAGCAGCACAAATGGTCTGCGCTTGGACGCGAGTTTGCGAGTGACACTGTTCGCGACCAGGCCAATCTGGCGTTTGACGACATCACTATCCCCCGTATTGGCATCAGTTATCAGTGGTCGGAATCCATGAAGCTCTTTGCTGGCGCAGCCTTGGAGGAGTCACCCTTAAAGTCCACCCGCTCCCAGGACGTCAATTATCTGGACACAGATAAAAAAGTTTTCGGGCTAGGCGCAAGTTATCGTATAGCCAGTGCCCCGGTGATTAACATGCCGCTGGAGGTTGCCTTCGCTTACCAGTATCAGATGCTGGATGAGGCTGATTTCGAATTAACCTCCATTAACGCTCCCACCGACCCGGCACCTTTTGAAACCGTAAGGGCCGATGGTGAAATAAACGTATTTTCTTCCTCCCTGTCGCTGAAATTTTAACAGCATAAATGCGATTAATACCTGGAGAAGAGCAATGAATAAAAAACAACATATAATTCGCAAACTGTTTATTAGCGTGACAATAGTGATAGCAGCCCAGCTGACGGGCTGCGGTGGCGATCAGGGCGATGTGACCAATCAATGGAGCACTCCGGATACACTGATTTTTTCCTACCCTTATCCCGGCCAGACAGAAGTACCATCCACCGCGCCTGTGGTTCTGCGTTTTTCTTCCGTTCTTGATCAAACGGTAATGGATGATATTGAGGCGCGCCTACAGTTGGTCAGCAATATGGATGACAGTACTGTCATTGTTGACTATCAGGTAGTAGACAACGGCAGGGGGCTGATTCTGCGCCCTCAATCTCGTCTGCTTCCCACACAAACGTACCAGCTAGTTGTCATCGGCGATGGTTTGGGGGCCATTGATAAAGACTCCCTGGCCCGCGTGCAATTTCGTACCGCTGGCAACCAGGCGGGCGCATCGGAAGCCATGGGAAGTGGCTCTTTCAGGCTCCTCTCAGCTACCCCTCTGGACCAGCCATCATTGCTTGACTCGATTGATGATGCCAGCCGCTCCAACGACATGAGCACCTTCAGAATGTCGTTCAATCAAACGCTGGACCCGACGAGCATAGAATATGGTGAAAGCGGATCTGTGCAGCTTCGTGACAATCTGGGCAAACTGGTTCCCGCATCCATGTTCCTGCAGGGCCGATATCTGACACTTGACCCCGCCCGGGATCTGAAACCGGTAGAACACACACTGACTATTACCGGGCTGCGAGCCCAAACCTCCGGTGCTTTATTACCGCAATACGAGCGTACTTTTATTCCTGACTCAACACTTCCCCGCGCGACATCAATCCTCAAGGTAGGCAGCCTTGGTGTTGAACAACCTGAATTGACCTCAACATTAACCGGCAACCCGATCAACCAGGTGCCCGTACAATCCTTTGTACTAGGCGACAAGTCATTTACCGGGTTGAGCGGAAATCTTGCAGCCGATCTGGGATTTGCACCGAATTTTCCAGGTGCCGTGCCACTGCGGGTGCCCGCCGGCTCCGTCCTCAACGGTTCTCCTGTGGACGTCAATATTCTAGGCGAAATACCGTCCGGCCTCGAGACGGGTGAAGTCACCATCACTCTGCTCAGTGACGCCAATGGATATCTGATCCCCAATCCATTCAGCGATTCTTCGTCTGTCCCTCGTTATGCTTTGCTTAATATGGACGCGGCAATGACCGCAGAAGGGCAGGAGTCGAACGCAGCTCTCAGCCAGAACCTGCTAAATGTGCAGGTGGCCGGGTTAGCCGTTGTTAAAGATGGCATATTAGTGCTGGATGCGGTCAGCGTGGTCGAACCCGAGGTGCTGGGCTTGGAGAAGGCATCAGGCTTGCTCTCATTCCGCATGGAAGCCTATGAGAACCAACGTCAGGCGCCATCACCAACCCAGGATACGCGCCCTTTACAACTTCAGTCTTGGGCACCAGGACAAACCTTCCAACCCAATGCCCGTCCCGGTGATCCTGTTATTCTGAACTTCAATAAGCCCCTGGACCCTGCTTCTGTATTTCTCGACGGGGCATTGCAAGTCTCAGTCGATGGCATAACACAGACCTACCCGATGAG
>DIBR01000012.1 GCA_002415025.1 Spongiibacteraceae bacterium UBA5047
CGAAAATCAACAACCTGCTAGGCTCTCGCCTACTGAGGCGCTGCCGCAATATCTTCACGCAGCGTTCTCGACGCCAGATAGTAGTGCACGGCCGACCAGATCAGAATCGGCGGCACCACGAACAACATCGCCATACGCAGTGACTCATCGGCAAACTGCGGATTCAACATGTCACTCAACACGCCCACGCACCAAGGGCCAGCGCCCAAACCAATAATATTGAGCACAAAAAACAGAATCGCGGATGACATTGCGCGCATGCGCAATCCCACCAACCGATGCGCGGTAGCAATGGTGCTGCCGAGGTAAACGTTTGACAGGACCCCCGGTATTATCATCAACAACAAGGCCGCATGTGCCGTATCAACCACATACACCGCTGCCGCAAAAGGCGCCGCGCACACCGCAACCACCGTGGGTAACCACATATGCCAACGCATATCCCGCTCGGCCAGACGGTCTGCCAGCAAGCCACCACCGAGCACACCCACCGCACCACCAAAACCCATAATCAGAGCCAGCCAGGTACCCAGCTCACCGGTGCTCATACCGTGGGTGCGAATCATAAAGGACGCATTCCAATTCGCCGCCGCATAGCCGGCAAAGGCACTCAATCCGGCAGCAACGGCCATATGCCGAAAAGTACTCAAACGCCACAGCAGTGCGACTACCTGCCCTACCGGCATCATCTCTGTACTTGCCTCACGCGCTTCAGACTGCCCCCGCGGAGGCTCCTTGATTGTTAAACGCACCAGCAACGCCAGCACTATGCCCGGCGCGCCCACCACCATAAAGGCCACGCGCCACCCGAAAAACTCGTTGATCCAGCCGCCCAGCAAGAAGCCAAAAAGAATTCCGATATTCACGCCCATGGAATAAAACCCGAGCGCGCTCGCTCGGCGCTCGGGAGGAAACATATCCGAAATCATGGAGTGCGAGGGCGGGCTACCACCAGCCTCGCCCACACCCACACCTATGCGCGCCAGCAGCAGTTGCAGATAGTTCTGCACAAAGCCGCTGATAGCCGTCATAAAGCTCCACGCAAACAGGGCAAGGGCGACAATGTTGCGCCGGTTTGAGCGGTCAGCCCAACGCGCAATCGGAATGCCCGCCGTCACATAAAAAGCCGCAAAAGCAAAACCGGTCAA
Organism: Spongiibacteraceae bacterium UBA5047; assembly: GCA_002415025.1. GTDB lineage: Bacteria > Pseudomonadota > Gammaproteobacteria > Pseudomonadales > Spongiibacteraceae > Litorivivens. Next base: position 1,149 of record DIBR01000012.1, read on the forward strand.
CAAACCGAGTTGACTGTCGCTTAAACCCAGATCAGCTTTGATAGATTCCTGAAGAATGGCCAATAACTGGCGGTCAATAAAATTAAAACAGTAGACCAGCGTTAGCAAACCCAGCGCGTAATAAGCGCCGGCAGACACGGTGTAGGGAGTATCACTGGCAGGCTTTTGCATGATTGGCTCTTATTGGAATTTTTATCACTATTACACTCATCATCACCGAGGTAAATGCTTGCATCACTGCAAATTCATCGGAATTGCCTCTATGCTACGTAGTAACGTCAAAGCCAGCATTCCTACTACCACGTTGTCGCAGAGGTTAATCAGGCATTATGCAGCCAGCCACGCCAATCACCCTGGGTATCAGCAGTTGCCTGCTAGGGCAGGAAGTTCGTTACGATGGCGGCCACAAAAGGCTTGGTTTTGCCACAGATGAACTCAAACGCCATTTCGACTTTATGCCTGTGTGCCCGGAAATGGCGATTGGTCTGGGAACACCCCGGCCAACCCTGAGGCTGGTGCGCGATGAGCGCGAGCACATCAGGGTTCAGGAGAGTCAGAACAGCAGCGTCGACGTTACTGAACAGTTAATTGCTGTTGCCGAACAAACGGTCGAACAAGCCCGGCATATTAGCGGCTATATACTCTGCACCAAGTCTCCCAGCTGCGGCATGGAGCGCGTACCTGTAGTTGCCGAAAACGGCAACGGCCTTGGCAAGATCGGCAGCGGTGCCTTCGCTGGCAGGCTCATGGAAAAAATGCCCCTGCTACCGGTTGAAGAAAACGGCCGGCTGAACGACCCTCTGCTGCGCGAGAATTTTGTTTTGCGTGTTGTTGCCTACCATCGTTGGCAGCAGCTGAACATCAACGGCTTAACACCGGCGGGACTGCAAACATTTCATCGGCGCCATAAATTTTTGCTGCTCGCGCACAATCAGACAATATACCGTGAGCTCGGCCCGCTGGTGGCAGGCGCCGGCGAAGCCCTGCAACAATCCGCTAGCGAGTACATAACGCGCTTTATGAGGGCTCTGCACAAACCGGCACAACGCAGCAATCACACCAACACCCTGATGCACTTGCAGGGCTTTGTGAAAAATGATCTGGACAGTGAAGAACGCCAGGATCTCAGCGCCCAGATCGAGCAGTACCGGGTGGGTATATTGCCGCTGCTGGTGCCGCTCGCCCTGATTGAACGCTACGCCCGCAAGTACAATATCGACTATCTGCTGGATCAGTATTACTTTCACCCCTACCCCGACGATTTGCGTCTGCGCTACGGGCTATAGCCGTGACGGAACTGGTCTGGTTTCGCAGCGACCTTCGCAGCTACGACAACACGGCACTGCACCATGCCGCCAGCAACAGCAGCAAGCTGCGCGCGCTCTATATCGCGACACCCGGGCAATGGCAGGACCACGGCATTTCAGGGCGGCAGCAAGCGCTGATCGCACAGGCACTGCATTCACTGTCGGAGACTCTGGCCACACTCGGGATTGCACTGGACGTAAAAATTGCTGAGCGATTTTCCGATATTCCCGCCCTGTTGAAACACTACTGTGAACAGCACGCCATTCGCGCACTGCACGCCAACCGCGAATATTTACTGAATGAAATGTCGCGCGATGATGCCGTATCCGAGCAGCTGGCGATTCCCTGCCACTGGTATCACGACCGGCTACTCGTCGCGCCACAGGATTTACTGAATGGCAGCGGACTGCCGTATCGGGTCTTTACACCTTTCGCAAAAAGCTGGCGCGCAATCGTGACGCAGTCCATGCGCACCCCTCTACGCCGACCGCCGGCACAGGGAAAGCCCCTCAAACCCGCGGCAATACCGCCGTTCTGCAGCACTCTCGACCTGGGCGGCTGGCCTGTCAGCGAGAATGCCGCCCTGGAACGGCTACGCCGCTTCTGCGCTGAACGCATTCAAGACTACGACCAACAGCGCGACTTACCCGCAGCGGACGGGACCTCGCAACTTTCCGCCGCACTGGCCATCGGCCTGTTGTCGCCGCGCCAGTGTCTTGCGCGCCTGCAGGCCGAAGCGCGCGCACACTGGCAGGAGCAAGCCTGCGGTGAGGCAACGTGGCTAAATGAACTGATCTGGCGAGAGTTTTATCAACACGTAGCTTTTCACTTTCCACAGGTGGTGAAGGGGCGGGCCTTTCGCACCGAAACCGACAATATCAGCTGGAGCGGGAATGAAACGCACTTTCAGGCCTGGTGCGAAGGCCGTACCGGCTACCCCATTGTCGATGCCGGTATGCGCCAGTTGAACCAGACAGGCTGGATGCACAACCGCCTGCGCATGATTACAGCGGGCTTTCTGGTCAAGGATTTGCACATCAACTGGCGCTGGGGCGAGCGCTATTTTATGCGTCAATTGATCGACGGCGAATTCGCCGCCAATAACGGCGGCTGGCAGTGGTCGGCCTCTACCGGCACTGACGCCGCACCCTACTTCCGGATCTTCAACCCAACCACTCAAGGCCAGCGCTTCGACCCAGATGGCAAATTTATACGACGCTTTGTGCCGGAACTGGCACATTTAAACCATCGCGATATTCATCAGCCTCCCGCCGGCACGAACTACCCGGCCCCGATTGTGGACCATGCAAGTGCCCGTCAAAAAACGCTCGAAATGTTTAAAGCCGTACGCTAACACATTAGCCGGCACGGCGGCGTTTGCACGCACCCTGCACAGGTACTTTTGCCGATGGGCTTTACCTGCCACTAATCTCGCCGCATTATTGTGCAAACTCTCACGGTGGTTTGAGCATGCTTGACCAGTTGGAAGAATTCAAAGTGATCTACGATCAGATAACCCAGTTTTTTGTGAACTACAGCTTCCAGCTGATAGGCGCACTCATCGTTCTCATTATCGGGCTATTCATTGCCGGACGCGTATCGGCGATGGTGTTTCGTCTTTGCCAGCGCCATCATATTGATATAACCCTGTCTCACTTTCTGGCGAACGTAGCCCGCGTAGCCCTGATTTTCGTGGTTGCCATTATTTGTCTCGGCAAGATAGGCATTTCAATTGGCCCTTTTCTGGCCGCAGTAGGTGCGGTGTCTCTGGGCGCGGGTCTGGCTGTACAGGGTTTGCTGAGCAACTACAGCGCCGGCCTCAACATCGTAATCACACGGCCATTTGTGGTCGGCGACACCATCTCAGTGCAATCGGTTACCGGTGTAGTGAATGAGATCAAACTGGCCTACACCATTCTGGAAGACGAGGATGGCGTAGTTATCCTTATCCCCAACCGCCACATCATTGGAGAAATTATCCACAACTCCCATGCCGACAAGCTCGCAGAAACCATTGTAGGTGTTGCCTACGACACTGATATCAACAAGGCGATCGGCGTTATTAACACGGTATTGGAGGGTATGGACGGGGTGAGTAATAACCGGGAAAAAGCGGCGCAGATAGGGATCAACGAATTTGCAGATAGCAGCGTTAATATCGGGGTGAGATTCTGGTTGCCAACCCGGCGGTTTCACGAACTGCGCTACAAAACCAACAATGCCATATTTTCGGCGTTGAAAGCCGCGGACATTGTCATTGCCTTCCCGCAGCGGGAAGTGCGCCTGCTCGGAAATCAGTCGTGAAGTCTAGGCGCGCTTCATCTGTTTCCCACTCAGGGCGTGCAGGGATGGCTTGAAACCCTGATGAGATTCCGCCCGTCCGCCTTTAATAATCAGCAGTGCCGCACTGAAAAACATGCCGGTAATCGCGATAAACACCAATACGCCCAATGCCGTCATAATCTGTACTCCTGCTTAACACCAGTCAGCCGCCTGTTTGCGGTGTATGCGTGCTTGTGTAAAAGCCTCCTGCTACAAGTTTCACGTATTCCAATGCCTGCTAACGGCCTACGAAGCACAAGCGCTTTGCCGCGAGGCGACCGCTGATCAATACATATCCCACTGCCGACAACGAGACCGCTAAAGTGAGTAACACCGTCTGATCCAACATCGCTTGCACCCTCTCATTAAGTACTATAACTCTAGACAGCGACGTCCGTAAGCAACATTCGGAAAAACCCGTATTAGTGCCAAAAACGGAACTTCATCACACAAACTCCAGAATCAGGTCTCGCTTTTGCTGCCCGCACCCATCCATTGCAACGCTTTTGCGCTGACAAAAACGGTGACAATAAACACCAGCACGCCAACAGACAGTAGTATCGCTTTCACAGCTTGCATGATGACCGCTCTCCTTTACCCGTCCACAAAGCGTGCCAGCATTTACAGCGCTCTGTTATCGGGGCTTATGCCTATCATCTACAGGCTTATACGGATCTTTCCGGTTATAGGATGAGATCAGGTAGAGATTCCAGCAGGCAGCACTATTGATCGTGCCCGACCGCCTGCACACGCCCCCGCTGCTGCCACCGGCAGCGAATTAACGAGCCAAGCAATTGCAGCTTGTTGTGCGTCTTACGCCAGCGATAACCAGCCGAACGCGGCTCGCGCAAGGACAGCCACAGCCGAAGCAGATGCCTGCGCAGAGCGGGGTCACTGTGGTCTTCATAGTCCGCTCGCGAATGAACAATGGTGTGATTGGAACAGAGCTGAATATCGCCGGGCTGCAAGTCCATATCGAGATGGATATTAGGGTTGGCGGCCAAGGCATCGTAGGCATCAAGCAGCTCAAGCTCTTCGGCATTGAGTGGCGCCACCCCCCGGTAACGTGTGGCACTGCGAAAATAGCCGCTATGATAAAAAGTGCTCAACCTGCCGTTATAGTACCGGCAGGGCGTTACCGGAAAAGTCTCCAGCCCGCCCTCGGCATGTGCATCCAGCAAGAAGGGCTCGAACAGGCGGCTTGCCAGCTCAGGACGGCTGCGCAGCAATTCATTAAAGATTGTGACCGAACTGGCGATGCGGCTGGCGCCACCCGATTTGGCCGTTTTCAAACACATCAAACCAACCACATCAGCCGCGTCACAATGAAAGCTGATATTCACCCGAGTGCGATATTCGCGAACACCGGGATCATTGGGGTCGGCACCGGTATCCCGCACATGCCCGAGCAATTCACCAAAGCGATTTTGCGCCCCCGGCAAGCCCAAATGCCAACCCAGACACCAGAAAAACAGTTCGCAGTCCTGCTCGCCCCAGGTCTCAACCGGTACACCACGTAACAATAAAAAGCCCCGGCCACTTTGCAGTTCGCGCCGCCAATGCTGTATATCACTAGCTAGTTCCGGCAGGGGGAAGTCTTTGTCGGTGAGACGCTGGGTATCCTTGCCGGTCGCCTTTGCTACATCAATAGCATGACGAAAGACCGACAACTGCTCATTATCCAGTTGCACCAACCAGTCGCTTCGCTCACGCATGATGCTGCCATACCAGGCAGCAGAGCCCTGCAGCGGCTGCTGTGGTATTTGTGCATGCGGACGGCTGTAATAATGCAGCGATTGTGAGGTAATGGAACGATAAATCATTGGCAATCCATATGGCAGCATCGGGTCTGGATTCTATTCAGCGAGTCTTTAGAATATGAATCCGTTACATGCACACCCTTAGCATAATTTTTTTAGCCCAATAGTGCGATAGACCAGCGAGGAGAACGCAAGGCATGAATGAGCTTTTGAACTGGGGCGCAGACGTTATTGTGTGGGCGCAGCAGTTCCAACAGCCACTACTGCGCTTGCCATTGGTCGCCCTTTCGTGGCTGGGTGGACAAGGTTACCTGCTGACGCTACCGCTGGTCGTTTTTGCCTTTAACCAGCGCACCGGGCTGCGGCTCGCCATGCTTTTCGCGGCCACACTGTTTCTCAACAGTGTGATCAAGCACGTAGTTGCCCTGCCGCGCCCGTTCGAAAGCTATCCCCACATCGTGTCGGCCGGGGAAGCCGGATTCAGCTTCCCTAGCGGTCACGCACAACTGGCCGTGATTTTCTGGGGGATGTTAGCGCTGGATATACGGCGCTGGTGGTTTTCGCTTACCGCTTTACTGCTCATACTTCTGACAGGCTACTCACGCATCTATCTGGGCGTTCACTACCCCACCGATGTGGTCGGCGGGTGGCTACTGGGAGCAGCCAGTCTGGCCGCGTGGCTGCGGTGGCGGGGCGATCTGGAACATTATCTCGCCACACATGGTCGTTTGATCCAGCTTTGTTGGCTACTGGCAGCAACAACCCTGATGTGGGCCGCTGCAGGCTTTTTTCTGCACGATTCACTACTCACCGGCGCTATCGGCTTTTTTCTCGGCTGCGGGCTGGCCGCTGTCGTCCACCCGCCCGGCCTGAACCAGCCGCTGGTCTGGTGGCTGCAACTGGGCCGCTACCTGATCGGTATGCTGCTGGTACTGTTGATGATTGCCGCCTTGCAAAAAGGCGCTGCGATACTCGCCTGGTCTACCCCGCTCACCTCATTAGTGTCCATGACCCTACTCGGCGGCTGGTTGATTGGCGGCGTTCCCACCATGCTCGACAGCCTGACCGCACTCGTGGTTAACAGAACAAAACGCACCGCCAATAAATCCGGCGCTTAGTCCAAACGGCTCATGACGCTCCCCGAACCTCCGTGCTAGCCTGCGACTGACACCCTATAAAAACAAACAGCCAAGGCAGAACCATGACCGAGCAATCTCTCGCTTTCAGCCCCCTCACCGTTGGTCCGATTGAGCTGTCCAATCGCTTTATCAAGTCTGGCGCCAACGAGAATATGTACCGTGAAGGCTACCCCACCAAAGCCCTGCTAAAGCACCACCGTGATCTGGCTGCCGGTGGCATTGCCCTCACCACACTGGCCTACGCTGCCGTAGCCAAAGTCGGGCGCACGCTGCCCGACCAACTGTGGCTGCGCCCGGACGTTGTCCCACACCTCAAGGCCATCACCAACGCGGTGCACGCCGAAGGCGGGAAAATTTCCTTGCAACTCACCCACGGCGGCTCCTTTGTGACCAGCATTTTTGTTCCGCACCGAACCATCAGTGCCTCGGGCGGACTCAACGTAGCGGGATTATTCCACGGCAATTTTTTTCAGCGCGCCATGAACGAGAAAGATATGGCACTGGTGACATCGCAGTTTGTTGACGGTGCGCGACTGGCACGTGAGGCCGGCTTTGATGCAGTAGAGTTGCATATGGGGCATGGCTACCTGCTGAACCAGTTTATTTCACCCCTGAGCAACCGGCGCAGCGATGAGTACGGTGGCTCAGCCGAAAACCGTGTGCGTTTTCCGGCCCGCGTTCTGCGCGCGGTAAAAGAAGCGGTGGGCAGTGATATGGCCGTTGTCGCCAAGATCAATGTGGCTGACGGCGTGCGCCGTGGTGCCACTGCCGACGACGCTGTAGTAACTGCGCAGGCACTGGAGGCTGCGGGCGCCGACATGCTGGTGCTGTCCGGTGGTCGCAACGTGGAGTCCACCTGGTTTATGTTTGGCAGCCCGATGAATCAGGAAGAGTTTGCGAAGGTTTTCAGGCACCAGCCACTGCAGCGGCTGTTGATGAAGGCGGCCGCTGCCGGTACACCCAAAGGTTTGCAGTTCAAGGAAATGTATTTCGAGGAATATTCGAAAAAAGTCCGCGCCGGAGTCAAACTGCCGCTGGCCTATCTGGGCGGCATCAAGAGTATCGACAACGTCAACAAGGCGATGGACGAGGGCTTTGATGCAGTTGCGATGGCCCGTGTACTGCTGCACGACCCCGCGCTCGTCAATAAATTTCGCGATGACAGCGTCAGGCAATCCGGTTGCACCAGTTGCAACGCCTGCATCCCCCAAATCTATAACCGGGCGGGCACCTATTGCGTATTGAATCCGCCCAACGACCCGGCGCTGAACGAAATTCGTGCGGGTGAGCGCTAGTCCTCTCGCCCCACTTTTCCGCGTAGCGATTTGATACTGCCGCGCTTGGTTTTACTGTCCATTCGCCTGGATTTAGCCGACTTGCTGGCCCGGGTGGGAATGCGCGTTTTTTGCACAACCGCAACACTCTTGATCAGCAGCTGCAGCCGCTCCAGCGCGTCATCACGATTTTTTTCCTGCGTACGAAAACGCTGAGCCTTGATAACCACGACACCCTGACCGGAAATGCGCTTGTCTTTCAGCGCCAGCAAGCGAGTCTTGTAAAAGTCGGGCAATGACGACGCAGCAATATCAAAGCGCAGGTGGATGGCAGTGGACACCTTGTTAACATTCTGGCCACCGGCACCCTGAGCCCGCACAGCAGTCAATTCAATTTCATTATCTTGCAGTGAAATCGCGCGTGAAATCTGAAGCATACACAGAGCCGGTCAGTTAAAAGCGTTATTGTGCCAGACTCCGGCCCTGGCCTGCAGTCTGCTGCAAGCAGGATCAGTCAATCGCATCCGCCATGCGCTCGCTGAAATCCCAACCCGAAACCCACTCCGGACGAATACAAACGAGGCGTTCATCGGCGACCCTTCCGCTTAGCCAGGTTGCCAGACGGCTATCCGGATTGATTCGATAGCGAGCAAACAGGGCTTTCAGCAGGGTGTCTACACCCGAGTCGCTCAGCGTTGCCTTCGCCTGCCCCCTTACGCCCCGGTAGGGCACCTGATCGCTGCCCACCTCGAAGGCGCAGCGACCGTCGCGCGCCAAACATCGCGCAACCAGCGAAGATTTGTGCAACACACAATAAAGGGCGCCCTCGCGATATAAAAACCAGTGCGAGGCGACGAGTGGTGTGCCCTCAGCCGAATTCACGGCCAAACGCAGGGGCAGCGCAGCGCTATCCAGATAGCGCTCAATGTCTGCCACTCCCAACTGACTGTTTTTACTGACGGCTACAGACATGTTTATACCTCGCTCTGATACCAATGGTTGACAGTACCTACGCTGCTTTTGGCCAAGTCGATTCCGACAATTCACCCTGCCCCGACAAAAAGGCACTGGCCCGCCGGTCGCACTCCCCGGCGATGGATGTTTCCCTGCTATCAACGTATGCTTATGTGTACACCGATAACAATAATTCCACCGGCTGACAACATGGCTACGATACCCCCTGCACCACAGATAACGACAGATTCCCTAACGGCTGTACGCAAAGAGCCCACCCTGCCAGGGCTGCGTTGTGCGCTCGCGCTGTCACTGCTCGCGCTCGCGGCCTGCCATGATTCAGACTCCAGCTCCAGCGCCGCGGCGCCCGCCACCCCGCCCCCCGCAGCGGCAATCAGCGATTGTGCTGTCGCTCGCGTGGCAGCCGGCCCCGCTGATCTGGTGCCCGGACCACTTGCGCGCGGCACAGCGGGCGACATTGTGATCGAGAACCGCCGTATGCGTGCCATCATCCAGAAAGGCGGGCGCAACTGGTTCAATATCGGGCAGTTTGGCGGCAACATTATCGACGCCGTCCCCAAGGCCGCCGATGGCAGCCTGGCGGCAGAAGACCATTACGAAGAAGCCAGCCTCGGCACCAACATTGAATCCTCGCCCAACTATGACGCCGTCACCATCGTCAACGCCGGTGGTGAGGACGCGGACGGGAAGTGCATTCCCGCCGTTGTTCGCGCCACCGGCCCCGATGACCTGCTCGACTTTGTCAATGGCAGTTCTGCCATCCGCGATATGGGTTTCAGCTTTCCCCAAAGTGCCGACGACGTCGATTTGCCAGTTACCGTACATACTGACTACACCCTGGATGCAAACCAGTCTGCAGTCACCATGAACAGCACAATTATCAATGCATCGGGCAGCGACCTGAGAATATATCTGGCCGAATACGTAAACGGCTCCGGCGAGGTGGAGTTGTTCCAGCACGGCTACGGCTTTGGCGAAGCGCTGATTACCGCGCCCTGTGCCAGTTGCCGGTCCATCATCTATGCCGGACACGAAGGGGGCAGCGGAGTGAGCTACGGCATTGTGCACAACACTCCGCGGACAACTACCTTGAGCGTCTCGGGCGTTACAGTACTGGTCTACGGCACCGATGCAACGGTACTGGCGGCTGTGCCCGAGCCACTCAATCAAGTCACCGAACCGCCGCCGTTCACCGTGCCGGCCAATGGTGAGCTCAGCTTCACCCGCTGGTTTGTCGTGGGCACCGGCAGCGTTGCCAGCATACTCGACACCCAATACAGCCTGCTGGGAGTGAGCACCGGCAGCGTGGGCGGCACCGTAACAGATCAGAATGGCCCGGTTAGCGGTGCCGAGATTGCCGTCATTGGCAGCGACAATGACTTCACACCCATAGCGCCCGGGGTATTACCCTTACCCTATCCGCCCATTCCCGGCGCGCGCGGCCCCGCAACGCTGGTAGTCAACCATATGCGTACCGACGCCAGTGGCCGGTTTCAGGGCAGGCTGCCGCCCGGCGACTATCAACTACGGCTGAATATCCCCGGACGCGGCGCACTGCCCGGCGGCACCGCCAACGTGAGCGTGACCGAAAACCAGCTCACCACGCAAAATTTTACCGCACCGCTTCCCGCCCAACTGCGGGTGTTGGTGGTAGATGAAAACAATCTCCCCATCGCCGCCAAAGTGCAGCTGATCGGCAGTGACTCCAGCCCCGACGCCGGAGAACCCCAGAATCAGGAAAGCGTGCTGGGCGGCTTACTGACGCTGAACACCGGTATTTTCGGCGACTTTGCGGCTGACAAGCTGCCCGGCGGCGTCATACTGTCGGAATTTGCGGTAGCCGACCCCCTGCGAAGGGGCGCGGTTACCGTGGGTGATACCGGGCTGCTCGAGGCCCAGGCGGGTGAATTTGTGCTTTCCGTGTCACGCGGTCCGCGCTATTCGGAACACAGCCAGACCGTCACACTGACTCCCGGAGCGGTCACTACCGTCACTGCACGGCTGGTCAAGGTGGTGGATACCACCGACCATCTGCTGGCCGACTTCCACGTACACTCGTTCAACAGCCCCGACTCGGAAGTGACCAACCGCGAGCGTTTAATCACCTATTTGTCTGAGGACATGGACTTCTTTACACCCTCGGATCACGGCTACCGCGCCAACTTCGAGCCCGTAATTGCCGACATGCAGGTTGGCCACCTGTTGGCCAGCGCCCCCAGCGCGGAAATCACAACCTTTGATTATGGTCACTACAACGCATGGCCGGTGCGCATCGAAGCAGAGCCCGCCAACAGCGACGAAGCCTCGCAAAGCAGCGACCTGAAAATTTCACAGGGTGCCACCGACTGGGGCGGGCCAGCGCCTCGCGGGCAAGACTTTCCCAGCGCAGGTAATTTTTCGCGCGAACCGGCAAAAATTTTCGATGAAATGCGCGCCGACCCGCTGCAAGCCGGCCGTCAGGTCGTAGTACAGATCAATCATGTGGATTCGTTTTTCGGCGCCGGCGGCCTGGAAATTGACAGCGGCTTTGTCGGCAAAGATCCCCAGTCCAATGTCACACCTGCGAGTAAACGCCTGAACCCTGCTCTCACCAATCTGTTTGATCGGGATTTTGACTCACTGGAGTTGTGGATTGGCGTCGATGGCCGCGAACATCAATTGGAGAAATTCCTCGGCCAGAATATTGGCGACTGGTTCAACCTGCTCAATCGCGGCTTGCTCCGAACGCTGGTGGCCAACTCCGACACGCACGACCGGCGACTCACCTCGCTGTCTACCCGCAACTATATTTCCGCTCCGACGGTGCTCAGCCAGGGCCAACCCGACCCGCAAAAAATGCGTCAGGCGCCGCATGACATTGGCGATGCCATTCGCAACGGCTACAGCACCGGCAGCAATTCGCTGTTTATGCAGGTTAAAGCCAGCAACGCTTTAACTCAGGGTGCCGGCCTTGAGCAAAGTGATGCTTTCGGCGTAAAAACGAAACCTCTGGTGGCGCTTGGCGGAAAAGTATCGCTCAAGGTTGATATACAATCACCGGTATGGGCGGAGTACGACGAAATTTCGGTGTACATCAACACGCCCACCACCCGCCACAAAGACCAGTTCGGCCAGCCCAGCAGCCCCGCTCGCTACAACATTTGCTCCCCCGAACACAGGCTCGGCCTGGCAGACTTCTCACGCACGCGCGTGCCAGTTACCACCATCGACGGCACAACATATCAGCGGCTGGAATCCAGCGCGACGATCGACCTGACTCTGCTGAAAGATAGCTGGGTAGTGGTGCTCGCGCGCGGCAACGACGGGGTATCGAAGCCACTCTGGCCGGTTGTGCCCAATGATTTCAGCGACAGCGGCGATGGCCTCGGCACCCGCAGCAGCGCCGATACAGGCACCGTTGCGATGGCGGTCAGCAACCCGATTTATGTTGATGTGGACGGCAACGGCTGGCATGCACCGGCGCTCAATGTAGTGGCATCCTGCCCCTGAGAGGAGTCTTGCGGAGGCCCGGCCTACTTGTGAACGACAGCCTCAACTGCGCCGGACCAGGTGCCGTGCAACGCCGCCCACTCTTCCGGCACGCGGTACTGCACAACTTTGGTGACCACGCGAATATTGGGCTCGAGCAGGTAGGTGGTTTCACCGGGCTGCAAGGTGACCGGCGCATAGTGGGGGGCACTGCTTTTTAGCAGTATTTTTTCATCGCCACGCTGCCAGTATTCCGGCTTGGGGAAAATCTCGACCCGGTCCCCCCGTCCCTCATAAACCAGGTTGCCGGTAACAACCGTCACCGCTCGCTCGCTGCTGTTTTCGAGGTAAGCCTGAACAAAACCGATGCGGTTTTTAGCGATGTGTAACGTCAGTTCCTGCGCGTTGGCGCAAAGGCTGACAATCCAGAGCCCAAGCACAGCGGCCATTTTTATCATTGCAGTATTCCAAGCCATCTATTCACCAAAACTATTCACAGAATAAGATAAAGCGCAAAAGCAACATTCAACGCGCCGCTACAGGCATGTTAAGGTCAGCCTCTTGCCTTAGCGTTACACCTTACCACAGGGAGCCTTGCCATGACCGACACACACTACGATGTCATTGTTTTTGGAGCGACCAGCTTTGTCGGTCAGATTGTCTGCCAGTATCTAACGACTGAGTACAAGGGGCCACTACGCTGGGCCGCAGCCGGTCGCTCGGAAAGCAAGCTGCGCAGTGTGCAGCAGGCACTGGGAACCAGCGACGAAGCAATGCCGATTTTGCTGGCCAACGCCGATGACCCCCGGTCGCTCGAAGCGCTGTGCCGGCAGTGCGATGTGATTATTTCAACCGTTGGACCCTACGCATTGTTTGGCGAACCGATGGTGAAGGCCTGCGTCGAAACAGGCACCGATTACTGCGATCTCACCGGCGAAACCCAGTGGATACAGCAAATGGTTGAACGCTACCAGGCGCAGGCCGAGAAAACCGGCGCGCGCATCGTTCACTGCTGCGGTTTTGATTCAATTCCCTCTGACCTTGGCGTTTACTTCCTGCAGCAGCAGGCAAAAGCCCGGCAGGGCGAATACTGCTCATCAGTGAAAATGCGTGTTAAGGCCATGCGCGGCGGCTTTAGTGGCGGCACGGTGGCCAGCCTGATCAATGTCATCAAAGAGGCCAGCAAAGACCCTGAGCTGCGCAAATCGCTGACCAACCCCTACTCAATCTGCCCGCCGTCATTTCAGCCAAAGGTGCGACAGCACAATATTAAAGGTGCCGAATTTGATGAAGATATTAACGGCTGGATAGCGCCATTTGTCATGTCGGCAATCAATACCCGGGTTGTGCATCGCAGCAATGCCCTCGCCGGGGCCGCCTATGGCGAGCAGTTTCGCTACGACGAAGCCGTCATAACCGGCAAAGGATTCAAGGGCCGCCTGGCGGCACTCGCGATGACCGCAGGCCTCGGAGGCTTAATGATCGGTGGTGCGCTCGCGCCCAGCCGCTGGGTACTGGAGCGCTTTATACTGCCCAAACCCGGCGAGGGCCCCAGCCCCGAAGAACAATTGAGCGGCTTGTACGATTTGCGTTTTTTCGGAACATTGAATGATGGCGAGTTGATACGCTGCAAGGTCACCGGTGATCGCGACCCCGGTTACGGCTCTACTGCCAAAATGCTCTCGCAGGCCGCTATCTGCCTGCAGGCTACCGACAAGGCAACCACCGGCGGCGGTATCTGGACTCCCGCAACGGCTATGGGCCAGCCCCTGATCGATCGGCTGGAAGCGCATGCAGGCCTGAAGTTCGAGAGCATTAGCTAGGTTAATGCAGCGTTTGTTCCTCGTCGGGAATGCGGTGGGGGGGCACCTGAATTGATTCAACCAGGCGCCCCAGCATCACCGTCTTGCCCAGATAACGTTCGCCACCGGTGACCGTAAACTCGAATTGATAACCACGCCAGAAATGCGGCCGCCCATCGCGTCCGCGCTTGAGCCAGAGTGCTCGCAAGGCAACACTCTCATCCAGCAATTGCAGCTGCTCGCGCTGGCAATACATACGTGTTGCGCGCAATGCTATTTCGCGCACGCCCTGCGCCTGCCAGTAGTACGCACCCAGCAGCGACACGACAAGCAACAGAACAATATCAGAAAATGAAATCATATTTTTCCATCATACAGGGTGATGGTCACCCCAACGGCAAATTTACTGAATCGGAAACTGGCAATAAAATATCGCGCCACCATCGGGGTTGGCGCGATAGCCAATACTGCCTCCGTGGGCCTGAACGATCGACTGGCAGATGGACAGGCCCACGCCCATTCCGCCTTCCTTGGTGGTCACAAAGGGACTAAACAATTGTTCTTCCATTTCCGGGCTTAACCCGCAACCGCGATCAAGCACTTCAAAACCCACAAAATCGTTTTCCTTATAGGTTCTTACCTGCACGCCGCCGAAACCTTCAGGCGCATCGCGCATCGCCTCCATGGCATTGCGAATCAGGTTCAGGGCAATTTGCTGCACTTGTACATCGTCAGCCCGGGTCGCGGGCAAATCCGGCATCGGATCAAAACTGATATCCACTCCGTTTATGCGCGAGTCAACTTCTGCCAGCATCACCACTTCCTGCATCACGGTATTGATGTCCAGAGGAACCCGCCCCTCTGCCGTTGGCTTGCGTATGTAGCTGCGCAGGCGTTGAATCACATCGGATGCCCGCTGTGCCTGAATAACAATTTTCTCCAGTACTTCGGCGAGTTTCTTGCGGTCGATTTCGCTATTGTCCAGAAAACGCTGGGCTACCCGCGCGTAATTGCTCACCGCCGTGAGCGGTTGATTGACTTCGTGGGCAATACCCGCAGCCATTTCACCGCCGGTGCTTAAGCGCTCCATATGCGCCAGATGCTGACGTTGATTATGCAATTCGTCCTGTGCTGCGCTCAGTGCTCGCTGACTGGCTAACCATTCGCTAATGTCGCGCAATACCAGCACCATGCCGCCGTCTTCCAGCGGCGAGCCGTACATAGCTACCGTAGCGCCGACTTTGCCCGGCAGTGAACGCACATCGAGTTGCTCCACTGCAATAGCGCGACGCTCGGCCAACGCGCTGGAAACCCGTTCACGACTTTCAGTGAATTCCAGCAGCTCCGATAGCGGCTTGCCAATACACTGGCTCAACGGACGACCCAGCAAGCGCTCCGCTTGCGGGTTCAGGCTGCTGACTCGCTGTTTATCGTCAAGCCCGATAATACTTTCAGTGACGGCATTCAGTATCTGCCGGTTTTCGTCTTCCAGCTCGGCGTTACGGCGGGCCAGCTCCATCTCCAGACGGTGTATGCGCAGTTGGGTGTTCACCCGTGCGCGCACTTCCTCCCCCTGAAAAGGCTTGGAAACAAAATCAATAGCCCCCAGCTCAAAGCCCTGAACCTTGGCGTCGGTATCCGTCAGCGCTGACAGGAATATGACGGGAATGCTTGCGGTGGCCGGATCAGCCTTGAGGCGTTTGCAGACCTCAAAGCCGTCGATACCCGGCATCATGATATCGAGCAAAATCAGTGACGGAATCGTCTTGGCCGCTATCGACAGCGCCTGCTCTCCATCGCGCGCAGCAAGCAGGGTATAGCCCGAATTCTCAAGGGTTTTGTAGAGCACCTGCAAATTGGTCGGATTATCGTCGACCAGTAATACCTGCTCTTGTGAGGTATTTGCGCGTCCATCCATCGGTTTCAATCTCGTTCCTGGCTATTCAGAAGGTTCTTCAAGCCCTGAAAATCGAAGTTCTGCAACATGGACCGTGCATGGCGGACAAAACCTGCGTACTCACCATCTTCCCGGGTTTCACAGAACTCATTCATTGCAGCAATATCGCCCAGAGCAAGCAGTTCCAGCAACGCGTCCGTGTCTTCCTTCGGTAGCGGCTTGCCCTCAAAGGCAGCGGTTCCACTGCCATCTGATTCCGCAAGGCCGTCGGGCTCTACATCCATTTCTACCGTCACCGATTTTTTGCTGTGCTCGGCGATAACACTGACCAGCTCGTCCATTTGCACCGGTTTCGACAGGTAGGCATCGCAACCCACGTCAAAGGCCTTCGATTCTGTATCAGGGCCGGCACTCGCGGTCACCATAATGACAATGGTATCGCTGAAATCCGGATTGGCCTTTATTCTCCGGGTGCATTCGAGTCCGTCCATCTCCGGCATGCGGTAGTCCATCAACACCAGATCAACCGGGTGCTGCTCAAGCAAGGTTAATACGTCGGTGCCGTCAGCGGCAGTCAGCACCGTGTCGGCAACTTCGTCAAGCATCCCTTCCAACACCCTGCGGTTGTCGTCATTGTCGTCTGCGACAATGACGGTAAGCCCACTGACCTTGCGGCGGCTTGGCGCAATTTCCGGCGCGGCCGCCGGAAGGCCGCGACGCTCATGCTCTGACTCAATGCCTTCAGGCAGTGGAATGTCAAAACTGAACACTGTTCCCTTGCCGACTTCGCTGGACGCTGACAACTCGCCACCCATCGCCTCGCACAAGCGTCGGCAAATGGATAAGCCCAAACCCGTTCCCTTGCCGTCGTGTTCATTCACACGGCGAAAAGGTTCAAAAATACCTTTGATTTTGTCTGCCGGAATACCCGCACCGGTATCAATCACACTAAACAAAAGTGTTCTGTTGTCGCGATCATAATCCACGTCCAGCGTAACCTTGCCGGCGTCGGTAAACTTCACCGCATTGCCCAGCAAGTTCACCAGAATCTGGCGTAACTTGACCTCGTCGGTACGTACCAGTTCGGGCACTTTCGCTGCAATCTTGTGTTCGTAGCCTAGCCCTTTGGCGTCCGCGCGCTGACGCAAAATATCTCCAACACTGGTAAGGATGTTTCGCAAATTAGCGGTATGCAGCGACACATTAACGGTGCCGCTTTCCACCTTCGCCAAATCGAGCACATCGTTAATCAGGTTTAGCAGATGCTGGCCACAGTTCTCTATGGCGTCGAGATAGCCCTGGCTTTCCTTGGGGAGTTTCTTTTGTCGCTGCAGGAGCTGCACATAACCCAGCACACCATTCAGCGGCGTGCGCAGCTCATGGCTGGCGCTGGATAGAAACTGGCTTTTGGCGTGGTTAGCGTCTTCCGCCGTGATACGGGCGGCCACCAACTCCGCTTCCATGCGCTTACGCTCGGTGATATCACTCATAATGCCCATGGCTCGCACGGGCGTGCCCTCACTGTCAGCTTCAACAATGTCACCGCGGGTCAGAATCCAGCGATAAACCCCGGCATTGTCACGCACCCGAAATTCAAAGCTGATACCTTCGTCTTGCACATTGACACTGTTGAGAGCACTGCGCATTTCGGCAAAATCACCGCTGTGAAACATACTGCCGAAACGCTGCATGGGAACACCATCGACCGGCTGGGTGTAACCCAGGGTTTTGTAAAAGCCCTCTCCGATCACAATTACGTCACTGGTCATATCCAGGTCCCAGAGATGGCTTTGCGACGCATCCAGCGCCAGCTGAAACCGGCGCTCGCTAAGTTTCAGGGCGTATTCAGTCTGGCTCCGCGTCTCCACCATGTGATTCGCGTGTCGCGCCAGATCTTCAAATTCGGCGAAGGGCAGCTCATCAACATTGATCTGGGTAGAACGTTCACTGGCGAGGGCAAAAAACTCCTGAAAGCGATGAAAACCCTGGGCATTAAGGCGCGCCAGTCGACGCGCAACCAGCGTCGCAATCAGCATGAGTGCCAAGGCAACCGACGAAATAAAGAGGGTATGGCGCAACACCCTTGCCTCAAGCGCGCGGCGATCGGCTTCCATCAATGCATAGTATTCGTCGAGGAAAAACCCCGCGCCCACCAGCCAATCCCATTCAGACTGATAGGTCACATAGGTCACCGCCGGGGACACGCCCTGACCGGATTCTCTCTGCCAACCGAGTTCCACCAGCGTGCCTTTGGGGCTACCCTCCTTTTGCAGCTCCTTTGCCACCTCCGCGATACCGGGCTGCAGTTTACCCACCATGGCCAGATTGTAGGGGTTTACCAGTTGCTTGCCCTTGCTGTCGGTAACGATCAGCACCGAGCTATCGGTATCGAAGGGCACCGCGGAAAGACGCTCTATGACTTCCTGCTGAATGCGTTCAATTTCATCGCGCAAATAAACACTGGCGCCGATATAGAGATTCAGGGGCTGGTAGTAGTAAACAAAACTGATATTGCGCTGGGCTGAATCACCGCCCGAGGTATCGGTAAACCGGAATTCAAGAAAATTCTGATTCTTTTCACGGGTGGCGTTGCGCACCTGCCGGGCAAACGACTTGAGAATGGCAGTCTGGCGCAAACGTTCGCGCGAATCCGGATGAAGCGGTGCCAACACCGTCTCCCCATCACCATTCAGGGCAAAATAGAAACCCTTTTGTTGATGAAAACGCAGAGGCGCTATCGCATTGCGCACGCGGGCCTGAATTTGCTGCTGATTTTCGGTAGCAGCCGCTTCCTTGTGAATGTTGCCAACCAGTGCCAGTGCGACAGAAACCTCCTGCCGCAATTCCTGATACAGCCGCCGGTTGAGCTGGGAGCTTTTGTAGTCGATGTAGTCAACCGCTTTGCCTACTTCACGCTTTAGCAATTCTGTGCGCGACTCGACAAAGGTTTTTCGAAGATTGTTGGACTGCTCGGTGAAACTGTCGTATTCCGTGGCAATCCAGATGGCACCGTTAATTGCCACCGGCACCGCTGCCAGGGCAATCATACTGACCAGATAAATCTGGATCAGGCTTCGCTTTTTTCGCATATCGCTCCCGCCCGGTTCGGCGATTTCGCTAATAAACCATGCTACAACTGCCCCGCTGAGATCACCAGCCATTTCAGTTCTGCCGCCCCTGATGCAACTCTTTGCTTTACCAATGTTTTCCAAGCGCTACAATGAGGGTTATGCTGGGCCAATTGCATGGCGCTGCAGTTCATAAAAAGTCCAAGAATACGGGGTAAGGTATGGCGACACCGGAACCGACGGTTTTTATTGTCGAAGATGACGAGGCTGTACGCGATTCACTGCGTTTGATGCTCGAATCCCTGGGCCACATCGTGGCGTCTTATGGACGCGCCGATGAGTTTCTGGAAGCCTACGACCCGGAACTGCCGGGCTGTCTGGTGCTGGATATCCGTATGCCGGGCATGAACGGCATGGAGTTGCAGCGCAAACTCAATGCCATGACATCCATCCTTCCCATCATTTTTGTCACCGGCCATGGCGATGTACCCATGGCGGTAGAAGCCATGCAGCAGGGCGCTGTTGATTTTGTGCAAAAACCCTATCGTGAGCAGGAGCTACTCGACAAGATCCAGAGTGCGGTAGCCCAGGACGCCGAAAACCGTCAGGAGCTGCAGGAAGTCCAGCTTATTGCCGGACGTTACGATGATCTAACCCCCAGAGAACGGGAAGTCATGGAAATGATGGTTGACGGCAAAGCCAACAAGGTTATTGCCATCGATCTGGATATCAGCCAGCGTACGGTCGAAATCCACCGCGCACGGGTGATGGAAAAGATGAGTGCGCGCTCATTGGCGCAGTTGGTACGTATGTCCATGGCCATGAAGAAGGGATGAGATCGGGTAGACGCCAGCTACGCTGCGCTTAAGCTGGCCTACGCGAAACACCCGGTCCCCCAATGAAGGCAGCGCTTTCTGTACCAGAAATCGCTAGGCCTCACTAATTAACTTATCCAAGCTTGCAATTACGGCGAATAAATCCCGATTCACGCTATCAAAGGCCTCCTGCGCAACCGGGAGCACCGCACAATTTGCCGGCATGGGCGCTCCAGCTTCCAACAAAACCCGCATTCTGGGAATGAATATAAATTGCAGCCAGCCCTGCAGGGGCATGGTATCAACTGCAAAGGGTTCGGTGCTGGCCAGAGCCTCTGCGCCGGGCGACTCGGCAGCCCACAAACCGCTGTTTCGCAACGACGCTTCAAGGTCAATGAGCAGAGACTCGATCTGGTGGTGGCTCGCCATTGGATTACCTCGCAATCGTTTGTTCGCCTGCAGGGCAGGCTCCTACAAAACGCGTGGGAGATTCTATGTTTGACTGCAAGTCCTGAATGCTGGTCTCCCTCACCCTAGAGCCCTCTCCCAAGAGGAGAGGGAATCCTCCATCCCGATTAAGAGCGCCCCCTCGCCCTTTTGGAGAGGAGGGTTTGTGGGAGCCTGCCCTGCAGGCGAATACTCATTCAAACACCCGCCGAAAAGGCGGCAGCGAATCAAGCATTTTCTGACCATAACGCTTGGTCAGCACTCGTCGGTCGAGCAAGGTAATTCGGCCACTGTCCGACTCCTTGCGCAGCAGACGACCGCTGGCCTGCACCAGTTTCAGGGCAGCATCAGGCACTGAAATTTCCATAAAGGCATTGCCCTTGTTCTTTTCAATCCACTCCGCTAATGCCTGCTCAACCGGGTCGTCGGGTGGTGCGAAGGGAATTTTCGCAATGATAACGTGCCGGCAGTAGTCGCCGGGCAGGTCAACGCCCTCGGCAAAACTCGCCAGACCAAACAGGGTGCTGCGTTCTCCTGCGTCGATTTTCTCACGATGAAGACGCAGCATTTCGTGCTTGGATGAATCGCCCTGTTTGGTAATCTGCGTTTGCAGATCACTATCCAGCCCCTCGAACACGGCCAGCATTTGCCGCCACGATGAAAACAACACCAGATTGCCCCGCTCTACCGCAAGCAGCTCCGGCATCATCAAAATCAGGGCCTCGGTATGCGCCTGGGCGTTGCCGGCATCGCACTCCATCGCCGGTATCACCAGATCAGCGTTGTCGTGGTAGTGAAAGGGGCTGGGAACGATGGTGCAGTCACTGATCTCGGCAAGGCCGGCGCGCATGGTCATACGGCCAAAATCCCCCAGGGCCGTGAGCGTAGCCGAGGTCAACACGGCGGCGTAGCAGCGCTTCCAAAGCGTATCGGCCAGGGTGTTGGCGGCCAGTATCGGGCTGCAGCTGATTTCCATGTCCAGCAGACCGCCGGCGCCTTCCACCATCCTTATCCAGCGCGCCATCGGCGGCTTTTCATCACTTGCATCTCGCTGGTAGTCACGCCACAAACCGGCCTGACCTTCAATGCGTCGCAATACGGTGGCAATAGCCGCCAGCCATGCTTCCAGCACTTCACGGTCGATATCGCCCTGGCGCTTGTCCAGTGCCTCTTCCAGTGCTTTTTGCACATCGTCAGCCTCGGCCAGCACCGCGTAGCAAGCCTGCATTAATTGCGCCGACTGCTTACGCATTGGC
The DNA here is from genome assembly GCA_002415025.1 of Spongiibacteraceae bacterium UBA5047. Lineage (GTDB taxonomy): Bacteria > Pseudomonadota > Gammaproteobacteria > Pseudomonadales > Spongiibacteraceae > Litorivivens. Next base: position 22,680 of record DIBR01000012.1, read on the forward strand.
TCAGGCACAATACCGTGTTCAAAACGCAGTACATCGCTGCCCGAGGACGTTTCCAGGCCTTCGGCAACCCAGCCCTCCAGCAAGGGTGCGGCTGCCTGCATCGCTTCAAGCAGGGTTGCCATATGGCCGGCCAGGCTGTCGGTCGAACCGCGCAACCCGCTTTGGCTGGCCAGCTGGTCTGACATTGCCCGCACCGACCGCAGGGTCTGGTCCAGCCAGCGCTCGGACGCGTGGTATCGCAGCTGATGGCTGAAGTGATTAATTACTTTATCCGGCAAATGATGTGCTTCGTCGAAGACGTAAATGGTGTCTTCCGGCGGCGGCAGAATTGCCCCTCCTCCCAGCGCAAGGTCCGCCAGCACCAGATCGTGGTTGGCGACAATAACCTCAACGTCCAGCAGATTTTCACGGGCACTAAAAAAAGCGCATTCGCGAATAAAACTGCAGCGCCTGCCGGTACACTGGGCGGGTTCGGTGGTCAGTCGCTGCCAGTTATCGTCGTCAATGGCATCGGGCCATTGATCGCGGTCACCGTCCCACTGGCTCTTAGCTAGTGCATCGGCCATGGACTGAAAGAGGTGCAACACTTGCGCCTCAGGCTGCGCCGCCACTTCGTCGGGATAGAGCAACTGATTTTGTGCGCCACCCCCCGAGAGTTGCTGATCCAGCCGCGCATGGCAGAGATAGCGCTGACGCCCTTTGGCCAGCGCGAAATCAAAATCCAGACCGGAATGCTTGATGATGTCGGGAATATCACGCAGCAAAATCTGTTCTTGCAGGGCAACGGTGGCGGTGGCAATCACCAGCGTTTTACCGCGGGCGCGAGCAATGGGCAGGGCGGCAATAATATAGGCGAGAGTTTTACCGGTACCCGTACCCGCTTCAACAACGGCCAAAGGCTTGCCGCCTTTCCGGTGGCCGGCGTCATCATGGGTTATTGCTGAAAGGCTGCGCGCAATGTGGGCAATCATCAAGCGTTGGCCGTAGCGCGGCTTAAGCTCTTTGGACGACAGAAAGCGCGAATAGGCTGCCTGGATTTCCGCTTTCAGACTCGCATCAACCACCGTCTATGCAAGCTCCGCAGGTGGCAGGCGGCGCAGCTTGGCAAGCACCGCATTGGCATAAATAGCGACCGCCTTTTTGCGGTGATCGGCAGGAATGCCCGCCATGCGCTGCTCGAAAGCAAGCCGGGAAGCCTCGCTCAAATCCCCCAGCTCGGTCAACACATCATCGGGCAAGCGGCGCCAGTCGTCATTGCCACACTGCTGCTCATAGGCCCAGATATTGCTGGGCTGCAGCCGATAGTCTTCGATAATTTGCAGGTCAACTGCGGCGGCAACATCGGCCGGCGTTGCGAAATCTGCCGTCAGGGGTTCACCAAAATGCACATGTACTTTGCCCTTCTGGCCGCGAATTCCCAAGCCAATGCTTTGCAAGTCTTCAAATTCGGCTTTCAGATACACCCCTTCACTTTCGCGCAGGCTCAACTCCCGGGCTTTGGCAGCATCGCAGGGGTCCCACTCGTAAGAAATGGCAACCGGCACAATGCCGAGGCTCTGGATAAAGGCACCGAACTCCTCTTCGCCCTTGCGCTGGCTCATGCACAGCATTTTGATGATGGCGGGCTCAGTGGCATCAATACCGTCTTTGGCGCGACCTTCTCGCTGTGCCAGCCAGACTGTTGCGCGCTCTTCGCTTAGCGAGTGGCGTATGTAGGCCGACAGGTTTTTGTAGGCAGCTAGCATCTGGCGCGGACCTTTCGCCGAGCGTTTGACGATAAAGCTTTTGTTCAAACGCATCAGGTCTGCTGCGAAAGGCTTTGTCAGCAGGTTATCGCCAATAGCGATACGCACGGTGTCACCACCGTTGTGATAGAGCGCATAGTTGACGAAGGCCGGGTCCAACGCGATATCGCGGTGGTTGCTGATCAGCAACCAGGCGCGGCGCAGGTCGAGATTCTCAAGACCGGACACAGTAAAACTGGTGGTCGTTGTTTCAATCATGTCATCCATATAGTGCTTGATGACATGTTGCAGCTCACGCACTGTGGCCACACCGCGCAACTGACGCTTCAGCACGGAACGCACCAGGGGTCTCACCAAACGGGGAAACCAGCGCTGCAGACGCGGCAAACGCAGTTTGGCTATGGTGTCGAGCAACTCAGCGTTTGTCAGCAGCCGCTGCAACACCTCAGCGACTTCCTGATCGTTGTAGGGGCGTATATTGGAATAGTTGTCCATCAAAGCCAGAACCGTTTGCAGATGACGGCCCGTAGACTAGCGCCCGGGCCAAAACGACTGGCTATTCTACAGCAAAGTCTCGCCGGCAGGGCAGGCGCGGAGATTTTGTGGAAGTGAAGCCTTCCCGCGCATTGTTGGTGGTATGCGTCACCGATACCCCAATGCCGGAAACGCTGCGCTTATTCCGGCCTACAGTGCTAGTCGGTTCGCCTGCTGGGCAGGCTCCAACAGACGAATTGTAGGAGCCTGCCTTGCAGGCGAATATTCTCGGAGGGCCTTGCCAAACAACATAGAATCTCCCACAAGCCGCGCTGGCCGTGAGGCGAGATGCCCTAGCGCAGGAATTTAAGGTATTTGCCCACGCCGGAGCTTTCCATCTGCTCCTCGATGACCGCGCGGGTAATCAGGGGGTAGCCTTTCTCCTCAGCAAAATCTTCTATATTGCCCACCGCAAACCCACGTACAAAACGCGGCGATCTGGCCACCAGCTCAACGGCCTCCACTTCCCAATCCATACTGATTTTCAGGCCCTTTTCTTTTGCCAGACGGGTCGCCTCGTCATTGCTGCGCACCGCCGCCTTGGCTTCCTTGGCACGTTGGCGACTCCAGTATTCGGAATCGTCCGGGCGGGTAGCCTCATAGATGCCTTTAACATCTGGCATCTCACCCAATATCTTGAGCAGATTGTCGGCCCAGCGCATGGGAATGATCACAAACAGCTCTTCAGGCTTGAGCTTGTTATTCATACGCCCACCCATATCACCCGGGGTGAGCACAACATTCTCTTCAAACCAGGGGCTAACAAACAAGTCAGTACAAAACGAACCGCCGGCCGCCGAGCCGGGCTGCACACCATCTTCAACCGCGCGCGCTGCCGCTATCTGGCAGGCCCAGGCCGGTGTGCACACCACCGCCATCCAGTTAATCTCCACACCCTCGGGCACTTTATCCAGTGGCGCAGTGCCAATAGCGCGCACGGTGCCCTGTGGCAGTACAAATTTACCCGAGTTAAGGGCATGGGCGGCATCAAGGTTGTAGGCGGGAATGTAGTCGGTGAGTATGCGGCCCGAGCGAATCTGCTCGTTGCCCTCATGCACGCCGGTAATAAAGGCGCCGTGTACACAGTCCTGATGCTCGCGATCAAAATACGCCAACGTGCCGTCGTCCATCGCGTGGCGAAGTATCTGGCAGGGGTCTACTTTCAAACCCTGATACTGGGGCGGTATTTCCTTTTCAAACAGGCTTACTGCCACGGGGTTACCCCGGATTTTACCCTCCAGTACTGCACATATTGCTTTGATATCAGGCATGTTGCCTCCTGCGTTCAGGGCTGAGGTTAGGACGGCACATCAACTTCGGGAGGTACATCGCGCGCATAGGCCTCCCAGGTACCGATCGGAAAGCCGTCATCCCAGTCATTGGCCGGCTCCAGAAATTCGGGATAGTGTTTTTCGGTGTAGGCGACAACCTTGCGTGGCACATCATCAAAGCCGCGTGTGCTTTTATGCGAGTGCATGCGCCCGAACAACACGCCCTCCACCCCGCTTTGCCCCATACGCATCCACGGCCACCAGGGCGACAGACGCGAGAAGCCGCATTGATAATCCACGGATGCAACGCCGCGATCCTGCAGCGCTGCGGTCTCCACGCTAAAGGTAAAATGCTCGGAGGGATTGATAAATTCACCCGTGGAGGCCTTCGGCCACCGCTGCGGCGTCACCGGGTTGCGATAGCGGTGAGTGTAGTCCCAGGACAAGAGCGTGCGCTCACCGCAATGCTCCCACGGCAGTATAAACGGCACGCTGCCGTCTTCATTGACGATAGCCGTCGCTTCATTCATCAGGGTTGGTGAGTCAGCGCCGTCGCCAAAATCAAAGCGCGGCATCTCCGCGCCCAGTTCACCCCGAATCCGGTCGTTCAAGAAGTTGAATGGCTTGACGGTTTCGTTGGTAAAAGGGTTGTGCCATTCATCCAGAATATCGCCGGTGCGCGGGTCGCTGAAATAGCCCACCTCCTTACCACGCAAACGCACATGACCATTGGCTTCAAGCCGCGATTCGAAAATACCAAAACCGCAGTAACCAAAAAGCGGCTGCAGGCGCTGATTGCCAATCATGGCGAACATCAAACCATGAAACGCACCCACCACCGGCGCCTCGTAACCGGCCCACACCTTGCCGAAGGCATAGAGGTTGTCGTAAGGGTTGGTAAAATCCAGGGCGCTCTGTACAGGCGGCTGGCTGGTCGAGCCGCCTGCGGCTGAAAAGGTTTGGCGAATATAGTCGGGGGTCAGGCTCATAACTTACAGGCTGTATTTCAGGGTTGCGCCGTATGACGGCCCCGGCAGTTTGCTCACCAGATACTGATTGAAAATGGTGATATAGAAGGAGTAAGCCACCACGTCCTCATCGAGAATATTCTTGCCCCAGAGGTTAAGCGTCCAGCGGTCGTCAGGGCTGGTAAAATTCAGCGAGGCATTCGTCACCGTGCGCTCCGGAATTGTGGTGACGTTCAGCGGTGTAACAAACTGCTTCGATTGATAGTTCGCATCCAGCCGTGCATTCATGCCCCAACCTGCCGACAGGGGCATATTCAAGTTCAAGCCTATACTCACCTGCTGCTTTGAACTGCGCGGCATCTGGCTGCCCCCCACGTCACCGTCTACCGGACACACGTTCGCGGCGGCACAATCAATGCGATTGCGTGCTGGTGAGTAAATAACACCGTCTTTGTAGCTGGCGTCATTGTAGGTGTAGCCGGCATCCACACTGACATACTGGTTGGCGTTATACATCAGCTCCATTTCCAGCCCGTAGCTGGTAGCGTCCCCGATATTTGCAATGAGGTCACTGCTCGACAAGGAGGCCGTTACCGGCGGCTGTGATCCCTGCAAGTCGCGCCAGTCTATGTAAAACAGCGCTCCGTTTAAAATCAGGCTATTCGCCAGAAAGCTGTTTTTAGAACCCAGTTCCAGACTGTAACTCTCTGAGACTTTGTAAGTCAGTTGCGATGCCGCTTCGGCATTGTTAAAACCGCCGGTTTTCAAGCCGCGCGCCAAGGCCAGAAACAGCTTTTGATCGTCGTTCATCTGGTAATCCAGCGTGACCCTGGGGGTGAAGTAGCGAAAGGTCTTTTTATCGCGCGGCACAATAATGCCATCAACCAGGGTGGTTTGATCCGGTCGGCTATTGCCATTGCCGTTTGCGCTGTCTGGCGGCAGCGGCAGGATAGGGTCCTGCACGGCGGTATAGGTGAAAGTTTGCCCGTCGGCAATCGCAAAAGAATCCGTCAGGCGCGTAACGCTTTTCTGTTCAATGCTGTAGCGCCCTTCAAACGTTCCGGCGAAACGCTCGTTAAAGTCTATCGTCACAGACGCAAACAATGCGCTGATTTTGTCTTCAAATTCCGACAGCTCACCTTTTGCCACCGCATGCTGGCGGCTACCCTGATCCCATACCACCGGCGCGGTCGCCGTGGCTTCGGTCAGAATGGGCGATGGCGCTGACGTTGGCGTATTGCAATTTTCGATATTCTGCGGCGTATCGGCGTTGCAGAGCGTATTCAAAAACAATTGTACCCACTCGGTATCTTCCACCACCGAGTAATACGCGCCACCGCTAACCCGGGTGCGTTCACTCATCGTCCAGTCAAAACGCAGCTCGTTAGAGAATGTTGTGACGTCTACATTCGGCCGGCCACTAAAAGAGTTGATGCGCGTGATGCCGTTTTCACCACCCAGCAACGACAGGGGAATATTGGTGGCTATACGCTGCCCTAGGGTTGGATCTTCACCACCGGGGCCGCCGGTGGTTTCAGAAAAATGCTCGGCGTAGCCAAACAGATAGTGCGCACTGAGGTTCTCGTTGAGGCTCCAGTCTGCGGCAAAGGTATAAAAATCCGTGTCGGTCAGCGCTCCCATTCCGCGCGGGTCGATAACGATGCCGGGAACTGTACGAAAGGTAACGTCAGAGGCTTCGTTCGGCAGCTCGCCACAAAACAGGGTATTGCCCGACACCATCTGGTTGCCGCTGATATCGGGCTGCGTAGAGAAATTACAATTGAGGTCGTTTTCTGCCTCGGTGCGCAAACCAAACCCTGCCGCCCCGACACCGGAAATCATGTAACCCGGCTGCGTTTCCCGTTCGGCTTCACTGCGGTAATAACCAAAGCGCAGCGCAAGGTCGTCACTGGCCTGAAAGCTCAGGGCAATATTGATCGCCTTATCTTCCCAGCCCCCCAACCGACCGCGCGTGTTCGGCCCGCTCGGGTTGGCATCTGCCACAGGGTGATCGTTTTTGGTATGACCATCATAGCTGCTCTGACCGTAGCCCGCGCGCAGCAGCAAGCGACCGTCGTCGGTCAACGGGCCGCTCAGTGCCAGTCGAAAGTCCTCGCGCTCATCGCTGCCTGCGGTCAGCGACACATAGCCACTCAACTCCTCGCTGGGCGCCTGCGGAATATAGTTCACCGCCCCTGCAAAAGCATTGCGTCCGTACAACGCATTTTGCGGCCCCTTGACGACCTCGACCCGTTGCATATCAATCAAGCCGATGTTGAGCATGCTCTGGCGCGGCATATACACGCCGTCCATAAAAAACGAGACATTTTGCACGCGCGCAATAGTGAACTGTGGTGCCAGACCGCGAATAACGGCATTACTGTGGTGCCCGGACGTAATACTGCCGTCGAAGGTAAAGCCCGGCGTCGCGGCCGCAATATCCTCCATGCCCACATAGCCACGCTGCGCCATATCCTGGGCAGTGAAAGGCGTAATCGACACCGGAACGTCCTGAAGTGATTCCTGCCGCTTGCGCGCAGTAACAACCACTTCCTCTATGGCGCGATTGGCCTCGGTACGCTTTATCGAGCTACTGGTCTGCTGGGCGTAGCCTGCGACACTCATTGTCAGCAGAACAGCCGGCAGCACATAAAAAGACAGCTTCATAGACATTCCTCCGCATTCGCGGCTTGTTATTATTATGAGCGGGCTACCCGGACAGCCCGCTGCGTAGCGGCGCTAGTAGGGCGCGCCGATTGCTCGCAGGTGAGGATCATTCTCCGGATCCTCTGAGACATACCCACCGCCATGCACCAATCCAAAAACGAAGGGATGGCGTCTGGCAGGCGGCGTGGGTTCCTTGCTCCAGGGGGCAGGCATTCGCATGGCGAAAGAACAACCCGTGAGGGCCAGTGCCTGCAAGGCAATAAATATCCAGTAGGCGTCGTAGACCGCAAAGTAAATCAGGCACAGCGTAACGTTGGGAATATGCGTGCAGGGTACCTTCCACTTGATGGTCCACGGAGTATCGTGCTCGGGCGCGATATACACATCCCAGTACAAGTCCTGCCAGAGATACTGCCAAAGCGAGATCAGTGTGTAGGCCAGCAAAAATACCGCCCACATCGGCCAGTCGGGCGTAATATTAAGCGACAGGTGCCAAAACCCCAGAAAGCACAGGGGATAACTCACGCCCCATACCAGACCAAAGAACAGTTGCGCGGGAATATCGAGTTTGCGGCCAAAGCGGAGCGTCCACTTAGCCCAGATACCCCAGTAGGCAATCAGCACAAATACTGTAAGCGCCGCCGTTATCGGCAGGAAATAACGGCTCGTCCCGGCGGCAGCCGGAATCACTGGCGAGGCCAACAGCGACGCCGTTGCCCCGGTTAACCAGGCAAACAAAAAACAGCAGCCGAAATAGATAAAAGCCCGCAGCCATGCAGCCACCGGCGAAAACACCTCGGCCGGGTGGCGCCGGAAGCGCGCGATATACAGCACCAGCATGACAGCGGTGACAACTGCGATGCCCGCGTGGATCGAATCATTCGTCAAGCTCGATACCTCTTCACCATAGCTCCGGCGCCCACTGCTATTATTGTTATATCAATGTAGCTTATTAGAGTGGCCCCGGCGCTGCAAGGGCTTTATTGCCGCCCCGCCCTACCTCTTGAAATCGCTCAAAATTGCCACTGAATGTTGACCGAAAGCCCCATCGCCGAACGTTTCCATAGGGCTTATGCTATCAACCTGCGACCAAAACCTTTCGACAGACCGCTATTTGGAGTGAGCCATGAGCGAACTAGGCTATCGTCCGTTTGACTGCGACAACCACTACTATGAGGCCGAAGACGCCTTCACCCGCCACGTGCCCAAGAACATGCGGGCACGCTGTGTGCAGTGGGCCGAAATCGAGGGCCGCAAACGCCATATCGTCGGCGGCAAAGTGTCCTATGCAGTCACCAACCCTACCTGGGACCCCATCGCCAAGCCCGGCTCAATTTCCGACTTTCTGCGCGGCAACCCCAACAAGCTCAAACCCGAAGAACTGATGAGCGACCCCGAGCCGCTGCCCGCCTGCTATATCAATCGCGACGCGCGTATTGCAACGCTGGACGAGCAAGGACTGGACGCCATGTGGCTGTTCCCGACCCTGGGCGTACTCTATGAAGAGTTGCTGAAAGACGACCTTGATGCGGTGAAAACCCAGTTTCGCGCCTTCAACCGCTGGCTCGAGGAAGACTGGGGCTGCAACTACCAGAACCGTATTTTTGCCTCGCCCTATATCTCGCTGGCCGATGTGGATTTTGCCTGCGAAGAACTGGAATGGGCCTTGAAACAAGGCGCGCGCACGGTGTGCATGCGCCCCGCCGCCGTGTGGACCAAACAAGGGCCACTGTCGCCCTCGCACCCCATGTTTGACCCTTTCTGGTCGCGCGTGAATGAGGCCGGCATAACCGTTGTAGTGCACGCTGCCGATTCCGGTTACACCACCCACGGCTACGTGCAGGACGGCTTCAGCAGCGGCGGTTCAAGCGCCTTTGCCTCGTGGGCGCCGAACATCAAACACTTCAATATCGAGCGTGCGGCTTACGACTTTCTGGTAACGCTGTGTTACGAAAAACTGTTCGAACGCTTCCCCAACCTGCGCATCGCCTCCATCGAAAACGGCGCGGAGTTTCTGCCCGACCTGGTGCGCAAGCTCAAGCAGTCACGCGATCGTATGGCCACCATGGGCTATTACAAGGAAGACCCGATTGAGCTCTTCAAAAACCACGTCTGGATCAACCCGTTCTGGGAAGACGATGTGTACGAAGTGGAAGAGATCATGGGGGCAGATCGCGTGATCTTCGGCTCCGACTGGCCGCATATTGAAGGCATGCCAACACCGCTGGATTACGTGCCGGAACTGTCGAAATTTGATGACGCAAAGAAAAAGAAAATTCTGCGCGATAACGTAGTTGAGCTGAACGAACTAAAGCCGCTATAGCACGGCTGCGTCCGCGAATCATTTTGCGGGCGCAGCCATCTCGCGGCAATTATTCACCCACTATATTCCCGATATAAGGAAGAAGTTGTACGAGCGAACGTCAGTCCGACAACGACCTTCCCAACCCCCTGAAAGCCACTAAAACCGGACACTGTGCGCAAACTTCGCACAACTAACGCCCCATTAATGTCGCAACAACCTGACATCCCATGTCCTGTTAATCGGGTAGAGGGTGCTTGATATTATATGGGCGCCACGCTCTACAAAAATATCTAAACCATTGTTTTAGTTCGGAAATCCCTTATACCACCCCCTCCATACTTCCCGCACTCTAACGGATTGTGGGAGTCGCTTACTGGCGAGTCCTGTCACTGGGAAAAGCCACCTGTGCAAAACACATGGAGCGACAAACAATGAAATTCACCTATCAACGCAAACTGTTTGCCGGTATGGCAGGCGCTCTGGTTGGCGCCGCCGGCTTCAATCCTCCGGCTGTGGCTTCCGAGCGCACACTGGAAGAGGTGATTGTCACCGCCACGAAGCGCGCGCAAGCCATCAACGATATTCCGGTAGCGGTCTCGGCCTATACCAACGACCAGCTGGAACAGGCCGGCATTCGCGATGTCAGTCAGCTGACCGCCGTTTCTCCCTATATCAGTTTCGGCACTACAGAAAACTCGGCCAGCGGCAACCTGAGCATTCGCGGTATCGGCACGCTGGGTACCGACCCCGGCCTGGAATCCTCGGTGGGTGTATTTATTGACGGCGTCTACCGCAACCGTTCAGGCGTTGCCATCGACGAGCTGGGCGAAGTGGAACGCATTGAAGTGCTGCGCGGTCCGCAGGGTTCATTGTTTGGGCGAAACACCTCTGCCGGCCTGATACATGTCGTAACCAAAGGTCCAAACACCGAAGAATTTGAAGGTTTTCTGGAAGCCACTGCCGGTAATTTTAACCTGCGCCGCATTGCCGGCGCCGCGTCCGGCCCCTTGATTGACGGCAGTCTCGCGGGCCGACTCGATGCGGTAGTCACCCAGCGCGATGGCTATCTTGAAGACATTAACAGCAGCGACACCTACAACGACCGCGATCGCTATCTGGTACGCGGGCAATTGCTGTGGGATATCAACGACGCACTCAGCGCCCGCATCATTCTCGACTACAGCGACCGCAAGGAACTCTGCTGTGGCTCACCGAGCTCCCAAAAAGGCAATCCGCTGGAAGACGTCACTGCCTTTCCGACGGCCAGTGGCGACCGGGGGCTGGATAACGATACCGACCCCTATGATCGCAACATCGCCGTTTCCAGCGGCCGCCAACAGGCCGACGAAACCGAACAGTACGGCTTTTCAACCGAGCTGACCTGGTCCCTCGAGAAATCAACCCTTACATCCATCACGGCCTTTCGTGAATGGGAGACCGTAATCGCCGGCGACAGTGATTTCAGTGGCGCAGACCTGCTGTTTTACACCAAAGATCAGCCACGCTCACAAAAATTTGAAACCTTCACTCAGGAGCTGCGACTGCAGGGCGCCTGGGAGCACGGCAGCTGGTTGGTCGGCATGTTCTTCGCCGACGAGACCCTGAGTACAACCTTTGCACCACGCTATGGCGCGGATATCAGCAACTATGCAAGACGTTACGTCGACGGAGCCATTTTCTCCGGCGCTTACAATACAGCAACCACCTACCCTGCTGGCCCGGCGCCAAGCGGCAGTGGACTGCGTGCGGATTTCATTTCTGGCGAAGGCATTAACGACGAAGGTGAACAGACCAGCCAGAGCGTTGCGCTGTTTACCCAGGAAGACTTTGATCTGAGCGACAAACTGGTACTGACCGTGGGTGCGCGTTACACACGCGAAGAAAAGGATATTGAAATCACCACGCGCAACCAGTTCAGCCCCATTGGCACGGGTGCAGGTGGCGGCGGAGGCAACCCCTGTCAGGCTGCGGCAGCTAACGCTGCAACCGCAGCTGCAACAGGAGCACCGGCGGCCACGCAAGGTTTTTACAACGGCGCTCGCGAAATCATCTGCGGCATCGCCGCCATCAGCGGCCCGCTGATCGCCGATGGCCGATATACCTCTGATCGCGCCGACGAAGAACTGACCGGCACCATCAAACTGGCGTACACCACCGATGACGACAGCCTGCTGTTTGCCAACGTCGCGCGCGGCTTCAAAGGCGGCGGTTACAACCAGACTCGTCTCAGCCTGCAGCCCCTGGGTACCTCTGGCGACAACCTGGAATTTGATTCCGAAAAAGCCACAACCATGGAACTGGGCATGAAAACCTATCTGGCCGACCGCACCGTATCGCTCAACGGTACGCTGTTCTATTCGGTATTCGAAGATTATCAATTGGGCCAGTTTTCAGGCATTACCCTGGAAACCTTCAGCGTTGATGAAATCAAATCAGAAGGTGTAGAGCTTGAAAGCCTGTGGCGTGTAACGGATGAACTCACCCTGACCGGTGCCGCCGTGTACACCAACAACTACTACCCGAAAGATTCCAACATCGATACCGTAGCGCCGACCACCGACGGCAATCAGCGTGCCGATCACAAAATGAGTAACGAGTGGTCTGCCACCGTTGGAGCGACCTACACAACCGCGCTGTCGAAAAACCTGCTGGCCAGCGCTCACATCGATGCACGCTATACCAGCGACAACAGTGCCAACTCATCGCTCGACAAAGACTTTGACGAATCGGCCTACACCGTGGTCAACGGTCGCGTAGCGCTGAGCGACATGGGCAGAAGCTGGGAAGTGGAATTGTGGGCGCGCAACCTCACCGATACCGAGTACTCGCCCATCCGATTTGACCCACCGCCGATTCAGGGACGTGGCGGCAATGGTCGTATTGGTGACTTTATCGGCGAGCCGAGAACGTTCGGAGTAACGGCTCGCAGGAATTTCTAGGAAATCGCTCGCCAGAAAGCCCGGCTACGGCCGGGTTTTTTGTGGGCAATAATTTTGCGCAGCGTCTATGAAAGGCGGGTTCTATCCGCTCTGGTGAGTTGCTGACTCTGACCGCACCGATGCCAAAGCATGCGAACCAATCAACTCAACAAAGGTGGGCAAAAGCGCCGTTGGCAAATCGTGTCCCATGCCCTCAATCAGCTCCAGTCGCGCACCGGGAATATGTTTAGCGGTATCAATACCACCGGTTACTGGCACTAACACATCATCCTTGCCGTGAATGACCAGCGTGGGCGCACGAATGGTTTTCAGTGCCTCTACACGACTGCCGCAGGCTGAAATGGCAGCCATTTGGCGGGCCGTCCCGGCGGGGTAGTAGCTGCGCCGGTAGGCCGCGAGCAGACGTTTTCTTAACTCTTCATCGCTGGGCTGGTAGGCCGGGCTGCCGATAATACGCCAGGTTTGCAGGGCACTCTCAAGGTAGGATTTTTCATCCGTGGCGGCTTTGGCTGCAAGGCGCAACAAGACTTTAGCGCTCGGCTGCGGCAATTTGGGGTTGCCGCTGGTCGACATGATAGAGGTCAGCGTCAAAACACGCCCGGGATAGTGCGCAGCCACCAGCTGTGCAACCATGCCGCCCATGGATGCACCCACGATATGGGCGGCATCGAGTTTCAAGGCATCTAACAGCCCGACCGTATCGTCGGCGAGTGCGCGTAATTCATAGGGCACCGACAGCCGAATGCCCAACTTCGAAGCGAGCAACATTTTTATGGCACCCGGCGCGCGCACGCCCTCTACCTTGTGTGACAGGCCTGCATCGCGGTTGTCAAAACGGATAACCCTAAAGCCTCGCTCTGCCAAAGAACGGCAGAAGGTGTCTGGCCAGGAAATCATTTGCATACCCAGGCCCATAATCAGCACGATGGCCGGATGACCAGCCTCACCAAACTCCTGCGCAACCAGTTCGATGTCACCAACATTTATGCGTATTTCAGGCTTCATAGACTCTCTCTGGTTGAATATCTACACAGGACTTCAAAGGGCGCCGCGCGTAACGGGATACATCCAGCGCTGCAAACCCATTGCTACAAAGGGTTGCCAGTTTTCCTCGGCCTGAGACAAGCGGTCTGCCAGCAGCCTCCACACCGAGGTATTTACCGTCAGTCCACAATGACTCCCGTACACTTCTACATTCTCACAGCGCACATGACCGTTGCGCTGTATTGCATTTTGCCAATGCACTACACCGTCCGTTCGCGAGTACACCGCCGTTGTTGGCACGGGTGGTGCCGCTTGCAACTCCCTATGGCGTTCAAAATCCACTGGCCCGTTTAGTCGCCTGAACAGTCGCGATGAGAGCTTATGTGAATCACCGCGCTCGGCAATGGGGCTCCCCAGACTAATGACGTGCCTTACGGCATCAGGGTGTTGCCTCGCCATTTCCCGCGCATAAACGCCTCCGAGACTATGGCCGATCAATGTAACTTTTCTGCCGCTCTCTTGATAAGTTGTTAGCAACCGGCGCTCCAGACCTTCAATTATTTCGTCGCGCGGGCCAAGATTGACGGCAAGCTCCCAGCCACCAACATTGTAGCCAAGCCAATTCAGATAGTTGCAAAGCGCCTTGTTGTAACGATCACTCCCCAGAAAGCCGGGAATCACTATAACGCTGTGGCCATCACCTCGCGGGCAGTCCCGCAGTATTGACCTTGAGGCACCCAGCAAGGCAATTTCAGTGACGACTCTAGGCAATTCCAGCAATGCGAGCGGCGTTGATGCCACAGGTGCTTTCCGTGATGCTTGCATGGTTGTCAGGCCTTTTTACGTTTGGCGGCTTTTGGTTGAGCAGATGAATCTGCTGCCTGCTTCAACTCATCAAAGGAGGCTTGCAAGCATTCCCTGTAGAAAGCCGGATCCGGCATCATGTCGCGACAGGCTGTGAAGGTGATGGCGAACTCTCCACAATAGGTCGAAATGGCCTGAAACAACCCCACGCTGTCGAGTACCGGCCCGGTGCCAAAACTGCTCAGCATTTTAGCGCCGGTGCAATACAGGGGAACTGGCGGCCCCGGCACATTGGTTACAACACAGTTGTAAACCGGGCTAAAACGGTTGGCCAGGCTCCATGAACTGGCCAACCGCGCCGCCGATGCGGTCAGCGTAGACGGAATAAACTGGGTGTAGTCCGTCATGGTTTTTGCGCCGATGGCGTGGGTGAGCTCTTTGGCATTGCGTGTGCCTTCGTGCACCGCCTGCAATCGCTCGCGTGCATCCTGAATATCGCTGCGAAGTCGCACCGTCATTTGCGATACCTGATTACCGGCGGTGCCTAGCTTGTCTTCCGAACGCACATTAATGGGTGCCATGGCCGCCAGTGATTGCTCGGGCAACTCAGCTTTCGATTCAAGATATTTACGCAGAGCGCCACCAACGATGGTCAATGCGACGTCGTTTACGGTGGCAGGTTTAAAGACATTTTTAATCTTGCGAACGTCTTCAAAATCAACGCGCATGGCGTCTATCACACGATGCGGCGACACATTGCCATTAAAGCGGGTGCGCGGAATATTGCTAACGCGAGATAGCTTACCGGTCACAACGCCGGTAGCAGCCTTGATGAGACTCGGCGCGGTATTCTTGGCAATGCCGGCAAAGCGAAACGGGATTTTCACGGTATTAAGCTGAGCCCGCACCAGCAACTCGGCGCTACTCGGTGTAGTGTCAACGGTAAAAGCCTGAACCTCGTCTACTGCTGCCGGTTCCGGCGACAGGTCGTGCATGACCGCATTAATTTCAACGCCCGATGCACCATCGATTGCGGCGTGGTGCATTTTGGTGAACACGGCAAAACACCCTTTGGGGTAGCCTTCGACATTATCCAAACCGTCTATAACATAGGCCTCCCACAGCGGCCGATTGCGGTCGAGCGGTCTTGCATGAATACGCGATATCAATATGCACAGCTGCCGCCAATCGCCGGGCGCAGGAAGCGCTATATGGCGAACATGGAACTCAGGGTCAAAGGTGCCGTCACTCACCCAGTAGGGATGATCGAGGCGAAGGGGTACGGTCACCAGACGACTTGTCATGGCGGGTACGCGATGGACTCGCGATGAGAAATTTTCAACCACCTGTTTAAAGCGAATTTTGCCACCGGGTGCGGTAGCCGGATCGTAGATTGACAGCCCGCCGATGTGCATGGGTGCGTTGCGGGTTTCGAGGTAGAGAAATGAGGCATCCAGACCGGTGAGTTGTCGCACTGTTTACTCCTTACTTTACCGAGACGCTAAAGCAGCTCCCGACGCAAAATAATGTGGGCCGATCGTTAACGACCGGCCCGTGGCATTTACACGACTTCGAACAAGCCCGCCGCACCCATGCCGCCGCCGACACACATAGTCACGACAACATACTTCACACCGCGACGTTTGCCTTCGATCAGGGCATGCATCACCATCCGCGAACCGCTCATGCCGTAGGGATGACCAATTGAAATAGCACCACCGTTCACGTTGAGGTTTTCATTGGGAATACCCAGTTTATCGCGACAGTAAATTACCTGCACAGCGAAAGCCTCGTTCAGTTCCCACAAACCGATATCATCCATTTTCAGACCTGCATTTTTCAGCAGTTTGGGAATAGCATACACAGGGCCGATGCCCATCTCGTCAGGCTCCAGGCCCGCGACCGCCATACCGCGATAAATACCCATAGGCTCGATATTGCGCTGCTGGGCCAGGGTACCGTCCATCATCACGACCGCTGCCGCACCATCAGATAATTGCGAAGCATTGCCGGCAGTAATACAACCGCCCTCACGTACGGGCTTCAAGCCTTGCAGGCTTTCCAGCGTAGTAGACGGCCGATTGCCTTCGTCTTTGGTCAGAGTCACCTGTTCTTCGCTGGTTTCACCGGTTTCGCGATTAGTGACCAGTTTGGTAGCGGTTACAGGCACGATCTCGTCATCAAACTTGCCTGCTTCCTGAGCTGCGGCGGTACGCTGCTGTGATTGCAGTGCATATTCGTCTTGCGCATCGCGCGAAACATTGTAACGATTGGCAACCACTTCGGCAGTGTCGAGCATACCCATGTAAATATTCGGCGCGTGAGCGATCGCCAACGGGTCTACCAAACGGTGCATGTTCATATGCTCGTTCTGAACCAGAGAGATGGATTCACACCCCCCTGCCACCAACATGGGCGCACCATCCATTACAATCTGTTTGGCTCCGGTGGCGATAGACATCAACCCGGAGGAGCACTGCCGATCAATGGTCGCACCGGACACGGTAACAGGCAAACCGGAAGCCATCGCCGCCATCCGGCCAAAATTCATGGTCTGGGTGCCCTGCTGCAAGGCAGCGCCCATCAAGCAATCATCCAACTCCCCGGGGTCTACCCCCGCTCGCTCTACGGCTGCCTTGATCGCAAACGAACTCAGCGACGGAGATTCAATGTTGTTAAAAGCGCCCCGGTAGGCCTTGCCAATGGGAGTGCGCGCTGCGGATACGATAACGGCGTCTTTCATAAATTGTCCTCAATCAGAATCTGGGGTTCCCGCCTGGGCGGGGTGTGCTGTGGCCGGGGTTCAGCCTTTTGACTGCAAGTATTCCATCGCCTTGCCGAGAAATTTTTCAGTCTGCTTGCTGCCCGCTTCGAGCGGCGACTGCTTACTGGTGTCGTTAATCGCCTGCCAGTTGGCAATAACACCTTCGGGCGTTTGCTCTTCCTGCGGCAGGTATACACCTTCGGTTTCAAAAATGCGCGAGCTGGCATAACCGCCACCACCGGCGCAGAGAATCATGCGGCTGGGCGAATCGTCGTGGCACAGCGTCAGGGCACCGGCGGTAACGGCTTCCGGTACCAGCATGTCGAGAATTTCCTTGGGCAGAAGATCTTCAGTCATGCGTGTTGCCGCCGTGGGCGACAGTGCGTTTACGCGCACGTTGTACTTCGCGCCTTCCAGACCCAGAGTGTTCATAAAGCCCAGCACCGCCATTTTTGCCGCACCATAGTTGGACTGGCCAAAGTTGCCGTACATGCCGGACGAGGATGTGGTCATCACGATACGACCATACTCCTGGCCTTTCATAATTTCCCAGACCGCCTTGCTGCAGTTCACCGAGCCCATAAGGTGAACATCCATCACCAGCTTGAAATCGTCCAGTGACATTTTGGAAAAGGACTTGTCGCGCAAAATGCCTGCGTTATTGATCAGGATGTCGACACGTCCCCAGGTGTCCATGGCCTGCTTGACCATGTCTTCCACTTCGCTCATGACCGCCACGTTGGCACCGTGGGCAATGGCCTCGCCGCCAGCGGCTTCAATTGTTGCAACCACGTCTTTGGCCGCATCGGAAGACGCACCGCTACCGTCGCGGGCACCGCCCAGATCATTCACCACTACCTTGGCGCCGCGCTCGGCCAGCGCCAGTGCATGACAGCGGCCCAGACCATTACCGGCGCCGGTAACAATGGCAACTTTTCCATCAAAACGTATAGTCATTACTCACTCCTTATAGAATTTTTTCAGGCAACCATCTGTACGCTGAGCCATTCAGCAATCAGAGCCGGTTTGTCTTTTCCTTCGATTTCCACCGTCACTTCGGTTTTTACCCGATATTGGCCGGGTTTGGTTTCTTCAATACCCAGCACTTTGGCGTGTGCGCGAATGCGGCTGTCGACATTGACCGGAGCAAGAAAACGCACTTTGTCGAAACCGTAGTTAATGCCCATGTAAAAGCCCTTGATAATGACGCTGTACTGCTCGGAAAAGTGCGACAGCAGTGACAGGCTTAGAAATCCGTGGGCAATGGTAGAACCGAAGGGTGTGTCTTTGGCACGCTCGGGGTCAACGTGAATAAACTGATGGTCGAGCGTGCAATCGGCAAACTGGTTGATCTGCTCCTGAGTCACCTGCAACCATTCGGTCGGTTCAGCTTCGTAGCCGATGTATTGCTGAATGTCGTCTTTGGTGATTTCTTTCATCGCGTTCTCCTTATTGAATGGTCACTGTAGGTGCCAGCCCTGCTGGCGAAATTTCCAGCGAGTTCAGAGCAATCCCATTCGCCAGCAGGGCTGGCTCCTACAGGTAGGTAGTGGCAAGAAACTGTGGGAGCTTGCCCTGCAAGCGAACTTGTTCGAACAGGTTTGTCAATCAACACAAATCCCACAACAGTAAATTAAAACCAATTGTCCTGCATGTCGTAGCAGCTGCTGTCGAGACTGATCAGAATGCTGGACCAGACCTCAATGTGTGGCAACTCAAAGCCGAAAAAGTAACGCATAGCCTGCAGCTTGCCTTTGTAGAAATCGGCCTCGGCAGGATGCAGCTCTTTCGCCAGCGCACACTCGGCCACCTGCGCCTGTTTTAGCCACAACCAGGCGATAACAACATGGCCAAACAAATCCAGATACTTCACGGAATTCGCCAGCGCCAGATCAATCGGCTTTTCCATCATTGCACCGAGCAGGCTTTCGGTGGTGGTGTTTAATGTCGCAAGTGCGGCCTGCAACTTTTCAGCAAAAGGCTGAAGTTCACCCGATGGCGATGCGTCGATGGTTTTCTGTATTTCTGCGAGGCAGGCTTTATAGCCCGCCAGATTATTCATGGGGACTTTACGCGCCAGCAGGTCGAGCGATTGAATGCCGGTCGTCCCTTCGTGAATCGGGTTCAGGCGGTTGTCGCGATAGAACATTTCTACCGGATGCTCGTTAATATAGCCGTGACCGCCCAGCACCTGAATGGCCAGATCGTTCGCTTCCGGGCCGTATTCGGAGGGCCAGGATTTAATCATGGGGGTAAGAAAATCCAGCAGCAGATGCGCGTCTTTTCGCTCCTGCTCCGTCGGCGCGGTGCGCTCGTCGTCGGCCAGTTGCGAACCGAGCAAGCACAGGGCGAAAGCGCCCTCCGCATAGGCCTTCTGCGCGAGTAACATGCGCCGCACGTCGGCATGTTCGATGATATTCACCGGCGCAGAAAGCGGGTCTTTGTTGGACGCCAGACGACCCTGCGGCCGCTCGCGCGCGTAGTGCAGGGAATACTGGTAGCCGGTAAGCGCCGTACAGGCCGCGCCTGTACCCACCATAATGCGGGCCTCGTTCATCATATGAAACATATAGCTCAGGCCGCGATTTTCCTCACCAACCAGATAACCAACCGCGCCGCCCTTTTCGCCAAAACTCAGCGCGGTAGAGGTTTGACCGCGACCACCCATTTTGTGGAACAACCCGGCGAGCGCTACGTCATTGCGCTCGCCGATACTGCCATCATCGTTGACCAGAAACTTCGGCACGATAAACAGCGAAATACCCTTCACGCCTTTCGGTGCGCCTTTCACCCTCGCCAGCACCAGATGTACGATATTGTCATTCAACTCATGGTCGCCGCCTGAGATAAATATTTTGCTGCCAGTAATACGATAGCTACCGTCGTCGGCTTTGACTGCAGAGCTTGTCAGATCGGCTAAACCGGAGCCTGCGCCAGGTTCGGTCATCGCCATGGTGCCGGCAAAGGCGCCACTGCGCATGGGCTTAACCCATTTTTCAATCTGTTCGGCACTGCCGTGCGCTTCAATCAGATTGGCGTTTGCCGAGGTCAGTGCCATATACCCGGTTGTGGTACTCCCTGCCGCAGAGAGGTAGGCATTGGCGGCAGACGCGACGATCAATGGCAATTGCATGCCGCCCAGATCAAAATCCGCCGTGGCCGATACAAAGCCTGCATCAATCGCGGCATCGACAGCAGTTTTGATCTCGGGAATCATCTGTACTTTTTCGCCGTCAAAGGTCGGCTGCTCGCAATCGACTTTCTGGCGAATGGGCACAAAATATTTTTCGGCTATTGTTCGCGCGGTGTCGATAGACGCATTAAAGGTTTCACGTGAGTGATCGGCGTAGCGCGGTCGCTGAGTCAGGGATTCAGCGTCAAACAGTTCGTACAGCATAAACTGGATATCGCGCTCACAGAGGATCGGGGCGGCCATAGTCGTCTCTCAGTCACTTGAAAACGGGGAGCCATTGTTACCAGCCCCCGATGCTGCTGCCACGACATGCCATGTCCGGGTGAAAGGCGTCATGCTTCGCCTGCAGGGCGGGTTCCTACAGAAATTCACCGCAGCAGCTGTGGGAGATTCTATGTTGGAGCACAAGCTTTTTCTTGCTGTAGGCCCGTATAAGCGCCGCGTTGCGGGCATCGCGAAATTGCCTGATACGCTTCGCTTAATCATGCCTACGAAACCAACTCATCAGCAGAAGCTGCCTCTGTGGGAGATTCTATGTTGCTCTGCAACGATTTCCGGCGAGAGCGCTTAGTAAAACAGCAGCGGGTGTTCCAGTGATTCGTCAATCAGCGAATCGAGATCCAGCCCGTCATCCTCCGGGTAGAGGGTGTTGAGGGTGAGTCGCGGCTCCGACAGAAACGCCGCAGGCCCTAGCGCACCGACGTTGGTGTTCACACTGAAGAAGCGATGCAAGGCACCATTGATACGAAGCTGTACACGAAAGCTCGCCATCGGTTCGAAGCGGGCCGCGCGCTTGCGCCAGTCATCCGGCACCGAGGGGTAGGCCCCAAGGCGCTCCAGCGTAACCCTGTCTTGGGGGTCGTTGGTAAACAGCGCCGCCTGCTGAAAGGACATAAGAATGCCCGACAGGGTATCTTCCCAATTGCTAACGGCATTGCCGGCGCCCTGTCGGCTGAAAACAAAATCGTAGAAATTACTGACGTTCGCCAGCTCCTGCCTCGATACAATGTGCGAGTAAAAGCTCACCCAGCCCCGATTGACCATCAATAAATTTGAAGATCTATCCAGAAGTGATGCGGGGTAGGGATCCAATGCCCGCAAATTAAGCGTCATCGCCTTGCGCAACCATTTCAGCTCCGGCGCATGAAAATCGACTTTATCTTCACGCGGCGCGTAACCGGCCGCAATCAGCATATGGTTCAGGTCGCGGTTACCCAGTTCCAGCACGCGGCCAATCTCAAGAATGATGGCTTCGCTGGGCCGGCTGCTGCCATTCTCAATACGACTGATATGACGCGGCGAACTGTCCAGCCGAAAACCCAGCTCTTCCTGACTGACCTCGTGAACACTGCGCCAGAATTTTAGAAAGCGACCAAAAGCCGGTTCCGAGTCCTGCTCTGACATTTTGCCTCGATACGGTGTTTATTGATGGGGCTTGCCTGCAAGGATAGTACGCGTATCGCATGGCGGGAACAATCTGCGGCGGGATGGGTGTGCCCTGCGGCCACAACGCTTCGCGGGCCACGTTGGCGCCTGCGGCTTATGCAGATACCAGCACTGTGTAGGCCGGAATAAGCGCAGCGTTTCCGGCATTGGCGTATACAAGAATGGCGTCATCTCAACAACGCGCGCGGAATACTAATCTCCATCGACAACAACATCTGCGCCAAGGCCTTTCCCTGGGAATCAACTTGCAAAGAAGCACTGCCACCGCCACCCAAAGCATCTTTCATCAGAAAATTAAAGGCGTTAAAACCCGGTAAATCAAAACGCTTTACCTCACCTTTCACGGTGTGGGCAAAATACTCGGCCACGGCACCGGCACTCAATTGCGTGTATAGGTAAGGAAGATACTCGGCTTTGCGGGCAATCACGCCAACATTGGCATAGTTACCCTTGTCGCCACTGCGGGCACAGGCCAGTTGCTCCAGAGGAACCGTTACACAGTCAGCCATGTCGGGTGCCATCCCCTCATAACGCTCACCCTGGGCAGGTGCTGATGCCTCACCGGGGTAGGTCTTGTCACTAATAATGTCGTCGTTCAGCTGAATGGTGACGGGCACCTTGTGTTTGTCCAGCAGCGCCGAATGTACGCGAATCAGGGGCGAGGGTTTCACCCTTCCCGCGCCAAAACCACTCATCCCTGGTGTCGCCGACGTTGCCAGATAGGCAAACTCGGCTGCCGCAAATGCCAGTGCATCGCGATTGTCATGGTGAAGGCCGTATTTGGCCATCACTTCACGCGTCTGCCCGGCGCGCGCGTGCGGGCCGTAAGTATCCTCGGCGCCAATCACCTCTATGCATACATTACGGTAGTCGCCCCAGCCCTTCTCTACACAGACGCGTCGCGTTCGCTGCACCCAGGCATCGAGGTTCGCTCTGGCCTTGTCGGCAGCTCGCAAGCCGCCGATAAAGGCCATACCCATCAGCCGGTAGCCATCAACCCAGGTCGCGCAGACTTTGTAGTCCGGCCCCGGCGCCCGGCCCTGCGCGCCGGAAACCTTCACCCGGTTATCGCCCACTTGTTCAAGTTTCACCCGAGTGAAATCGCAGGCAACGTCCGGTAACAAATAGTTCGCAGGATCACCAATTTCGTAGAGTATTTGCTCACCCACTGACGCGGGGCTTACCAAGCCACCCGTTTGCGGTGGAATTTCTATCGTAAAGCTCGCGTCGCGGCTAACCGCCGCAACGGGATAACTCATAGTGGAAAAGTCCGGCACCAGATGCCAGTCAGTGAAATTGCCGCCCGTGCATTGGGCGCCGCATTCCAGTACATGGCCGGCCAGAGCAGCCTGCGCCAACGCATTGTAATCTGTCTGCGCCCAGCCAAATTCGTGCATTAAGGGGCCAATCACCACCGCGCTATCAACCACCCGCCCGGTCACCACGATATCTGCACCTGCCGCCAGCGCATCGGCAATCGGCTGCGCACCGAGGTAGGCATTCATGCTGGCGAGTTTTTCCGGCAGAGCGTCACCGCTTTCCAGCTCTACCAGATCACTCGCCAATTCATCGCGGCGCAGCGCCAGATCATCGCCGTATACGCCCGCCACATTCAGCGATAAACCTTTCGCTTCACAGAGTTTGCGCAGCCCCGCAATACAGGCGGGCACATTGACGCCACCCGCATTGGCCACCACCTTGATGCCCTTGCTCGCGCACTCTTCAATCACGTCGGCCATGGCGACCGTAACAAAATCAACGGCGAATCCGAGGCGCTCGTCGCGCGCTTTCGCCTTGGCGAGAATTCCCATGGTCACTTCAGCGAGATAATCAAACACCAGGTAGTCGATATTACCCTTCTCTACCAGCTGTCGCGCTGAAAGCTGGCTGTCACCATAAAAGGCCGAGGCGCAGCCAATGCGAACTGTTTTATCGCTCATGCGTCGCCTCCGTCATTGATATGGGCCAATAGCTGCCGCGCCTTGACCTGCTGCCCGACGTCGCAGCTCACGGACTCAATCACACCGGCAACCGTTGCCTTTAAGGGGTGCTCCATTTTCATGGCTTCCAGTACGATCAACGTTTGCCCGACGGTGACGGTATCGCCTGCCGCAACATTGACCGCCACAATGGCGCCGTCCATCGAGGCTTTAACCTGCCCATTGCCCGCGCCTGCGGCTGCAGCGGCGGGCAAATGGGTTTCATTGCTGAAGGCAAAGTGGCCGCTGCCGTCATCCATAAACAAGTCGTCGCCCTCAAAGGCAAAGCGAATGCGTTCGCGCACGCCTTCGCGCTCCACCACACACTGCGTGACGCCAAAATCAATCAGGCGGATACTCAGTGTGTCGCCTGCAATGTCTATCGAAAAACTGTCTTTATCCGCGTTCAATGCAACGCGATAGTTCTCGCCTTCACAGCGCAGCTGGTAGACATAACTTTTGGGCGTACTCCGGCGCCACTCGTAACCCGCCGCGCTGTGCGCAACGCCACGCTGAAAATACAGCAATGCCGCTTGCGCCAGTGTGGTTGCGGCGGGCGTTTTGACATCCATACTCACATCGCTGTCAAAGTGATCTTCGATAAAAGCTGTGGTGGCCTCGCCGGCAGCGAATACCGGATGGCGCAAAATATTCTGCAAAAAAAGTTTGTTGTTGTTCAGGCCCAACAGACTGGCGTCCTGTACCGCGCCGGCGAGACGGCGCAGTGCATCGCCGCGATTCTCACCCCAGGCAATCAGCTTGGCGAGCATCGGGTCGTAGTGCGGGCTGACCACCTGCCCCTCTTTGATGCCGTGGTCAATGCGAATGCCAGCGCGCGCCGGCAACTGCCACTGCAATACCGTGCCGGTTTGCGGCATAAACTGGTTGCGCGGGTCTTCCGCATAGAGGCGCACTTCAACGGCATGTCCGCTCAGCGTAATGTCCGTCTGGTTCAGCGGCAAGAGACCGCCATCGGCAACCCGCAGTTGCCAGGCGACAAGGTCCTGCCCGGTCACCAGCTCGGTCACCGGGTGCTCCACCTGCAGACGGGTGTTCATTTCCAGAAAATAAAAATTGCGCTCGCTATCAACCAGAAATTCAACGGTGCCGGCACCACGATAGTGGCAGGCCTTGGCAGCTTCAACGGCGGCATTGCCCATACGCTGACGCAGGTCTTCGTCGACAAACGGTGATGGCGCTTCTTCAACCACTTTCTGGTGACGGCGCTGCACGGAGCAATCGCGTTCTCCGAGGTATACACAGTTGCCGTGGCTGTCGGCAAACACCTGTATTTCGATATGACGCGGCTGCAATACCGCGCGTTCCAGAATCAGCTCATCGCTACCGAATGCCGACAAGGCTTCCGAACGAGCCGTTTTAATCTGCTCGGGCAAGCTGGCCGCATCATGTACCAGCCGCATGCCGCGACCACCACCGCCCGCCGAGGCTTTCACCATCAGCGGAAAGCCTACTCCCTCAGCCTCTGTGAGCAACGTCGCTTCGTTTTGATCTGCACCCTCGTAACCCGGAATACAGGGTACGCCCGCTTTCTGCATCGCAATTTTGGACAGGCGTTTGCTGCCCATCAGTTCGATGGCATCGGCACCGGGCCCGATAAAGGTAATACCCGACTGCTCACAGGCACGTGCAAAGTCGGCATTTTCTGACAGAAAGCCGTAGCCGGGATGAATGGCGTCCGCGCCGCTGCGCTTTGCCGCATCGAGAATAGTGTCGGCGCGCAGATAGGATTCGCCCACCGCCGCCGGCCCGATACACACGGCCTGATCGGCCAGGTCCACGTGCAGGGCATTGGCATCGGCTTCGCTGAAGACGGCGACTGTACGATAACCCAGCTCGCGAGCGGTACGAATAACCCGCACGGCGATCTCGCCGCGATTGGCAATCAGAATTTTTTGAAGGTTTGCCATAGCTAGTCTCTAGTCGAATTATTCAGTTAAGGCCCACTGCGGCTTGCGCTTTTCGATAAACGCTCGCGTGCCTTCCTGGCCTTCTGGTCCATTCAGTGCCACGGAGAACATATCGGAAGCGTTGTCCAGCAGGCTTTCCAGTTCACGGTTACCCACCTGAAACATTAGCGCTTTGGTCTGTGCATTTGCGTCGGGTGCGCAACGTTTCACACCCGCAATAACCGCCGCGAGTTGGCTATCCAGGGCCTCGCTGCCCTCGCAAACAAAATGCACCAGCCCCATCGCCTGTGCAGCTTCACCTTTGATACGCTCGCCGGTCAGCGCCAGACGCCGAGCCTGGGTTAAGCCAACGCGCATAACCACAAAAGGCGCAATCTGCGCGGGAATAATTCCCAGGCCCGTTTCGGGCATGGCAAAGGTGGCGCCGATATCGGCGATGGCAATATCGGATATGCAGGCAAGACCAAAGCCGCCGCCAAGCACCGCGCCTTCGAGCACGCAGATCACCACCTGCGGCGCATGATTCACTTTGGTGATCATATGCCCGAAGCTACGATTAAAATTCCAGGCGGCCTGCTCGGCGCTGATTGGCTCGCCCTTATCATCGGTTTTCTGATCGTTCATGCCGGAGATATCGCCGCCAGCGCAAAAGTTGCCCTCAGCACCACGCAAAACCACCGCGCGCACGCTGCGATCGCTTTCAATGGCGGTGAATACGGCCATCATTTCCTCGACGAGCCGGGCGTTCATGGCATTGCGTTTCTGCGGGCGGTTTAGCGTTATATGCAGCACGCCGCTCTGCTGATTGAGTCTTAATTCCTGACAATCTGGAAGCATGTGTTCTCCGTTCCTGGCTCAAACCCGTTGGGAAGGCTTACAACCGCGCAATACCGAAACTGTTGGCATTCACACTGCGCGCATCGCCCTCTTTACAAACACTCAACACAAAGGCCACCACCGAGCGCGTGTCTCGCGGATCAATCAAGCCGTCGTCCCACATACGTGCAGTATTGGCCAGCGCATGGGATTTGGCTGCCATGGTATCGACGGTGTCCTTCTCCAGTGCATCCAGAAGCTCTTCATTCACCTGGCCGGCGCGTTCCATTTTCGCAGTGGCAACCTGACGCAAGACACTGCCCGCTTGCGCAGGCCCCATCACCGAAACAACGGTGCGCGGCCACGCAAACATAAAGCGCGGCTCCATACCCCTGCCGCACATGGCATAGTTTCCGGCACCGTAGGAACCGCCAACCACGATGCTGATACGCGGCACTTTGGCGTTGGTCACGGCCTGAATCAGTTTTGAGCCGTGTTTGATGATGCCGGCCTGCTCGGCTTCGGTGCCGACAATAAAACCGGTGGTGTTGTGCAAAAAAAGCAAGGGAATGCGCGACTGTTCGCACAACTGAATAAACTGCCCGGCCTTGGCAGCGCCCTTGGCGGTGATCGGACCGTTATTACCGATAACCCCGCAAGCCCTGCCTTCCACATTCATATGACCGCAAATGGTGCCAATATCAAAATCCGGTTTAAACTCCAGAAAATCAGAGCCATCGGCCAAGCGCGCAATAATTTCGCGCACGTCGTAAGGCGTTTTCGCGTCTTCCGGTACGATGCCCAACAATTCTTCGCTGGAATACACCGGCTCCTGATAATCGCGTGTCACATCGGCAGGCGCATGCCGGCTCCAGTCCAGCTTGCCCGCAATTTCGCGGGCGATGCGAATGCCGTCGGCGTCGTTCTCTGCCAGATAATCGGCGGTGCCTGCCAACTCCGCGTGCATTTCAGCACCGCCAATTCCCTCGTCCGTTGCGACTTCGCCGGTAGCGGCTTTCAACAACGCGGGGCCAGCCAGATAAACTGTGGACTGCTTGCGAATCATAATCACGTAGTCAGACAAGCCTGGCTGATAGGCGCCACCCGCTGTCGCGCTGCCGTGCACAACGGTAATCTGGGGAATGCCGGCAGCCGATAATTTTGCCTGAATGGCAAAGCCCGAGCCGGAAGGCCCGAAAAAATCACCGAGCAGCTTCAGGTTGCCCCCACCGCTCTGAGCGAGCGTTAGAACAGGCAGTTTGTTTTCCATCGCAATGCGCAACATGCGCTGGCGCTTGGTACTGCCGAGCGGCGTGATTGAGCCACCCTTGGTCAGGTAGTCATCCACCAGCACCATGCAGCGCACACCGGCGATATAGCCAATACCGGTGATACAGCTGCCGCCAGCGCCCGAGCCATCGGTATCTTCCTCTTGCAGATAACCACAGAGCGTCGACATCTCAAGAAAGGGCGAGCCGGCATCCAGCACCGCGCTCAGGCGCTCTCTGGGGGGCATCAGGCCGCGCTCGCGATAACGTGGTGTTTTGGCTTCAGCTGAAGCAATTACCCGCTGTTCGATATCACGAAATTCCTGAATTGCCGCGCTCATAACCTCAGCGTTGCGTTTGAAGCTGCCTGACTGCGTATCAATCTGTGATTCGATAACTGCCATAGTGTGTTCCTGCGTTTTGTTGTGCAACCGGCACATCCTTTACAAAATAAACCGGGCACATCGTTTACACTTTTGGCGGCCTTATCAGGCCGTCATTTATTGCCAAATGCCCCAAACGATAACGGTGGAAGTATAGATCCCAGCCGCCTTTGGGGTGCTCTTTCATCTCCACCGGCTCGCCGATGAGCGCTTGCGAGGTATAGATCAATTCCCCTCGCCATTTGATTTCTCCGTTACTGCGCACGCGCCGTACCGGGTGATCGCCGCTGTACTCCACTTCCGGCAGTTTCTCTGGGTAGCGCCGCTCCGACGCCCGATAATGAGAAACTGGTGTCTCCATGCCCAGCGATTCGTGTGGCCTCACCCCATTAAACTCCTGCCGGAAGCGCTCAAAAGCCTGCTGCTGTTGCCTGAGTGCCGCCGCTGGTGGGGTAATCACGCTGTCCTTCAGCGTCCGATGCATCCGCTCATGTCGCCCGTTTTGGTCCGGTCGGCCCGACTCTATCCGCTCGGGCACAATCCCCAGCCTGATCCACCACACGGACAGGCGGGATAACCCTGCCAAGCCCACCGACGCGAAGGGTGAGCCGTTATCGCTGCGTATCGCGTCTGGCAGACCGTAATTCCTGAAGGCCTTTTCCAACCAAGGCCGGGTGTCTGCCAGCGAGGGGCGGAGCAATCCGCGGCAAGCCAGCAGGTAGCGACTCGCGTTGTCCGTCACTGTTAACGGGTAGCACCAACGACCATCACCGGTTCTGAACTGCCCCTTGTAATCAATACTCCACACTTGATTCGGCAACAGGCCTTCTTTAAACGGCTCGGTATACGGCGGTGCCGAGCGACGTCGTTTGCGTCGTTGTACCAACCCTTGCCGTTTGAGTAACTCGCCCACAGTGCTTGGCGCTGGCCAAGACACCCCGGGCTGCGCTCGCTGCAGCACCGCCACCAGCTTCTTGGGCCCCCAATCCTGGTGCTTCAACTTGGCTGCGATCAAGGCATCAGCCATCCATGACGGCATCTGGTTTGGGTGGCTCAACGGCGCCCGTGAACGTTCTGCCAAGCCTGTCACCCCGTCGTGCTCATAACGGGTCAACCACTTATCAACCGTCGGCCGACTTATTCCATAAATACGGGCAAGGGCACTCTTGCTGTAATCCCCAACCAGCCAGTCGCTAACCAGCTTTACCTTTTGATCCATTGGGCTTTCTCGTCTCCAGGGCATGAGCAATTCCTCCTGTGCTCATGCATCAATACCTGTAAACGATGTGCCCGGTCTAATCTGTAAACCATGTTACCGGTCTGCACC
>DIBR01000064.1:0-75183 GCA_002415025.1 Spongiibacteraceae bacterium UBA5047
ACGAAGGTCGTGCCGGTGAGAACGTCGGTGTACTGCTGCGCGGCACCAAGCGCGACGAAGTTGAGCGTGGTCAGGTTCTGTCCAAGCCCGGCTCTATCACGCCGCACACCCGCTTTGAAGGCGAAGTGTACGTTCTGTCCAAGGAAGAGGGTGGTCGTCATACTCCGTTCTTCAAAGGCTACCGCCCGCAGTTCTACTTCCGTACCACGGACGTGACGGGTGCGTGTGAGCTGCCTGAAGGCGTAGAGATGGTTATGCCTGGCGACAACGTGAAGATGGATGTGACCTTGATCGCGCCAATCGCGATGGAAGAAGGTCTGCGCTTTGCGATCCGTGAAGGCGGTCGTACCGTCGGTGCTGGCGTCGTTGCCAAGATCGTCGAGTAAGTAGCTCGGTAGTAGGTGATATCTGCCGGCTTGCCGGCAACGCAGTGAGAGGGGGGGCGTAGCCTCCCTTTTTTGTCTTTTTAAGGGCGGCGGCTCACTATTTCTTGTTCTCAGGCTGAATTATCTGTTGACAGGTCTAGGGGGCATCTATAGAATGCCGCTTCCATTTTTCGGGTTCTCCGGCCCAATTGTTTGGCCGGAAATGCGGGAAATTATCGGGATGGGAGTGTTGGTCAGGTGCAAAATCAGCGGATTCGGATTCGTTTAAAAGCTTTTGACCACCGCCTAATCGATGCCTCTACGATGGAAATCGTCGAGACTGCAAAGCGCACTGGCGCGCAGGTACGTGGGCCTATCCCGCTGCCGACTCGCAAAGAGCGTTTTACAGTCCTGGTTTCACCGCACGTCAATAAGGATGCTCGTGATCAATACGAGATCCGTACGCACAAGCGGTTGTTGGACATCGTTGAGCCCACAGAAAAAACTGTGGATGCATTGATGAAGTTGGATTTGGCGGCTGGTGTTGAAGTTCAGATTAGTCTCGGCTAATCGACTGGTTTTAAACAAAATTTAAAACCCGCCCGGGTTTTTAACACTAAATATCCGGGTTGTGTAACACGCTCACAAGCGTGGCCATAGAGGGTGCAAGCCCCGTACACTGAGAGGTTAAGGAAATGGCTATTGGATTGGTCGGCCGCAAGAGCGGTATGACCCGCGTTTTTACAGACGACGGCGTTTCAATTCCGGTAACGGTGATTGAGGTTTCTCCGAATCGCGTTACCCGTGTCAAGGATAGCGATGGCGAAGGCTATCGTGCCATTCAGGTTACCGCAGGTACTCGCAAGGCCTCGCGTGTCAGCAAGTCAGAAGCAGGTCAATATGCCAAAGCAGGCGTAGAGGCTGGTCGTGGCTTGTGGGAATTTCGTTTAGAGAGTGAAGAGGCTCCAGAGTTAGGCTCTGAGCTGACGGTTGCACTCTTCGAGGCGGGTCAAAAAGTAGATGTTACCGGGCAGTCCAAAGGTAAGGGTTTTCAGGGCGGTGTAAAGCGCTGGAATTTCCATATGCAGGACGCCACCCACGGTAACTCCTTGTCGCACCGTGCTCCTGGCTCTATCGGTCAGTGTCAGACTCCCGGTCGCGTATTCAAAGGTAAAAAGATGGCAGGCCACATGGGGGCTGAGCGTGTAACCGTTCAGACGCTGGAAGTGGTTCGTGTCGACGCTGAACGCAATTTAATTCTGGTTAAGGGTGCTGTACCAGGTGCGCCCGGTGGTGACGTGTTGGTGCGTCCCGCTGCAAAAACCAAGAATGCTAGGGGGTAAGCAATGGAGCTGAGTATTGCGAAACCCGGTAACGGGGCAGCGGCAGGAACGGTTCAGGTATCTGATGTCGCTTTTGCTCGTGAATTTAATGAAGATCTGGTTCATCAGGTCGTAACGGCTTATCTGGCCGGTGCCCGTCAAGGGACCCGTGCGCAGAAAACCCGCTCGGAAGTCAGTGGTGGCGGTAAGAAGCCCTGGCGTCAAAAGGGTACAGGTCGGGCGCGTGCGGGTACTATCCGTTCGCCTATCTGGCGCACCGGTGGCGTAACCTTCGCTGCCAAGCCTCAGGATCACTCGCAGAAAGTAAACCGCAAGATGTACCGTGCGGCATTGCGTTCAATTCTTTCCGAGCTGGCACGTCAGGATCGTTTGGTTGTGGTTGAAGATTTCGCCCTGACCGAGCCCAAAACAAAGTCGTTGATCAAGTCGTTGGCCGATTACGGCCTGGCTGGGGCGCTGATTGTTTCTCACGAAGTTACCGAGAATCTGTATCTGGCTTCACGCAACCTGCACAAGGTCGACGTGCGCGACGTAAACGGCGTTGATCCGGTAAGTTTGGTAGCTTTTGACAAGGTGGTGGTCACTGTGCCGGCGCTGAAAAAGCTTGAGGAGATGCTGGCATGAATGCGGAGCGACTTTATAAGGTTCTGAAAGGGCCGCACGTCTCTGAGAAGGCGGCCATGAGTGCTGATACCGGTAGTCAGGTTGTTTTTAAGGTGGCTACTGACGCGAACAAAACCGAAATCAAGGCCGCAGTCGAAAAGCTGTTCAAGGTCAAGGTTACTGCGGTGCGCACCCTGAATGTGAAGGGTAAGGTTAAGCGTAATCGTTTCGGGGCATCCAAGAAGCCTAACTGGAAAAAGGCTTACGTTAGCCTGGCGCAGGGTCACGATATTGACTTTGCGGTCGTGGAATAAGCTGGAGCAGGTATAGATGGCTATTGTAAAAAGTAAACCGACATCGCCTGGCCGCCGCTTTGTAGTTCGGGTGGTAAACCCCGATCTGCATAAAGGTGCTCCGCACAAGGCATTGCTTGAGAAGCAGGGTCGGAATGGCGGCCGTAACAACAACGGTCGTATCACCACGCGTCATGTGGGTGGTGGTCATAAGCAGCATTACCGCATTATCGATTTCAAGCGGAACAAGGACAGTATTCCGGGTAAGGTTGAGCGCCTGGAATACGATCCCAACCGTACAGCTAACATCGCGCTGGTTTTGTATGCAGACGGTGAGCGTCGCTACATTATTGCCCCGAAAGGCTTGAGCGCCGGGGATGCTGTGTTGTCCGGCCCGGGTGCGCCAATCAAGGTTGGTAGCGCGTTGCCGCTGCGCAATATTCCGGTTGGTAGCACGGTTCACTGTGTCGAGATGAAGCCTGGCAAGGGTGCGCAAATTGCGCGCAGCGCCGGAACTTCCGCTCAGCTGGTGGCGCGTGAAGGTCAATATGCAACATTGCGTCTGCGCAGTGGTGAGACCCGCAAGGTACTGTCTGAGTGTCGCGCTACGCTGGGTGAAGTGTCAAACAGCGAGCACAGCTTGCGTAAGCTGGGTAAGGCCGGTGCCACTCGTTGGCGCGGTGTTCGTCCTACCGTTCGCGGTGTGGCGATGAACCCGGTAGACCACCCGCACGGTGGTGGTGAAGGTCGTACTTCTGGTGGCCGTCACCCTGTTACGCCTTGGGGTGTGCCGACCAAAGGTTACAAGACGCGCAAAAACAAGCGCACGAATGATCTGATTGTACGCCGTCGCGGTCGCAAGTAAGACTGCGCGGATATTAGGATAGAGAGGAAAAGCGAGTGCCACGTTCTCTAAAAAAAGGTCCGTTCATTGACCTTCATCTGATGAAGAAAGTTGAAACGGCTGCAGAAAAAAACGATCGTCGACCGATCAAAACCTGGTCGCGACGCTCGATGATTTCTCCGGAGATGGTTGGTCTGACGATCGCTGTGCATAACGGTCGTCAACATGTGCCGGTCCTTGTCTCTGAGGACATGGTTGGGCACAAACTGGGTGAATTTGCTGCGACCCGTACCTATAAAGGGCACGCGGCGGACAAAAAAGCCAAGCGCTAAGCGCTGGCTGAGAAGAGGCTACTACGATGGAAGTTGCAGCACGATTAACAGGTGCGAGAATGTCTGCCCAGAAGGCGCGGTTGGTTGCAGACCAGATCCGTGGTAAGGGCGTAGAAGAAGCACTGGACATTTTGTCTTTTAGTACAAAGAAAGCGGCGGGCATCATCAAGAAAGTGTTGAACTCTGCGATAGCCAATGCAGAGCACAACGAAGGTGCCGATGTTGATGAGCTGAAAGTGTCAACGATTTTTGTTGACGAAGGAATGACGATGAAGCGCTTGCGCCCCCGTGCAAAAGGTCGTGCTGATCGCATCCTTAAAAGAAGCTGTCATATCACAATTAAAGTCGCCGATAGCGAAGGCTAGGTAGGAGAGACCACATGGGTCAGAAAGTACACCCGACTGGAATTCGTCTCGGGATCGTTAAAGAACATAACTCGGTTTGGTACGCGGGTAACAAGAACTACGCGAAGCAGCTGGTTACCGATCTTGCAGTGCGTGAGCTGATTGAAAAGAAGCTTGCAAGTGCATCGGTAAGCCGAGTGGTCATTGAGCGCCCTGCGCAAACTGCACGGATCACGATCCATACTGCCCGCCCCGGTATTGTTATCGGCAAGAAAGGCGAAGATGTCGAATTGCTGCGCAAGGAATTGACTGCGCGCATGGGTGTGCCGGTGCACATTAACATTGAGGAAGTTCGCAAGCCTGATCTTGATGCAAAGCTGGTTGGCCAGAATGTGTGTCAGCAGCTGGAACGCCGCGTAATGTTCCGCCGCGCAATGAAGCGTGTGGTTCAGAATGCCATGCGCCAGGGCGCAGAAGGCATCAAGATTCAAGTCAGCGGCCGTGTTGGCGGCGCAGAAATTGCGCGAACTGAATGGTACCGCGAAGGTCGCGTGCCCCTGCACACACTGCGTGCAGACATTGATTATGCCACAGCGGAAGCTGCGACAACTTACGGCATCATCGGTGTGAAGGTATGGATCTTCAAGGGTGAGATTCTCGACGTGACTGGTGCCAAGGCGCCAGAAGCGAAAGCGAAGTAAGAACAGGTTAAGGGTTACGCATAATGTTACAGCCGAAGCGTACTAAATTTCGCAAGCAGATGAAGAACCGCAATCGCGGTTTGGCGCACCGTGGTAGCAAGGTCAGCTTCGGTGAATATGGTCTGAAAGCAGTTGGTCGCGGTCGCATCACTGCGCGCCAGATCGAAGCTGCTCGTAGGGCGATGACCCGCCACATTAAGCGGGGCGGTAAAATCTGGATTCGGGTTTTCCCGGACAAGCCTATTACTCAAAAGCCTCTGGAAGTACGTCAGGGTAAAGGTAAGGGTAATGTTGAATACTGGGTTGCCCAGATTCAGCCTGGCAAGGTGTTGTACGAAGTGCAGGGTGTATCTGAAGAGCTGGCGCGCGAAGCCTTTGCGCTGGCCGCGGCTAAGCTGCCTTTGGCAACCACATTTGTTAAACGATCGGTGATGTGATGAAAGCGGCAGAATTGAAAGAAAAGTCTGTTGAAGAGCTGGATGGCCAGCTGCTCAAACTGCTGGAAGAGCAGTTCAAGTTGCGTATTCAGAAGTCTACTGGCCAGTTGGCGCAGACTCATCTGTTGAAGCAGGCTCGCAGAGACATCGCGCGGGTTAAGACAGTGCTCAGACAAAAGGCAGGTAACTGATAATGGCGGAAGCAGCTAATAACGCACGTACTGCCACCGGTAAAGTGGTCAGCGACAAGATGAATAAAACCATCACTGTCCTGATCGAGCGTCGAGTGAAGCACCCGGTGTATGGCAAGTACATCACCAAATCTACAAAGATTCATGCGCATGACGAAAGCAATCAGTGCAAAAGCGGTGACATGGTGACTATCAGCGAGACTCGTCCGCTGTCTAAAACCAAGTCCTGGACTTTGTTGCGAATTGACGAGAGTGCTGCAGAAGTTTGATGTGGCTGTTGTGTAATCGCTGGTGATACACAGAAAAGGGTTTTGGGGTAGAACATGATTCAAACACAATCGTATTTGGATGTAGCAGACAACAGCGGTGCCCGTCGTGTGATGTGTATCAAGGTGCTGGGCGGTTCGCATCGTCGTTACGCGCGCGTTGGAGACCTGATCAAGGTTTCTGTGAAGGAAGCGATTCCGCGCGGTAAAGTCAAAAAAGGTCAGGTTATGAGCGCCGTTGTTGTTCGCACCAAAAAAGGTGTGCGCCGCGGAGATGGTTCGCTGATTCGTTTTGACGACAACGCGGCGGTACTGCTGAACAACAATCTGGCGCCCATCGGCACCCGGATTTTTGGGCCCGTGACACGTGAGCTGCGCAGCGAGCGGTTCATGAAGATTATCTCTCTGGCACCGGAAGTGCTGTAAGGCGCTGTAACGGATAGGGTTGAGGTCGGATATGCGTAAGATTAAACAAGATGACGAAGTTATCGTTATCACAGGTAAAGACAAGGGCAAGCGCGGCAAGGTACGTAAGGTACTTGACGAGCGTCTGCTGGTAGCGGGCATCAATATGGTGAAGAAGCACACCCGTGCTAATCCACAGGCAGGTGTTGCTGGCGGTATTGTTGAGAAAGAGGCTGCTATTCAGATTTCGAATGTAGCCATCGTTAATCCTAAAACCAATCAGGCTGATCGCGTTGGCTTCAAGGTTCAGGAAAACGGCAAGAAAGTGCGCATTTTTAAATCCAGCGGCGAAGTAATCGACGCATAGGTTGGTTGAGAAGAGATAATGGCGAATCTGAAAGAAGTGTACGAAACAGAATTGCGCAGCAAGCTCAAAGAAGAGCTGGGCCTGGCTAATGTAATGGAAGTGCCGCGCATCACTAAAATCACACTGAACATGGGTGTTGGTGAGGCTGTTGGCGACAAGAAAGTTCTGGATGCCGCCGTTGCTGATCTGCAGCGCATCTCTGGTCAGAAGCCGGTTGTGACCAAGGCGCGCAAATCTATTGCAGGCTTCAAAATCCGTGACGGTTGGCCGATTGGTACCAAGGTAACCCTGCGTGGCGAGCGCATGTACGATTTTCTGGAGCGCTTGGTTAGTATCGCCATTCCCCGGATTCGTGATTTTCGCGGCGTCAGCCCGAAATCATTTGACGGCCGTGGCAATTTCGCGATGGGTGTAACCGAGCAGATTATTTTTCCGGAAATTGAGTACGATAAAGTCGACAAGCTGCGTGGTCTTGATATCACCATTACCACCACAGCGCGCACTAACGACGAAGGTCGCGCCTTGTTGAAAGCATTCAATTTCCCGTTTAAGAACTAAAGGGTAGATATTATGGCAAAGCAGTCAATGAAAGCCCGTGAAGCCAAGCGAGCAAAAACCGTTGCGAAATATGCGGCTAAGCGTGCCGAATTGAAGGCCATCATCAGTAGCGTTACAGCCTCTGATGAAGAAAAGTGGGAAGCGCAAACCAAGTTTCAGCAGCTGCCCCGCAACGCCAGCCCTATCCGTCAGCAGCGTCGTTGCCAGATTACCGGCCGGCCGCACGGCGTCTACCGTAAATTTGGCCTGTGCCGTAACAAGCTGCGTGAAGCCGCTATGCGCGGTGACGTTCCTGGGCTGGTTAAGGCCAGCTGGTAAATACGAGAATTGTGGAGCCGGACATCCCGGTCAGAGTTGGGAGCACAACATGAGCATGCAAGACCCGTTGGCGGATATGTTAACCCGCATTCGCAACGCTCAAATGGCAGGTAAAACCAATGTGACGATGCCGTCCTCGAAGCTGAAGCAGTCTGTTGCCAAGGTTTTGCTGGAAGAGGGCTACGTTGCCGGTCATCGGGTTGAAGAGAATGAGGGTAAAGCCACTCTGATCATCGACCTGAAATACTTCCAGGGCAAGCCTGTTATCGCTGAGATCAAGCGCAGCAGCCGTCCTGGTCTCCGTGCCTATGCCGGCAAGGGAGAATTGCCGAGCGTGCGTGCCGGCCTGGGTGTCGCAATCGTGTCGACCAGTAAGGGTGTGATGACCGATCGTGCTGCGCGTGCAGCAGGTGTTGGTGGCGAAATACTCTGTACAGTCTTCTAAAGTTTGATATTGGCGAGTTTGCAAAATGTCTAGAGTAGCGAAAGACCCGGTAAGCATCCCGAAAGGCGTCGAAGTCAAACTCGACGGTAGCGAGATTGCAGTTAAGGGCTCCATTGGTTCACTGTCCCTGACAATTCATGAGTCGGTTGAGGTGAAGCAGGAAGATCAAACAATCGTTTTTGCGCCGCGTAGCGATGCAAAAAACTGGGCGATGGCAGGCACTACGCGTGCGCTG
The DNA here is from genome assembly GCA_002415025.1 of Spongiibacteraceae bacterium UBA5047. Classification (GTDB taxonomy): domain Bacteria; phylum Pseudomonadota; class Gammaproteobacteria; order Pseudomonadales; family Spongiibacteraceae; genus Litorivivens. Next base: position 8,048 of record DIBR01000064.1, read on the forward strand.
GTAAATAACATGGTTGTGGGTGTTAGCCAGGGCTTTGAGCGCAAATTGCAGCTCAATGGCGTTGGTTATCGAGCCAAAGCATCAGGTAAGACTGTGAATTTGACGTTGGGTTTTTCACACCCGATCGATTATCAGCTACCTGAGGGCGTCACGGCTGACACACCTACCCAGACTGAAATCGTATTGAAAGCGGCTGATAAGCAATTGTTGGGTCAAGTGGCTTCTGAGATTCGCGCCTTCCGTCCGCCTGAGCCTTACAAAGGCAAGGGTGTGCGCTACGCGGATGAACATGTCCGTCGCAAAGAAGCGAAGAAGAAGTAAGGGCTGAGATTATGAGCGAAAAGAGAGATTCAAGATTACGTCGAGCCCGTCGTTCTCGCGTCAAAATGCGTGAGTTGTGTGTTACTCGATTAACAATACATCGTACTCCTCGCCACATGTACGCCCAGGTGATTTCTGCCGAAGGTGACAAAGTGTTGGCCAGTGCGTCAACCCTGGACAAGGATCTGCGTAGCGGCGCTACTGGCAATGCAGAAGCGGCGGCGTCTGTGGGTAAACTGATTGCAGAGCGCGCCAAGGCAGCGGGCGTTACACAAGTCGCGTTCGACCGTAGCGGTTTCCGCTATCACGGTCGCGTTAAAGCGCTGGCAGATGCTGCACGTGAAGGCGGCTTGGAATTCTAAGAGGCAAGCAATGGCATACGATCAAAAAGACAAAGCGAACACTGAAGGCCTGCAGGAAAAACTCGTTCAGGTTAACCGTGTGGCAAAAGTTGTAAAAGGTGGCCGCATTTTCGGTTTCACTGCTTTGACGGTTGTCGGTGACGGCAACGGTAAAGTCGGCTTCGGCCGTGGCAAGGCGCGTGAAGTTCCGATAGCCATTCAAAAGGCCATGGAAGCGGCACGCCGCAATATGATTCAGGTCGATTTGAACGGTCACACCATTCAGTACGCGGTTAAAGCGCGTCACGGTGCTTCCAAGGTTTACATGCAGCCTGCATCCGAAGGTACCGGTGTTATTGCTGGTGGCGCGATGCGTGCGGTGCTGGAGATTGCCGGCGTTCATGACGTACTGGCGAAGTGCTACGGTTCAACCAATCCGGTGAACGTGGTTCGGGCTACTATCAATGGCCTGAAAGCGGTTTCATCCCCGGACGAAGTTGCTGCCAAGCGCGGTAAAACAGTTGAAGAGATCACAAGCTAAACAAGCTGGAATTTAGAGCCATGGCGAATACGATTAAAGTTACCCAAGTTCGGTCTACAGCGGGCCGTCTGCAAGCTCATAAAGCCTGCGTAGCAGGATTGGGTCTGCGCCGAATTGGTCATACCGTCGAGGTTGAAGACACTCCCTCGGTTCGCGGCATGATCAACAAAGTTCACTACATGGTTCGCGTTGAGGATTAAGCTATGAGTTCAGATCTTCGTTTGAATACATTGAGCCCCGCGCCTGGCCATAAGAAAGACGCCAAGCGCGTCGGTCGTGGTATCGGTAGCGGCCTGGGCAAGACTGCGGGTCGCGGCCACAAAGGTTTGACTTCGCGTTCAGGCGGTTCAGTGCGCCCGGGTTTCGAAGGCGGCCAGATGCCTTTGCAAAAGCGTTTGCCAAAGTACGGCTTCACTTCTCGCCTGGCGCGCGTTACCGCTCAGGTGCGTACTGCGGAGTTGGCCAAGGTTGCTGAAGATGTAATCGATCTGGATGCCCTGAAGAGAGCAGACATCATCGGTACTAACATCGAGCGCGCCAAAGTCTTTTTGTCCGGCGATCTGGGCAAGGCAGTAACCATCAAGGGACTGGCTGTCACTAAAGGTGCTCGTGAGTTGATCGAGAAAGCCGGCGGCAAAATCGAGGAATAGAGGTTTAAATGGCTAAGCCAGAACCGGGTTCCATGAACAAGGCGGGATTAGGCGAGCTGTTTGCTCGCCTTCGTTTTGTACTGCTAGCGATAATTGTTTATCGCATCGGTACACATATTCCTGTGCCGGGTATAAACCCGGACCAGTTAGCGGCCTTGTTCAACCAGAATCAGGGCACGATTCTGGGTTTGTTTAATATGTTTTCCGGTGGTGCACTGGAACGCATGAGTATTCTTGCTCTTGGCATCATGCCCTACATCTCTGCGTCAATTATCATGCAGTTGATGTCAGCGGTTAGCCCGCAGCTGGAAGCTCTGAAGAAAGAAGGTGAAGCGGGTCGCCGTCGTATTACCCAGTACACGCGCTACCTGACGGTTGCATTGGCGACCTTGCAGGCTACCGGCATGGCCGTTGGCATGGGTAACCAGGGTTTGGCCTTTGAGCCTAACTTCGCGTTTTACTTTGTCGCTGTTGTGTCTCTTGTTACCGGCGCCGTTTTTATGATGTGGCTCGGCGAACAGGTTACCGAGCGGGGTATTGGTAATGGTATTTCCCTGCTGATATTCGCAGGCATTGTTGCAGGGTTGCCTGCGGCAGTCGTGCAGTCGCTGGAGCAGGCGCGTCAGGGCGAGATTAACATTCTGGTTCTGCTGGGCATCCTCACGCTGGCAATCGCTGTTATCTACCTGGTGGTATTTATCGAGCGCGGGCAGCGTCGCATTACCGTGAACTATGCCAAGCAGCAGCGTGGCCGCAAAATGTATCAGGCGCAGAGCAGCCACCTGCCCCTGAAAGTGAATATGGCAGGCGTTATTCCGGCCATATTCGCGAGCTCGATTCTGCTGTTCCCTGCGTCCATTGCCCAGTGGTTTGGTCAGGGCGGTAACGAGAATATGGAATGGCTGCAGGAAGTGGCGCTTGCGATTGGCCCCGGCCAGCCGCTGAATATCCTGCTTTTTACGGCCTTGATAGTATTTTTCTGCTTCTTCTACACGGCGTTGATGTTTAACCCGACTGAAGTGGCAGACAACCTGAAGCGCTCCGGTGCATTTTTGCCCGGCATCCGCCCCGGTGTGCAAACAGCCAGTTACATCGATGGGGTGCTGACTCGCTTGACGATGTTTGGTTCGCTCTACATTGCTTTGGTGTGTTTGCTGCCTCAGTTTCTGGTTGTTATGTGGAACGTGCCGTTTTACCTGGGTGGTACCTCGCTGCTGATTGTAGTGGTTGTGGTAATGGATTTTATGGCGCAGGTGCAGTCCCATCTCATGTCTCATCAGTATGAGTCTGTGATGAAAAAGGCAAACCTGAAAAATTACGGTGGTGGCCTGCGTTAAGGCAGGGAATCAGCGGTATTGAAGGCGATGGCCCCAAGGGTCAAAGCAGTCTCTAGGAGAGTACGAAATGAAAGTGCGTGCATCGGTTAAGAAAGTCTGCCGCAACTGCAAAATGGTGCGTCGCAAGGGTGTGGTCCGGGTTATCTGCAGTGCAGAGCCTCGCCACAAGCAGCGTCAAGGCTGATTTGCTTGATTTGTCAGGGTCTTGAGTATAGACTATCGCGCCTTTCGCGTGCGGTAGCCTTGTGGTTTAAGGCTTCGTCCCGGGTATAAGTGCCCGGAGTTACTGTTTGGAGTGTTATAAATGGCTCGTATTGCTGGTGTCAACATACCAGATAACAAACATGCCGTGATTTCGTTGACTTATATTTACGGAATTGGTCTTACCACGGCTAAAAGTTTGTGCACAGCGACTGGCGTTGCTCAAGATGCCAAGATCGGTGATCTGTCTGAAGAACAACTCGACCTGCTGCGTGGCGAAATCGGCAAGCTGCAGGTAGAAGGTGACCTTCGCCGCGAAGTGTCCATGAATATCAAGCGCTTGCTTGACCTGGGTTGCTACCGTGGCCTGCGTCATCGTAAGAGCCTGCCGGTTCGCGGTCAGCGCACCAAAACCAATGCTCGTACCCGTAAGGGGCCGCGTAAACCGATACGCAAGTAACGTTTATTCGTACTGTGATTCGCGGTTTCCGCTTTAGTGTAGCTACACCCCGCCAGAAAACGGCAACTGTGTAGTGCTGATATTAGAGATAGGACGTAAAAATGGCTAAGCCAAGCACAAAGAAAAAGGTCAAAAAGACCGTTGTAGACGGTGTGGCGCATATCCACGCTTCTTTCAACAACACCATTATCACCATCACAGACCGCCAGGGTAACACTCTGAGCTGGGCGACCTCCGGGGGCTCCGGCTTCCGCGGTTCGCGCAAGAGCACGCCCTTTGCTGCACAGGTTGCAGCGGAGCGTGCCGGGGAAGCTGCCAAGGACTACGGCCTTAAAAACCTGGACGTAGAAGTAAAAGGTCCTGGCCCGGGTCGTGAATCAGCTGTACGTGCGCTGAGCAACTGCGGTTACAAAATCACCAATATCACGGACGTGACGCCCATCCCGCACAACGGATGTCGTCCGCCCAAAAAACGTCGCGTGTAATTAACAGATAAACAGGAATACTCGGAATGGCTAGATATTTAGGCCCAAGCTGCAAACTCTCCCGACGGGAAGGCACAGATCTGTTTCTCAAGAGTGGCGTTCGTCCTCTGGATTCAAAGTGCAAGGCAGAAGCTGTACCCGGCATGCATGGCGCTCGTCGTGGTCGCCTTTCAGATTACGGCGTACAGCTTCGCGAGAAGCAGAAAGTTCGTCGTATGTACGGCGTTCTGGAAAAGCAGTTCCGCAACTACTACAAAGAGGCCGCGCGTCTGAAAGGCGCAACGGGTGAAAACCTGCTGCAACTTCTGGAAGCGCGCCTTGATAACGTTGTTTACCGCATCGGCTTCGGGTCTACCCGTGCAGAAGCCCGCCAGCTTGTGTCTCATAAGGCGGTTACGGTGAATGGCGCTACCGTCAATATCGCATCCTACAAGGTAAAACCGGGCGATGTTATTTCGGTTCGCGAGAAATCCAAAACCCAACTGCGTATCAAGTCTGCCATGTCGCTGGCGGCGCAGCGCGGGGAGATATCATGGATCGACGTGAATGCGGACAAAATGGAAGGCGTATACAAGGCCAACCCAGATCGCACTGACCTGTCTTCAGAGATCAACGAGCATCTAATTGTTGAGCTTTACTCTAAGTAAGTTGTCAGCCCAGATAATCTCACTACAGGTGAAAGTATGCAGAGTGCAGTGAACGAATTCTTAACACCCCGCGTGATTCAGGTTGAAGAACTTGGTGAAACCCGTGCGAAAGTGACTCTCGAGCCGCTGGAGCGTGGCTTTGGTCATACTCTGGGTAACGCACTGCGTCGTATCCTGCTGTCGTCCATGCCCGGTTGTGCCGTCACTGAAGTCGAAATTGACGGTGTACAGCATGAGTACAGCGCAATGGAAGGCGTTCAGGAAGATGTTATCGAAGTGCTGCTGAACCTCAAAGGCGTTGCCGTTGTTATGAATGGCAAGGACCAGGCGGTTCTGAACCTGAGCAAGAAAGGCCCAGGCGTAGTTACCGCTGGCGATATTCAGGTTGATCACGATATTGAGATCAAAAACCCCGAGCATGTTATCGCTACGTTGAACGAAGCGGGTGAACTGAACATGCGTCTGACCGTGGGCCGTGGCCGTGGCTACGTACCGGCTGACGCACGTGAAGCGGGTGAAGAAGAGACTCGCAGCATTGGCCGTCTGAGCCTGGATGCGACATTCAGCCCGATTAATCGCGTTGCCTATGTTGTTGAGAGTGCGCGTGTTGAGCAGCGTACTGACCTCGACAAGCTGGTGCTGGATCTCGAGACCAACGGTACTATCGACCCCGAAGAAGCCATTCGCCGCGCTGCGACTATTCTGCAGCAACAGCTGGCAGTTTTTGTTGACCTGGAAAGCGAGGGTGATTCCGAGCCCGCGCGTGAAGAGGATGAGGTTGATCCAATCCTGTTGCGTCCGGTTGACGATCTCGAGCTGACAGTTCGTTCTGCAAACTGTCTGAAAGCCGAAAATATTTACTACATTGGTGATCTGGTTCAGCGCACCGAAGTTGAGCTGCTGAAAACCCCGAACCTGGGTAAAAAGTCGCTCACCGAAATCAAGGACGTCCTGGCTTCCCGCGGTTTGTCGCTGGGCCTGCGCCTGGACAACTGGCCGCCAGCCAGCCTGAAGAATGATGACCGCGTTCTTGTTTGATGCGGTTATAGAGTTTATTGCTTGCTGAGATAGCACAACGTAAAGGAATTGGACCATGCGTCATCGTCATAGTGGACGTCAATTAAACCGCAACGCTTCGCACCGCAAGGCGATGTTTCGGAATATGACGGCATCTCTGGTAGAACACGAACTGATCAAGACAACCTTGCCCAAGGCGAAGGAATTGCGTCGCCACGCCGAGCCATTGATTACGCTGGCCAAGAGCGACAGCGTTGCCAATCGCCGGCTGGCCTTTGACCGCCTGCGTGACAAGGCTGCCGTTGGCAAGCTCTTCACAGAGCTTGGCCCCCGGTACCAGGAGCGCCCCGGTGGTTACATTCGCATCCTGAAGTGTGGCTTCCGCGATGGCGATAGTGCGCCGATGGCTTATGTAGAGCTGGTTGATCGTCCCGCTGCAGACGTTGAAGACGACGCCGGCGAAGAATAAGGTTTAGCCCGCTCCGAAAAAAACCGGCCTTGCGCCGGTTTTTTTATGTCTGATCAAAATAGTCAATCATTTTGATTGATGTGTGCATGGCGGCCTTTGCGACTATTGGGTACTCTTGGTGGCCTGAGCGATTCCGGTATTTAGCAGTGATGCTGTAAACGGAGGGGTCGTGGTAGGGCGCAACAATATTATTGATTGGAAAGAATCTGAGGGAGTGCGGCAATGAAACTGGGTTTGCAACTGGGGTATTGGGGTGCGCTGGCGCCGGGCAATAGCCATGTCGAATTGGCGCAAGAAGCTGAAAAGCTGGGTTACGACTCGGTGTGGACGGCGGAATCCTGGGGGAATGACGCCTTCACGCCGCTGGCCTGGATAGGCGCACACACCTCTAAAATCAGGCTGGGCACTTCGGTGGCGCAATTGTCCGCGCGCACACCCACGGCCTGCGCAATGTCGGCGCTCGCGCTGGACCATCTGTCCGGCGGCCGCATGATACTGGGTTTGGGTGTGTCGGGCCCTCAAGTCGTTGAAGGCTGGTACGGCCAACCCTTTAGCAAGCCGGTGTCGCGCACGCGCGAGTACGTCAATATTATTCGACAGGTAATGGCTCGCGAAGCGCCGGTAACTAACGACGGAGAGCATTATCCTTTACCCTACAAGGGCCCAAACAGCTGGGGCATGGGTAAGCCGCTCAAGCCCATTACCCACCCGCTGCGCAAGGATCTCCCTATTTTCCTGGGAGCCGAGGGCCCCAGGAATGTAGAGCAAACCGCAGAGATCGCCGACGGCTGGTTGCCTCTCTACTATTCCCCCTATCGTCAAGAGGTCTACGCGGACCAGCTGAAAAATGCCAAGCCCGGTTTTGAGATCAGTGCCATGGCGATGGTCAACATTAATGACGATCTGGAGCAGGCGCTGTATCCGGTCAAGGCCATGTTGGCCTTTTATATCGGCGGGATGGGCTCTAAAAAACGTAACTTCCACAAAGAGTTAATGTCGCGCATGGGTTTCGAAGCCGAGGCAGACAAAATTCAGGAATTGTTTTTTGAAGGGAAGCAGGACGAGGCAATCAAGATCGTGCCCGATCAGTTTGCCGATGAAATATCGCTTTCCGGCTCAAGAGATCGTGTCAAAGAGAGGCTGGAAGCTTGGAAAGATTCGCCCGTGACTTCATTGCTGGTAATGGGCGACAACAGCCTATTGCGAGAAATGGCGGAGATGGTTCTTTAACCGGATAGCGGGCACCGGAACAATCAGGTGCCCGCACGGTTTTCGTTGAAAAAACAGGCAGTCCATGGTAGTTATAGACCCATAACACAATAAAACTGAGAGCTGGGTCACAAAAAACCCCGGGATGTGCTGATGAATCCCTCGTTAAATCGGGCGGTGGACTTTTTTGTCCCTCAATCACTGAAACTTGATACTGCCCAGCATTATCGCTATCGACTCTTTATCATAGTCAGCATTTTGCTGACCGGCGTTGTAGTGGCCGCTCAAGCCTACGGCTTTTTTGTTAGCGATTTGCCCTGGAACGATATGTTGTGGACTCTGGGCTTTACCTTGCCAGTGCAGTTCAGCTTGATTGCGTCTTTATTTTATTTGAAATACACCGGTAAATTCTCGCTCACCGTTTTTGTGACTTTGGCGGTGATGTTTGTTGTTTTGATAGCCGTGGTATTCGTATTGGGCGGGCCGCTGGGCGGCGCGTCGGTGATGATGCTGTTTGTCCCGCCGATGTTTGCGTTTGTTCTGCTCGGGCTGAAAGCGGGGGCCATCTGGGCTACCTGTACCTATGCGGTCATTCTGGCTGGCAGCATTGCGGAAATTTCGGGGTTTGTGTACCCCTACATCGATAATACGCCGAATGCGTCGGTCGGTAAGCTGATTCACCTAAGCGTGGCGTTTTTCTCAATATTTTTTATGACCACGTTTTATGAGAGCAATAGTCAGCGCTACCGGCAACAGCTGGAGCTCCTTGCGCGGCAGGACGATTTAACCCAGTTACCCAATCGCAGTGCGTTCTATCAGGCCATCGAGGAAGCGATAGGCCGCTACCAGCGTTCCAGATCGCCCTTTACCCTGATTTATATTGATCTTGATAACTTCAAGCCGATTAATGACGACTATGGGCATGGCGTAGGCGACGAGGTCCTGAAGGCCTTTGCCGGGCGTCTGAAGGCGGCCGTTAGAAAGCAGGATTTTGTGTGTCGCCTGGGTGGTGACGAGTTCGCGGTGCTTATTCGCGGCTCTATGGATGATCGCATTGCGAAGCTGATGCTGGAGCGCCTCGACAAGCAGATGGCGGCACCAATCAATTTGCGAAATGGCATGAGTATCGAGATCAGTGCGAGTACCGGTATTGCATTCTATCCGCACGATGCGGCCTCGCTAGAGGCGATTCTGCATGCGGCTGACGAACGCATGTATGTAAATAAACGCGAAAACAAGGCATCGAGCCGGTCGCCTGAGCCACTGGCAGTGTAAGGATGCCCCCCGAGGTGTTGGCCGTCAGGCCGATTTCGCTTTTCTCCCTGCACCCAGAACATCAGCAAGAAAACGCCCGGTGTGTGATTGCGGCATGCCTGCGACGTCTTCTGGCGTACCTTCGGCAATAATCTCGCCGCCGCCGCTGCCACCTTCGGGGCCCAGATCCACCAGCCAGTCGGCTGTTTTTATCACGTCCAGGTTATGTTCGATGACGATGACAGTATTGCCGTGATCGCGCAGGCGATGCAGTACGTTGAGCAACTGCTGAATATCGTGAAAGTGCAGGCCGGTCGTCGGTTCGTCGAGAATATAGAGGGTTTTGCCGGTGTCGCGTTTGGACAGTTCCTTGGCCAGCTTGACCCGCTGGGCTTCGCCGCCGGACAGGGTGGTGGCTGCCTGCCCCAGGCGTATATAGGTGAGACCAACATCGTTAAGTGTGTCGAGCTTTTTCTTGATCGCCGGGACGTTCTCGAAAAATTCGGCGGCGTCTTCCACCGTCATTTCCAGCACTTCGTTGATGTTTTTGCCTTTGTAGAGAATCTCCAGAGTCTCGCGGTTGTAGCGCTTGCCGGTGCAGACATCGCAGGGCACATACACATCGGGTAAAAAGTGCATTTCAACTTTGGTGACGCCGTCGCCCTGACAGGCCTCGCAGCGTCCGCCTTTCACGTTAAAGCTGAAGCGGCCGGCCTTGTAGCCGCGCGAGCGGGCTTCCTGAGTGCCGGCAAACAGTTCGCGCACCGGAGTAAAAATGCCGGTGTAGGTTGCCGGGTTTGAGCGGGGTGTTCGACCGATAGGACTCTGGTCAATGTCTATGCACTTGTCGACCTGTTCCAGTCCGTCAATGCTTTCATAGGCGGCCGGTGTCAATGTGGTCGCACCGTTCAACTCGGTTGCAGCAATCGGGTGAAGTGTGTGGTTGATGAGCGTCGACTTGCCCGACCCGGAGACGCCAGTGATGCAGGTCATCAGGCCGAGGGGAATTGTCAGAGTGATATCTCGCAGGTTATTGCCCTTGGCGCCGCGCAGTATCAGCTGCTCATTCGGGTTCGGAGCGTTGCGTTTGGCGGGAATGGCGATGCCCTGTTTGCCGGACAGGTATTGGCCGGTGAGGGAGTTGGGGTTTTTGAGAATATCTTTGAGCTGCCCCTGGGCGACGATCTCGCCGCCATGCACGCCAGCGCCCGGCCCGATATCCAGCACAAAGTCTGCGGCGCGAATAGCGTCTTCGTCGTGCTCCACCACGATCACCGTGTTGCCCAGGTCGCGCAGATGAATGAGGGTGTTGAGCAGGCGCTCATTGTCACGCTGGTGCAGGCCGATGGACGGTTCATCAAGAATGTACATAACGCCAACCAGCCCCGCGCCAATCTGGCTGGCCAGGCGGATACGCTGGGCTTCGCCGCCGGACAGGGTGTCGGCGCTTCGATCCAGTGTCAGATAATTCAGGCCCACGTCCACCAGAAAGGTCAGGCGCTCGCGGAGTTCTTTCAGTATTTTCTCGGCAATCTTGCCGCGTCTGCCGCTGAGTTGCAGGGTGTCGAAATAAGCCCGCGCATCAGCCACCGGCAGTGCGGCGATGGCCGGCAGCGTGTAGTCGTCGAGAAAAACATTGCGTGCTTCGCGTCGCAGCCGGGTGCCGCCGCAATCGGGGCAGGCCTGAGTGCTCAGGAATTTTGCCAGTTCCTCGCGAACCGACATGGATTCCGTTTCACGGTAGCGGCGCTCCATATTGGGGATTACGCCCTCAAAACGATGCTTGCGTTTGAAGCTGTCACCACGGTCGTTGATGTAGGTGAACTGAATTTCCTCTTCGCCACTGCCGTGCAAGATATAGTTCTGGTGTGCCTTGCTGAGTACTTCAAACTCTGTATCGACGTCGAAACCGTAGTGCTCGGCGAGAGACGTCAGCATGTGGAAGTAATAAACACTACGGCGATCCCAGCCGCGGATGGCGCCCTGTGAAAGGCTGGCTTCGGGGTGCTGCACCACGCGGCTTTCATCAAAAAACTGGCGCAATCCGAGCCCGTCGCAGCTGCTGCAGGCTCCCATCGGGCTGTTGAAGGAAAACAGTCTGGGTTCGAGCTCCGACAGGGAGTAGCCACACTGGGTGCAGGCAAACAGCGAGGAAAACACAATGTCTGCGTCTTTGCTGTCGTCTTCCATTGGGCTGATGACCGCGATGCCGCCGGTCAGGTTGAGCGCGGTTTCAAAGGACTCTGCCAGGCGCAATTGCAAGTCGTCGCGCACCTTGAAGCGATCGACCACCACTTCGATGGTGTGTTTCTTTTTCTTGTCGAGTTTCGGTGCGTCGTCGAGGTCGCACACAAGGCCGTTAACACGCACGCGCACAAAACCGTCGCCGCGCAATTTTTCAAAAACGTGCAAATGTTCGCCTTTGCGATTGCTGATCATCGGTGCCACCAGCATTAATTTTTTGCCTTCGGGCATGGCGAGCACGGTGTCGACCATCTGGCTGATTGTCTGCGCCTCAAGCGCCTGGCCGTGGGTCGGGCAGCGCGGCTCACCAACGCGAGCGAACAAGAGGCGCAAGTAGTCGTAAATTTCGGTAATGGTGCCTACGGTTGAGCGAGGGTTGTGGGAAGTGGACTTTTGCTCAATGGAAATGGCAGGCGACAAGCCCTCGATATGATCCACATCGGGCTTTTCCATCATTGACAGGAACTGGCGGGCGTAGGTGGAGAGCGATTCAACGTAGCGGCGCTGGCCCTCGGCGTAGAGGGTATCGAATGCCAGTGAGGACTTGCCCGAACCCGACAGCCCGGTGATGACCACCAGCTTGTCGCGGGGTATGTCGACGTCGATATTTTTCAGGTTGTGGGTGCGGGCACCCCGTACAAGAATACGATCCATTGTTTGCTCTCTGGTTAACCGGTCAAGTATAAAGTTTTGCCCTAGGCGGGTGCAAAGCGAATCCGGGATTACTTTCTAATTCGTCGCCCATGCTGCTAAAATCCGCAATTCGCTTTACTTTGGCCCGCTTCTGACATGCTTGGCCCTCATCGCACTTTGCCGAATTCAGCCAGTAGGAACCCGTTTGACTAATCCGGATAACATGACCGGAGTCGAGAAACGCGCCGTTTTCTCGCTATCTCTGCTGTATATCTTTCGTATGCTGGGCCTGTTTCTGGTGCTGCCGGTGCTGGCCATCTATGCGCCCGATTACCAGGGCAGCAGCGCTATGCTGGTGGGCTTGGCGGTCGGCATTTACGGTCTGAGTCAGGCGGTACTGCAGATTCCGCTGGGTTTACTGTCTGATCGTATCGGGCGCAAGCCGGTCATCTTTTTCGGTCTTTTGTGTTTTGCGCTGGGCAGTATCTGGGCCGCCAATGCCGACAGTATCTACGGTTTGATTGCGGGGCGCTTTCTGCAAGGTGCCGGCGCCATTGCCAGCACCCTGGCAGCGCTTCTGGCCGACCTCACTCGCGATCAGCACCGCAGCAAGGCGATGGCGGGCATTGGTGCCAGCATTGGGCTTTCTTTTGCCGTTGCCTTGATTCTCGGCCCCATTGTCAGCGCCCGTATGGGGCTTCCGGGCCTGTTCTGGCTCACGGCGGTGTTGGCGGGCCTGGGGATATTCTTGTTGTGGGCGGTTGTTCCCAGCGCCCAGACGCTGAGTCGCAATGCAGAAGTCAGGTCGCTGCCAGTGATGATCAGCCGCTGTCTCGCCGACCCTGATTTGATGCGGCTCAATATTGGCGTATTCAGCCTGCACCTGATGCTGACCGCGCTGTTTGTGGCGGTGCCCTCGCACCTGGAGGCTGGCGGTCTGCACGTTTCCCGGCATTGGCAGGTGTATTTGCCCATGCTGATGGCGGCCTTCATTGTTATGGTGCCCGTCATGCTCGCGGCAGAACGCCGTGGGCGGGTGCGTGAAATGGTACTGATGTCTGTGGCGCTCCTGGTCGTGTCAACGCTCGGCATGGCATTGACGGCGCACTCCCTGGGCTGGTTTCTTGCCGCGATGATGGTGTTTTTTGTCGTGTTCAACCTGCTGGAGGCCAACCTGCCTTCGCTGCTCAGCAAGACGGTGTATCCGGGCGGGCGCGGTACAGCGATGGGTATTTATTCCAGCTTCCAGTTTCTGGGAGCTTTTGCTGGCGGCACTGTGAGCGGTCTGCTGGTCGGATGGGGCGGCCTGAGTGCGGTCTTTGTGTTTTGCGCCGCAGTGGCTCTGGCATGGTTACTTGCAAGCTGGAAGCTGCAAGTGCCTGTTGCGGCGCCGAGCCTGGCGGTGGATATCGGGACCGACGAGCTGCAGCGCAATGGCATTATCGAGCGTTTGCGGCAATGGCCGGAGGTGCTCGATATTACCGTGATTAAAGGCGAATCGGTGGTTTACCTTAAAGTGGCGGCGGAGTTTGATCGCCATCAACTGGACGACCTGCTCTCGGTTTAGCCACACCCGGATTGGGGCTGGTAGTTGGGCGCCGTCGGGAATTTGGTTATAGTGGGTTATTGAGTTCGGACAATCTGAGGCTGCGGTGAATGGGTAGCCAAATCATCTAGGGGAGTGTTTCATGGCGCGTGGAATCAACAAGGTCATTTTTCTTACTATTCTTGCTTCTATCGCGTAAAACTATTGTTTATTTGACGCATATCCTTTGTTCATATTGCTACCTCTATTGCTTTTGGCGTTGGGGGGCTGCCGGTGATTGATGATCGCTTATTTATAAGGGGTATCTTTTTAGGGTAGGCCCTAGATGGGCGGTGTAATCGGGCACCTTAAAAACACATATTCAGTATGTTTTATATCACCGTTCCCAGTAACACATTGGCGAACTAAGGTGAGCTGCAGCATTGACCGAATGTCTCGCACGAATACCGAAAGCCATGCACAGTCGCGCGCATAATCGGCGGTTATGGTAAATCCGGTTGAGTAGAATATACTCATTGGAATTGACAAATAATAACAACAGCGAGGCGGTGGAATTATGTGTTTTGTGGTAAATGAAATTCTACAGTCTCGTTGAGGCTGTAGCAAAGCCTACAGAAATCCATCTAGCTCGGGATTTTTGACCGTCCGCTTTTTACCAGATCCGGAAATGCTGCCTTAACACGTAATGTGACCGGCTCTAGAGTCACATTAGCGGTCATTCGCTGCTTCTACATCGCTAAGTCATTTGAGTAGTAGAGTCCTTCCCATCAACACATTAGGGAGCTACTTAACTCATTGAAATTTCTATAAAACGCGCCACAGAATAGCGCTGAGTTGTCTAGATTACTCGGGGAAGTCCACAGAATAGCGCTGAGTTGTCTAGATTACTCGGGGAAGTCCACTCTTGGCGGGTTCACTGGTGTTTATGCGGTTGCTGCAAGAAGCTATCCTGCGGCAATCCGAAGTACGGGAATTGGTTGGTGTTTGGGAGTTGGTCGTTTGGGTGCCGTTCTATCTCCGATTTTAGCCGGATATTTGGTGTCTCAAAGCTGGAGCATGTACGGGCTCTTTATTTTTTTTGGGATACCTTTCGCAATTGCGGCTGTTTTTCTACTGACGGTAGATGCCTAAGTAGGTAGTCGTTCCATTACTAAGAGCAGAGGGTGTTTCGGCATCTGGCGGTTGTGGGCTCTCAATGGTAGCAGTGCTTAGAGCTCGGATCCATTGCGAAATATTAAGTGTATCGAATGTTCGCCTGGTTAATTTAGTTTCGGTATTTGCTACAAAAGTTGATCCACAATCGCGTCTACCATTGCCGCAGGCATGGGGAAAAACATTGCTGCAGGATCAGATGCAATCGCATAGGCGATCTCCTCTTTGTCCTCGGCTTTGACGTTCCAGCGGCTGAAATTATTCGTGGCGCCAACTTTCTTTTGAAATTCCTTCAAAAAAGCTATGGAATCGTCGACGAGCTCCTCGTCAGATTTGTTTTGTGCTGGCAAGTTTAGTGCTTTTGCCAAACGCATACCTTGGCCTAGATAAAAAGGTTTAGCCGCTTCCATGACAACGGGTAGCAAAGCAGCGTTAGCGTCTCCGTGCGGTATATGATACATCGCTCCGAAAGCGTGAGCGCAATTGTGAACCGGAATGGCATTTAGTGCACCAAAGAAGGCGTCGATTGCCATGCTGCTGGCTTGCAGCATTGTCGACCGAGCGATGATGTTGCTGCCATCCTCAATTACTAAAGGAAGATTTTCAACGATTAATTGAGCTGCGGCAAATGCGTGCGCATCGGTCATAGGGTTTGCCACGGGTGATGTTACCGCCTCCAATGCATGGGTAAGTGCGTCCATACCTGTCGATGACGTGAGAAATGCGGGCAATCCAAGAGTTAGGTTGGCGTCTAGAACCGCTATGTCGGGGTCTAGACCTGGCGAAATGAGGTTGCTCTTTATATCGAGCTTTTCGTTTAAAAAAACGCCGATGGGTGACGCTTCCGCCCCTGTACCTGCGGTTGTTGGAACTCCGATATGGGGGATGCCCGACATAGGAAAGTCAGGCCATGCTTCCAGCTTTAAGCCACTCTGAAGTGCATCCGCAATGTCCGTAAGGCCGTGTTGAAGCGCATATTTGACACCCTTAGACGCGTCAATAGCGCTGCCCCCACCTACTGCTAGAATGGCATCAGCTGCGATTTCGCGAGCATATGCCGTCGCGCGATTCACAGATTCGCAAGAAGCATCTTGCGCTATATCGGTGTAGATACCAGCTAGGGCAACCGATGAGCCCCTGTTGAATCGAAATACATCAACAATCTGGTCAACGATCCCTGCCTCAAGAAGCCCTTTATCACTAATGAGAATAACCCTTTTCGCCTTAAGGCCTTCAAATAGTGCAGGAATGCGAATGATCGAGCCGGGCGCACAATGAATGACTGTGCGCATGTTGTATTGGTAGTAGCGAGAGATCGACATCTTGTGTTCCTCGGAATTCGTTTAGATTGCTAGTATTATTAGAATTTGTGGATGAAGTGGTGCGGCAGTTTCCGCGCTGGTTCCCGCTCGAACCCAGTTGAAACAGACTTGATCTGTGTGTAACTGTCTATGCTGTGTGCCCCCATTTCACGTCCATAACCACTTTCTTTGTAGCCGCCAAATGGTGCATCAGTCCGCATCATGTGCCAATCGTTGATCCAAACGGAACCAGCCTGGAGATTTCTAGCCATACCTTGTGCACGAACCACATTCTCTGTGAAAATTCCGGCCGAAAGGCCGTAGCGTGAGTCATTTGCAATAGCCACCGGATCGTCGTCATCACCAAATCGGATGACCGACACAACAGGACCAAATATCTCTTCACAGGCATGTGTCATAGAATTCGTACTGCCAGTAATGATTGTTGGCTGCATAAAGTATCCGTTCTCAAAACCACTGACGACTTGGCGTTTACCGCCAAACGCTACTGACGCTCCGGCTCCTTTCGCTGAGTCGATAAATGCCGCAACTTTGTCAAACTGCGCCTTTGAGATTAGTGGACCCATTGCTGTATCTGGATCTAAGGGATTGCCGATGGTGATTTTTTTGGCGAGATCAACCATTCTCTCGATCAACACATCGTGAACGGCTTCATGTACGAGTAAGCGACTAGCAGCCTCGCATGCTTGCCCGCTATTCATCATAATTCCGAATAATGCACCATGTGCAGCAAGTTCTAAGTTCGCGTCTGGCATAACTATGGCGGCGCCTTTGCCCCCAAGTTCTAAAGTGACACGCTTTAAGGTATCTGCGGCGGTTCGTTGGATATGTTTTCCTGTAGCAGTCGAACCCGTAAATGACACCTTTGCAATATTGGGATGAGTGACCAACGCTTCTCCGACAGTTTCGCCACGGCCACTAACGACATTGAACACACCTGGTGGCAAAATTTCCGAAAACAATTCGGCAAGGCGGAAAGTAGTCTGAGGCGTAAGCTCAGATGCTTTGACCACGACAGTGTTACCTGCTGCGAGCGCCGGAGCGATTTTCCACGACAGTAACAGAATCGGAAAATTCCAAGCGGTGATCGCCGCGCAAACCCCTAGTGGCTCGCGGAGAACGGTTGTGTGAACTTGTTCGGGAATAAGTCGAGGGGGCAAAAACTCGCTAAAGGAGTAGTCTTTGATCGCCTCCGCCAATACAAAGAAGAGGTCAGCCACAGCAATAATATCTAAGCCGGACACTCGTGTAATGGTGCCCCCAGAGCTGCGACTCTCCAGTTCAGCGAGTTCAGCACCATTTGCTAGTACTATGTTTCCCAGCTGGTATAGAACCTGCGATCGATGCGCCTTCGACATTTCACGCCATGCTGGATTGCTGAAGGCCAGATTAGCGGCGGATACAGCATTTTGAACATCTGCTTCGCAACCATCCGCTGTTTTACAGTGAACTTGACCTGTCGATGGGTCTACCACGTCGAGATAGGCTCCGTTCGTTGGCTCAGACTTTATCCCATTGATGAAATGGGGGTAGCGTGTATGTTCTGGCGTACTCATATAGATATCCCTTGGCTAGCGCGACGCAAAGGCGCTGCAAAATGTTCTGTGTTGGCTGAGTGCGTTGGTATCATTTCGATAAATAATAATGCGGACTTAGAGACAAAGGGTATTGACCGTAGATGACAAATATTTGTCATTTTGTACAGCTACCGTGGCACTGTCCTTAGATGACAATAATGGCGTCCCGTTATGTTAATACTTCATATGAGCATTCGGAGATGATGAGATCAATTCGAATAATTAGCACGGAGTAGAACTTCGATCATGAAAACCTTGAAATCCACCTGCAAATTTGTCGGCACAGCTAGTTGTGCGCTCCTTGGGTCATTCTCGCTGATCCACTCAACAGCAGTGGCTGCTAAGCAGCTTGAGGAAGTGTTCGTAACCGCCCAAAAAACGTCTGCTAGCACGCAGGATACTCCAATAGCCATTACAGGTATGACGTCAGAGTCGCTAGAGAAATTCGGCTTCCAGAATGCGAACGACATCTCGGCTCAGGTGCCCAACATGCAGGTCAGTGGGCCCTATGGCGATGTCCAGCCGATATTCGCCATACGGGGAGTCAGTATGTCTGACTACAGCTCCAATCAGGCAAGCCCTATAGGCGTCTACACCGACGAAATGTATATGGGCGCGACTTATACCCACGGAATGAATTTTTTTGATGTGGAGCGACTGGAGGTCTTGCGGGGGCCGCAGGGAACGCTCTACGGCAAAAATACCACGGGCGGCGCTATAAACATTATTACGAATACCGCAAAGGTAGGTGACGAATTTGCTCTAAACATAAAAGGGGGGCTAGGCAGCTTCGGGCTTATCTCTTCTGATGTTGGCATAGAAGATACAGTTATCGATGATGTATTAGCCCTAAGATTAGCGTATTCATCGACGCGTCACGATGGCTATGTTGAAAATGTACTTGGAGGGGGCAACCTTTCGCAGCTAGATTTTCAGGGTGTTAGATTTACCTCTGAGTGGCTGCCAGCCGACTCGACCACCGTAACTTTCAAATACACTAACAGTGGTAATGACTCTAGAGCCAATGGCTCACGCAATGAACCGCGCGGAAATTTGTCAAATGATCCTGCAGTTGTCACTGCGCTGGAAACATCAGGTGGCGGTGTCCATAGCCAACCAAACAACGGCTATATTGATAATACAGGCTACTCGCGGCCCGCGCATGGCCTAGATCGCCACCAGCAACAAGATGACTACACTGGGGCTTTAGTTGTTGATAATGAGCAAGCTATTCTTCGCATCGACCACATCACCGAATCTCTCACGCTCACGAGTACAACTGCCTATAGTGAAGCTGATTACAAACAGAAGCAGAATGTGGACGGCGGCCCCTCAGGCCTGCTACATATCCGTTGGGGTGTTGAAACTGACTCCTTTAGCCAAGATCTCCGTGTCGCCGCCGACTTCGGTGGACCATTCAGTTTTATCGCGGGCTTGTACTACGCTACAGAGTTTCAAGATATGCATAATATCTACGAAATATATGAGACCGTGCCTGACACCCGCGTAGCAGTTACTTATCCTGGTGCCGCTGCCTTCTATCCATTCCTATTGGATTTTGGTGGCATCGATCAAAAAATGATTACCGATAAAACCAGCTATGCCGCCTATTCGCAATTACGGTTCCAGGCTACCGACAAATTTGGGATTGATGTTGGCTTACGCTATACCGTCGATGAAAACGATCAGAATTACCTAAACGTCTCTCGCTTTGACTATGACGGAAATCCAATCGGCACATGGACGCCGGGCAATAACACGGGTGTCGATGAGCCCTTTATAGCCCCTAGCTTTGGCAATCGGGGGCCATTGGAGGTGGCGCAACTCTTGAGTGATCTTCAAGACGGTAGTGCCGACGCCAATGATTACGTGCCGTCTGGTCAGCAAGCTGGCTTCACACACGGGCCGTATACTACCGATTCAGCGCCGAAACTGTCATCCAAAGAGCAGGAATTCACTGGGAAAATAGGGCTGGACTACGCCGTTAGTGAAGACCTTTTGGTCTACGCTAGTTACAGCAAAGGCTATCGCGCAGGTAATTTTAACGGCGGTGTCTACTACGAAGCTCGATCTTTCGAAGATGCCTATGCCGAACCTGAGTTCATCGATTCTTACGAACTCGGCTTCAAATCAGATTTGCTTGAGGGTTCCGCGCGCCTCAACGCAGCAATGTTTTTCTACGACTATACAAACCAACAATTTATCAATGTTGTAGGCGTATCCAATTTTCTTGAAAACGCCGGCGGATCAGAAATACTTGGTATGGAGGCCGAATTTATGATGGCAGTGACCGAACGTCTAATCATAAATGTTGGTCTCGGTGTGCTAGATACCGAGTACACCGAATTGACATTGTCAGATACGCGAACGCTCAACGACCCGAATGACACGGTCGACCTCAGTGGAAATGAACTGATCTCTGCGCCTAAATTAAGCGGTAACATTTCTTTTGACTACGACATCCTGGTAACAGACGCTGGCTATCTTAGCCTGAATGTTAATGCGAATTACCAAAGCGAGCAGTGGTACAGCGCGTACAACGATGATGCTGGCTACGACAAAATTAAGCAGGACGCGTATGCAGTCTATAACTCTCGCCTCACCTGGCGTTCCTACGACAACACCTACTCTATTGCGCTTTGGGGCAAGAATTTGTCCGAGGCGGAATACGATGGCTATGCAATCAATTTGCAGGCTGGGTTTGGCTTTGACTACTTTCAGGAAGGCGCACCGCGCACCTACGGGGCTGAATTTACATACCGCTTCGAGTAGTGGCTAAAGAGAAGCGCGCAGCACATATTTTATTACTGGATGACGTAGTCTCCGAGAAAATTTAGGAGTAGACGATGGGCAATATCACTTTCATTGAGAATGATGGAACTCAACATGTGGTCGAAATTGAGGATGGTAAATCCCTGATGGAGATCGCGATGGCCAATGGAGTGCCTGGGATCGACGCCGATTGCGGCGGTGAATGTGCCTGTGGCACCTGCCATGTAATAGTCGAAGACAAATGGATAAGCAGTACCGGTAGCGCTACAGACGAAGAACTACAAATGCTGGATTTGACACCCGAGCGAGCGCCTACCTCAAGATTGGCTTGCCAGGTCAATACTTCTGAGCAGATGGACGGGTTGGTCGTTCATCTGCCGGAATTTCAGATGTAGCTGTGCATGCGCCTCCATATAACAATTCACTAAGGGTGAAAGAATTATGAAAATTACTAATTTGGTAGCCGAAAAAAGCGCAGCCCTGGTTCCGATGAACCTGCAAATTAAGGCTGGACACCTCGTTTACAAGGCTAAGCGAAAAGCAGGTCTCATCAAAGAGTTTCCTGATTTTGTAGAAGCCCCAGTGCCTGATGTGGCGACGCTTAAGTTGGAAGATATCGATGTAAGTAATCCATTTCTATTCAAGCAGAATCGTTGGGAGTCTTACTTCAAGAGATTGCGCGATGAGTGCCCAGTGCATTTTCAAAAAAATAGCCCATTTGGCCCGTTTTGGTCGATTACCCGCTATGAAGACATCGTTTACGTAGACAAACACCATGACCTGTTTTCTGCAGAACCTTTCATAATTATTGGCCAGACGCCAAAAGAGCTCGCGATGGAAATGTTCATCGCCATGGATCCACCCAAGCATGACGTGCAACGACAGGCCGTCCAAGGTGTCGTCGCGCCCAAAAATCTCAAAGAAATGGAAGGGCTAATTCGTAGTCGCACTCAGGATGTGCTGGATAGCCTACCACTAGACAAACCCTTTGATTGGGTAGAAGACGTTTCTATAGAACTTACTGCTCGGATGCTTGCGACCTTACTCGACTTTCCTTATGAGCAGCGTCATAAACTTGTATATTGGTCTGATTTGGCGGGTGGCGGCGCTGAGATGACTGGAGGATCAACTGATTCAGACGAGCTTTTTAAGGGTATCGCGGATATGGCGAAGGATTTCTCTTCGCTTTGGCGAGACAAGGCCGCGATAACTGCGGCTGGAGAAGAAAGGGGGTTTGACTTAATTAGCCTTCTGCAAAGTAGTGAAGCAACCAAGGACCTAATTAGTAGGCCAATGGAATTTCTAGGTAACTTGATATTGTTGATTGTCGGCGGAAATGACACAACAAGAAACTCGATGTCAGGTGGCATTCTGGCTTTGAATCAGTTTCCCGATGAGTTTGTGAAGTTAAAAAACGATCCAAGTCAAATACCCAATATGGTGTCGGAGATAATTCGTTGGCAAACGCCCCTGGCCTATATGCGCCGTATTGCGAAAGAGGATGTTGAGCTGGGCGGCCAGATCATCAAGAAAGGCGACAAAGTTGTTATGTGGTACGCCTCTGGCAATAGGGACGAACGAGCCATTGAAGAGCCTGATCAGTTTAAAATTGATCGAAAGTCGGCGCGCAATCATTTGTCATTTGGTTTCGGTGTTCACCGCTGCATGGGAAATCGCCTTGCTGAATTACAGCTCCGTATTCTTTGGGAGGAATTGTTAGCGCGTTTCGATAAAATTGAAGTTATTGGCGAGCCGGAGCGAGTGCAATCTAATTTTGTAAAAGGCTACTCAAAAATGATGGTTAAGCTAAGCGCGAAACAGTAATTATTCGTTAGACTATCGAACCGCTTTTTAACGGCTGTATGAAGGAGCGCCATGATGCCAGATATCGAACCAAATCCGCGGGCATTGGAGCCTGGCTGGTTCATCGATTCCGACAACCCTGATATTCAGCAGTTTGCAAAGCGGTATGCGGACGACGATGCTGGCGACGTGAATATCGCGATCGCTTTGTATCGGGCAGTCCGAGATAATATTCTTTACGACCCTTACTGCATACGACCAGAGCCAGAATTTCTGCGTGCGAGTGCAGTATTGGAGGAGGGTAGAGGGCATTGCGTTGGAAAGGCGGTGCTTTATGCGGCGCTTTTGCGAGCATCAAAAATACCATCGCGCATAGGCTTTGCAGACGTTCGAAATCATCTATCTACTCCTAGGCTGCGGAGCCTGATGGGCACTGATGTATTTCACCATCACGGTTATTCCGAAGTTTGGCTAGATGGCCGCTGGCTCAAGGCCACTCCCGCTTTTAATCTCAGTCTCTGTGAAAAATTCGGGATCAAACCCTTAGACTTCGATGGCAAGGAAGATTCTATTTTTCATCCATTTGACACATCTGGTCAACAGCACATGGAGTACATCAAGGATCACGGCCCACACCTTGATTTGCCTTTTGAAGAAATGATGAGTGTGTATCGTCACAATTACCCCAATATGTTGACCTTAAACTCAGTGCCAGCGGCTGGAAATTTCGAAGAGGAAGCCGGCGAGGCCGAATAGTAGCCTTAGCGATACTAGGCAGTGTTGGCATGCTACGCCGCCGATTTTATCGAACCCTCCATATCGCTGAAAAATATTTGAAAGGGCGATTTCATGACACAAAAATGTATCATTATTGGCGCTAGTCACGGGGCCGCACAGCTGAGCGCCAGCCTGCGTCAGGAAGGCTTCGAAGGCGAGCTACTAGTGATTGGGGATGAACCGCACTTACCGTACCAGCGGCCGCCGCTGTCCAAAGCGTTCCTTTCCGGAGATAAGGTCGCCGAGGCTCTCTACATTCGTCCTGCTGCTTTTTACGAAAAGAATAATGTCCTGTTTCGGCAGGCTCGTGTTACCGCTTTGAACCGCGACCTACAGACTCTGACGATTAGGGATTACGACGGTCGAGTCGATGAGCTGAACTATAGCAAACTCGCACTGTGCACCGGTGCTAGAGTCAGAAAGATCGAAATTCCTGGTAGCGATCTGAGCGGCATACACTATCTTCGTGATATGGCCGGAGCAGAAGCACTTAAGCGCAGCGTTGTCGCCGGCCGAAACGCGGTCGTCGTAGGTGGCGGGTATATCGGCCTAGAAACTGCTGCGTCGCTAAGAAAGTTAGGAATGCATGTAACTGTTCTGGAGATGGCGCCAAGAATACTTCAGCGTGTAACCGCACCGGAGGTCTCTGAATTCTATCATCGCGTGCACAGCGAAAATGGCGTGTCTATTCACACGGGAGTCTCCGTTGCAGGCTTTTCGGGTAAAGATTGCGTGGAGAGAGTGGTATGCGCGGATGGTAGCGAGTTCCCTGCAGATTTGGTTGTTGTCGGAGTGGGTGTTTTACCTAATACAGAGCTAGCTGAAGCGGCTGGACTCGCAGTAGATAACGGAATAGTAGTCGATCAGTATTGTTGCACAAACGACCCGAACATCTTTGCAGTAGGTGATTGCACAAACCAATTTAACGATTATTACGGTCGCCGTGTCCGCCTAGAATCCGTCCCAAGCGCAACCGCTCAGGCCAAAACAGCTGCCGCCTCGATCTGCGGGCTTAGGAAAAGTTGTACTAATTTTCCCTGGTTTTGGTCAGATCAGTATGATCTTAAGCTTCAAATTGCCGGCCTGAGTCAAGGTTATGACAAGGTTGTAGTCCGGGGTGATAGGCATACTAGTCGGAGCTTTTCTGCGTTCTACTTGAAAGAAGGTAAGCTAATTGCAGCAGATTGCGTCAATCGTCCTCAAGAATTCATGTTGAGTAAAAAGATAATTTCAGAAAAAATCAATATCGACCCTAAAATCCTTGCGGATGATTCTATTCCTGCAAAAGATTTACTGATGTCTGTCTAGCTAAGATAGGGTATGTGCTATTCCACTTGGTATGGCGCGAGGGGCTAGGCGGGCGAAGATATTTAGGATACGCAATCTCATAAATGTCACATTTCCTTAATGCCAAAAATAAATATATTGGCTCATTGCTAGGTTGCTGGGGGATTAGTTACTCCCTACTTTTTGAGAGGTACTCCTTCGGTGACATACCATACCACCTCTTGAATGCGCGATTAAAAGAGCTTTGTTCGTTGTATCCAAGCAGCCCGGCAATTTGGGACATGGGCATGCCTGACTGCGACAGAAGGCTTTTCACCTGCTCTGTGCGAGTTTCTTCCAGAATTTTTTCAAATGTGGTTCCTTCGCACTTTAGTTTTCTATGAAGCGCTCTTTCATGGAGGCCAAGGTTCTCTGCAACTATGCAGCGTGATAGACGCGCTGTCGGCATTAATTTAATGACTAAATGTCTGACTTTTGAAGCTATATCTGAAGAGTCTTGCGATATCAAAGTCGAAACGGGATCCAATAGTTTGAGATATTTATTAACTAATTCATGCAGGTCTGGGTTGGCAGTCGTTACTGACTTTTCCAGCTCAGAACTTCTAACATTTATTGAATTCGACGGTTTCTCGAAATGGACTGGGCAGCCAAAGATCGTCTCGTAGTTATTGGTGCTGCCAATTTGTCGATGCGTGAACCATATGCTTTCGGCATTGAAATTATTGTCTAATAGTTTTTGAAAAATACTAAATGTTGCGCCTATTGCATGCTCGGTCGACTGGTGTGAACTCAAGTAATCTACGTTACTTAGATCTAGGCAGACATGGGCAAGTTGGTCGTACCTCAAAAATAGAGCGACTGCCGGTGTGAGGTGGTGCAGAGATTTCGAGACCTCCAATATAGCCTGTTTAAGATTTTTTGAAGAAAGCGCAAGAAAAGCCACGGGACCTAGGATTGCTTGATCCTGATTCATCGCCAACGTTAGTCCAAAATCAGGTTTCTGCAATTCAGCCGCCGATATCTCTAGCAGAGCCCCAAAATTAGAATATGGAAAAAAAGCATCTATGTTGTCCAAATTATCAGGCGAAATTTTCGCCCTATCCAGAAATAATTCGGCGTCTCCACCATTCTCTGTGACTAACTTCGTGTAGCCATTCAATATGGTCGATCTTACTAGCGGTAGCATTTATTATTAATCCATTAAGCCCGTAAGTAGTTGGATAGCGAATAGCCGAGCGGACAACTCCACCTGCTCTTATGATGACCCGATACCATTGCTAAGCTCGTCTCGTGGAAAGCGGAGTATCAAGCAAGGCCTTAATCAGAGTGATTGAATTGTCAATCATGCTCAGTGGTACTCCGGATTTATATAGCAGCAGAATAGATTGCACCTGAAGTGCTATCAAGCTGGCCAGATGCTCACGATCTAGCCGACCTATTTGTATGTCGCGGCCAGACAGCTCGAGAGCTCTATCAACGATATTTTCTAGACCAAGAAAGAATTCATTCGCTAGTTTTTGAACCTCAGTATCGCGGTCTGCGATATCGAGAAAAGCATTTGCACCTAATTCAACAGCACGTCCACTGTGAAGCGCGCCTAGCAACACATCGAGCCAGTTTTGGATGTTAGCGATATAATCATCAGAAGCATCCAGCAATGCGGCCCTAATACTTTCCAAAATATGTACGCTGTATTCAGAAAGCGCTCGAATGAAAAGTCCGCGCTTGCTACCGAAGGTGGCATAGAAACTTGAGCGGTGTATTTTCATGACCGCCAGTAAGTCGCTGATAGAAGTTTTCTCGTAGCCATTGCGGTCGAACAAACCCATGGCCAGCGATATGACTTTGTCGGTATCAAACTGCTTTTCAGGTCCTGACATGCGGTCCTTCCGGTGGGCGTAGTAAATGCTCGATCAGAACTTTACTTTAACCCATTTGTTGACATCTTGGAACGCTCATTCTAGATTGTAGCTTAATCTGGAACGCCCGTTCCACCACTGCGACTGCTGTGGTTAGTCAGTTGCTCGCAGTTAGATCTTTGAGATGTGTGTTATGAAACCCGACTTACCGATGCTTGATGCTGCCTTTATCAGCTCCCCTTTCGATCACTGGGCATCTTATCGCGCACATGCACCGCTATTCTTTAGTGCGGAAAATGGTTTTTGGGTGGCGTCCCGCTATGAAGATGTCGAAGCCCTGTTGCGCAATACCAGTGTATTTTCGTCTGCGAGTGGCCCTGGCGGTGATATCACTAATGAAAACAATCGTTCCCCTCAGGACACGGCAGGATTCCTACCGCTGCTGCAAAATGATCCACCAGAACACACGCGTCTTCGTAGCTTGATGTCAAGAAGCTTCACATCGCGCCGCATTGCTGCGCTAGAAAAACCAATGCATGCAATGGCTGAGAATCTGCTGGAAGGGCTGTTGGCAAAGCTCGAGTGTGATGGCCAAGCCGATTTATATGCTGATTATGCGAGCCCGCTACCAGTGAATGTGATCGCTACACTCCTAGGTATACCAGAAGCATTCTACGAGCGTCTGGCCTTTTGGAATCAGGCGCTCGGTATGGACAGCAATCCCGATACTAAGGGCAGTTTGACCAACGAAATGGACGAGGCGCTCGCTGCAGTAATCGCTGAGAAACGGGAAACACCGGGGGATGATTTGATCTCGGCCTTGGTCGCGATTGCCGATGAAGAGGGGCAGCGGCTACATAGCGATGAGTTGCTAGGCTTTTGCAAGCTGTTATGGATTGCGGGTAACGAGACGACGACCAATCTGATTTGTAATGCCGCGCTATTTTTGCAATCTCACCCTGAGATATTGCAGCAACTGCGGGATGACAAAAGCCTGATCGAAGCGTTTGTCGAAGAAGCCTTGCGCTTGGAGGGGCCGGTCAACGGCTTGTTCCGGCGCGTAGCTCACGATTATAACTACAAAGGATGCGAACTTAAGGCGGGTGACAATGTGTGGTTGCTTTTTGGCTCCGCCAACAGGGATGAATCGATTTTCCCCGATGCTGCCGAATTCAAACTCGCACGCAAAGAGGCGCAACATCTCGCCTTGGGCAAGGGCATTCACTTTTGTATGGGTGCGCCACTGGCACGAATGGAGGCACGAGTTGCCTTCGAGCATTTAGTGGATGTTATGCATCGCTTCAAGATTGATGATGAAGGTGGAAAACGCATTCCAATCGCGATATTGAGAGGCTGGCTGTCACTGCCGGTGGTGCCGGTTACTGAATGATAATCCATCAAGTTAAAACAAGGCTCTCCAATAGCTATGTGGTCGCTTACCCTGAAAAATTGCTGGTGCTTGATGTCGCGGTGAAGTGTCACGCGTATGTTTTAGGCTATGTAGAAAGTGTTTTGGAGCGCTCAATAAGTGAAATCGAACTCGTGACTTGCACTCACGACGATCCGGATCACATCGGTGGCATTGCTGCGCTAGCTGCTGCAAGTGGTGCAAATGTGGCGATTCCACTCGCGGCCGGTAAGTTCTTGAGAAAAGTTCTCGGCGACCCATTCGGGCCGATATTTCGTTTTGGCTCGTCCTTTCGGGAAGCTTTTCGCGCACGCGCCTGGCAAATGTACCTGAGTCCCCAGCGAACTCGGCAGGCACAAGAACAGCCTCGCTGGGAGGGGCATGTTGGCAGAGTCGCGGTGTTCCCCGAAAATGCTCTACGCCTGAAGCATGGCAACAAGCTGCCTGGATTCGATGATTGGTCAGTTGTTCACACGCCGGGACATACGTGGGACTCAATCTGCTTTTGGCATGCCGAAAGTGGCAGTCTAGTGACTGGAGATACCTTGCTTGGTAGTGGCGAGAATGCGGTACTGCCGGCTATTTATGCTAACCCCTTTCAAACTCGGCGTAGCCTCAGGCGAATTAATGCTCTCGGTGTTAATAAGTTGTATCCGGGACACGGCAGTATCATTACTACTCATCCAACAGGTCAACTTAATGTCAGATAGCGCGCGAGCTGCAATTAAAAGAACAGGGCAACAGCTGCTTCAATGCGTATTGTTAAGCGCATCACTATGTTCCTTCAGTCTGGCGGCAGCACCAGATAACACTACAGCAGTGAGTATCACCACGCCTGAGCGCCAAACCTTACGTCAAACTGCCAAAGCCTTGGGAGTGATAGAAACCGAGGATTCACCTTCGATCGCGGCGGAAATTTCGGGTCGCATCGTTAAGATCACTGCCGATGAAGGCGCGAAAGTGGCGCGTGGTGATGTACTGGTTGAATTAGATGACAGGCAGCAACAATTAGAACTTGCTGCGTCGGAGGCTCAGTTGCGTCGGTTACAGGTACTGACTGACAATCAAGCGCGCAAGTATGGCCGACTTCAGACGCTCGCCAAAAGCCAATCTGTCTCAAATGAAACTCTGCAGGACACTGCAGCACAATTGCGAGCCTATGAAACAGAAGTAGATTTAGCGACACAACAACTTGCACTATCGCGCTTGCAATTGACGCGGACAAAAATTCTTTCACCGCTGGATGCCCAAGTGTCAGCTCGGCATCGAAGTGTTGGTGATTACGTCAACCCAGGTACCGCGTTGCTAGACCTTGTAGCAACTGACCGACTCCGGGCGCGTTTGTACCTACCCGAACGTCACGCGGCATTAGTCAAACAGGGGCAGCCTGTCGAGCTTTTCAGTCCGGCCTCACAGCAACGGATTCAGGGTGCTGTGATCAGCACCAACCCCACAGTCGCGGGCGCCAGTCGAGTGGTTGCTGTGTTAGTCGGGTTTTCAAATAGCGCCGGCTGGATGCCCGGCGCTAGTGTGGATGCCACTATTGTCCTCGACGAGCGTAGCAATGCCTTTGTCATTCCGAAACTTTCGATTACCACTCGACACGGTGTTCAGATCGCCTTCGTGGAGGAGGGGGGCGTTGCGATGGAGCGGCAAATAGATACTGGCTGGAGGGAAGGTCAGTGGGTGGAAGTACTGTCAGGCCTTGACGAAAAGGATCGCGTCATCGTTGATGGAACCTACCAGATAACGGATAAATCGTCGGTCACTGTTGTGGGCGGCAAAGCACCTTGAACATCGCGGAACTTTTTGTACGCAACCGTGTTGCCTCCTGCATGCTTAGCGGGGCGATCGCATTGTTTGGGCTAATAGGCATAGCCAGTGTGGGCTTGGGTAAGTTGCCGAATATCGATGTGCCGCTGATCACAATCGCTACAGTGCATCCTGGGGCCAGCCCAGAAGCGGTAGACAGTAGTATTACCGGGGTTATTGAATCGGCTGTTAATACGGTGTCGGGGATCGACTATTTGGAATCCTCATCACTCCCCGGTTACTCGCTAGTGCGGGTTAAGTTTAAAACTGGCCTAGATCCCGATATTGCATTCAACGAAATCCAGTCCAAGGTCAACCAGATCGCTAACCGTCTTCCCCGCGAAGCGCAGACGCCGGTTATCGCTAAGCTCGATGTGAACGCTACACCGGTGGTTTGGGTTGTGCTGCGTGGTGACCGTAGTCAGGAGCAAATGCACGCCATTGCTCGACATCATATTAAACGTCAGCTAGAAACTATCAATGGCGTAGGGCAGGTCGCGTTCGGTGGCGGAATGGAGCGTAAGATCCAGATCAAGCTAGATCTCGTGCGATTATCGTCGTTTAACATGACTGTATCAGACGTAATTGCGGCCATCTCGCGCCAACACGCACAGCGTCCTGGCGGCTTTATCGCGACTGGCGATGACGAGCGAATGCTGCATCTGGATATGGAGCATCACAGTATTGAAGCGCTCCGCGGACTCCTTTTAAATCAGGGTAGCAATGGGCGAATTACCCTTGGCGATGTTGCCCAGGTGAGCGACGGCTTGGATGATGAGCGCACACAGGTTAGCTATGACGGCGAATCTGTTATCGCTATCGCTGTTCAGAAGCTACCCAACGCCAATACGGTTTTAGTCGTGAGGGAAGTCGAACGTCGTTTAAAGGACTCTGTTCAACCGTCGCTACCGGCAGGAATCAGAGCTGAGCTTGCGATCAATGAAGCTGACGTGATTGGCGAAACAGTGTTGGCCCTACGCGACCACCTGACGACGGGACTATTGTTGGCCATTCTGGTTGTCTGGTTTTTTGTACTCAACATTCGATCTACGTTAATAGTCGCTATTGCGATTCCGATCTCTCTGCTTGGCGCGGTAGTGGTTATGTATTTCAATAACTACTCGTTCAACATTATGTCCATGTCCGCATTGCTATTATTGATTGGTGTAGTCGTCGATGACGCCATTGTTGTGGTGGAGAACATCCATCGAAAATTTGAGGCGGGCGAACAGAATGCAGATACCGCAGCGATTGAGGGCACCACTGAAGTTGTCGCTCCAGTTGTGGCTGCATCGCTAACCTTGGTGTGTATTTTTTCCACCGTCGTATTTATGGAGGGTATGGCCGGCATATTTCTACGATCGTTTGCTGTAATCACTACAGTCGGTGTCTTAGTCTCACTATTCATCTCACTTAGTCTGACACCCGCTTTAGGCGCAATACTATTAAGGCCAGAAGGGCAGAGAAGTGGTGTTATTCGGTTTATCGATAAATTTCACGGATGGGTCGAACACCTGTATCGACTAGGACTAATTATCGCCATCCGAAACCGATTATTCATTTTGCTGGTAACACTCACACTTGTTGGTGCAAGTTTTTGGCTAATGACACGCATGGGTACGGAATTTATTCCAGCAGATGACGAATCTCGACTACAAGTTAAAGTCAAGGCACCCGCAGGGAGTTCTCTCGACTATATGAAACGGAAGGTCGGTCAGGTTGAGTTCGTATTGGCCAGTCATGTGGAGGTGAAACATTTTCTGACCACCATTGGCGACGTGAATCAGGGCAATGTTAACGAAGCATTAATCAGTGTGATACTAACGCCCAAACAAGAACGGCAGGTTGGGCAACAGCTTATTATGAGTGAGCTTACCACCGCATTGCGAAAGGTGGCGGGAGTCGAAAGTTATGTTAATGCCTTTCCGATACTCAATGGATTGCGCGCCGAAACTATGGAATTACATCTCAGTGGCACTAACCTTCATGCCGTTGCGGAAGTCGCGCAAATGCTACATGAGCGTATGCGTTCGATCCCCGAGCTGGGGGATGTAGAACTGTCATTGAAGCTTAACCAGCCCATGGTCAGTGTCTCAATAGACCGCGAACGTGCAGCTAGATTGGGATTGAGTGTTGCGGCTATTGGCGAGACTTTAAGCCTGCTGTCGGCGGGCATAGACGTAGCCTATTTTAATGACTTGCCCTCAGACGGCGAGCGTTATGATGTCCACCTTAGCGCCGATAAAGGTAGTTTCAATTTAAGCGAGGGCTTTGAAAAGGTTTATTTACGCAACGCCACTGGCGGCCTAATTCGTTTAGATACTGTGGCCGGGATAGAAGAAACCTACGGCCCTTCAATAATTAATCGTCGTAATCTGGCGTACTCGGCAGCGTTTTATTCGACACCAACAGTTTCGCTGGGTGAAGCATTAGCGCTCGTTGATGAATTGGCAGTAGACGTACTTCCACCCGGTTACGAACTAAGGCCCGGAGGTCAGGCGGACGAACTAGAAAAGACCGTTTACTACATTACCTTTGTTTTTCTAACAGGGATGCTGATGGTCTATATGGTTCTTGCCAGCCAGTTCAACTCACTGCTACAACCGTTACTGGTAATGTTAGCGCAGCCGCTCGCAATAATTGGTGGAGTTGCCGCGCTTTGGGTCGCAGGGCATACGCTAAATATCTATTCCATGATTGGGCTAGTGTTACTCGTCGGTTTAGTATCTAAAAATTCTATTTTGCTGATTGATCGCATCAACAATCGCAGGCTTGCGGGTATGGGCACCCACGAAGCGATTCTAGAAGCCTGCCCTTTGCGACTAAGGCCTGTGCTGATGACCTCACTCACCGTAGTGCTGGCAATGCTTCCGGCTGCGCTTGGACACGGCCCTGGCTCGGGACAATACGGCCCCTTAGCCGTAGCGGTGCTTGGCGGCGTGATTAGCTCGACGCTTCTGACTTTATTTGTGGTTCCAGTGGCGTATTCATTGTTGGAGCAATGGCTTGTAGTGCGGCGTACATGAATCGTTAATATTTAATGGCGTCTAATGCTGGCCCGGTAATCATATTCAAATATGATGCTACGGTTACGCAGGTTTCGGTGCTGGATGAAATGCGTATGTCTGGCTATTTGGATCAAGCTACGCTGCAAAAAAAGATGGCGTGAACGGAGCAAGTGTATTTGCGATCCAAAACCACCGGTGATGCATTCACACTTTTATGCTAAGTAGAATCTGGCGGTAACCTCGAGGCGTTGCCCCATACCAGCGCCACAGAGGACTTCCATCTAGATCGGGATTTTTGACTGTCCGCTTGTTACCAGAAGGCGACGGCCACCGCTTCTTGCATGTGATCTCTCCAAATTTCTGGGGAGCTATGGAAAAGCGCTGCAAAGCTTTAAGTCTCTCATCGCAGCGCGTTTCCCAAGGTTTAAAATCAGTTTCCCCACTTTTGTTTAATGCCTTGGTTGCTCATGCGCCTTTCTTTTGTCTTTTCTGCTCGGGCCCCAGGTAGTCCAGCACGCTATCCCAGTCAGGAAAGCGCTCACTGCCAAAGTGAAGAAGCTCGCCGGCAAATCCGTCCTGCCCCTTACCCGTTAAATTATCATCAATAAGGTAGGCGCCGATATTAAGGGCTTTGTTTGGGCTAATAATGAGCCGATACGCAGCTGCTATGCCCAAATGCTTTTCTACCCACAGGCGCTTCTCTGTATAGCAGTGCGGGTTTCTAACGCTAGGGGCTGTGAGGATATAGGGATCGAAGTGTGGGCTTTCCATCAACCACTGGAAGCCCTCTACTGCACCGTCAATAGGGTTTAGGTCAAGAAAGAACCCAGGTTTGCTGTGTGTGTACATCAGCTCGGGATAAAGCGCCTTGTACTCAAGGTGTGTGGTCATGAAATCGCACAGGACAAAGTCCATATCCACGTACACAACCTCTGGCGATGCTACATGTGCGGAGCCACCTACCTCACTCACCAAAAACCTCCTATAAACATACCATCGAAAGCGTCCTTAACGCTGGCAAGCCTTTCAGTGACGCGCTCTGGAGCTACAAAAACTACGTTTCCAGCCTTATTGGCTTTGTCTTTCCACTGTCCAAGGGAAGTCCACTGGGCAAATATTCAAACCTGCTCTCCACTCATGAGCTCTATCTTTCGCAGAAGATCGCCAATGAGCACGTTCTGTGCAGCCACAACTGCGTTGAGATGGTCGATCTGAAGCTTGTATTCATTCACTGCATGCGAAATTTTTGCATTAACGTGACTTTCGTGCCGCGCGCGAATCCGCTCTAATGAATGCAAAAAAGGTTCAGGGCGAATTACCTTCTTGTTGGGTACATATCGCTGCTTTTCTTCCTCGACTTGACATGCAAGTATCTCTTGAACCAAGAGAGGGAATTTATCAATTTTCACCTTGCCAGTATCTCTCAGGGCCTCGCGGGCGACGTTAACTACGCACACATTAGCACCGAGGGGAAGATGTATAGGCTCATTTTTTTTGAGGCGCTCAAACGCATCACGAAAGTATTGTTCGGCTGTTTTATTACCTGCCATCATCGTTTCCTCTCGGGTCACCCGCAATATTATTCTTTGCCATCCTGACTTATATCTATTTAACACGTAAAAATGTAGCCCAGTGTTCCTACAAAAACTATTGATAACTAATTGTTTGCTCGGTATTCGCGACGGTCACACTTGGGCCTATACTAGCTTGTGGTCGCCTTTTTCGTCAGCGCTCATAACTAAATGGGACGCTCCGAATTCTGTGGAACACATACTCACACCGCGGTGGCTATCGGGCCGGATGCGGATGCAAACCTGTCGTCAATCACCGGCAACCTCGAACCGTATTGATATGCGAAGTAACTTTTGATTTCGTGCCGGAATGAAGCCCTCAAATTGCCGGAAACCGCAACAAGCGCCCCCCAGTGGAGCCTGAACTTCCTGTTTGTGCCGTAAAACGCCCGAGCGCTCCGCCGACCGCTTTTACTAGCTACAGCCATTCTTTGCGCAGGACAAGCACTGTTTTATCTTAAATTGGAGTTGCGAATTTTAACCACAAGGCGGCCAAAGCAGATAACTTTTCGTTGAATCGACACTAACACCACATTTCTCAACTTTCCCGTAGTATTTTTCATGAAATAGTATAGTTTTCATTGGGGAGATAGTCGTGAGTGTACCTTAATAGGTCGGGAGATAGTTTGGACAAATACATGAGAAGGAAGCCGGTTTACATTGAGCATGTTGAGCCTGTCAGGCAGCTTTTGGCCTCTGCTAAAGGCGCAACGTATATGGCTGATACGCTCCGCGTTAGCCGGAGTACGCTCTACAACGTCAAGAAGGTGATTGAGGATGAAGGGCGGTTGGACATGGGGCAGGGGAGCATGGAGAGTGCCTGTGGCGCACTTTAGGCGAACGGATAGCGCATTAGTTGCCGGTCATGAGGCCGTAAAGGGATTCCCTTTAATTTTGAGTAACTCATATAGAGTTCATTGGATTTCGCTGAGGTTCTTTTTAAAGGTGTTCTCGGAAGGTGCCACTTTGTCTTCTGTGCACACATACGCGCAGCATATCTTTGACTTAATTAATCAGCTTGAGCATGAATCAGACGATGGAATGGGATTTGACCAGATCTACGATGAGTGGCTGGTGTCTTACCGGCATGAAATCATTTCTCGTGGGAATACCGAGAATTACGCATCACAGGTCCTGCGTACCTGTGTGACTTTCCTTCTGTGGCTTGAGGAGGAAAAGTATATTCACATGGTGATTGGCGAGGGCGCGCTCTACAAGGTTAGGGTCAGGCGCACAGCAAAAGGCAATGTCACTCATCCGGCCGCAAAGTCCATGAACGGGGATAAGCGCAAGAGCGTTGCTCCCCGCGCCGAGTGGATTGATATAGTGAAGGAGTACGGGCCGGCCGACGAAGGCCTGTCTGCTCGATTTGAATTAATGGTTGATTGGGGTGCCGTCTTGCAGCTAAGGGCGCATGAGATTTGCGCATTGAAGGTTCCCCAGCTGCCAGAATTGAAGACTGCTGAAAATGCAATTCGTGACGGAAGGTTTGTTGACATAACCCTGACAGTGACAAAGGGGGGGAAGTCAAAAACTATACCCGTGTCTCCCTTGCTGATAAAAAATACTTGGGAGTTCATTTATTCCGCTAGGCAAAGAATTGTGAACAAGTTCAAGCGGCGAGCCACAAAAAATCGGGAAGGTTACGTCGAACCCAAGCAAATATTTCTGTCGGATAAAACTGGACAGGCTTTCAGTCCCGTATCGCTTTCCAATGCCGTGAGGTCTGCGTTTCTAAAGGCCGTCAAAGATGGCAGGCTGACGATGGATGAACGCGTTTGGCTTCATGGGCTGCGGCACAAAGGGATTCTTAGCGCACTAAAGAAGTTGGATGCCGAAGGCATTGATCGCCCTGAAGCTATTGTGAGGCAGATTTCTAGGCACTCAAGTGATGATGCCATGGAGCCGTATTTAACGGATCGATTCAATCGGGAATTTCATGAGTAAGGCGAAGCTGGTAAGGGGCAAGCTGACGGTTGCTGAGCGGGCTGACGTCCACCATATTGCGCCGAGCAATAGGCTAGAGATTGAGATGGTTAAGGGTGGCAATATTGATGTGTCTTACCTTAGGGATTTGGATTATTGCGAGTTGCTTGTCCGCGAGTTAAACATATATCTGCGCGGCCAGAGGGCTGCCCGTGTTGTTGCAAATACCGTATTGAATTATTTGCGCTACGTCGCCTCTGTTCAGGGAGCAGTTAGCTCTCACTCCCTTGACGGCTACAAGGTTTTTTTGGATGGCAGATCGGATATTGATTTAAGTACGAAGAGTCAGTTGTTTGGTTCGGCGAAGTCCTATATCGGTCGTTTAATGGACGCAGGAATCCTTGAATATTCGCCTTTGGCAAAGAATTTTTCGAAGGGGCATGTAAACGCTAAGTCAACTTTTGTCGATGCGGTTCGTTATGACCTGCCTGGCATAATGAGCGGTAGGCAGGGGGAAATCGATAGATTAGTCAGTAGGGGGCTTGGTCTAAAACAGGGTGAGCTGGAGGCATTAGCATTCTGTATTTCTTGCATGTCCGCGCTCAGAAGTTTCGCCGAAGAAAAAGCAAAAGAGTCCATAGCAGACTGGCAATTTGTTGAGGGGGTAGTAGGAGGCTTAGGCAGCGAGGACTTGGTGAAACTTAAAGGCCGCAGATTTCTAGATGACCCCGACAGGTCTGCTGAGAAGGCAATCTCCATTTTGTATGCGAATCACGGGTGGGCGCTGCCTCCTGACGTTGATGAATGGCCGGAAGGGATTAGTTATTGGATGCGTAAAAGAGGCGGTTGGCAGGTTTCTAGGCTTAAGGCTGCTTTCTTTCCAAATCTCGTGGCTCTAGGCCCGTTTGCTGTTCTGGCGCTGGCAGACTCCCGGCTATGCCCGAATGTCGATTCCGTATTTTTTTACGCTTACCTGGATTGCTGCATGCCTTCTGCCGAGCGAGGGATGGTCGATGTCTATTTCCAGAAGATTAGGGGGGCTTCCGCGCCAAAATCATTACCTGAAGATGATCCATTGGTGACCTCATTGAGGGCTCTTTCTAATGTGGTGAGGTCTAGGCTTCCTGAAATGCCGGGGGGCGATGAAATTCTTAGACAGGAGTATGTCAGTTGTTTTTTACACTACTGGACTTTGGATGTCGACGGCGAAAGGGTTTCATTCATCCGACCTCCAGATCCGAGTTCCACGTCTTTTATAGTCAGGCGTTTTATTAAGGCAGCTGCAAAAGTACATCCTATTCTTGAGCCATTGATCCCCGTTATTTCAGGTGAGAGCTTTAGACCTACGCATGCTTACATGAAGAAATTGCTGGGTGATTCGATATACAAAATTAAGAATGACCTAAATCATAGCCACATTTCTACTACTGACGGATATGTTGACCGAGTGGAAATTCGGACAGTTCTTAACCGTAAGCATCAAGATTTTCAGAAATTTATAGTTGCCGAATCTGTGGAGCACGTTAAACGTACTGGTAGTGGCTATATTTGCAACTCTGCAAGCATCGAAGAAAAAAACTGCGCAGAGCTTCTTGCTTGCACCGATTGCGAGGCAAAAAGAATTATTTGGGGTGACGAGGTGCTGGTTGCAGAGTGGCTCGCTTGGGAGAAGGCGATACTAGAAGCAAAGGACCGGCTCATTTTTGAAAATATTGAAAGGTGGCGCGGCTACTGGGAGCCTAGATTAGTGGAATATCAAACATTGATTGGTAAGACTGCTAAAAAAACAATCAGAGCGGCGAGACTCATTCTTGATGATGTGGTGGTGCCATGCATCAATTAGATTATAGGCAGGCTTTGAAGGCTAACATAAATGCCCGCTCGGATAATCCTGATGGTTATGTCAGTAGTTTTGCCAATGTTCGCCGGCCTGATTGGTTGTTGAACGATTCGCTCGACGACATGGAGTGGAGGCTTGAGCCTTCAGTGAAAAGCTACCCTAATAGCCACTTCACACTGAACTGGGATCTTTTTTCTGATAGCAATTTGCTGGGATTAGATGGCTACTGGCGTGATCTTGCTAGGTGGTGCACATACTCCTATATGGAAAGTGACGCCAATGAATGCAACAAGACTAGCTCCTTAGTTGCTTGGGCTAGATTGAATCGGAGCTTGTTTGTTTGGCTGTGCGATGCAAGGAAGTGCCGAAGAATTGAGGATATCACTCGTGCTGATTTGGCTTTATGGGAGGAGTATGTAAGGTCTCAGAATCTAGCCGCCTCTTCCGTTGAGGCTAAGCTTGGTTGTTTTAAGTCCCTTTTCACGATGCGTGAGGTTTTTGGAGTGGGTATTGGCTTTGACCCATACATGCAAAATGGCTCATTAATAAGGCGAGCCAAACAGATAGGTGCGCCTGATGGCCATACAGAAACTATAGAGCCAGAGGTGCTTTTTGTTCTAGTCGATGCAGCATTAAATAATCTGAAAAACTACAAGGATGTGCTTTCTAGGCTTGAGCTAAAGAGGCAGGTATATGAGGAGTTTAGCGGTGGTGCAGGCGCATATAAGGCTCGGGCTGGCGAATCAGTAGTAAGACTGTACGACGATGTTGAGGCTCTATATGCTTCAGGCCTCGTGATTATATTTGTTCTGCTTGGCGAGAGAAGGCATGAGCTTCATAACACTGATGTTAGTGATGTGGCCAGTGTTCTAAATGAGGAGGCTGAAGAGCTTATTGGTTTGGTTGATAAAACCGCATTAACAAGCAGTGGCAGGAAGACCTCAAGGCCAATGACTGCCGAGTTGTCGTTGGCCTTTGAGGTGATAGGCCTGCTTACCAAGCCGTTAAGGGAGTCTGAAGGGTATGATGGCGGTGTGTTTTTTCTTCGTCCGCCAATCCCTTATTCTGCGAACAAAAACCCAAGTATTTTTTTATCAGCCACAACTATCAATACGCTGCTGGATAAGTTTCTCGTGCATACTAATTCAGAGCTAAAAAGGCTTAGGCCTCACATGTTTAGGCGGGCTTTTTCAATGATGTGGGCTTGGCGTTTTGAGGTGGGAGAGCTCTATCACTTATCAAAAATGCTTTACCACAATGGCTCTGAATATATTCGCGCTTATACGGAAGATGAGGATGTGTTTAAGTTTCTAACTGAAGCTCAGCGCGAATTGATGGCCAGAGTGATGGAGGATGCAATACTTGGAGATAGAAGCCTGCATGGGGGCGCCGGAAGGTCGATGAGGCGCTATGGGCGAATACTTCAGTCAAAAGTATCTGTTGTTACTCCTGGGGCTGCTCGCGAGTTTGTTGAGACATTGATTGATAGGCATGATTACACCCTTGTACCTCAGGTGGATGGTATGTGCATGATGTCTCGGGGGCGTGAAAGGTTTGCAAAGTGCTCCACAGATGGTAGAGGTCCAGACTACGCAAATCGCAATGATGCTCATTGTACTTCTTGTGTTGGTTTCGGTGTGAGTAGCTCGCGTAAGAATGTCTGGGAGGGGCGGAGGAGTGCTCATGAAAAGGTTCTTCAAAATTCTGACAATCCATTAGTTCAGAAAGCGGCAAGGGAAAGCATGGAGCGAGCGGAAGTGGTTCTTCGCTGGGTCGGCGAGGAGGAGCATGAGTAAGCGAAAGGAGAATAAAAACAGCATCAATAAGGCTGTAAGAGAATCGCTCGCACGATTGCTGGAGTCTGGAGGCTCATTCGTCCAGACGGATGTGATTCGGGGGGCGGTTCGTGAGAACGGCAAAAGGATAGGAGCCAACACGCTATACTCCAAGAATGCCACTACTGGTGAGTATGTTCATGCCGATCTGCTCAGGGAGATTGATGAGGCCATCAGCCTAAAGGCGACTAAGCTAGGCAAGAAAACAAAGCGGGCTAAGTTGTCGGACGCTGTGGTTGAGATGGCTCGCTTGAAGAAGGAGAACAAAAAGCTGATAGATCAGGTTGTCTCTCAGCAAGACAGGATTAGGGTGTATGAAACCCGCGAGGGGAGTGAGGGGCACGCTCTGATGAGGCAGGAAGATGAGCTATATGTCTTTGCAAAACTGGTCGATAAATTGACCGAGGGCTGTATAGTTGATGCTGGTCGGTTGTGCACTCGCTATGAGGAGAAACACTCCGACACTGATAGACACAAGGATTCTTACGACGTGATTTTGAGGCTTCTAAGGCAGCTGAAGGACTCTCGGTTAGTCGGCTTGGATTCCACAAAAATACCTTTGCATGTGGTCGAGTCTTTAAAGCCGTAGTAGATATTCAAATGTTCACGTTTAAGTTATTAATATATATGGGGTATTTAGAAAAATGAGTAAAGGTTCTGTTAACAAAGTAATTCTGGTCGGCAATCTGGGGCAAGACCCGGAAACGCGCTATATGCCGTCGGGTGGCGCGGTCACCAATATTACAGTCGCAACCAGTGAAACCTGGAAGGATAAGAACAGTGGTCAGCAGCAGGAACGCACGGAGTGGCATCGTGTGGTCTTTTTTAACCGCCTGGCTGAAATTGCCGGTGAATACCTGAAAAAGGGCTCCAAGGTTTACGTTGAGGGCTCGCTGCGCACCCGTAAATGGCAGGGGCAGGACGGGCAGGATCGCTATACCACCGAAATTGTTGCCGCTGAGATGCAAATGCTCGACAGCCGTGGCGGTGGCGGTGGTGGCATGGGGCAGCAGGATTACAATCAGGCGCCACCGCGTCAGCAGCAATCAGCGCCGCCGCAGCAAAACCAGTCGCAGGGCAGCCAGCCTCAGGGCAATCCGAGTCAGCAGGCGCCAGCGGGCGGGTTTGATGATTTCGATGATGATATCCCCTTCTAGTCAGAGCGTATGTGATTGCCAAAAGCCCCTGCCAGCAGGGGCTTTTGCATTTTTGGGCGGGCTAAACCCGGGGCAAAAAAGCGCGTACACTGCCGGGCAACCCGATCATTCAAGGAAGGCTTCATGACGTCTGTCCTCAATCTTGCCGGCTCACTGCTGGCCTCGTCCGCGGCCCTGTGGCGCGGCACAAATGCCAGGCCGGCGGCGCTGCAGCCGGCACACGCTCTGAAGCTTTACGAAATGGAAAACTGCCCCTATTGCCGGCTGGTGCGAGAAGTGCTCACGGAGCTGGATCTGGAGGTTCTGGTTTTGCCCTGTCCGAAGGGAGGAACTCGCTTTCGGGAAGAAGTCATTGCCGCCGGCGGCAAGGCGCAATTCCCGTATCTGGTTGACCCGAACACCGAGACGGCGATGTATGAATCGCTGGATATTATTGAGTATTTGTATCAAACCTATGCCCAGCGCCCGGCGCCATCGCGATTCAAAATGTCGTTGGTGGATACGCCCTCGTCCATGCTGGCGTCCGGTCTGCGCTTGAGCAAAGGCTTGCGGGCGCGTCCGGCCCTGGCGGCGGAAAAGCCGCTGGCGCTGTGGAGCTTTGAATCCAGTCCTTATGCACGGCCTGTTCGCGAATTGCTGTGCGAGTTGGAGCTGCCTTACAACTTGCACAACATTGGCAAGGGCCAGTGGCAGGATTTTGCGCTGACTAAAATTCGTGATCGTCTGTGGCCGGAGATGGCTCATGTCAGCGCGAACCGTCAAACATTGAAGCGGCGAGCGGGCAAGGTAATGTCGCCGTATCTGGAAGATCCGAATACCGGCGTTGCGATGTTCGAGTCAGCCGATATTCTGGATTACTTAAACGAGACCTATTCAATCTGCTGAGCATCGGTTCAGTTTGCTGGACTTGCCAGCGTTGCAGTTTGTTCGCCGTGCAGTAATATGGTCGTATTAAAGTGACGCGGGAGCTCCAATGAAATTCTGGCAAATGCTGCATTGGGTCGAACCGGACCAGTTACTGCCAATCGCGCAGTTTGCGGAAGAACTGGGTTTTGAAGGCGTTATGCTGGGTGATCACGCCGTTTACCCGGAAGTCGTAAACACGGTTTACCCTTATTCACCCGATGGCAAACCGCCGATGACCCATGCCTCCCCCTACCCGGATTGCTGGATAGCGCTGGGCATGATTGCGGCAGTGACATCTCGCCTTAAATTGTCGGTTTCCGTCTACGTGTTGCCGCTGCGCAACCCGATTGAGGTGGCGAAAGCGACCGGAACGCTGGCGGTGATGAGCAACAACCGCGTTGTTTTGGGGGCGGGCTCGGGTTGGATGAAAGAGGAGTTTGATGCCTACGGCGTCGATTTTCGCCGCCGCGGCAAACGCCTGGATGAGTGTATGGAGATTGCGCGCAAAATCTGGACTGGCGATATGGTGTCGCACGCGGGCAGTGAGTTTCAGTTTGATGCCTGCCGCGTGCTGCCCGCGCCAAGTCAGCCGGTGCCGATCTATCTGGGAGGCGTGAGTGCGCCCGCTTTGCGACGCACCGCAGAAAAGGCGGACGGATGGATTGGCAACGGCACCGACCCCGACGACGTGCCCGGGGTGCTGGCGCAGTTACAGAAACTGCGAGCCGCTGCCGGCCGCGATCACCTGCCCTTCGAGACGGTAATTGGTCTGACGCGTCCGGCGAATGTCGACACGCTTAAGCGACTGCGTGACGCCGGCATGACCGCCGGTTGCAGTGCGCCTTTTATGTTCAGCCTTGGTCCGCAATCGTCGCTGGACGAAAAACGGCGTCTGATGGAGCAGTTTGCCAAAGACTATATACAACCTCTGCAGGAGTGAGTGATGAGTGAGCAGCAACTGGCGGCGCTGGGTTTGCCGCCCATTGATCAAGTGGGCTTTGTGGTTAAGGATCTGGATAAGGCCATCGCGCAATACGATGCGCTTTTCGGACCGTTCACCACAATGGATGCGCAGGTGCCCTCGGCCGATTTTCGAGGGCGGGAGGCCAGCTGTGAGCTAAAGCTGGCCTTTGGTCGCAGTGGCAACCTTGAAATAGAGTTGATCCAGTGGGTGTCAGGCGAAAGTCCGCATCGAGAGTTTATCGACAACGGTAGCGAGGGCATGCAGCATCTACGTTTTCGTGTCGACAATGCGGATACCTGGATCGAGAAGCTCGGAGCCGAGGGGTATCGGTCAATTTGGTACAAGCGCTGGTCTGAGGACACAGTCTTTGCCTATCTTGAGCGCGACAATGACCCGCTGATGATAGAAATTCTACAAATGCCATCGTGAATGTTTGCATGCTGCGTGGCTGAAACTGGCCCGCAGCTATCGCAGTTCTCCGCCCGCCCGCCTACAATAGCCCAACCACGCTTTATTACTTTATCGCCGCAATGCGAGTGCCTTCAATTTGAAAGTTTTGCTTATTGCAACGCCTTCGCCGCTAAGCCATGCCGTAACGCAGTGGTTTGATATGCGCGGACGCAGCTATCAGGAAGTGACGCCAGATCAGTTGCCGGCTCTGACGCTTGGCGATCTGGCGGGTTCGCTGGTGCTGGACATCGCCACGTTAACG
Source organism: Spongiibacteraceae bacterium UBA5047 (assembly GCA_002415025.1). Classification (GTDB taxonomy): domain Bacteria; phylum Pseudomonadota; class Gammaproteobacteria; order Pseudomonadales; family Spongiibacteraceae; genus Litorivivens. Next base: position 51,091 of record DIBR01000064.1, read on the forward strand.
GCTTTGCAGGCCGGCAACGCATTGTCGATCACCGGAGAGGCGCGACATCACCTGGTGGAACTGGCAGAGAAAGCAGATTGTCCGCTGCTTTTTTTAAGCGACGGTCGGGTCTTTGACGGCGACGAAGCGCCGCTGAATCACCGCGAAACAGAAAAGCCGCAGCCGGGCAGTGTGGCCGGTGGCCGCCTTACTGCCGTCGAGCGCTTGCTGGAAAGCCACATCGAAAAGCATCTGGTTCTGCGCACAGGCCCTGTATTCAGTGAACAGGGTCAAAATTTTTTCACAGGGTTGTATAAGAATCTGGTCGCGGGTGGCCCGATACCGCTGAACTCAACACTGAAAACCTGCCCGACCTATGTGTCGGATCTGTCTCGTGTGATCTCCGCGCTCATCGATCAGATAGCCAGTGGTGCGCAAAACTGGGGCAGCTATCACTACAACAGTTCGGGGCAGACCAGTGCCTACGAATTTGCGGAAGTTATGCTGGCATTTGCTTCACAGCATGTTGACTTGAGCAAGGCGAAAACCAGTCTCGAAATTCTGGAATCGGGTGCGCGCATTGAGCCCTCTATTCCGGTGCTGCGCTGCGAAAAAATTCTGCATCACTTCGGCATTAAACAGCTCCCCTGGCGGGCGCACCTTCCTCAGCCGGTCAAGCACCTGTGTGAAGGCAAGCTAAAAGGTAAACAAGCATGAGTGCATCGTCTAACCTGATTCCCCTGAATGTTGCGGTATTGACCGTGTCGGATACCCGCGACGAAACCACTGACAGCTCGGGCCATTTTCTGCGTGATGCAGCGGTAGCCGACGGTCATGTTGTAGCTGACAAAAAGATTGTCAAAGATGATATCTACCAGATGCGTTCAATCATTTCGCAGTGGATTGCCCGTGACGACGTCGACGCGATATTGGTTACCGGCGGCACGGGGTTTTCAGGACGTGACTCAACGCCGGAAGCTGTGTCGGTGTTGTTCGATAAAAGCATTGACGGCTTTGGTGAATTATTCCGACAACTGTCTTTTGATGAAATTGGGTCGTCGACAATACAGTCTCGCGCGTTGGCCGGGCTTGCCAACAATACCGTTATTTTTTGTGTGCCGGGTTCGACCGGTGCCTGCAAAACGGCCTGGAGCGGCATTATTCAGGAGCAGCTGAGAAGTACCCACAAACCCTGCAATTTTGTGGGTGTGCTTAATACTCGCAAGCGCAACGAGCCGAACTAGTCATGGCTTTGATGCCTGTTGAAAAAGCGATAGCGGAACTGCTTGCTGACGTCGAGCTGCTGCCAGTGGAAAACTGCGCTCTGGCTGAAGCAAATGGCCGGGTTATACGCCAATCGGTAACGGCGAGCGTTGATGTGCCACCGCTGAATAACTCCGCGATGGACGGTTACGCCTTGCGTGTGGCTGATGCTGAACAGGCTTGTATTGCCATTAGCCAGAGAATCGCGGCCGGTCAGGTGGGTGAACCGCTGGCGGCGGGTACAGCGGCGCGGATATTTACCGGCGCGCCCATTCCGCCCGGCGCCGATACGGTTGTTATGCAGGAGGACTGCGAGCAGCTTGAGGGCGGTATCCGTATTCTCGAGCGGCCAGCTCCCGGACAGCATATCAGGCCCAAAGGTCAGGATATTGCCTGCGGCAGCCAGCAGTATCGGGGCGGCGAACGTTTGGCGGCGGCAGATATCGGTTTGCTGGCGTCATTGGGTTTGGCGCGGGTTGATGTCTCGCGAAAGCCGCGCATAGCCCTGCTTTCAACCGGCGACGAACTGGTGGAGCCTGGCGAGACACTGGCAGAAGGGCAGATCTACAATTCCAATCGGGCCATGCTGACTGCCCTGCTGACCGGAATGGGCTGTGAGGTTTATGACTGCGGCATTGTTGAAGACAGCGCAGAGGCTACGTACGCCGCCTTGGACGCTGCCGCTGATAGTGCCGATATGATTCTTTCCACAGGTGGTGTTTCCGCAGGCGAAGAAGATCACGTCAAAGCGCAGGTCGAGCGGCTCGGTCAACTCAAACTCTGGAAATTGGCCATCAAGCCGGGTAAGCCGCTGGCCTATGGCCGTATTGGCAAGGCCGCCTTTTTCGGTTTGCCCGGCAACCCCTCGTCGGGCTTTGTCACTTTTCTGATTTTGGTAAAGCCTTATTTACTGGCGATGCAGGGTGCGACGGTCACCCGCCCGCAAGCGTGGCCGGTTGCGGCAGGTTTTGACTGGCCGAAGGCGGGCAGCAGGCAGGAGTATTTACGCGCCAGAGTTGAGTTGTCAGGCGGGGCAATGACAGCGCGCTTGCACAACAATCAAAGCTCCGGGGTGTTGGCATCTGCAGCCTGGGCCAACGCGCTGGTGATATTGCCGGTGGGCGCTACTGTGGCAGAGGGCGAGAAGGTTGACGCGCTGTTGCTGAGCGAGTTGCTGGTTTGATTTTTTAGCAGATTGGATTCGCCTGCAGGGCAGGCTCCTACAAACCCTCTCCCAGAAAGGAGAGGGAAAGCAGCATTCAAAGCCCGCAGTCAAACATAGAATCTCCTACCTAACTGGGTTGTAGGAGCCTGCCCTGCAGGCGAAAACGACGCCGGTGCTCGGTCTCGGCGCTATGCCTGATATCGCTTGAAAACCAATGTGGAGTTGGTGCCGCCAAAGCCAAAACTATTGGACATGATGGTATTCAGTTCCACTCCGTCTTTGCGCTTACGCAGGATCGGCATGCCCTCGGCTTCCGGGTCCAGTGTTTCGATGTTGGCTGAAGCCGCAACGAAATTGTGCTTCATCATCAGCAGCGAATAGATGGCTTCGTGTACACCGGTTGCGCCCAGAGTGTGGCCAGCGAGCGATTTGGTCGAGCCGATCATGGGTAATTCCTTGCCCTCAAACACCGTTTTCATGGCTTTGAGTTCCTGAATATCGCCGGCAGGAGTCGAGGTGCCGTGCGAGTTGATGTAGTCAACCTTGTCGCTGAGGCCGTTGATTGCCTGGCGCATACACCGCACGGCGCCTTCACCGCTGGGGGCGACCATATCGTAGCCGTCGGAGGTAGCGCCGTAGCCTACCACTTCAGCGTAAATTGTCGCGCCGCGCGCCTTGGCGTGCTCAAGCTCCTCCAGTACCACCATGCCGGCGCCGCCAGCAATAACGAAGCCGTCGCGGTTGGCATCATAGGGGCGTGAGGCTCTTTCAGGTGTGTCGTTATATTTGGTTGATAATGCTCCCATCGCGTCAAACAGACAGCTCAGCGTCCAGTGTTCTTCTTCGCCGCCGCCGGCAAAAACCACATCCTGCTTGCCGAGCTGAATCTGCTCCATGGCATTGCCGATACAGTGGGCACTGGTCGCGCAAGCTGAGGATATGGAATAGTTAACACCTTTAATTTTAAAAGGGGTGGCCAGGCAAGCTGATACAGTGCTGCCCATGGTTTGGGTGACGCGGTAAGGCCCGAGTCGCTTGACGCCTTTTTCGCGAAGAATATCGGCTGATTCAACCAGGTTGGCTGATGAAGCTCCACCGGAGCCGGCAATAATGCCGGTTCGTTCGTTGGAAACGTCGCTGTCCTCGAGGCCGGCATCGCTAATGGCTTCCTGCATCGCGATGTAGGTCCATGCCGCAGCATCGCCCATAAAGCGGCGTTGCTTGCGGTCAATCAACTCGCTGGTGTCCAGGTTGATACTGCCCGACACGTGACTGCGAAAACCCATTTCCTTGTAGGTTTCGTTGAGTGCGATGCCGGATTTGCCCTGCTGCAGGGATGCCAGTGCTTCAGTGAGGTTATTGCCGAGGGGCGATACAACACCCATGCCTGTGATAACGACGCGTTTCATGATGTCCTCTGTGCGATTCAGTTCGCTGGTTTGCTGCGGCTTTTCAAGGGGAGTCTAACCGAAATCCTTGCCGTCGGTCTGGAACAGGCCCACGCGCAGATCCTTGGCGGTATAGATAACATCGCCATCAACGGAGACTTGTCCGTCGGCAATGCCCATCACCAGTTTGCGCTCGATGACGCGCTTGAAATCCAATTGATATGTGACGAGCTTGGCGTCCGGGAGTATCTGCCCGGTGAATTTGATCTCGCCCGCGCCGAGTGCACGGCCTTTGCCCTTGTTGCCCTTCCAGCCAAGAAAGAAGCCGACCAGTTGCCACATGGCATCCAGCCCCAGACAGCCGGGCATTACCGGGTCACCTTTGAAGTGGCAGTCAAAGAACCAGAGGTCGGGCCGAATATCCAGCTCGGCGATGATACGACCTTTGCCGTGCTCGCCGTCTTCGTGGTTGATGTGCGTAATGCGGTCAACCATCAGCATGTTGTCGGACGGCAACGTGGGGTTGCCCGGGCCGAATAGTTCGCCTTTGCCGCAGGCAATAAGCTCTTCTTTTGTGAAGGAATTCTGGTGAATCAGGGACATTGGCGAGTACGGCTTCCGAAAAATTTCGCGAATGGTAGCACAGAGCTGACGAAGTGGTCAGCGTGTTCGCTGTCAACACTGGGTTGTCAAAAATCAGTAAAACGAATGACATCAGCATGTCATGCAACTGCCGTATTTATGGCGCGATCACTCTACAGGAGAGAGCAGATGAAGATCGCGGTGATAGGCAGTGGTTATGTGGGGCTGGTGACAGGCGCCTGTCTGACTGAGATGGGTAACAGGGTGGTGTGTATTGATCAGAGCAGGGAAAAGATTGAGCGCTTGCGCGCGGGTGACATCCCGATCTATGAGCCGGGCCTGGAACCGGTTATGCGCTCTGCCACTGAGGCGGGGCTACTGGCCTATAGTGATTCAATAGCAGGCGCCATTGGGGGTGCCGACTACATCTTCATCGCCGTGGGCACACCCATGCAGGCGGACGGCCATTGCGACCTGAGCGCGGTGTTTGCCGTTGCCGAGAGTCTGGGGCGTTATTTGAGCGATGACGCGGTGATCGTCGTCAAGTCTACGGTGCCGGTTGGCGCCGGCGATAAGGTGGCGGCCATTATTGGTCATCAGCTCGCGATACGCGGCGAGCGGCTGGAGTTCGATGTGGTGAGTAACCCGGAGTTTCTGAAGGAGGGCACCGCTGTCGCCGACTTTATGACGCCCGACCGGATTATCATCGGCGCTGAATCCGAGCGGGCGCGGGAGCTGATGAGTGTGCTCTACGCGCCCTATCTGCGGCGCAACGACCGGGTCATGTATATGGGGCGCCGTGAGGCGGAAATGACCAAATACGCCTCCAATGCCATGCTGGCCGCTCGTATATCGTTTATGAATGAGATCGCAAACCTGTGTGAATCGCGCTCCGTTGACGTGGAGCAGGTGCGTCTTGGAATGGGTGCAGACCAGCGTATCGGCAATGCCTTTCTCTACCCCGGCGCGGGCTACGGTGGCTCATGCTTTCCCAAGGATGTGCGGGCCTTAATCGCCACGGGAGCAGACAGCGGGGTGGATATGGCGATCCTCCGTGCAGTCGATGCGCGCAATGATCTGCAAAAACGCAGTTTGTTTGAGAAGTTGTATCACTATTACGCCGGAAATCTGAAGGGTCGGCAGATAGGTGTCTGGGGCTTGGCCTTCAAGCCCGGCACTGACGATATTCGCGAAGCGCCGTCGGTGATGCTGATAGAGCAATTGCTTGAGGCCGGCGCCAGTGTTTGCGCCTACGACCCGGTAGCGGCAGGCAATATGCGCGCGTATTTTGCGGGGCATCCCGGGCGGGCGCGGTTACATCTTGCCGCAGAGCAGTACGAGGCAGCCAATAGTGCCGATGCACTGGTTCTGGTGACCGAATGGAAGCGGTTCCGTCAGCCCGATTTCAGGGCATTGGTGCTTGCCATGCGCGGCAAGCTGATTGTGGACGGGCGCAATCAGTATGATCCGGGCTATCTGCGGCGCATCGGCTTTGACTATATGGCGGTAGGTCGCGACAATAGGCGGCTGCGCGCTGAGTTGCCTCGAATGACGAATGGCAGGAGGCGTAGCAACCCTTAACAATAATCAGGAAAAATGCATGCTAGTACCCGTTCTTTTGTCCGGCGGTGTCGGAAGCCGATTATGGCCGGTGTCGCGGGAGAGCTATCCCAAGCAATTTTTGCCGCTGACCCACGATTTGAGCATGCTTCAGGAAACCGTAAAACGCTTGCAGGGGCTGGATAACCTTGCGGCTCCGGTGGTGGTCTGCAACGAAGAACATCGTTTTCTGGTGGCGGAACAGTTCCGTGCCATCAGCCAGGAAACGGCAGCGATTTTGCTTGAGCCCGAGGGGAAGAATACCGCGCCTGCTGTTGCCCTGGCCGCGATCGAAGCCTTAAAAGCTGATCCGCAAGCGACGTTGCTGGTGCTTCCGGCTGATCATGTTATTCAAAACACGGGTGCATTCCGTGATGCCGTCAAAGCCGGCATGCCCTATGCTGAGAATGGCAAGCTGGTCACTTTCGGTATTGTCCCGACCGCGGCGGAAATCGGTTATGGCTACCTCAAGCGCGGAGCCGAGCTGGGGAAGGCGGCCTTTGAGCTGGCCCAGTTTGTAGAAAAGCCGGACCTTGCCACCGCGCAGACCTATCTCGACAGTGGGGAATACTGCTGGAACAGTGGCATGTTCATGTTTTCCGCTAAAACCTATCTCGCCGAATTGGCACGCCATAACCCGGCCATGCTGGCGGCTTGTGAAGCTGCAATGTCTGTGACCCACGGTGATCTCGACTTTGTCAGAATCGACGCCGAGGCCTTTGCCACCTGCCCCAGCGACTCCATCGATTACGCAGTGATGGAACACACTGACCAGGCGGTGATGGTATCGCTGGATTGCGGCTGGAGCGACGTCGGCTCCTGGTCTGCCTTGTGGGATGTGGCAGAGAAAGACGACAGCAGCAACCACATCGCCGGTGACGTGCTGATTGAGGATGTCAGTAATAGCTATTTACGCAGTCAGGGGCGTTTGGTGGCCGCTATCGGTGTCAGCAATCTGGTGGTGGTGGAGACCCCCGATGCGGTAATGGTGGCTGACAAGTCGCGGGTGCAGGACGTAAAGGCGATCGTCAAAAAACTTCAGCAGGCAGGGCGCGACGAGGTCAAGCATCAGCACCGGGTTTATCGCCCCTGGGGTAGCTACGAGTCCCTGGTAGTGGGCGAGCAATTTCAGGTCAAACGCATTATTGTAAAGCCGGGTGAGCGTTTGTCGCTGCAAATGCACCATCACCGGGCAGAGCACTGGATTGTGGTTCAGGGAACGGCCGAAGTGGTCTGTGGCGAGCAAACCATGATCCTGTCAGAAGACCAGTCGACTTACATCCCCTTGGGCACCAAGCATCGCCTGAGCAATCCCGGGGTGATTCCGTTGGAGCTTATCGAAGTGCAAACCGGCAGTTATTTGGGTGAGGATGACATTGTCCGCTTCGAAGATATTTACGGGCGCAGCCAATAGCGCAGGAGAAGAATCATAATGAAAAAATGTCTGTTTCCGGTGGCGGGTTATGGAACCCGGTTTTTACCCGCTACCAAATCCATGCCCAAGGAAATGCTGCCCATCGTCAACAAACCGCTGGTGCAATACGGGGTGGAAGAAGCCATTCAGGCGGGGCTGACCGATATTGCTTTTGTAACCGGGCGGGGCAAGCGCGCCATTGCTGATCATTTCGATATCAGTTACGAGCTGGAGCACCAGATTGCGGGCACATCTAAAGAGTCGTATCTCGATTCAATTCGCAACGTGATTAACTCCGGAACCTTTTCCATGACCCGCCAGCGCGAAATGAAAGGTCTGGGGCACGCGATCCTCACCGGCGAAGTCCTGGTTGGCCGCGAAGATGCGTTCGGGGTTATTTTGTCGGATGACCTGTGCCTGAACAATGGCGGTGACGGCGTTATGCAGCAGATGGTTAAGCTGTACAAGCAGTTTCGCTGCAGTATTGTGGCGGTGATGGAAGTGCCCAGCGACGAAGTCGATAAATACGGCGTGATCGTTGGCACCGAGTTGAATAAAGGCCTGTTTCGCGTCGAGAGTATGGTTGAGAAACCTCCGGTGGATGAGGCCCCTTCCAACCTGGCTGTCATAGGCCGCTATATTCTGACGCCGGATATCTTCGATATTCTGCGGGACACCAAACCCGGGAAAAATGGCGAAATTCAGATCACGGATGCCCTGAACAGGCAAGCCGCTGACGGTTGCGTTATGGCGTACAAATTTAAGGGGCGCCGCTTTGACTGTGGTAGCGTACCCGGCTTTGTCGAGGCAACCAATTTCGTGTTCGAGCACTTTTACGATCAGTAGTGCAGCATAGACAGGACGTATTCAAATTCATGCAAGAAATAACATGCTTTAAAGCCTATGACGTGCGCGGGCGCGTTCCCGATCAACTTAACGAAGATATTGCCTATCGTATTGGTCGCGCTTACGCCGAGGTGGTTGAGCCGGGACGTGTTGTTGTCGGACACGATATTCGGTTGAGCAGCGAATCGATCAAAATGGCTCTGGTCAATGGTCTGCGCGATTCCGGCGTTGATGTGTTCGACATAGGTCAGTGCGGCACCGAAGAGATTTATTTTGCGACCAGTTATGGCAAATTCGGTGGCGGCATTGCGGTGACGGCCAGTCACAACCCTAAAGACTACAACGGCATGAAATTTGTGCGCGAGCAGTCAAAGCCGATTAGCGGTGACACCGGCCTGTTTGATATCAAGGCGAGTGCGGAACGTGCGGATTTTTCTGCGGTGGCAAAACGTGGAAGTTACGAAAGCTATCAGTCCAGTGATGCATATGTGGCGCATTTGCTGTCCTATGTAGATGTGAGTGCGCTGGAGCCGCTTAAGATAGTGGTCAATGCGGGTAATGGCGGCGCGGGTGCGGTAATCGATGCGCTGGAATCCAGGTTGCCGGTCACGTTTACCAAAGTGCATCACCAGCCCGATGGCAATTTTCCTAACGGCGTGCCTAACCCGCTGCTTGAAGAAAACCGTAAGCCGACCATTGATGCGGTGTTGTCCGAAAAGGCGGATATGGGTATTGCCTGGGATGGCGATTTTGATCGGTGCTTCTTTTTTGATGAGAACGGTCGTTTTATCGAAGGTTACTATGTAGTTGGTTTGCTGGCAGAAAGTTTTTTGCTGGATAGCCCCGGCGAAAAAGTGGTTCACGACCCGAGGCTGGTCTGGAATACCCGGGAGCTGGTTGAAGCTAACGGCTCGGTGGCAGTGCAAAGCAAGACCGGTCATGCTTTCATCAAGGAAATTATGCGCAGTGAAAACGCAATCTACGGTGGTGAGATGAGTGCGCACCATTATTTTCGGGATTTCGCCTACTGTGATAGCGGCATGATTCCCTGGTTGTTGGTGGCGCAATTGATGTCACGCAGGGGCAAAACGCTGTCGCAGTTGGTTGATGAACGCATGGAGCGGTTTCCCTGTAGCGGCGAGATTAATAGCACGATCGCCGACCCGAAATCAGTGATTGACGCGGTGGAGCGGCACTATGGCGCAGATGCTGAATCCGTGGAAAAAGTTGATGGGCTCAGCGTTGCCTTTGCCGAATGGCGCTTCAATCTGCGCATGTCCAATACCGAGCCTGTGGTTCGCTTAAACGTCGAGTCTCGCGCTGATGACGCGCTGATGCGCGAGAAAACAGAGGAACTGCTGGCCTTTATGGCCAGTGTGGCGAACGGTTAGTTGCCAAGAGAGTTTCTCGCCGTGACGCAAAACACGTAAGGGGTGGGCTGCGCCCGTAAGCGGCTAGTCTTTGGTGTTGCGCTTGAGTAGCTCTGCCGCCACGGGATCAAGTGCGTTTGCACTATTGGCTCGCAGGCTTTGCAGTATCGAGCGGCTGCTGAGTTTGCCTAGCTCCACGCCCCATTGGTCAAAGGGGTTTATGCCCCACACAAAACTGGCCGCCATCATCCGGTATTCGTAAAAAGCAATTAGCGCCCCCAATGTGTAGGCGTCCACCTTTTCGAAAGTGATGAGTGAGTGGGGGCGATTTCCCGGCATGGTTTTGTGCGCCGCCAGAGCGGCAATTTCATCTTCCGGATGTCCCTCCGCGCGCAAGCGTGCAGCGATTTCAGTCGTGCTTTCGCCGTGTGCCAGAGTCAGGCTCTGCCCCAGACAATTTGCTATCAATCGGTGATGATGGTCGCTGTCGGCGGTGGCGTCAGCGTTATGCAGGGGGAGCAGGAAATCGCAGGGAATAATATCGCTACCCTGATGCAGTAGTTGGTGGAACGAGTGCTGTCCATTGGTGCCCTGGCTGCCAAATAACACCACGCCGGTCTTGTAGGCGAGCGCTTCGCCGGCTTCTGTTAGATGTTTGCCCTGGCTTTCCATAAATAGCTGCTGCAGGTAGTCGGGCAGCAAGCGCAAGCGTTCTGTGTAGGGCAGTATCGCGAGTGCGCCGCACTGCAGGAAATTGCGATTCCAGACATCAATGAGCCCCGCGAGTATGGGGGCGGGTCTGGCTTCACTGGCTAGCAGCTTGTCAATGCTTTCACCGCCGTGCAGCAGCTTTTCATAAGTGTCCATGCCATAGGTCAGCGCGATGGGCAAGCCGATTGCAGACCAGAGAGAGAAACGCCCGCCTACCCAATCCGGAAAAGGGATGCTGCGTGTAATGCCGATAGCGGCGGCTTTGTCCGGCTGTGCGGTAATGGCGATAAAATGCCGGGCAAAATGGCTGCCAACAGCATCGCGCACCCAGGCCATGGCGGCCTTCGCGTTGGCCAGTGTTTCTTCGGTGCCAAACGATTTGGACGACACTAAAAACAGCGTTTCACCGGCAGGGTATCGGTTCGTTATGCGGCTCAGTGCCGTCGGGTCGATATTGGCGAGAAAATGGCACGCGAGCTTTTGCGGCAACTGGTTCGCAAGCGCATCTATAACCAGACGCGGCCCCAGGTCCGATCCGCCGATTCCGATATTAACAATATGGCTGAAGCGTTGCCCCGTTGCACTTTTGAGGGCTCCGCTATGAACGGCATCGACCAGCTGCCGCATTTGCTGGCGCATGCTTTCGATGGCGGTAGTGGTGTGTGTTGCGCGAAGCTGATTGTGGCAGGCGCTGCGATGTTCGCTGCGATTGACTTCGTCGCCGCGCATAACAGCGGCGACTTTTTCGGAAACCCGGCAACGATCTGCCAGTGTGTACAGCAGGTCGACGGTTTGTGCATCGAGGCGCTGACGAGAGTAGTGGAAACGTAAAGGCCCCGCCTGGGTGCTAAGTTCGACAGCGCGATTGGTTTGCTGGTCGAAACGCTGGCGGATACTGACGGACGCGTGGGCGTGACAATGCTCGGCAAGTTTTTTCCAGGCAGTGCTGTCAGGCAGTGCTTTCATCCGTCGTCTTCGCAATGGGTTGAGCGGTGGCGCCTGAATTATTTTGTTCGGGTCAGCGCCAGCTTGCTCAAGTCTAACAAGGCTTGGTGGTATTTGCTCGCGCGCAGGGAGATTAGTGCGCTCAAGGCATCACCGGAATATTCTGCGGCCGTTTTGCGTGTGTAATCCAGCGCGCCGCAAGCCTGCACGATGCGAACCACATCCTTCAGGTTGCTGGCGTCTTTTGCGGTGATGGCGTGGCGAATCAGGTCGGATTCTGCCGGCGACGCGTTTTCCATGGCGTAAATCAGCGGTAGGGTGGCCTTGCCTTCGTTCAGATCGTCGCCAATGTTTTTTCCGGTTTCGGCCGGATCACCCTCGTAATCAAGAACATCGTCAATCAGCTGGAAGGCCATGCCCAGATTCATGCCGTAGTCATAGAGGGAGCCGCTGAGGTCGGAGTTGTTCAGCAGTGCGGCACCCGAGCACGCAGCGGCAAACAGTACGGCCGTTTTGTTCTGGATAACATTGAAGTAAGTGTCGGCGTCAGCGTCGGCGTTGCCAGCGCGCACCAGTTGCAACACTTCGCCCTCGGCGACGGTGTTGGTGGTGTCGGACAGCAAGCCCATCAGCGGCATATCACCAATGGTGACGAGCATCTGAAAGGCGCGCGAATACAGAAAGTCGCCGACCAGAACGCTGGGAGCTGAACCCCATTTTGCGTTAGCGGTAGGCAGGCCGCGCCGCAAGGTCGAAAAATCGACCACGTCATCATGCAGCAAAGTGGCGGTGTGAATAAACTCGATAACGGTGGCTAGCTGGATATGCCTGGCGCCGATTTCGCCACTGGCGCCGGCGCAGAGCAGGCTCAGCAAGGGGCGCAGGCGTTTGCCACCGGCGTCGATGATGTAATGACCGATATTTTCTACCAGCCCGACGTCTGAGTGGAGCTGCTCAAGGATGAGGCTGTTGACGGCGTCAAATTCCGTCGCGACGACCTCGCGGATATGCTGCATCTGTCTGATTTCACCTGTAGTTGCCGCGGGAATGCTAGGGGGCGCTGCTCGGGGTGTCAAGGTTGGCTACCATCGGTTGGAAAAGCTTGAGCTTGTGCCGGGTTTTGCGTAGAATGCGCGGCCCTGAAGCAAAACTGTCCGGCCTCTGGAATTCCTGTGGCTAGCGGCAGTGCCTGGACTTGCACCTCGACAGGATGTCGCCCTTATCATTAACCCAAGCAAGCAGGCTGATTGGAGAGAGTTTATGTACGCAGTGATTGAAAGCGGTGGCAAGCAACACCGTGTTATTGAGGGGGAGACCCTCAAGCTGGAAAAGCTGGAAGTGGCTACCGGCGAAACCCTGGAATTCGATAAAGTCTTGCTGGTGAATGACGGCAAGAGTGCCAAGATTGGCGCGCCGCTGGTTGCTGGCGCTAAAGTCACTGCCGAAGTGATTGCTCACGGTCGTCTCGCGAAGGTCAAAATCGTGAAGTTCCGTCGTCGCAAGCACTCGATGAAACAGGCCGGCCACCGTCAGTGGTATACCGAAGTCAAAATTACCGGTATTAGCGGCTAAGTAAAGGAGAAGGTTCATGGCTCACAAGAAAGCTGGTGGTAGTACTCGTAACGGTCGCGATTCCGAAAGCAAACGCCTGGGTGTAAAGCGTTTCGGTGGTCAGGCTGTTCCTGCGGGCAGCATCATTGTTCGTCAGCGTGGCACGCGTTTTCACGCGGGTGTTAACGTGGGTGTCGGCAAAGATCACACTCTGTTCGCCAAGGCGGACGGCGTGGTGAAGTTTGCGGTAAAAGGCCCGAACAAGCGCACATTTGTCAGCATTGAAGCGGCCTGACACGCTCTACTGACTCAACAAAAGCCCCGTCAGCTTGACGGGGCTTTTTTGTATCTGCTAAAGAAATACAAACCGACGCCGGAAAACTCCTATGAAATTTGTTGATGAGACCGTAATCAAGGTTGCCGCGGGCAACGGCGGTAGCGGCTGCCTGAGTTTTCGGCGCGAGAAGTATATTCCCAGGGGTGGCCCCGACGGCGGTGATGGCGGTGATGGCGGCAGTGTTTTTCTCCGCGCCGACGATGCGGTTAATACGCTGGTGGACTACCGCTATGTTCGCTCCTACCGGGCCGGCAATGGTGAGGCCGGGCGGGGCAGTAATTGTCGGGGTAAAAGCAGTGAAGATCTGATACTGGTGGTGCCGGTTGGCACCACGGTTATCGATGAGGGTACCGGCGAGGTTCTGGGTGACCTGTCAAAAGACGGTGAGCTGTTAAAGGTTGCGCAGGGTGGCTTCCACGGTCTGGGCAATGCCCGCTTCAAGTCCAGCACTAACCGTACGCCAATGCAGACGTCGCCCGGTTCCGAAGGTGAGTCCCGGCAATTGCGCCTTGAGATGAAAGTACTGGCCGATGTGGGCTTGCTCGGTTTGCCTAACGCAGGCAAATCCACCCTGATACGCTCGGTATCGGCGGCCAAACCGAAGGTGGCAGATTATCCTTTTACCACGCTGGTGCCGAACCTGGGTGTGGTGGCCATGCAGAAGCACCGCAGTTTTGTGATCGCCGACATTCCCGGTCTGGTTGAAGGTGCGGCTGAGGGAGCGGGGCTGGGTATCCGCTTTCTCAAGCATTTGACGCGTACGCGCCTGTTGTTGCATCTCGTGGATGTTTTGCCGGTGGATGGCTCGGACCCGGTTGATGCCGCCAAGGTCATCATGGCTGAATTGAAAGCCTTCAGTGAAACGCTGTATCAGCGTCCTCGCTGGCTGGTGCTGAACAAAACCGATTTATTGCCCGAGGGCGAGCGCGAAGCCGTCTGCAGGGATATTGTTGAGCGTCTTGATTGGCAGGGGCCGGTCTTTTTCCTGTCGGCCTTGAGTGGCGACAATACGGACGCCTTGTGCTGGGCCATGCTGGAACACGTAGAAGCCTGTCGCGAGCGAGAGCATGATAATGAAGAGGCTCAGCAACTTGAGCTGGATACCCAGCGCGCCATGCAGGCAGAGGCGAGGCAGCGTATTCAGGACCTTGCTGATGCGCGTAAGGCCGCGCGCCAGAGTGAAGAAGATGACGATGACGACGGCGATGTGGAAGTGGTCTACGAGCCTTAACCGCCTGATACCGGGCGACTTTTGCAATTGGGCAATAACGCATGAATGAATCGGCAGGATCACAGCGCTGGGTAGTGAAAATTGGCAGTGCCCTGCTGACGGCCAATGGCAAGGGCTTGTGGGGCGAAGGTCTGGATAACTGGGTGTCGCAGATGGTTGATCTGCGCGCCGCCGGTCACGAGCTGGTACTGGTGTCTTCCGGCGCCGTTGCCGAGGGTATGACGCGTTTGGGCTGGACCCGGCGGCCGGAAGAGATCCATCGTCTGCAGGCTGCGGCTGCGGTAGGGCAAATGGGCCTGGTACAGGCCTATGAGTCGCGTTTTTCCCGGAATGGCTTGCAGACCGCGCAGATACTGCTGGGGCATGATGATATTTCCGCGCGCGACCGCTATCTGAATGCGCGTGGGGCGTTGCAAACCCTGCTTGACCTCGGTGTTGTGCCGGTGGTCAATGAAAATGACACGGTGGTTACCGACGAGATCCGCTTTGGTGACAACGATACCCTCGCTGCGTTGGTGGCCAATCTGGTCGACGCCGATGTGTTGGTGATTTTGACCGATCAAGCGGGGCTGTTTGACAAGGATCCGCGCCACCACGCGGATGCCCGTTTGATTGATAGCGCCGACGCCAGTGATGAGTCGCTTGACGGGATGGTGTCTGGCGCCGGTGCGCTGGGGCGTGGTGGCATGATTACCAAGTTGCGTGCGGCGCGGCTGGCAGCGCGCGCCGGGGCCGATACGATTATTGCCAGCGGCACCGAAGCCCGGGTATTGCAGCGCCTGCTGGCGGGCGAGCCGGTTGGCACCCGGCTGTTGGCCAGGCGCCAGAAGCTTGCTGCTCGCAAGCAGTGGCTGGCAGGGCAGTTGCAGTTGCGTGGCCGACTCGAACTGGATGACGGTGCCGTCAAGGTGCTTACTGGCCGTGGAAGCAGTTTGCTGGCCGTTGGTGTGAAGTCGGTGTCGGGCGACTTTCGCCGGGGAGACCTGGTGAATTGCGTAGACGGGTCGGGCCGTGAAATTGCGCGCGGGCTGGTAAATTACAATGCCGATGAGGCGAGAAAGATTGCGGGGCAGCCAAGCGCCTCAATAACAGAATTGCTGGGTTACCACGGTGACGAGGAATTGATTCATCGGGATAATCTGGTGCTGAGTTAAGACTTGGTGTCTGGCGCGGTAGCTTTTTCCGCCGGCAATAAAAAACCCGCCAGATCAGCGGGTTTTTTTATAAGCGTTGAGTGCGTGCAGATCAGGCGGCGTTCATGGCCTTGATCTGTGCGCTCAGGCGGCTCTTGTGACGAGCGGCCTTGTTCTTGTGGATAATGCCCTTGTCGGCCATGCGGTCAACAACCGGGGTTGCTGCTGCGTAGGCTGCCTTGGCCGCTTCCGCGTCACCTGAGGCAATGGCAGCTACCACTTTCTTCAGGTAGGTGCGCACCATGGAACGCAGGCTGGCATTATGCTTGCGGCGCTTTTCCGCTTGCCGTGCGCGTTTACGTGCTTGGGGAGAGTTTGCCACCCGTTTACTCCTTGAATCCGGTCTAGTGCCAAAAATTTAAGAGGGCGGATTATTCCTGTTGGCGCCCATTCTGTCAAGGGGATTTGCCAGACAAGGCCATATTTCGGCTTTCTGCGGCTCGGCTTACTGCGCCGGCCAGAAGCGCGTCACCGCGATGGTGCCCCAGACCAGCAAAACCAGCATCATGCAGATGAATACGGCTGCCGACCCCAAATCCTTGGCCTGGCCGGACAGGGGATGCTGGTCAAGGCTGACGCGATCAACAATGGCCTCAATCGCTGAATTGATCACTTCGGCCAGCATGACCAGGGCGCAGGACCCCACAAGCAGAAGAAATTCCACCGGTGTGTTCGCCAGCCACACGGCCAGAGGCGCCAGAATCAGCATGAGCACGCATTCAGTGCGAAAGCCTTCTTCGTGGGTCCAGGCGGCTCGCAGCCCGCGCATGGAGTAACGTCCGGCATCAATAATGCGGGGCAGACCGCGCCGCCCCGGCTTGTTCATTTGTGTTGTGCTCATGCTGTCTCGGGATTCAGGGTGTGTGATGAAGGCTATTGAATAGAGGCTGCATCAAACAGCAGGTGTTTGCTCAGATCGCCAAACAGTTCAGGATACATTTCGCGACGGGCAAAACGCCACTGGCCTTCATGCTTTTCAAAGCTGTCTTTATAGTGTCCGGAGATGATGGTTTGCAAGGGCAGGCCGGGCGCAGCCTGTACCACGGTGAAGTAGGCCTGGGCCTTCGCGGTTGTGCCCTCAGCCTCGATTAGCACGTTGCTGATAATATGGCGGGTTCTGGGCGTGCCGCAGTCAAATAAGCGGGTAGAGTTGTTGTACATTTCCAGTACGGCATCGTAGCCCTTGACCACGGAGTCGGCGGCGGGAGCAACAATCTCGCCGTGGCGGAACAGTTCGGCAACGCCCTTCAGGTCACCTGCGTCCAGGGTGAAGGCATAGCGGTACATCAAATTTTCAATTGCGCGATAGTCGTCCATAGCTTCTCGATCGTTCCTCGCTTCGGTTTTATTGTGTAGGAATGTGCCGATACACTCCGCAAGTGTAACGTGTTTGTATTCTGAAAACGCCCGTTGGCGGTCGATTTTGGTAGCATAGCGGCTGACACCGGCAGAGTGATGAATAATTTGAAAGATACACCTACGCGCATACTGGATGAGGCTGAGGCCCTGTTTGCTGCAAAAGGCTACAAAGCGACCTCATTGGGCGAAGTGGCTGATCGCGTCGGCATGCGTTCGCCCAGTCTCTACAATCACTTCAAAAACAAGGAAGCGCTCTATCGCGCGGTTCTGGACCGCCTGATTGAAACCTTTAACAAGCCTTTGCAAACGCTGATGGAGCAACCCATAACCCGGGCCAGCATTCTTGAGTGGCTGGAAACCATTGTGGAGCTGCATCACCAGCACCCCAATCTGGCACGCCTGCTGCAGCACGCGGCCCTTGCCGGCGGGCCGCACACTTCGATGATCGTTAATGAGATGTTCAGGCCGCTATTTGAGCACAGTGCACCGGGGCCGGAGCTGGGATTTTTTGAGGGCGCCGATCTTGAACCCTGGGCGGTGATGGCCTTCAATAATATCGTGATGTCGTACATCACCATGGCGCCGATGTATCGGGAGATGCTGAAGGTCGATCCGTTTTCCGAGGAAGGTTTGGCGCGCCAGAAGCAACTGATCAGTCGCTTGGCCAGGTTGGTGTTTTCAGTGGAAGATGTTCAGGAGGTGGAAGCGGCGGGTCAACCGGGATAGTAAACCCGCCGGATAGTGCGGCAATCAGCCTGCTTTGCAGGCCTTTTTCGCAGCTTTAATCTGCTTGCGATGGCACTCGTCAGCCGAGCTTTCGCCTACACACCACTTGCGGCGGTTGTCCCAGGCAGTCAGCGGGTAACGCTGGCCGTTGGTGCACTTCACCGCGTAGCTGGAGTATTCCAGGCCGTCGTCATTAACGCCTTCGCCAGTGTACATAACGCTGGTGGGGCGGGCTGCAAAAGAGCTTGCAGAAGCGGCGGCCAAAGTGGCAACCATCAGGGTTTTCATAAACGTTTGCATAGAAAGTTCACTCTCAGAACATGTTGGCAGTGCCTATTATTCTAAAAGTGTTACTAAATTGCCAGTTTAAATCGTAAGTGTTACGAAAAGCCGATAAGTAAAAATTATGTAAGCTATTGAAAATAAATTAAATATAAGAATATCTGGTCGGCCGCTATTACCGAATCGTAATCCGGCACAGGTCGTTACCGATAAAATTTGTTACCTCAAGTAGCGAGTGCGAGCCAGATCAGCAGCCAGCCACCAACCGCCAGCGTTATCGAATCGCGCGCCTTATCGAGTCGCGCCAGCGCGTAAAGGTAGGACACCGGCGGCAAAAACAGGGTGCATAAACCCCAGCTGAAATCCTCGTTGGCAGAGGTGATCATTAGTAACAGCCAGCTTAGCCATAAAAGCGCGATGCCAACGGTTAGAAAAAGAGCGGCGTAAGGTTCCATAGCATGTCTCCACTGAAAAACGGACAGTTATCGTTCTTATAAAAACACGGCAGAGCCGCGCTAATTCTTCATTTGGGTGCTAGTCTGGATGTTAAAATACATAAATAACAACACGGGCGAAAGCCCCCCTCAAAAGGGAGCTGATTGGCTGAAATCTGATCCATGAGGATCAACTTCGCGTACAAAGTCTTGGTGTAAAAAGATGGTTATAAACGGTGGGGCACTAACTATGGCAGGCGGTCGCATATACCCGATGGTAGCGCTCCTGCTTCTGTTAACGGTGGCCAGGTCTGGTCTGGCCGATTTCAGCCGCTTGCCAGCTCTGATTCCGCTGGCCTTGTCTGATTCCAAACTTATGGTCCACCAGCAGGCTCTGGAGCGAACCGTGGCGGCGGGCGACTACACTGCGGCCCTGCACCCGGCCGAGGCCTTGGCGCAAAGCCTTGCTGCAGACCGCCAGTGGGCGGCGGCAGCCTTGAACAATCTTGCGCTGGTGCAGCTGCGTCTGGGTGACAGCGTGGGCGCTATCGGCAATTTCCAACTTGCCATTGAAAAGCTCAAGGCAAGCGGCAATTTTCGCGACCCGCGTTTGCCGCCGCCGCTCTACGCCTTGGCTGTTGCCTATTATCAGGCAGAAGACTACCCCCGTGCGATCGAGCATTTCGAGCAAGCTAATTTTATTACGCGTACCGACAAGGGCCTGGAAAGTCTCGAGCAGACGGCCTATGACGACTTGCTGCTTGAAAGCTTTGTGAAAACCGGGCGACTTGAAAGCGCCATCGACCGGCTTGAAAGCGGTCTTAATATTCACCGGCAAGCGCTCAAGGGCGGCCCGGAGCTTGAACAGGCACTGGCGCAGGCCGCGCGGTGGTACCGTCGCCTGGACGCTCCCTATCAGGAAAGCCTGCTGCACGAAGAGCGGCTCGAAATTCTGGGCGCAGAGCGCGGTGAGAGTCACGCCGATTTAGTGCCACTATACTATGATCTTGCGGGCAGCTACTCGCGTCGCATGCGCAGCGACCTCGACAAGCTGCGCGATATCAAAGCGGCAGAGCGCAACGTCAGTTATTCCTTTGTGCGAACCGATCAGGTGCGGCGGGCAATTAGTAATGATTTTGGTGAGAGTACCGACAATCGCGCTTTGTTGGACAGTGAGTGGAAAGCCGTGCGGGCGCTTAAAATTGCGCTGCGTATTCAGGAAGCGCAGGAGCCTCTCCAACCTTCCGCGCTGGGCGAGACCTATGTGCATTTGGGCGATCACTACCAGCTGATTGGTGATGAGCGCAAGGCGCGACGCTACTACCAGCGGGCTTACGAACTGTTGCGCCAAGGTGCCGGCGAAGAGCGCCTGAGTGAAACTTTCGGTCGTCCCGTGCCTCTATACCAAAAGCCGATGAAACTACCCGCTACCGACGACCCCGCACTGCAACGTGCTTATGGCGGAGAAATTGAAGTGGTCATGGACGTCAATTCCCGCGGGCAGCCGCGCAATATTGAATTCCTGGAAGCGCGTCCGAAGCAGGCCGAAGAACTAAAAGATAAAGCCCTGCGCTACAGCCGGGATACCATATTCAGGCCGAAATTTACCGACGAAGGCAATGAGAAAGCGGAGCAGGTTCGCTTTGTTTATCAGTTTCGTCCATCGTTGGAGCAGCCATGATGATTCTG
The DNA here is from genome assembly GCA_002415025.1 of Spongiibacteraceae bacterium UBA5047. Classification (GTDB taxonomy): domain Bacteria; phylum Pseudomonadota; class Gammaproteobacteria; order Pseudomonadales; family Spongiibacteraceae; genus Litorivivens. The sequence continues at coordinate 71,155 of DIBR01000064.1, forward strand.
CCGGCAGGTTGTCGCGCAGCGATGTTGTTAGCGGCCAGCGTCTGGATTGCGGCGTGTGCCACCCCGCCACCCTCGCCGCCTACGCCACCCAGTCCGCCCCCTGCGAGCCCTCCGAGCCAACCGCAATCACCCGAGTCGCAGGAGCAGGCAGAGCAGGCGCAACAGCAAGCCTCCGAGCAACAGGCCGCAGAGGAAAAAGCCGCCGCTGAAGCCGCAAAAGCGGCGGCAGAAAAGGAGTCAGCGAGGCAACAGCAGCAGGGTGCGGACGGACCAACAGACGATCCGGATTGGCCGCCACCGCCGCCCGATAGTCAGGCCGGACAATCAGCTGGCGAGCAAGCCTCCGAGCAGCAACCCGCGGCTGACACAGCCGGTGGTGCGTCCTCCGGGGGTGGCGCGCAAACGGAAGGCGAACAATACGATGAGTTGAACGCCGAGCTTGCCCGTTCGCTGGGCAGCTTTGATCAACGGCTGGATCGAGAGGGTCGGGAATTGTCTGAGGCGCAGCGCGCCGAAGCGTTGGCTGCGGAGCGCCGGCGCCGCGAGTCGGGTAACGAAGGCGGCGGCAGCGGTTCCGGTCAGCCTGGCAGCGGCAGCGGCGAGCAATACGGTTATGGTGCGCCACCTCCGCCGGCAAGCGGAGGCGGTTCCATGCCGCAGGGCGGCAGTCGCCGACCGGGCAGCCCCGGTGACAAAGCCAGCTTGCCGCCGGCCCCGGACGATGTGCCCAGCGGTCAGGACGACGACATCGTGGCGCGGCAGTTACGCGAGGCCGCCGAAAATGAACCCGACCCTGAATTGCGCGAGAAGTTGTGGGATGAATACCGTGATTACAAACGTAACAACCGCTAAGCCGGATCTTAGTCGTCAGTCGCGCATAGTGTTCGCATTGCTTTGCCTGACGCTGCTCGGTGGCTGCGTCAGCCAGTCGGTTAAGCACGTTAATGCCACGCGCGCGGTGCATGCCGAGCGCGAAATCCCGCAGGCTGAATTGCTGGATATTAATATTGCGGTTTTTGATCCGGGTTACACCGAACCGGTGGAAGAGGATTCCGGCATCTTTCCGCAGGTGCGCAAAGCCGAGGCGGGCTACTTTCCTTACCGCCTGAGAGAAACGCTGCAAAGCACCGGCCATTGGGGCCCTGTGCGTGTTGTGCCCGGCACCGAAACCAATTCTGAATTGCTGCTAACCGGCAAAATTATTGAATCGAATGGCCGCGACCTGGAACTGGCGGTGCGTGCGGTTGATGCTTCCGGTCGCGTCTGGTTAGACAAAAAATACTCAGAGACGGCCGCCAGTCTAAGCTATAGCGATTCTGACCCCTCGGAGATGGACCCCTTTCAGGACTTGTACAATCGCATTGCCAACGACTTGCTCAAAGCGCGCAAGGAACTCTCGTCTGCGCAACTGCGCGATATTCGCAAACTGGCGTTCCTGCGTTTTGCCGATGATTTGGCGCCGGATGCCTTTGGTGAATATCTGCGAGAGAAAGACGGACAATTCAGTGTGCGTGGCCTGCCGGCAGAGGGTGACCCCAATGTGCAGCGCGTGAACCGCATTCGTGAGCGCGACTACCGCCTGGTGGATGCGCTTGATCAGCACTACTATATTTTTTCCGAACAGATTCAGGCGCCCTACGATGAGTGGCGGGCTTCGAGTTATCGAGAAGCCAAAAACCTGGAGAAAGTGCGTAAAGAAGCAATCGGTCGCATGGTTGCCGGCGCGGTTGGTGTAGCGGCAGGTATCTACGGAGCCGGTCAGGCCACGAACGGCGCGCAGGGCGCGGCTGCTATCAGTGCTGTTGGCGGCGGTGCCTATTTGTTTAAATCCGGCCTGGATAAAAACGCAGAAAAGAAGTTGCATATAGAGGCGCTTAAGGAGTTGGGCGAGTCTCTGTCGGGCGATTTAAAACCTCGGGTTATCGAGCTGGATGGAAAAACCGTTACCCTAAGCGGCTCTGCTGAAGCACAGTATCAGGAGTGGCGCGAGTTACTGCGTAAAATCTATGTAGAAGAAACCGGGTTTACGCCGTCGGCGAGCGGCCCCGAAACTACCGGCGGAGCTGACGACGATTTATAAGGACAGACAATGACTTCGCCCGACCAGGAGCCAAAACCCGAGCGCATTGCGCCAGCCCGGTTTGGTGCGCCTGTCGAATCGCATGAGCAAGCGCAGCCTGCGGCGCAATCGGCGGTGCAAAAGCCGCTGTTCTGGGCCGCCGTGTTGTCCATCGCATTGTTATTGATACTGGTTGTGCTGTGGTTGCCATCGCAAATTAACGAGCGGCAACTGCCGTCGTCAAGGCAGCAGGGGGAGCAGGGCCGGGATTTATCTGCGGCCGGCGATTTGTCCGCTCCGGCGCCCGGCGCCAGTCAGGCAGACGCGGGTGTGCCCGATACTGAAGCCGTGCTTGCCAAGCGGCAGTTGGCGCAGAGAATTGCGGATGCTTTGCAACTGCGCCGTGCCGAACTGGAAAAACTGGCGGTTGAACGCTGGGCCGCCAGTGACTACAAACAGATACAGTTAAATGACGAGCGCGCCCGCCACTATTTTGAGCAGCGGGAGTTTGAAGCTGCCGCCACCTACTGGCAAAAGGCTATTGCCGATGCCAATACCCTGCTCGGGCAGGTTGAACCCTTGTTGAAGGCCACCCTCGTTGAAGGTCACGAGGCGATAGAGGCAGGCGATAGTGATGCGGCTATCGAAGCCTTTGAACTGGCGCTGGCCATCCATCCTGAGAACACCCTAGCGGCGCTGGGTATGCGCCGGGCCAGGGCCCTGCAGCAGGTGTTGACCCTGCTGGCGGCTGCAGAAAATCACGAACGCGAAGACCGGCTGGATCAGGCATTAATGATGTATCGACAGGCCCTGTCTCTGGACCCCCAGGCCAAGGGTGCAAAAGAGGGTATGCTGCGCGCCGCGCAGGGAATGCAAGACTGGGAGTTTCGCATTGCCCTTTCAACGGCCCAACAGGCGCTGGAAGCAGGGGACTATGCTGCGGCCAAGCGCGAGTTTCTCAATGCCGACAAAATCAAGGGCGGTCAAGCGGCGGTGAAGGAGGGTCTGGCGCAGGCAGAATTCGGCTTGCAGCAGGAAGTGGTTGAACGCCTGCGCGTCAGTGCCGAACGCGCTGAGCGCAGCGAAGCCTGGGCGCAGGCCGAGCGTGACTACCAGCGCGCGTTGAAGCTGGATGCCAGCTTGAGCTTCGCCGCTCAGGGGCTGAAACGGGCACAGCAGCGGCTGGCGTTAGATCAATCCTTGCGCAATCTTATTGAGCAGCCCCAACGCCTTTACAGCGATGCCGTTCGGCAAGAGGCGAGCGCTCTCATTGACCAGGCCCGCAGCATTGAGTCTGCAGGCCCGAGGTTGCGCCAGCAAACAGAAACATTGCGTCAGGCGCTAGCGAAGGCGTCGCGAAAACTAACTGTTACCCTCGTGTCAGACAATAGCACTCATGTGATGGTGTATCGCGTTGGCAAGTTGGGACAATTTCAGCAGACCCGGCTGGAGTTGACACCCGGCGACTACGTTATTGTGGGGCGGCGCGAAGGTTATCGCGACACGCGAAAAACACTGAGCATTCGCCCCGACATGGATTCTATCGAACCTTTTGACATACGCTGCACGGAAAAAATTTGAGAAGCAATGGCAGACGACACTGACAATAACAATGCGGTAAAGCCGACACATTTTCAGCCACCGGAGCAGCGAGCAGCGGCTCCGGCAAAACGCATACCGCGCTGGCAGTTTGTGGTCGGCGGCTGTGCGCTGCTTTTACTCTACGGCTTGTGGTTTGTGCTGACCGCAACGGCGGTCAAAATCGACATTGATCCAGTGCCTGAAACTCTCGACATAAGCGGTGGTCTGGTTGTCGAGCTTGGCGGTAATCATTTGCTGCGTCCCGGCGACTACGTTATTACCGCCACAAAAGCCGGTTACCACCCCTTGAGCGAAACGCTTAGCGTCGGGAGCGACAGTGACCCCGGGGCTCGCTATACACTCAAAAAGTTGCCGGGCTTATTGACCCT